>JBBDIR010000047.1:0-95639 GCA_040880325.1 Pseudohongiellaceae bacterium
GGTCAGCAGGGCATCGCTGCTTGAGAACTCATACACCAGATTTGACTATAGCTCCTTTCTTCTCTCTACGATTTGAAGCGATAGTCTTTTGCGTTCATCCTGCGTTAGCTGCGCTCGCTTTTTGAGTCTGTCATTCTGATAGAGAAATGCTTTATGGATGATTCTTTGAACTGCGACTAATGTATCTCCGAGTTCATAGATAGGAACGGAGCGCATATCTAAGTTCTCTCCAGTGAATTTTAACCAGAGTGATGATTCATCATTCATTCAGATTTCTCCGATGTTCGTGTGTAGACATAACGCCTCAAACACCGGCTTGGTGAAGATGGCGGCTTTTTGCGCAAGCGAAAAAGGTGACAGCTTTACCAAGTCCGTGTGCTTTGACTTGTTAGCAGCTACATGTACCTATCTAAGGATCTTTTTAGAATATGCGGAAGCTCTCTAGCCATCATATACATGCGCTCATCAGGCATATACATTTCTCTCATCATTGGGTGCTCAAATGACAATTCAATTAATTCTTGGAAAGCCTCAACAATATCACGCTTTTCCATATGGTTTACTTCTGAACGGAGGGTTCTAGCCAAGTCTACACCCGCATCATATATCCATGGGAAATCTTCCCGAAATAAGCTGATAGCTATTTGAAAACCCGTTAGGTTCTTCTCTAACCTTGGCGACATGTGCAGGAGTTCCTCTAGCATATGAGGATGGAATTTATTTCTTTTCCTCATGCGCATTTCTTTTTCTCTTTCCGTGCGAGAAATGATTTCGCCTAACATCCCCCGAAGATCTTCAAGCTCTTTATGGACATCGAGATTAGGGCTTCTCAGTAATTTCTGATTGACACGTGATAGGTCTAAAATTTCTTCCAGGATTTGGTTGGACATTAAATCTTGTTGTTGATTCTCGTCCGCTTCATTTGATTTAGGCTGGATATCCATAAGTTTCTTTAAACGACTTTCTAAATCTGGATACCAAACCCCTAAAGCTTTTTCTAACCGTTCAGAAGTAAGTTGCTCACCGTTATCTGCTTTATTTAAAGACAACAATAGTTTTTTAACATCTTCTTTTTCAAAAATGGTTGATTGAAACTGCAAGATTGGTCCATTTACTTCAGATCTCTTAATATCGAAAAGAAATGGGCTTACAAAGGATTTATCCATTGTTTTCGACAGCGCACCAGCTTCAAATGTAAGCCAAGGAGCATGTAAGTTTTCTTTAGTTACGCACAGAATTCCATAGCTTGAATCTGCTAACTCCGACGCTATATCTGTACTCCAACGAGCGCCTTTATCGATATCTTCAGACGATACATATGGTTCAATAGATTGTATAACCGAAGGTAACCAATCCCTTAGTGTAAGTGCGACTTTATGACTTAATTCACCTGACCAGCTCAAGAATACTTTCATTTATTTTCATACCTTCTTATGGAGTTACACCCAAACTTGATTGTGCTGCTAACAGTCTATAAAAAGAGCCTGCGGCCTTTTTAATATATTAGAGAGCAGGCTCTTATAATATTCGTGGTATTTGGGTTTATATCACAACTGTCTGATATATCTAGTAGTTTATGGAACGAAATTTCCTAGCTCTCCGATAGAAGAGCCTCGGGCCTTTTAACTGGTGTTGGGGAAGTTCGGGTCTATGCTTCTATCCTTAAGCAATGAGTGCCGATAGGACATCGGCCATTGCTGCCTTCACCCTTCCTGGAGGCGCTGAGGGAGTAGGGTTAGTAATAGATTCACAACTCAATCCAGGCCGGTAGGTCCGCAGGATACACGTTCCTGCCATCGGCGGAATTCTATCTCGCACCTTGATCAGATGAATATTTCAGAATACTTGAGTTGTTAAATTGTGTGTGTCCCCAGCCCCGCGTTAGCGATCGCCGCGCATTTTATTCAGAGACTTCAGCGCCGCCTCGACCCCATTCACCGCCGCTTTGGCCACTATCCAGAAAGACAGCTTGATGCGTTGCAACAAAGGTAGATTGTTTGTTGTATCCCAGCGCCGCCGCCAGTACCGCATGTGCTTGTTTCTATTCAATGCGGCGTCGAAGCTACTGGACACCTTGGCCAGCAGCAAGGCCGCCAGAAACAAGAACAGGATGCCTGGAATGATGGGCAGAATCAGTCCGACGATTCCCATCAGTACGAACAACCCCACAATGAGTAGACACAGCCCCTTTAAATAGAGCGGCATCGATTGCTGTTTTGATCTCAGCGCATGCACGGCGATTACCTCCGAATAGTGCCTTAATGACTGTCTACAGCGACAGCTGTGGAACGGTAGCAATAGCTACTTCCATAGCTGTTATTAATGCAGCATCCATACCAATTGCTAAGCTATTGTAAATATTGAATAAAATGTCAAAGAGGGGTAGATATCGCGCGCTGAGATGGTGTAATTAGCTATCTGAGCAGGTTTAAAGTGTCAATTTATCGCTGTGCTTTAGCTGGTAATCGATGCCTTTTCCTTTGTGCGATGAGGTAGAATAGCCGCCCAATTTTCGGCCCTATTGTATAAGGCCCTGTTACATTGAAATTTACATCATGCCTCTAGTTCGTCTCGATAAAGTCTCGCTAAATTTTGGTACACACATCCTGTTGGATGAGGTCGACTTCACACTTAAGAAAGGCAGCAGGATTGGCTTGCTGGGACGCAACGGCGCCGGCAAGACAACGTTCATGAAAGTAATTGCCGGTTCCATGCAGCCGGACAGCGGCGAACGCTGGCTGCGACCGGGTGTCGAGATCGCCTGGCTCGAACAATCACTCCCGGATGCCGATGAGCAGTCTGTCTACGACATGGTGGCCGGCGGCCTGGCGGAAGTTGGTGAGCTGCTAAAGCAGTATCATCATCTGATCACCGACTACGAAAATGCCGACATGCAAGAGCTCGAACGCGTGCAGGGTGCGCTCGAAGCAAAACAGGGCTGGAGCTTGGGGCAGAAAGTAGACACGGTTATCACGCAGTTGCAATTGCCTGCGGACAAACTCATGTCTCAGCTTTCCGGTGGCTGGCGCAAGCGCGTCGCTCTGGCGCGCGCCCTGGTAAGAGAGCCGGAGTTTCTGCTGCTCGACGAACCAACGAACCATCTCGATGTGCCAGCGATAGAGTGGTTAGAGAAACAGCTGCAGGATTACAACGGTGCCATTCTCCTGGTAACCCACGATAGAACCTTCCTGCAGAATGTGGTGAACAAGATCGTCGAGATCGATCGCGGTCATCTGTATGAATTCGAGGGCACGTTTCAGAAGTTCCTGGATTTTCGCGCTCAGCAGCTCGCCAGCGAAGAGAAGGCGAATAAATTGTTCGATAAGAAGCTGGCGCAGGAAGAAGTGTGGATTCGCCAGGGTATTAAGGCTCGGCGCACACGTAACGAGGGCAGAGTTCGTGCACTGGAAGCACTGCGCCGCGAGCGTAGCGAACGCAGAGAGTTGCAGGGAAGCGCCAGCTTCAAAGTGAACAGTGCCGAAAATTCCGGAAAGATAGTCGCCGAGTTAGACGGCATTAGTCACGGCTTCGATGAGCGCATGGTCATTCGAGATTTCTCCACCACAGTTATGCGCGGCGATCGTATCGGTATCGTCGGCGCCAACGGTGCCGGCAAGTCGACACTGCTGAAGATTCTGCTTAACAAGCTGACTCCGCAGCAGGGCACGGTGAAACATGGTTCGAAGATGGAGGTCGCCTACTTCGATCAGCTGCGTGAACATCTGGACATGGACAAGAATCTGATCGACAACGTCAGCGGTGGCCAAGACTACATAGAGATCAATGGCCAGAGTAAACATGTGATGAGCTATCTGAGCGACTTCCTGTTTGCTCCCGATAGAGCTCGCACGCCAGCCAAGGCGCTCTCCGGCGGAGAGCAGAACCGCGCGATTCTAGCGAAGGTGTTCAGTCGGCCAGCCAACGTCCTGGTATTGGACGAACCGACCAACGACCTCGATATCGAGACGCTTGAGCTGTTAGAAGACATACTGCTGAAGTTCGAAGGCACCGTGTTGTTGGTAAGTCACGACAGGCAATTCATGGACAACGTTGTGACCAGTATCATGGTGTTCGAGGGAGACGGCGTCATCAATGAATATGTCGGTGGCTACAGCGATTGGGCACGCAAGGGCGGCAAGCTATTCAGTTTCGAAGACGGCGAACACAACAGTAGCTCACGCTCAACAAAACAAAAATCCACAACAGAGCACAAGGCCGAGCCGAAGAAAGCCGTGCTCAAGAAGCTCTCCTTCAAAGACCAGCGAGAGCTGGATGCATTGCCTGCGCTGATAGAAAAACTCGAGACCAGCCAGTCTGAACTGGAACAGCTTATCTCGAAGCCGGATTTCTATGACAATAAAAGCGACGGTGGGAAAGGGGTCGAAGAAACTTTAATGCAGGTAGCAGAGGTGCAGAGCCAACTCGAGCAAGCTTTCGAGCGTTGGGAGGTTTTGGAGAAACTGCGAACGGGTTCCTAGAGTGGCAGCCTTACTCCCTCGGCGGCGATATTGAATCCCTGGCTTCGCACATAGATACTCTCCTCGCTTTCGAGATTCAGCAGGGGATTGCTGTGGTTAAAATGGATGAACCACACCTTGCCTCGTTCTTCCTCTGCCAGATCACTGAGCGCCGCCATGCTCTCTGTCGCAAAGGGATGGGGGATCTGCGACATGTCGCGGCCGAGCAGTTCACCGTCGGCATAAAAGGTTGCATCGATCAGGGCGTAGTCGACAGACTTCACCAGCTCGGCCAGATCTCTATCCCACGCCGACCATTTATTGATGTCCGGGATAAACACGGCTGTTTTGTTTGGCCCGGTTATCTCATAACCCACGGTCTCCGAAAATTCGTCTCTGTGGGGAACAAGAAAGGGGGTCACTTCTAAGCCGGGTAAGGCAACAGTCTGTTGATCACTCAGTGCCGTCAATTGGATATTCTGAAACTCTACCAACTGGCTCCATGGCCCGTTGTTCTGCAAGAAGTCGAACATACGCGGCATTGCATACACCGGCAGATTAGCAGCAGACATCGCTTCGTGGCCGAAGAACATCAGTCCCGCGTAGTGACCAATATGCGCGTGAGTTAAGAACACGCCGCGCAGACGAAAACTCTGGTCGGCTGCTTCCTTATTCAGTGCGTAGAGTTGTTCCGGTAGGTTTGGTGTTGCCTCGAATAGAAATTTCTCACCTGCCGCAGGATTGATCAGAGCAAGCGAGGTAGCGCCCCTGCGCAGACCAGGGTCTTCCCACCCTGGAAGACAATGCTCAGCATAACATCCTATCTGTGGATAGCCGGCATCCTGAGCAACGCCGAGGATGAACAGATATGGCGTGTCGACTTGGGCGAGCAGAGGCGAGCCGGTTAGTGCAAAAATGGCAAAGCAAATAAAATTTGAGAAGCGTTTCATTCGGCGGCGTTGGCTGCAATCACAGGCTGCGCTTGCTTGAATAGGCGAGTCCGCCACAGCGCTATGGCCAAAGCCAGGAAAAGGCTCGCAGCAATTAGCCCTGACACGACACCGCTACCGCTTTCATCGAGGGCGTTCCATAGCAACATGCCGAAGGCGATCTGTGCGGTGTAGGCACCAGCCCAGGGAAACATCCAGGGGCGCATCTTCCAGAACCCCCAGAAGCCCGCGCCGTAGACAAACCAATGCAGCAAGCCGCCGAGCTTTGCCGCCCAGCCGGTAAACAGTAGCCCAAACCAGACTTCCTGATCTTGCGCTAAGGGCTTCAATAACACATCCCATGGTAGATAGATGAAGGTCATGTAGGCGCAGAATAACATCAAGGCGTTCATCCAGTGAGGACGCCTTTTTAGATTGCTTTTCAAGGCTGTAATGGCATTCATTGTTAGTCTCCAGTCGGCACGATGGTATCGCCAATGTTAACTTCACCATCTTCGAGAATGATAGCTCTGAGGCCCGCTTTCTTTTCCAGCTCAGGCAACACAGCACGATGCACGGTAGCGGCGAGAAAGGCGCAGGGTTCACAGTCTTCTACCCCCTGGCACAGGGCGCTACCTAGACGGAATTGCTTACCGATAAGCGTAGACAAATCTATGCCGCTGGTTAGTACGTTACGGCGAAAGGTCCCATAGTCGATGTCGGCGTCGTTGCGCACTAGAAACGCATCGAGCTCTTCCTTGGCGATCAGGCTAATGTGATTCGATTGAACCGCGTCGCCTGCCGCGAGCAGTTTCAGAGAATGCGCGTGATAACGGTCTCCCACAATGCCTTTGCCGGCCTCGAGCTGCGCCGACTCCACCGCTTGCGGCTTTTCTCGACGCGCTTTCGAAAGATAAATGTTCTCGACACTGCCACTCATAGTATCTCCCTGGGCCATCAGTTATTCGTCTCGACGTTCATACTAATGTCATCGGTCATCGGAATGTCGTCTAAAGCTTCGAGATCCAGTCCATTGATGCAGGCCACGTTGAACCTGAATTCCTGCGGCCCCTTGCGCCGCTGGTGCTGCCTGCAGATATCGCAGATGGAACAGAAGTAGTGTCGTGCCACCCGCGTGTTCCACTGATACAGGCTGAGCTTTTCTTCGCTTTTGGTGTTCGCCTATGGTGACGCTTAGATCCGCTAACCGTGCTGTCGCCATGATCGCTCCCTTGCGTGAGTACTGGCAGTTACTCTTCATGGCTTGCATGATATTAGTCCGAGATTAATGCCAGCACGGCACCGGCCGGGTCTTGAATGACACAGAAGTTACTGCCCCCCATCCGTCGCGGGCCATCCAGAACTAGCCCGCCCAGTTTCGTGCACTGTGCCGCACACGCTTTCACACTCTCTACGCGAACGTATATTAGCCATTGACTGGGAAGGTTAGCGTTGCTGCCCTTCGCGTGACAGACGCCTGCGATTGTGTCTCCTGTGTCAGGCAGGTTCAAATTAAAATCGCTATAGTGACCCATGCTCACTTCGTTGCTAGTCCACCCCACCACCGACGTATAAAAGTTGCGCACGCGGGTGGCGTCCTGAACCGTGAGATCCATCCACTCAATGCGCCCGATTTTTGAAGGCTGCGGCGTTTCAGTGGCATCAGCCTCGTCCGGCTCTAGTGTGCTGCTGTTGGTTTCATCATTCATGGGTCTTGCGCTCTTATCGGGGAGTGGGCTCTAGTCTTCTTCAAGGATGTGCGTAGGCAGGCCATCGAGGCTTAGCTGATTCTTCTCGCGCCAGTACTGTTCGATATCGGCCTGGTCTTTGGCGGCGAGCCAGCGATCCATGTTATCGCGCTCCTCGACAAAGTCATACAACGGTACGCCGAATCCACAGGAGGTTTGCACTATCTCGATAGTGAAGTCGACACACTGGCGGGCGCTGACGTGGGGTTCGAAGAGCCTGGACAGTTCATCCCATTTATTATCGCGCGGGTGCGCGGCAACGGCCTTACCATACAGTCGAAGAATCTTGGGGTTGCCATCGAAGGCACAGAACATCATCGTCATGCGGTTGTTCTGCGCTAGATGTGCCGCCGTTTCGTTGCCGCTGCCGGTGATATTTAGCCAGGCAATACGGTTCGCATCGAGCACTCGCAGGCTATCCCAACCCTTGGGCGAGACATTTATGGTGCCGTCGTTGGCGGCGGTGCCAACGAAGAATAGTTTTTGTTGCTCGATGAATTTGATGTGTTCCGGGTTCAGTTCATCATAACGGCGTGCCATCAGAAATTTCCTTAACGTAGATCGAAGGGTGTTACTGCGCAGCGGAGAAATTATCCAAGCCCGATACATCGATGATGAATCGGGCTTGGAAAGTGAGTATAAACAAACCTTCTACTAGTCTGGAAGACTAAATACGTAGACGGCATTACCCGAACGCGGGTAATTGATCTCAGTAAGAATTACACCCGGCACAGTTCGCGGGCTGGTTCCGCCAAGCGCTGCCGTTACCGCGATGTATTGCTTGCCGTCAACGGCGAATGACACGGGATGGCCCTGCACCGATGTGCCCAGTCGTGTCTCCCAAACTATCTCTCCGTTTGTTACGTCGAACGCCTTGAAGCGTCGATCGAGATCGCCAACGAAGACCAGATTGCCGGCTGTCGACATCGTGCCGGTGTGGAACGATGCCCGTTGTTGATAGCTCCACACTTCTTCCATGGTGTCTACGTGGTAGGCACCGATCTTGCCGAGGTTGCCATCGGTGCCAGGCATTTCGAAGAATTTTCTGCTGGCGGCGAGTCCACCACCACCTTGAACCAAAGCCACTTCCCGCGCCGCATTCTCCAGACAGGTCTGACTCAAGGGGGCGATCATGGTGCCCGTTGGCGGATGGTAAGTCATGGAATGCCAGTCTTTACCCCCTGCGCTACTTGGGCAGGCCGAGGTCCATTCGTTGAGCTGTGCATTCTGAATGTCTTCGCGGTACGTAACCAGACCAGTCTCGGCGTCGATGTTGGTAAAGGCATTCTGGAACACGGTTTCTTTATGCGCGAGGAACTCACCGGAGACGCGATCGTTCTTCCACAGAATCCCGTATTTGCCCAGCGAGAACACCAGTTTCTCGTCGCCACGATTGACCAAGATGCGCTCGAACACCTCGTCCAGATCCAGTGCCTCGGCCGGAACGTGTTGGAAGAACCAATCGAGCTCGCCAGTATCGGTGTTCACCGCAACGGTGGAGTTTGTGAATAGCCCGACGTCATTGATGGTCAGGTGACGGCTTACCGGTACCCAGGGCTTCTGCTGTGCTGTTCCCCAGTAGGTGAGTTTCAGTTCCGGATCGTAACTACCGGTTATCCAGGTTTCCCCGCCGGCGCGGAAAACATCAGCCAGATCGCCCCAGGTATCGCCGCCAGGCTCGTTCGCCTTGGCAATGGTGTTGAAGCGCCACTCGAGTTCACCTGTGTTGGCATCGTGCGCGCTGATATAACAGTCCTCAGGTATATAACGTGCACAACCCGCCAGGCCGAGAATGACTTTGCCATCGGCTACGATAGGCCCGCTTGAATTGGAGAAGCCCTTTGTTGCATCGGCTACCTCAACCTCCCACAGCTGCTCACCGGTGCGCGCATCGAGTGCGACCAGGCGGGCATCGGTGGTGGCCTGAATGATCTTGTCGTTATAGATGGCGATGTTGCGCATATCCTGTCTGTTAGCAGGCCCGGTCCAGTTTTCCCAGATCAACTCGCCAGTCGCGGCATCGAGCGCCTGAATTATGTTACTCGGATTGATCAGATACATGATGCCGTCGTAGACCAACGGCGCGGGCTCGGAATCGCCCTCGTGCATATTCCAAACCCATTCCAGCGTCATGCTGCCGACGTTGTCGGTATTGATCTGATCCAGCGGGCTGAAGCTATGGCCGTAGTAGTTGCGGCGGTGCATGGGCCAGTCGGCCGGGTCTGGATTCTCCAGCATGGCATCGGTAATCGGAGTGAAGTTGGCGATGGTGCCAGCCACGGTGACGCCTTGTGGCGGCTCCGGCTCGGGGCGCGAGCGCTGCGCAACCAGCCCCGAGATATTATCGGCAATCTCAAAATCGCTGCTGGCAGTCAGGGCAGTGACTGCCCCGTCTACGCCATTACTGGAGAGGATATGCGCGACGATGTTGAGATAGTCCTCAGCGCTGATGCCCTCATTGCCACCCGGAGGCATATTGGCTTGAATATTGTTTAGCAGCAGCGCGGGGGTCTGTGTTCCCCAACGTTGCAGAAACGCCCCGCCGGTGAGAATCGGGCCCAGGGTTGTGCCCTCGAGGTTTGCGCCATGACACGCCGCACAGTTACTGGCGAAGGCGGTTGCTCCGTCTTCCGCCTGCGAACTAAACGTTACCGCGGCACTCGCCTGGTCGGTCGCGACCTGTGGATTGCTCTCGCCACCACAGGCTGCGAGTAACAAGAGCAGGGCAGAGATGAACAGAATGCTGGTGTTGTTCTGATTAAGTAGTTTCATGCTAGACCTCGATTAATTTCTGGCAAAAATCCAACCGCGCAATTCGCCGGGAGGATTTGTTTCGCTGTGCACCTGAACATAGAGTTCATTGCGGCGCAGCGCCGTAAGCTGTTCGTCGCTGAGTTCCAATACCGCGCTAATCTCGCCAGCCGGCATCTTCGTCACCTCCAGTTGATGCACCACTGGGCCGGGCTGTGCCGGCGGGCCGTTGTGCAGATGAGCCATGGTGGCTGCCGAGTTCATGCCGGAAAAACTGCCGCTGACCGTGAGGGTATTGCCACTGAGAGTCAGGATAACCTCACCTTCGCCCGTGATGGTATCGACCGTCTGTGGCGTAGTGGGCATGGGCGAGAGTCGAGCCCGGAAGGTTTCCGATTGTGCCACTGCGCCTGCAGAAAATAGCAGTGCAAATGTGCAGACCAGAGGGGTAATCAATTTAAAAAATGCAGTGTGGCCGAGTTTCATAGATACCTCTTGACTCGATTATTCTTAGGTTGCGGCTGACGATTAGATTAACTAAAAGCAGGGGGAGAAATTACCACTAACTGAAGAAAATAGAAACGAATGAGCACTGTCGGTGGGCTTTGGCGCAATTCAACGAACTGAGCTTAAAAATTTGGGGTCAGAGTAAATATACAGTAGCGGTACTGGATATTTACTCTGACCCCAGTTCTAACCGCAGTTTTTACACAATGTCGAGCCTGTGGGCATTGTGTATCTTTAGGGCCCTGTTCTCGGATACGCCAGCCTCTCGAGCATATCCCTGCCAGCCCCGCACGACTTGCTGAACTTCCATCACTATCTCTTCGGCGCGATTCCTCTGTAAGGAGATGTTCTTCGCGCAGGCTTTGAAATCATCCAGCGTGAAGTTGTCGCGCTTGCCGTTAAGACTCATCTGATGCTGGCCGGTCCATTCGCCGCTGGGGTTGTAACTGTAGACAACATCGTAGGCGGGGGACAGCTGCCAGGTTCCGCTGGGGTCCATGACGAAGGAGATATTCTTTACGTGATCGTCCTGATTTCGCGCGACGATGTTGAAGGCCATGCGCCGGAACTGCTGCTCGATGGCCTCCATGCCAAGGTCCAGTTTCCTGATGGTGTGTAGCGCCTGCTCGTAGGAATAGGCGCCGGGCTGTCGGTAGTCGAAGTGCTCCAGCGCGGCCAGAGATTGCATGTGTAGCTTGAGTCCGTCCGCGGTGCGGTCGAAGCGCCGCGTCATGAAGTGGGCGCGGGCGTTCTCCTCTAACAGGCGCGACTCGGTCATGTTGATGCCAGCGCCCAGCGCCATCAGATAGTAGGCATACTCGATGCGCCCGTAGCCCTTGGCGTCGGCAAGCTCTCTGTCTTTGTTTCCGCTGACGCCATCAAACTTCAATATCCAGTAGTCGAAGCCATCGAGTGCTTCTACCTGGCCGGAGCGCACCTCGTTGGTCTCGGCGTTCCACGCGATGATCGCCTTCGCCCGGGCGCCGCCAGCGGAGGTGCCCACGCGCAATATCTCGTTCATCGGCAGGCTGGGGTCGTCGTTATCGAGGGCGGTCGCGAGTTCGCCCTTGTCCTGCAGCACGATGCTGGCCAGCTTCACCAACGCGTCGATGTTCAGCTGCTGCGACTTGCTAGGCTTCGGGCCGCGCGCCGGTGCATACTCGAGCGCGCCCATCGCGCGGCTTCCCATATAGCAGAGCCGCTCCACCGGATTGAACGACTCCGGCGTGCGCCCCTGCTCGGCGAGCCAGGCGTTAATCAGCGCGTTGCCGAAATCATCCGGCAGGGAATCGGCGAGTAAGCCGGGCATGCCCTGGAAGGAACTTTTACTGAGCGCCGAAAACGAATAGATGCGATCGGAAAGCGGCATCATGAACGGTGCCAGTTCTATCTGGCTCTGCCTAAAGGCCTGCTCGTATTCGAAGTGAGCAAGTCCGCGCTCGGCATCCCAGCTCACCGCGCCGATGGTCCTGCCCCAAAGGATCACCTCCGCCAGAGTCGAGTTCTCCGCGGCCACTATCGATCACCGCCTCGATCTTGCGGTTTCTTCTTTAGCTTCTCCGTAGTCGCCTCATCCCAGGACCACGGCCCGCTGCTAGCCGCCGTCGCATCCTTCACCGGCCGTGCTCGCTTGCGTGCCTTGCCTTCCATCTTCAATTGCTGAATCGGGCTAATAGCAGGCGGCGGGATGAGCAAATTCAGATTCTCTG
This sequence comes from Pseudohongiellaceae bacterium, assembly GCA_040880325.1. Classification (GTDB taxonomy): domain Bacteria; phylum Pseudomonadota; class Gammaproteobacteria; order Pseudomonadales; family Pseudohongiellaceae; genus UBA9145. The sequence goes on from JBBDIR010000047.1 coordinate 12,102, forward strand.
TAAGCCCCAGCGCTCTGAGCACGCGCACCAGATTAGAGAGCTGTGTGGAGTTGCCTGCCTCCATGCGATTCACTGTGCTCAGCGACACCCCCGCTTCCTTCGCCAGCTGCGCCTGCGTCAGGTTACGATTCAGCCGATGCAGGGCGATTCTGCCGCCCAGCTCCTGCAAGACCGCGCTCTCGGAGAGTTGTTTGTTAATATCCATAATATGTCAAAATTGGTTAATTAAACGAATAATAAGTAATAATACATCATATATGATGTATTAAATGTGAATTTATCACTGCCGCTATCAGCTAGTCGAGGAAATTGTACGCCATTTATGACGTATTAATGTATTAAATACGTCTAAATATTCATAATTGATATATTAAATAGAGAAGCTAAAGAAGAGCCGAAGGGTTACGGGAGGGGCGAGAGCGCAGCGAGCAAGAGCCCTGACTTCAATCGACGGCCTTGTCACAGGGGCGCGATACAGTAGAATACAGCCCCTCAAATGGAGCCTGAAACGAAGGCACGCAGACAGAGCACGTAGACAGAGAAAGGACTCATGCAGATCACACTGTTAAAAGGCAAACTCCACATGGCGAGCGTCACCCAGGCTGAGCTATGGTATGACGGTTCCTGCGCTATCGATGCTGACCTGATCCAACTCGCAGGGCTACGTGAATTCGAGCAGATCGATATCTACAATGTCTCCAACGGTGAGCGCTTCACCACCTATGTGATTCAGGCCGAAGCGGGTTCGCGCACTATCTCACTCAACGGCGCGGCGGCACGCAAGGCACAGTTGGGCGACAAGCTCATCATCGCGGCTTACGGCCAGTTCAGTGAAGCAGAAGCCGAAAGCTTCAAACCCAACCTGGTTTACCTGGGCGAAGACAATGGGGTCGAGCGCGTCGGTAATTCCATTCCCGTACAGGCCGCCTAGGATCACCGCAATACGCATCGCCTTCTATTGCGTGGTAAACCGAATCTGAAATGACACACACTCTTTTGCGCCGAACACTAGTCTCCCTATTGGCGGCGGCACTGATCGCCATGTCGGCCCAACTGAGCTTCCCACTGCCAGGCACCGATATTCCACAAACCGCACAGACGATTGCCGTGCTGGTGGTAGGTAGTCTACTCGGCCCACTATGGGGGCCGATTGCGGTGTTGTTGTATTTGCTCGCGGGAGTGATCGGCTTGCCTGTGTATTCCGATGGCGCATCCGGTTGGGCGACGCTGTCCGGCGGCAGCGCCGGCTATTTCGTCGGCTTCATAGCGGCGGCTGCGCTGAGTGGGGTACTGCGCCGCACAGCTAAAAGAGAGCTGCTGTGGCTACTTAGCCTGCAGATGCTCGCGGCGCATCTGGTGATACTCGCAGCCGGTTGGCTGTGGCTCGCGTTGAGCATGGCAATGCTAGATGCCTTCTTCACGGGCGTGACACCCTTTATCTACGGCGGCATAGTTAAGTCGGTTTTATGCGCCGCGATAGTACTAGCGGCCTCGCGTATACCGGCAAGAGAGCCCGCGTGGTTCGGAAGTCGATGAGCAAATCGAATGATCAGGATTGCTTCGACTCTATTGCTTCGACTCTATTGCTTCGACTCGGCTTTGCGCTTAAGCGACTGATTGTGCTTCGCTAAAAACACCAGCGTAATAGTAACCACCACAACGCCAACCAAGAAGGTGAGCAGTGCAATTACAATCTGGCTCTGTTCGACTACGCCATACCGAAAATAACTTTCAAGCGGACCAAAAGCGGTCCAAAGCGCGCAGAATACATAGATCCATGCAACACGGGCCTTGCTGAATTTGATCGGACGTTCCATGACCACAGGCATACGATGTTCTCCTCTTCAATAGTAAGTGCTCAGGTAAATAGCTGAAATTATCGAGCTACGACGTGCCATACCATTCTTCATACAAGCCGTTGAACCCATTACCGATGGCGGCCAGGCCGCCGGCCATCGCTGCGCCACCACCCAAAATACCGCCAACTCCTCCGGTTGAAATCGTATAACTAGTGCCCACTGCGATGGCGCCAATGCCACCCACAATTGCGCCCACATCATTCCAGCCAGCGCCGCTTACTTCTTCAATTTCTTCTGCTGTTAGTTCTCGAATAGCCATCTTCAAGCCTCCATGCAATAAGTTAAACAAATCCTACTCCTGTATTAAACGTAGATGATGAATAGGCGGATAGCAAGTTGACAGTTGATTTACACAGCTCCAACAAGTGGGCTGCGGCCTGCGCTACTTGCCTGCTACTTCGAATCGCAAAGTTTTTAATCTAGAATCGAAGGGAATAAAAAGCGTCGGAGTGCTTTGATCGAGAATAGTAAAATCAAAGGGTACAGTGGGAAATCAAAGTGCTCTGCCTACTATGATTGATTTCTCTGCCCCTTCTAATTTCTAGTTCCCAAATCTCAGCTCAGAAAGTAGAGCTGCAATCTCTGCGCTTAGAATCTGCACATTTCCTGATGAATCTGTGAAGCTTAATCCATAGGAGACGCAGGTAGTCGTGCAGCTATTGATGTTGGAGGCGTACTGAGTAACTGCTATCGGGTCAGTATCTTCCAAAGTCGCTCTGCTAATGCCTCGGCTTAACAGTGCGCTGGGGCTGTCGGCCTGAATGAGCCAGTACTTCTGAGCGCCGGGTAAGTCATCAGTTAGTACGTGGACAGTCACGTGTGGGTTCGTCCACTCCACGAAAGCGACTTTGCCTATCACCTCCTGCGGTGCACTCAAGTCGATGTCTTCCGATACCTCGTGGTGGGCAGCCGAGACTGAAGTTTTTAGCGCAAGCACCAGAACAGAAACAACTAAGAGAAACTTATTGATAGCTGCGCCCCTTGCTGCGCAGCCAGCCGTTGGTGTGGCGGCCCGCCGGATCGTTATGGGTCCAATGCACCACGCCGCCTTGTGAGTTCCATTCATACTCGCCGTAGAAATCGACACGGTCGTTGACGGCAATGCCGTCTATGCGCGGCGCGAGATCGATGTTGTGTGCGACGAGCAAGGTCTGCCCGGATGCTAGCCGAAGGATGAAGCGCTGATGTCTGGAACCGGCGTTGTCGTCGGACAGTACCCGCACCACCATACCAGAACCGCGGATCTGCTTGCCGATGTCGGCTTGGGTGAACTGTGGCTCTGAAGCAACAAGATACGCGACTGCTCAGGCGATGAGACCGGTGTAATCCCCGTGGGCGGAATGACAACATCCGGGGCAGGGGCAGGGGCAGGGGCGTTGCCTGTGTCTTGATCCAGGAAATAGAACGCGATCAGGCAGACGATGAAGAATGTGTAGAGTAGTTTCATGAGTGGGAGAGCTCCTCAGAAAATTGTACTGCTTAGAGTCGTTAGACTATTAAACAAGAGTAGCCACTAGTCTTCTCTCGACTAACTCTCACTTTCTAACAACGTCCATGGCGAACTCTCCCACGCGTGGACTATTTCTTCTTGCCCTTGAAAGTGCCGGTCAACAAGCCGCCCGCGATATCGATCGTGCCCGACCATACACCTTCGGCATCGACTGACCCTTTGTAGACAACCGGGGCCGACTGGCCCTGCAAATTCGCGTCGAACGAGATAGTGACGTTGTTTCCATCAATCGTGCCGGTAACTTCATTCGCGCGGAGCGTGTCGGACGAATAGTGCCCGGTAAGCTTCATGCCATCCTGCGCCAGAGTAAGTGCCGGCATGGTCGTGCCTGCATCGGTCGATACTTCCAGGGCCCACGCGCCTGCCATGTCAGTCTGAGCGCTGGCTTGGCCAGTGATCGCGAACATGATTGCAATCGCTGCAATCAACGTTCCCGCGAATCGTAATTTTCTAAGTTTTATTTGTTTGTGTCTCCTGTTACTTTTTCTTGCTGAGCTAATTGTTAGCTGTGCCTACTCGGGTTCAAGGCTCAGAATCGACTCATAGCGCTGAATTTTCTCCTGTGAATCGAGGTGCTGCTTTTCCATGGCCTGCCAACGAAAGCCGAAAAACACCGCGCTGACAGCAAATAGAAAGCCACTTTGCAAGCTCATCCAGGCCATCGAAACTGCCAAAGCACCGAATAATATTGTCAATGACCTGTGCGCCTTGTACTCCTTATTCAAAAGGAGTTTGGCGTTTTCTCTGTCTATGGCAATTTTGTACTTGGCTTTCTCTACATTAGTAAGAGGCACGATTATTCTTTCTCGAATAGGAGAGGTAATTGCAGCTTAATAAATTTAGTACGTCTATTTTGGTGATCTCGGTGATCTAGAGCCTTAAGTTGTTAAATTGTTAGTATTCCCTGGTTTTCCGAGTTGTTAATTTACTAATTTATGGGTGGTCCCTGAAGTCAATATTGAGAGACATTAATCAGGATTGACACCACAGTCGCTTGTATAGAGTAACAGCAGCTTGACCGATGTAGTAAGGATCTTCATTTCTATAAAGTATGTAGACCCCTGGCTTTTGTAGCGCGTCAAAATTGCCCAGTACTATCTTTCGGCCTTCGTAAATATTGAAGATTTCTCTGGGCCATAGCTTTGCAAATCCGTCAATGATCATTGTCTCTTCTCGATACTCTTGGCACTTAACTCAGGAAATTCGAGTGAAGCTCAATTTGTATACAGAGAAAAACTCACTTACAACCGTGCCGGTGAGCACGCTCGGATTATCCCGAGCCAAAGCAGTATCTCACTGAAATGGCGGGGCATCTAGCTACTAATTATGTGAAAACCGAGCCCCATAACTGGCTCGTTTTACCCAGCTCAAGAAAGTCCAAATCACCGACAACTAAAATTCCCCACAACCCAATTCTCAGGCTCATTCTCCCCACCCGTAGGCCCCGTATACCGAGCCTGTTGCGGATAAGTACACAGCGGCCGCTCATCATCCACCTGCCCATTTGTGCTATGGGTAGCCGTCAGCGTTTCCGGCGCCACACCGTTCTCAACCCAGTCCACCAGCGGTGCGAGTTTGTCCCAGCTATTCGGTCCAGGTCCGCCGCCGCAGTGTCCCATGCCGGGGGCGAGGAACAGCCGTGCCGAATCGTTGGCATCGGCGAAGCTGCCGTCGAATGTGGTGTCCACCACGTCGTTAAAATAGTTGATGGTCGCCGTGGCTACCGACAGCGCGTCGCCGAGTCCATGATAGACGATCAGCTTGCCGCCACGCGCCTTGAGGAAGCTGGACAGGTCGGGGTCGGTGGCGTCCATGATGGAGCTCATTAATTCAGCTTTGCCGGCGGTGAAGTCGTCGACGCTGAAGTCCATCCAGTGGAACTCGGGGTTCATGCCATCGCGTCTTGCTGTGTAATTGGGGTCATTCAGGTTGGGGATGGTTACGCCGGGGTCGTTCTCGTAGAACAGGTAGTTGACATGATCGCCGGCCGGGCCGCGTAGCATGCCCGGGGCCATGTCGTTGCTCGCGTTCGGTACGAACAGGCCGATCCAGTCCAGTTCCGAGCCCTTGGTCTTGCCCGGATAGATGATAGTGCCATTGCTGTCGTAGGGGCCGCTATAGAAGTCGGCGATGGTTTGAATCTGTGCGCCTGTAAAGCAGGTGCCGCCGCTGCCGGAGGACGGGCACATATGATCCGACAGGTCAGAGCGCGGGTCGAAGTCGCAGCTCAGTGGGTTGTTGATCACGCCGTCGCGTATGCCGTCGTTGGCGTCACACTTCTGTAGCACCGCATCGTTTAGGATGCTGACTAGTTCGGTGCTATCGCGCTGGCCGTCGCCGTTGCTGTCGATAGCGAGGTTGCCGGAGAAGTTGTCCTTGAACATGCGCTGCAAGTTCCAGGTGCCGGCGGCGTTCATTGCCTGATAATAGTTAACCGGTGCGCCAGCGACGATGCCGTCGAAGTCGTTCGGATAGCGCTGCGCCTCCATCAGGCCCTGACGGCCGCCGGTGGAGCAGCCCTCGAAGTAGGAGTAGTCCGGCGCTCTATTATAGTAGCTGTTCACCAGCGTCTTTCCGGCCATCACCGTCAGGTGTACAGCGCGGTGGCCGAAGTCGATCTCCGCCTGACGGTTGTTATAGCCGAAGGCCGAGCCGGGCTCGGTGCCGCTGTCGTGGCCGGTGTTGCTGTTAGTCACCGCATAGCCCTCGGCCACTCGGTGATCGGCGAAGTCCAGGTCGCCATCCTTGCCGCCGTCGCCCCATTGCAGGAAGCGTCCGTTCCAGTCGCCCTGCAGTGGAAGCTGGGCATGGAAGTGAATCGCTGGCGAGATGATGCCGCGCACATAGCAGTAGTCCGAGTTGGATTGGGGGTTCTCTCTCACGCCGGCTTCGGTGATGGTAAGATTGCGAATCTGGCTCAGGGCTTCGCAGGCCTGAGTTTGCGCCACGCTGGCAGATTGCGCGAAACTGCTGTTGGCACTGGCGAGCAGGACGACGCCGAGGCCTAGCGCAGAAAACACGTTACGCACTAACCGAGATTGGGAAACGATCGAGTCGAGCTTTATCATGGCGATACCTTTCTTATTTTGACTTATTCTGAATTATTCTGAGACTGACCCCTATCTGGCTTATTATAGTGGGCCTGTCATAGTCGGCTTATTAATAGGCTGTGGCGTGTTACAAACGAATTTCGACTCTACCACTGAATGCGCCCGCGAGTAAAAATAGAACAACATGAAAAATCTGAAAAAGCGAAAAGAGAACAGCCGTGTGCGGACGCTTTAATCTAATCGACAGCCCCGAGGTGCAATGGCTCTGCACTACTCTTGGCATCGAGCTGTACAACGAGCATACCAGCCGTGATATCGCACCGGGCGGGCAGGTCGCCATCGTGCACCAGCGTGGCGGCGAGCGCGTGGTCTCAACGGCCACCTGGTGGCTGTTCCTGGACAGCGAGAGTCTCAAGCCCAACTACCAATACGCCAGCTTTAATTCGCGTTCGGACAAACTCTCCAACAAGCGCGCCATCGCCTACAAGCCCTACCGCGAGTCGCGCTGCCTGATACCCGCCAGCGCCTTCGTCGAAGGCTTGGGCGACAAGAAGACCTATCACAAGATCGAGCTGGAAGGTTCCGCCATCGCCTTCGGCGGCCTGTTCAAGGAATACCTGAACAAGGAGAGCGGGGAGGTCGTCTACTCGGCATCGATCATTACCCTACCGCCGCTGACCCCGCAGTGGGATGCGATTCATCCCAAGTCCATGCCGCTGATGATCGATTTCGAGGATGAGGAATTGGTCGCGCGTTGGCTGGACCCTGGCGACGATAACGTCGAGCAGTTCGCGCCTTTGTTAGAGCCGTCGGTGCTGAAGCCGATGAAGGTCACCAAGATCGACAAGCCGAGTCGTTGGAACCCGATCGAAGACAGCTTCATGATCCTGAAATAGATGAACACACATCCACAAAGCCAATAGAGAGAACCAATGGAAAAGATCGCCAGTAACAGAATCTTTCGCGGCGAGCAGCTTCGCTACAAACACAAGTCCGAGACGCTCTCCTGCGAGATGCGTTTCTCGATCTTTCTGCCACCGGCGGCGATCGGGGGGAAGAGACCAGTGCTGTATTGGTTGTCGGGCCTGACCGGCACCGATGAGAACTTCGTTATCAAGGCGGGCGCGCAGCGCGTGGCAGCCGAGCTGGGCCTGATCATCGTGACGGCGGATACCAGTCCGCGCGGCGACGATGTGCCGGACGACCCGGAGCACGACTACGATTTTGGTCTGGGGGCAGGTTTTTACGTCAACGCCACCGAAGAGCCGTGGAAAGAACACTACCAGATGTACGATTACATCACCCAGGAACTGCCCGCGCTGATCAACGCAAACTTTCCAGTAGACCCCGCACGCCAATCTATATTCGGCCACTCCATGGGCGGGCACGGCGCGCTAACCATTGCGCTGAAAAACCCGGACAAGTATCGCTCGGTGTCAGCCTTCGCGCCGATCGTCTCACCTAGCAAGTGTCCTTGGGGATGCAAGGCGCTGTCACACTATCTTGGCGAAGATATGAATGCCTGGAAAGAATACGATTCCGTGTATCTACTCTCGCAGGCGAAGCAGCACATCCCTATGTTGATCGATCAGGGCACCATTGATGAGTTCCTGGAGAATCAGCTGCTGCCGCACCTGTTGTTAGAGGTCGCCGACGAGACGGGCTATCCGCTGGAGTACAACGATCGCGAGGGCTACGATCATAGCTACTTCTTCATCGCCAGCTTCGTCGAAAATCACCTGCGTTTTCACCATAAGCTACTGCTAGATTAAAACGTTCAGATTAAAACGTTCAGATTAAAGAGGACGGAGGGATTTATTTATAGGCAATCGTAAGATTGCTTATAAATAAATCCTTCCGCTGCTCTTCTTTGCCGAGGAAAGTTTGCGTCAAATTTAATCCCTCGGTCCCTTGTAATTCGCTTTAATTAGATGGCGAGCCAGACTAGCAAGCCACTCAGGCCTGCGATGACCTGGCTGCGTCTGTCGGTAATCGCGAACAACACCGGGTCTTCATGCAGAAGGCCCTGCCTTGCCAGTGACCAGATGCGCCACAGCAGATAGACGAGCAGGGGGCAGATCGCCCACAGCACGATGGGGTGGCCATACAGCTGAGTAGTAGCCGGCGCGTTTATATAGAAGGCAAACACCGCGACAGACACCATGCTTGACGCGCCGCCGACAACGGCTAGCGTGCGCAAACTATTCACATCGTAGCCCCTGCCCGCCACGGAGGACTTGCCCTGATTCTGCAGATTGAGGAATTCCGTATAGCGCTTCACCATGGCCAGCCCCAGAAACAGGAAGAACGAGAAGGCGAGCAGGTAGTAGGTGGTAACCACTGCGATCGCTGCCGAGCCGGCGATTATTCTCCAGGTGTACAGACAGGCCAGTGTCAGCACGTCGACTAGAAAGAGGCTCTTCAGCAGCAAGCTATAAAGAGTTGTTAGTAGCCAGTAGCCGAACAACACCGCAATGAAAGCAGCGGGCAGCACTAAAGCGATACAAAATCCCAGCAGCAGCAATAGCGGCGCGCCTATATAGCCGTAGACCAGAGAGAGATCGCCGGAGGCGAAAGGGCGTTGGCATTTCGATTGATGCTGTCGATCACTGTTAAGATCGAGCATGTCGTTGAGCAGATAGACGCTGGATGCGACGAGACTGAAGCTGAGGAAGGCGATGCAAGCCTGCAACAAAAGATTCGGCTGATTCAGCTGATGCGAAAGAATAAGCGGCAGAAAAATGAGCACATTCTTCAGCCATTGATGGGGCCGCATCGCCTGCCAGAATTTCCTGATAGATGACTTTGGCGCGTCGAAGTGTCTTACGTTCTCGTGCGGTAACTTATCCGCGAGGGATTTGTCACAGTTGACGAGAATGACCTCGTTGGCTTCCAGCCATACCGGAATATCATGCAATGAGTTGCCGGCGTAAATGAACCCACCTACCGGATTAAGTTGAATGATGCGCGTCAGCTTGTTCTTCGATCGCAGGTTGTGATCTTCATCGCTACCCATCGCATCGATGAACAGACCGAGATGATCGCTGACCTTTCGCACCAGTATCTGGCTCGAGGCCGAGATCAGCACGATGTTGCGACCATTCTCCACTTCTTCTTGCAGGTAGCTGTGAAATTCAGGATTGAGCGGCAGCAGCTTAACAGGCACATCGACGCGTTTCGCCAGCTGGTGTTTCAGGTTCGCTTTACCCTTTATTAGCCAGAACGGAATCATCAGTGCCTGCAGCGGGTTCTTCTTCAACAGCAACAATAAGGACTCGAACAGCAGATCAGTTTTGATCAGTGTCCCATCGAGGTCAACGTAGAGAGTGGGTTGAGAGAGTGTGTTCGACACTTAGAGTCCGCTGCTGAGTTTCGCTTTGTCTGTCTAGAATTTAAGGCGTTTGAAGATGAATTCCGGGATCGCGCAAACGATCAACATGATAAGGCGCCAGTAAGCCGGGGCATACACGGTGTGGCTGCCGCGCTTAATACTCTTCACGATCTTCGCGGCAATTGTCTCGGGGCTGGACCACAGCGGCCCCTTCGGAAGCTGCGCCGTCATTGGCGAATCCACCAGGCCTGGGCGTATATCGACCACGTTAACATTGTGCTCAAACAGCTTGCCGCGCAGCCCTTGCAGGTAAGTGGAGACCAGTGACTTGGCCGCGCCGTAGACAAAGTTAGGCTGGCGCCCTCGATCGCCAGCCACCGATGTGATGACGGCGATCGTTCCCGCACCCTGTTCGATAAATCTTGGCGCGAGTTCGATGACCAGCGAGACGACGCTAAGTCCGTTCGTATTTAATTCTTTCTGCGCCTGCTTGAAGTTTTCCGCGGCCTTGTTTTGATCCGGTAGAGAACCATGGCAGATCAGTGCGACGTCGACATTACCCAGCTCGGCGAAGGCGGCGTCGAGCACCTTCGAGTGTTCGGCAAATTTATTCAGATCGAGAATGCTGTGCCCGACCGCCGCCGCACCGCGCACAGTTAGGTCGTTAGTGAGTGTCTGCAGCGCCTCTTCACTGCGCGCCACAAGGTGCATCGAACAGCCCTGTTCCGCGTAGATCCTCGCCGTAGCCTTGGCGATAGCCGATGTCGCGCCTATGATCAATATCTTCATGGGCTCAGGCCCAATCTGTTTGATTGCAGTGAGGCGAAACAGTTGTCTGGGTCGTACTTATTCTTTATAGCCACAAATTTTTCCCAATTCGGATAGCTTGCCTTGAAAACCTGCTCGCTCATGCGCGCATCTTTCGCCAGATACAGTCTACCACCGTGATCCAGTACGATTCGATCTAATTCATCCAGCAGCGGAAACAATGTCGGCTGATTCTTGAAGTCCAGTGTGAGGGTGTAACCCTGTTTCGGGAAAGTCAGTAGATTATTGTTCTCATTCCCAAACTTTTTCAGTACCGTGAGAAACGAACCCTTGCCTAGTTTCGAAATTCTTTCTAGAACAGTTGTTATACCAGCGAGCGCGTTCTCGCTCGGAATCACCAACTGATATTGCAGAAACCCCTTGGCGCCATACAGGCGATTCCAGTTCGAGATACCATCCAACGGAAAGAAGTATTTGTCATAGTCCAGAATCGATGAGCGCTGCTTGGCGCCTTGAAGTCTGAAGTAAGCGCTATTGAAAACAGACATCGTAGCCTTGTTGAGCAGGAATGCGGGGAAAGAGAAGGGAATGCCGATGCTAGAGCGGTTACGAGACTTCCTGTCGGAGCGCCTGCTTCTGGCCGGCGCGTGTTCACCCAGATAGAGTATCGAACGACCCAGCTTCTCGCCGCGCGCCAGACAATCAAGCCAGGCTACAGAGTATTTGCTGTCGCCATTGTCTTCGATGAGCTCGAAGCACTCTGTCAGGTTATTGGCGAGAAGACTTTGCTGATTGATGTAGCTACTGTCGATTGTTTTCAGAGACAGGCTTGCCTCAACGATCACTCCGGTCAAACCCATGCCGCCGCAGGTGGCGCGAAATAACTCGACGTTCTCTTCTGCGCTGCAGCGGACCAGTTCTCCAGAGGCCAATACCAGGCTCAACTGCGTAAGGTGTTCACAGAAACTGCCGTCGCGATGATGGTTCTTGCCGTGGACATCGGCAGCGATGGCACCGCCGACGCTTACCTGCTTGGTGCCGGGTAGCACGGGCAGAAACAGGCCGCGGGGAATGCTTATTCTAAGTATGTCTCCCAGTGTCACACCAGCGCCGCAGCGCAGTACGCGTTGCTGCTCGTCCAATTCGAGGAAGCTGTCGAGGAACCTGCTACTGATCAGGCGAGCAGCGAGCGCGCTATCGCCGTAGCTGCAACCGGCTCCGCGAGCAATACAGGAGGATGATTTTCGCTGTGAGGCGATGAGCTGCTGCAGTGACTGCACAGTGGCAGGCTCAATCAATTCTGCTGTCGTCTTGGGGTAGCGCCCCCAGCCCATGGCTTCCATTCAGAGATCCTGCTTTGAGAATACGTAGCGTTTGTCCAGTTGGTACTTTACAGCATAACCGATGGACAAGCCGATGCTGGCGCCGAGATAGCGAGCGATCTTGCCACCGATAAACCATTCGAAGCCGAGCTCGAAGCCCCAGAAGATTGCGGTAGTCGCAATTCCCGTGAGCCCGTAGCGCGTGAATCTCCCGACGTCCTCGAGATGTGACTCAGTTTTAAACTGAAAGATATATTTTTTATCGAGAAGGTATTTCGTTACCAGACCCACGAGAGTACCGAATGCCATCGCGAGATAGAGAGAGTAATCACCTGCATACATTCTACTCATTAGCTCTTGCGCACAGAGGTTGAGTAACGTGGCTATCGCAGCGAACAAGCTGTACCTGAAAATAATTGACATGGGTTTCTGCTATCCACGGACTTTGGTACTATTTATCGGCCTGATGGCAAAGACTGTTATGCTTACAGTTCAGCCAGCTTGTATTCATCCTCTGTAGTATGGCCAATTGAAGGAACTATGAACGATATTCTACTTTTCACTCAGGCAATTGCTCGCGAAGCGGGACAACTGATCAAGAATGAGCGCGCTCATACGGCGCTGACCCATGACTATAAAAACGGCGATGAGCTAGTGACCAACGCCGACATCAAAGCTGATCAACTGATCTGCGCCGCGATCGCGAAGCAATTTCCAGATCACCAGATTCTCTCCGAGGAATCATCGCCGGACCTTGGGCAAGTACAAAAGATCACAACACCGCTATGGATCATCGATCCCATAGATGGCACCGTGAACTTCGCCCACGGGCACAATCAATCCGCGATCTCTATTGCCTTTGTGGATGGGGGGCAGACGCAGGTCGGGGTAGTCTATAACCCCTTCGGCGAGGAACTATTCTGTGCGGAGCTAGGCAAGGGCGCCTTTCTCAATGACGATCCGATCAGAGTATCGGCTGAGACCGAGCTCAAGCGCTCGCTGGTCGCCACCGGCTTCCCCTACGACAAGTCAACTCTCGATCCGATGATCCCACGTCTGCATGCAGTGCTGACCCACTGTGCTGATATTCGTCGGCTGGGATCCGCGGCCCTGGATATCTGTTTTCTGGCCATGGGCAGGCTCGAAGGTTACTACGAGAGCCTCCATGTCTGGGACTTCGCCGCCGCACGCTTGATCGCTCTGGAGGCCGGTGCCGAGTGTGGCCATTTCAGTGAGGTTCCTGACGGTGTCGATCCGCAGTTCTACGATAACGACATCCTGATTGCTAACCCGGCCATCTATCCCCAGCTCAGGGCAGTTCTGCAAGCGGCGGACAAGGCCTAGATAGCGTTAAAGTGCTTGATAAGGCTATGCTTTTAGTCGATGAAGCGAATTGGTATTCGTTGACTGAATTAGCCAATGTTCGTACAGTGGGCTGCATATTCAGCGGAGTCGTCTCGCATACCGCCCGCTGCATCTTCTCCCTGCCTCGCCCTAAGCAATACCTGGGCTGCAGAGAGATCCGAATCGTGCAACTCAGGGGGAGAGGAACGTGAAACACAATCAATTATTAAAGGCATCTCTGGCGGCGCTTCTGTTGATTCCGGCAATCAGCAACGCGGCAGACAGGGTGGGGGATTTCTCACTACTGGATCAGGATGGCTATCACCACAGCATGAGCTGGTATGACGACCACAAAGCGATCGCGTTTTTGGTACAGGCTAATGACAGTCAGGCAACAGCGAACGCATTGCCTGCATACGATGCACTGAGGGCGAAATACGACAGCCAGGGCATCGAGTTCATGATGATCAACCCCATGGGCAAACTCAATCGCAGCGCGGTTCAGGCCAAGGCGGCTGAGTACGGCGTCGATATGCCTATCCTGATGGACGATGCCCGCGTTATCTCCGAAGCGCTTGGCATCGCCAGGTCAGGCGAGGTTCTGCTGTACAATCCAAGTTCCTTTATCGTCGAATACCGCGGCAGTGTTGCCGCCGCAGAGAGGGCGATTCAAGAGCTGCTTGCTGGTGAAGACGTCAGCACAGCACTGGTCGCCACCAATGGCCCAGTGATCAATTTCGCATCTACGCCCGTACCCTCTTACACAGCAGATATCGCACCGGTGTTGGCGGAGAATTGCGCAAGCTGTCACCGCGAGGGCGGCATCGCGCCATTCGCTATGGACAGCCACACCATGGTTCAGGGCTGGTCGCCAATGATTCGCGAAGTGCTTATGACCAAGCGCATGCCTCCGGGTCAGATCGATGGCCACATCGGTGAATTCATCAACGATCGCCTGATTTCCGATGAGGACGTGAGAAACATCATCGCCTGGGCCGACGCCGGCGCACCTAAAGATGGCGACAGCGATCCTCTAACAGAATTAACATGGTCAAATTCCAAGTGGACACTCGGTGATAAGCCCGACTACATCATCAAAGTGCCTTCGCAGTCAGTTCCTGCGACAGGCGTTCTGGATTACAGAGACGTGGCAGTGAAGATCGATCTCGATGGCAAGGACCGTTGGCTACGTGGCAGTGAATATGTCCCGGGTGATCGCACCGTGTTGCATCACACCATCAATGCCCTGAACTTTCCGGAAGAAGTCGGTCAGCGCTTGAATCAGCTCGGCAGCAACAATCCTGACAAGGCCAGCATTACAGCCTACGTACCAGGCGGCACGGCGGCCTTTAATCCACCGAATACAGGCGGCCTGCTGAAAGACGGTTCAATGCTGAATCTTAATCTGCACTACACCACCAATGGCCGCGAAACCGTAGATAACAGCGAGATCGGCCTGTGGTTCTATCCGGAAGGTGAGATACCTGGCGAGAGAATGTCCGGCCAATGTGCCTGCATCTTCCCGAACACCTGGACCAATATCCCTGCCAATGATCCTGCCTTCGAGCAGAGAGCAACTATCACAGTCCGCAATGACGCCAACATCCATAGCTTCCTGCCGCACATGCATTTCCGCGGCAAGTACATGCGCTTTTATGCAGACTACCCGGATGGCTCCAGCGAAGAGCTAATCAACATCGCTCAGTACAATTATGCCTGGCAGATGAGCTATACCTATGCCGAGCCGAAGTTCGTACCGGCAGGAACCAGGATTACTGCTGTAGGCGCGTTTGATAACTCAGCGCAGAACGCCATGAACCCGGATCCTCAGAGAACGGTGCCCTGGGGACAGCAGAGTTGGGATGAGATGTTCTTTGGCGCCGTCCGATGGAAAGATTTGTAGTTATTGCACTTTTTTTGTTGGAACGCAGCTCAGCAGAGACTGAATTGCGGCGTTAAAATCTTTTTCCGACTCGTTACGTACTACTAGTACGCGCCTCGCCGGAAAAAGATTTTGCCTTGCACTTCAGCCTCTGCTGAACTGCTCGAGATCGTGGGATCGTGCAAGTCTGCAAACTGTTTCCACGACTTCTGATCCCCAAGTATTAAAAACTTGAAGACTCCTCTGATATCGAACCGTCAAGCACGGAGTCGGGGTGCTGTCAGCGAACAATCAGGGCCGCAGGTCCGTTCGAGGACAGTACGCCGGCTGCGGGCGACCACTGCTAATCGAAATCACCAAGCAATAATCCCAAATCCAAATCAAAGAATCTCGAACACATCGTAGGCAACCTTGCCCGGAATCTGTTTGCTCTTGCCTATGCAGACGATGTGGTTAAGCCAGTCGTATTTCTCCGAGGCGGTTTGAAAGATCGGACGCACGCGCCAATAGAGGCCGCTGTCGGCTCGGTGCACCACGCCGGTGTAGGACATGTAGATGATCTCATTGTCCGCGGTGTCCAGGGTGATTCTTACATCCAGGCTGGAGTGGCCGGATACTTGAGTGATCCAGTCGGCGCCGCCGTCTCGCACGGTTCCGCTCAGCCTCGGCCCACCGAAACTGCCGCCGGTAACTGGAGCGATACTGGTGTTGCCGGCATCGAGTTGGTCGGCTACATCCAGAGATAGTTCCATCAGGAACCTCGATTCCAATTCACTCGCGGCGGTCTGTGCTGTGGCCATCTGGTTCACTCCTGTGCTGGCGGCCGCGATTGCTGCCGCGCCTAGTTTGTTAAACTGCCTTCTGCTCAGTAACTTGTGATCAAGCTGCATGCGCTGTCTCCCATGGGTTTTTTACATGAAAGCAGAGAAATCAGGCAGCCACAAGATCATCCTCGTCGAACTGCTTATCGAAGCGTCGCAGTATCGTAGGCAGATAGAACAGATCCAGTGCCAATGCCAGCACGACGATGGGCACGAGAAGCTTCGCCGCCTGCTGAAAGTAGATGGTGTTGGCGGCAATCAGGATAGTCGTGCCCAGCGCCAGTACGATGGTGGTTATAGAGAGGGCGGGACCGGCGGTCTTGATGGCATAGTCGATGGAGACGGTCTTGTCTATACCGGCCCGACGCTTCTCCAGATAGTGACTCAACAGATGAACGGTATCGTCGACCACCAGACCGATGCTAATACTAAAAAGCATCATCACGAAAGGGTCCAGCTGCCCCACAAAAAGAGCCCAGAAGCCAAACACCATAGTGGCAGGTAGTAGATTGGGAATGATGCTAAGCATGCCAAAATAGACGCTACGCATGCCGATGATCAGGCTGAGTGTGATTAGTATCAGGCTGACAGAATAGCCCTGCAGCAATTCTATGGTAACCAGTTCGTCCATGCGCGAGAACAACAGTATGCCGCTGCCGTGCAATAGCTGCGCCTCGGGGAAATCCTGTTGAAATTTCTCTGTTAGCCGCAGATCGAAATCAATCAACTCCTGATTGGACATCGGTATCGCATTCACAAACAGATTGATCATCGAGAAGTCGGTGCTGACGAAACCAAACAGCGGGAAGTCGTCATTCTGCAGAAGCGCATAGCCGAGCAAGTAATTGGCAACGGTATCGAAGTCGTCGGGAATCGTATAGAAAGCCTCGTCCCGCTCATGTTGCACACGATTTATTGTCTTCACTACATCGACGATGCTCGCGGCCGACTCAACTTCATCTTGTGCGTTTAGCCACAGCCCAAATTCATCCATGCGCCTTAAAAAATCGGGTTGCATTGCCGACCATTCTACGCGCGCATCGATGCCGTAGTTGAGTGCAGGGCCTCTATTATAGTGCTCACTGACCTCGTCGAAGTATTGCCTAATGTCTGAATCGGTAGCGATGAAGTCGATTCGGTTGAAGTCGGTTTCGTTCAATGGCAGCAATAATAAAGTGGCGACCGCGAGAAACGTGCAGCCCCAGAATATCGGTTTATCATGGCGTTGTGTGAGCACGCTCACCTGCCTCAGCGTGCCCTCCATGAAAGTCACGCCGGAGCTGGCGATGACCTCGCGGCTTGAGGTCATCCAGATCAATACCGCGGGCAGGAGGAGTAGCGTTAACAAATAGGCGAACACGATGCCTAGCGCTACGATCTGACCGAAATCCTGTATTGCCGGGGACGAGCACATATTCAGCGAAGAGAAGCCGATCGCCGTGGTCAGCGCGGCCAGAGTGACCGGCTGAAAATTGTGCGCGATGCTCTCGTGCATCGCATCGATCTTCGCCGCACCACGGTGCATGGCCTGTTTATAAATAGAAATTATATGCACGCTATTCGCCACCGCGATGATTACCAGCACCAAGGGCGCGATAATAGAGATGCTATTAAATGAGAAGCCCAGATAGCCCAGCGCACCTATCGTAGAAAGCAGCGTGAATAGCACGTGGGTGAGGATGCAGATACCGAGGGTCGCAGAACGGAAGCAGTAGCAGATGGCGAGGACGCAGATCAGTATCACGAACGGCATAAGACTGGTCAGGTCATCGATCATGGCCTGCTGACTGGATTGTTCGAGAATCACATCGCTACTCGCAAGAATCAGAACTTCGGGGTGACGAACTCTCAGCTCATCACGCAGTGCCAGCGCCGCGATCGCCATGTCGAGCCGCTCATCGGTGGAAGCTTCATCCGATTCGGTGGTAATGATAGCGAAGGTCAATGCGGCGTCGTCGGAAAGCAGATTAGCTGTCAGCAACCGGTCCGCCAGCGCGGTACTGGCGAGGGCATCCAGTTCTGCCTGTGTGTAGGCACTTATCGTCTTGATGAAGAGCCTGCGGTTGGTTTCCGGCGACTCGTAGTCCAGGATCGTGATAATCCTGTCCGCGAACGGGATGGACGAGTAGTTGTCTCTTAGATCGTCGATGGCTGCCAGTAACTCAGTGTTAAAGACCGTCTGCGAATCATTGGTGACGAAGGCAAATCGCAATTGTGTGGGGCTTGGAAATTCATCCTGCATCGCGATCAGCTCATCGAGATAGGGATCGCTCTCGGTCAGCAGTGCTTCCAATGAAGTATCGAAGCTCGTGCGTAGGATACCAGTAGCTAATAGAATGCTTGTTAGGGCAGAGAGCACGGTTAACAGCTTGCGATGTGAGATCGTGAAATCGGCGACGCGTTCGGATAATAATCTCGTGCTTTGCTTGCTTGACTCGATTGACATGCGCGCGATAAGTCCTAGCTGTTCTTGCAGTGTTCCATCCAGCTTCTCACGCCATGGCTGAGAAACTTCTGTCGATGCAAAATAAAATAAAATTTTCGGGTCAGGTTTCTATGGGAGCAGTTCAGTCGCACCAGAGAGCCGCGCTTGAAGGCATCTACCAGGGTAAGCTGTGACAGGCAGCCAATACCAAGCCCTGCCTCGACCGCTCGCTTTATACCCTCTGTGTGCTGCAATTCCAATCGCAACGTGAGATTGGAAAGTATACCAGTCATCGCGCGGTCGAATGCCTGGCGCGTGCCCGAGCCCTTCTCTCTTATTATCCAGGCTGCCGACAAAAGGTCATCGTCATCCAGCTCGCGCTTGCTCGCCAGCGGATGATTAGGCGCACAGAACAGCGCGAGTTCATCTTCGCGCCAATAGCTGACGTCGAGCTCGGCCTCCTGTAATTCGCCCTCGATCAGGCCGATGTCGAGTTCGAAGTTCTTGACCTTGGCAGCGATCGTTGCGGTATTCTCGACATTCAGGTGCACCCTGGCCGTCGGGTGTTCCTTCATGAAAGCCGCCATAATCCCGATTGCAAGATAGTTTCCTATGGTCAGCGTGGCGCCAACCTTTATCTCGCCGATCTCATTGTGCTCCAGCAGGGAATTTTCCAGCTCCCTCGCGCGCGAGATCAATGCCGCCGCCTTCGAACGCAGATCATTGCCCTGTTCGTTCAGTTGCAAGCGTTTGCCTATCCTGTCGAACAGGCGCACACCGAAGCGGTGCTCCAGCTGCTTCA
This sequence comes from Pseudohongiellaceae bacterium, assembly GCA_040880325.1. Lineage (GTDB taxonomy): Bacteria > Pseudomonadota > Gammaproteobacteria > Pseudomonadales > Pseudohongiellaceae > UBA9145. The sequence continues at coordinate 31,216 of JBBDIR010000047.1, forward strand.
GCGCCGTGCTGGCGGCGGACTGGGACATGGCCAGCTCATCGGCAGCCTGACTGACGTTCTCATGGCTGGCTACGGCCAGAAACACTTGCAGCTGTTTTAGGGTGAAACGCATGGATTTCCTGACATGTCCGTTGGTATATCCAATAAATAGATAAGAAATATATATATAATCAATTTTACAGATATAGTAGACAAGTCCTAGACTGCGCGCAATGTGTTATTGGCCGATGGCGGCTATTCAGTTCAGGAGTGAGCAGTGGCAAACCTATCTACCCAAAGCGTAACCAACGTCCACCATTGGAATGATTCACTCTTTAGTTTCAAGACCACGCGCGACCGCTCGCTGAAATTCGAGAACGGACACTTCCTTATGTTGGGCATTCAGGTCGAGGGCAAGCCCCTGATGCGCGCCTACAGTATCGCCAGCCCCAACTACGACGATGAGCTGGAGTTTCTCAGCATCAAGGTCGCTGATGGCGCTCTGACCTCGCGCCTGCAGAATATTCAAGTTGGCGACGAAGTGTTCGTGAGCAGCAAGCCCACTGGCACCTTGGTTGTCGATCATCTCTTAGAAGGCAGAAACCTCTACCTGATCAGCACCGGCACCGGCCTCGCGCCTTTCATCAGCATCATTCAGGATCCGCAAGTGTACGAAAAATTCGACAACGTGATTCTGACTCACGGCGTGCGTTATGTTTCTGAACTGGCCTACCAACAGTTTATTCGGCAGGATCTGCCAAATAACGAATTCTTCGGCGACGAGGTAAAAGAGAAGCTAATCTACTACCCAACTGTCACACGAGAACAATACGAGACACAGGGCCGCCTCACCGACGCCATGGCATCGGGCAAGTTGTTCAACGACATCGGGCTAGGGCCGGCCGACCCCGAGCAGGATCGATTTATGATCTGTGGCAGTCCTGGCATGTTGAAAGATACCTGCCAGATTCTGGATGGCTGGGGCTTCGAGGAATCGCGACAGGGCATCAAGGCGCACTACGTGATCGAGCGCGCGTTTGTCGAGTAGGTCGTCGATGCCTTACCGTCAAATTCTCTTCACTATTAGCCATTCCTTGACAGCGGTAGCGCAATGAATTTCATTGCGCCCGCCACCACTTCCTAAGCCACGCCACTACCTTCTCTGCATGAGATGCTGTATTTTACTGCATCACTACTCAGGGGAGATCTCGATTGAAAACCAAAAACGCCTTGCTATTACTTGCCGGTCTCGTATTGGCAAATCAAACATTCGCCCAAACCATAGAAGATGAATCCGTCGCCTGGCTGCAAGAGTTGATTCAGATCGACACGATTAATCCTCCGGGTAATGAATCCCGCGCCGTGGATTTCTATGCCGCCATCTTCGAGGCGGAAGGCATTGAATACGAAACCGCCGAGAGTGCGCCCGGGCGTGGCAACATCTGGGCACGAATTGAGGGCGGCGACGAGCCTGGCCTGATGATGCTGCAACATACCGATGTCGTGCCAGCGGACCCGGCCTATTGGAGCACCGATCCACTCTCCGGCGAGATACGCGATGGCTATATTCTGGGTCGCGGGGCAAGAGACATGAAGGGAACGGGTATCTCGCAACTCGCTGCATTTCTCACTCTGCATCGCAGCGGCCGCAGGCCAAATAGGGACGTGGTCTTCCTCGCTACCGCGGATGAGGAGGCAGGCGGAGCCTTCGGTGTGGGCTGGCTCATCGATAATCGACGCGAGATATTCGATGGCGTAGGCCTGCTGATCAACGAGGGCGGTGCGGGCAGTCGCAACATGGATGAGATCATCTTCGGCGTCGAGGTAACGCAGAAGGTTCCAGTATGGTTACGTCTGAAAGCAGTTGATGTCCCAGGCCACGGCTCCTCGCCGCGAACCACCAGCTCAGTAACTCGTATCGTCGATGCGCTGGCGATACTGCGCGCGAATCCATTCCCTGCGCGCATCATCGCACCGGTAGATACCTATTTCGCCGGTGTGGCGATGTCTCTTACAGACGATTGGGCGGCGGCTTATGCCGACATGAGTACAGCTATTACCGACCCCGAGTTTCTCCCTGCATTTCAGGAATACCGTCCGGGCCATCATGCGCTGACCAGAGATACCTGTTCCATGACCCGAATGAGTGGTTCTAACAAGATTAATGTGGTGCCGCCGGAGGCCTGGGCAGAACTCGATTGTCGTATGTTGCCCGACCGCCCCGCCGAAGAATTTATCGCCGACCTTACTGAACTGATAGCGCCTGCCGGCGTTGAGGTGGAAGTTATAATGGCGTTCACTCCGGCGATCTCCTCGACTAACTCAAGATTGTTTAGTGCGATCGAGAATGTAACCAGCGAGTTGTACCCGGGCTCCAGAGTGCTGCCCTCGGTAAGCACCGGCTTTACTGACAGCCACTTCACTCGCGATCTGGGTATCGTCAGCTACGGTTTCAATCCGATCATTACGCGCGCGGGTGAAGCCTCAGGTGTGCACGGCAACGACGAGCGTGTCCCAGAGGCAGACTTTCGTCGCGGCATTACCGATATGATCGCTATCATTCGAAACGTGGTTTACAACTAGGTAGTAAGCATTGCAATACAATTGATGTCTGATAGAACTTCAGGCAATAAAAAAGGGACGTCTGTCCCTTTTTTATTTTTCTATTCGATTGCCTGTGACTAGGTATCAAATATCGCTACCAGACAGCCCTTCGAATCAGGCACATCGTCCATATTCACAGTGCCCCCAGTGAGAACAGTATCCAGCGCGTCCTTAAGAAAGTGCTCGTTGGCATTGTTGCGCTGTGTCTCATAACCTAGTTGGTCGTTAATGGGGCCCCGATAGAGCACTTCTTTCGTGCGCGGGTTAACGATAAAAACCTCGGCGGTGCGCTCAACACCCAGCGCCTTGGCGAGCACCTGACCTTCGTCTTTGATGATAGGAAAGTCGATGCCAAACTCGCCAGCCTCTTTTGCGATGCGTGGCAAGTTATCCTGAATGTTTGCATTGAACATCACGAATTCTATATTCTTGGCAGCATATTCATCGCGCACTTCACGATAATTCGGCAGTGCGATTCTGGCGATCGGGCAGCCAACACCCTGTACATAAAATACGACAAATTCATTGTCGGCATATTGAGCAAGAGTATGGGTCGCTCCCAAATGATCGGTAAGTTCGAAATCTGGAATAGAGCGCAACCACTCATCGGCGAGAGCTGCTGATGAAGCGACAAATAAACCGCAAATTATGAGTGCCTTACGTAACATGATTGCTCCTTACTTTTGTAAATCTTTCCCAATCTAAATTTATTGCCTGTAGGTCGCTAACGGGACCTTTTAGCTTGATGAGAATCTTAGCAATATTTTTCGGTCATTCCCATGGGGTGCGACACCATGTCACAGAAAGTTGCAGCTCCTCTTGATTCAGTTCAATAAACAGAAAATACCATATAAAACAAAAGGATAGAATGCTTTTTCTGGATTTCAGTATTTAGTAACTGATAACACTCCGACGATCATCGCAGATTAGCGGCGAGTAGCGAATTTCGCGCCCAGGGCCGTTCGATCAGGCCGGCTAACAGGCGAGCCCTCGCCCTTCAAAATCTGGCCGGGCAGAGCGCGTCTCTCGCCTCAATTGGCCTCTATCGAAATCGCATAAACTCCCCGATCAGCGTATAGTTGAGGGCCATGCAAGAACAATTCTAAGGTACTCGAACGCCCCCTTATGTCCTCATCCCTGACTCGGCTCTATAGCAATCTCGTATTCAACAAACCTTATTTGGTGATCGGCATCTTGTTATTGCTCGTTGGCTTCTTTGGCTGGCAGGCGCAGAATTTTCGGCTCGATGCCTCGGCCGACTCCTTATTGTTGGAAAACGACCCCGATCTGGAATTCTCGCGCGAAATCAATGTACGTTACGGCTTAAGCGAGTCGGTAACGATTGCCTATACCCCGCAGGGCGACTTGTTCAGCCGTGACGAACTCAATAAGCTCGCCGCGCTGCGTGAAGAATTGCTGACGATCGATCGTGTGCAATCGGTAGACAGTATTCTTAACGTTCCCGTCTTCGGAGACACCCCGCTAACTGGCATCTCGGAAGACTACCAAACCCTGCTAGATCCGGACATCGACCTAGCGGCGGCGCAAGAGGAAATTATCAACAGCCCGGTATTCAGGAATGCGCTGATCAGCCCCGATGGTGCAACCGCGGGTATGCTCGTTGGCTTTGCTATCGACGAGACTGCGCGCAGCCTGATTGCTCGGCGCACGGAATTACGCAGCAAGGAACGCTCCGGAACGCTCTCTGCTATCGAAGTGAGCGAGCTGGAACAAGTGGAAGCAGACTACGCCGAACACAGCGTGCTCGCAGCAGACCAACAACACGAAAACATCAGCGAGATTCGAGCAATGTTGGATCGCTATCGCGATGGCGCGCAGATCTATCTGGGCGGTGCGCCGATGATAGCCGACGATCTGGTGACCTTCGTGCAGGGCGACCTCAGTAGCTTTAGTTTCGCCGTAGTGCTTCTCATCATCATTGCGCTAGGGCTCATATTCCGCAAAGTACGTTGGGTGGCGCTGCCGCTTGCCTGTTGTGCCGTGGCCGGCGTCATCATGGTAGGTGTGCTCGGCCTCATGGACTGGCGCGTGACTGTTGTGTCCTCCAACTTCATCTCGCTGCTACTAATCATTACGATATCTCTCACCGTGCATCTGACCGTGCGTTACAGAGAGTTGCGCGCGACGCGTCACTTCTCAAATCACGACAAGCTTCTGCGTCATGCCGTGTTAAGTATGTTCAGACCCTGTCTCTATACGGCGCTAACCACGGCGGTAGCATTCGGCTCGTTGATCGTGAGTGGCATCCTGCCCATTATCACCTTCGGCTGGATGATGATGATGGGTGTGGCCACCGCTGTATTGGTCGCTTTCACACTTTTCCCGGCGATTCTGAGCATAATCAAGGAGGACGATACCCAGCTCTCGTCCGCTACCCGTTCCAGTCTGACCTCGGCTCTGGCTAAGGCGACAGACACACTGGAAAACAAGGTGTTATACATCTATCTCGGCATTGTCTTGTTGAGTGGCATAGGCCTGTCACAGATCAGGGTCGAGAACAGCTTCATCGACTACTTCCGCGAGAGCACCGAAATCTATCAGGGTATGTCGCTGTTCGATGAGAAGCTCGGCGGCACGCTGTCCTTCGATGTCATCGTCGATCTGCCAGAGGCGGAGGACGATTTCGACGGTGGTTTCGATGATGGCTTCGGGTTTGGCGACAGCGATACCGGCAATGACGATGCCTATTGGTTCACCGCGCCGAAGATGGAACAGGTCAAGGCCATCCATCAGTATCTGGACAATGACCCGCAGACAGGCAAGGTACTATCGTTTGGTGCGGTAATCGAACTCGCTGAGCAGCTCAATGACAATCAGCCCATAGATGGGTTGCTATGGGCGGTGCTTTATAACCGCATACCGGATACGCTCAAACAAACGGTGTTGAACCCCTTTATCTCGATCAGCGAGAACCAGCTGCGATTTAATGTACGTGTGATCGAATCGGCTGAGAACCTGAATCGCAATGACCTGTTGCAGCGTATCGAGTCAGGCATCGAGTCGGAATTCGGGTTCCCTGCTGAAGACGTTAGACTCACGGGTATTCTGGTTATGTACAACAATGTACTGCAGAGTTTGTTCGAGTCACAGATACTTACCCTCGGTGTTGTGATGTTGGCGATCATGATTATGTTTCTCGTGCTTTTCAAGTCATTCAAGATCGCGCTCATCTGCATCATTCCCAATGCCATCGCCGCTGCTTTCGTTCTCGGCGTAATGGGCTGGCTTGGCATACCGCTGGATATCATGACGATCACTATCGCTGCGATCTCTGTCGGTATCGGGGTAGACAATACGATTCACTACATGCACCGATTCAAGCGGGAATTTCATCGTTTCGGAAATTATCGCAAGACGATGTACTTCTGTCATAACAGTATCGGGCGTGCGATGTATTTTACGTCGATGACGATAGTAGCCGGCTTTTCAATTCTGGCATTGTCTAATTTTATACCGACCATTGTGTTTGGTCTGTTGACCAGCCTGGCTATGCTGGTTGCTCTGGTTGGCTCGCTCACCCTATTGCCGCAATTGCTTGCAACGTTTAAGCCCCTGGGTGCCGAAACGGATAGCACACAGGAGTCCTGAGCCAGGGCTCAAAAACGGCTTGGACGGTAGCAAATAATGGGGCTGCGCTACGATTTTTTTGTTAATCTTCCCGCGCGGGCAGGTTGAAACTGTGAGCTTGGCTACAGACTGATGCCTCGCCGAAGGTAGAATCAATCAATCACCCGAGTTAAAGAGGATGCCTGAGTGGGTAGGATACTGGTTTACTGTGCCGTGTTGCTGTCGATGATTGCCTGTAGCGACTCGCAATCTGATATCGATTCGGCAACTGCCTCTCCTGTGCAACGCTTCATGGCTGATTCCGCTGCACTCGCCAGGGGGCAGGCCATTTTCGAGGGTTCCTGCGCCAGTTTCTGTCACACTATGGAGCCGGTCAGCGAACTCGACGCCTCCTTCCTGTTCGATTGTCAGTGGAATAATGGGTCCAGCGATCAGGAGCTCTTCGACGTGGTGACCCGTGGCGTGCCCGGCACACGAATGGTTGGCTTCGGTTCTAACTTTCCCGAAGGCGACGATGACCTATGGAAAGTCATCGCCTATCTACGCAGCAAGCAACAAGCCTGTTAGAATCTAGCCCTCTTAACTTTAAGCAGCACCGAAACGAGGTTTTAAATGGAAGTGAATTCTCCGGAAGCAGACAAGAAGAAAGACAACTCATCCACAAAGTCAGGGTTTATCGATGAGAGGCTATTCAAATCGCGAGCCATCACCGTATTCGGGGAGATTGACGACAAGATGGCGCGCAGTGTGACAGAGAGATTGCTGGCACTCGCGGCGGATAGTGACGAGCCTATCTCGATCTATATCAGCTCACCGGGCGGGCATGTCGAGTCCGGTGATGTGGTTTACGATATGATCAAATTCATTAAACCCACCGTTAGAGTTATCGGTACTGGCTGGGTCGCCAGTGCTGCGACAACAATCTTTCTAGCCGCCGAGAAAGAGAATCGTTTCTCGCTGCCCAATACTCGCTTCCTCGTGCATCAGCCCTCTGGCGGCTCGCGCGGCGATGCGACTGATATTGCGATTCAGGCTCAAGAGATAGTGAAGATGCGTGCGCGTCTTAATCAATTGATTGCCCACGAGACCGGTCAGTCGCTGGAGCGCGTTGCGCTGGACACAGATAGAGACTATTGGATGAGCGCGAGCGAGGCTGTCGACTATGGCATCGTCAACAAGATAGTGAAATCGGTTACGGAAATTCTGCCCTAGTTTTCCACATTTTCTGAGACTTTTTTAAAGACCGCCTGACGGTCTTTAGAGAGCATGCAAACCACCATAAAGTCAGGTAGACAGGTCGCCGCAATAGCAATCGCGGTATCGGGGCTCAGCAACTCGGCCTGAATCGTGCCGCTCACTCCCGCGTATTCGATATCGACGGTAACGATGTTACCGTCGATCTGACCATCCTCGTTGGTCCATTCGAAGCCCAGCGACTCGATCTGGGTAAGCTTCAGTTTCTCGTCCGCGATTTCGACGGCGATCTTAAACAGCGTGCCCTCAGCTACCCATACGCCATCCCAGTATGAGGACAGGTCTTCCTGCGCTTGTAAATTGGGGATAAGCAGCGCTAGAAACAGCGCCGTATACGTTTTAATAAGTCTCTTAGTAAGCAAGGCCGATTCCCACCCCAAATAGTTGCCCATGATAGAGGCCGATTATGGCATACAGAGCCAGACCGCCAAGTAGGGAAATGATGTCCCAAATAACAGAGGGCGATCTAGAGTGAACGTCTACTACCTTGCGCAGACTGAATATCTTGATAAGCGACCAGAGTCCGAAGCTACCAAAAAGCAAGATGGAGGCGAGATCTCCGTTCGACCACAGATGTGAGAGGCTCCATAACAGCACGCCTACCATCATCGGATTGCGTAGCAACTTGCGCAGATGGGACAGGGGCACGTTGCCTGCTACCAGGCAGATTAGCGCGGGGATCATCAGCATCAGGCTTAGCGAACGCAATTCGTATATTGGTTGCCAGATCATCAGAAAGGGGGCGAGTGATTTACCCCAGATGATCAGAGCGAGCCCGGCGAAGGTCACCAGACTATACAAACCCTTATAGGCCGACTCCCAGGGCAGAGCCTGTTTCAGGTTTTGGCGCAGACCAAGCTCCCGCAGAAGATGGGGAGCCAGAAAAATAATCAGTCCGAGAACGAGAACTGCCATGTTTTACCTCGAAAGCGTTGGCCAAGTGTAGCATGGCTGTATCGGCTTACAGCTTAGCTATTTACATGCCGTGCTGGCGCTGCGGGAGAATTATGCAAGTGGCTTGCGCTTGACAGATTAATTAATTAAACGTTTAATTAATTATTTTCAACGACGCGAGGAAGCGTAATGAAGCAAGCCAATGCCAAGAGCACTAGCGTAGGCCGGCCGGCGGGAAGAGATAACGAAAAGGTGCGAGAGGACCTCCTCAGTGCGGCGCGCGATCATTTTCTGAAACGGGACTTCAAGGCGGTATCGCTGCGTGAGATTGCAAGCAGCGCCGGCGTCAATGGCGCCATGGTGAACTACTATTTTGGCGGCAAGCAGGGCCTCTATCTAGCGATGGTGGACGAATTGTTCGAAGCGCTGGATACCAAGATGAAGAAGCTTGGCGATAGCGAGGAATTTAGTATCGCCGATTTCAGCCGCAGTTACTGCCAACTGCTGGCGGAGAATCCTTGGTGGCCAAATTTCGTGGCGAGAGAAATTTTATTCAGCGAGGGAGAAACTAAAGAAGAGATACTGCAACGATTCGGCAAGCTGATCGCGCCCAGGTTGATCCAGACCATTCGAGATGAAATCGACGAGGGCCATTATCGTAGCGACCTGAATCCGGAATTAACGATTCTTTCGCTGATGGGAATGACGATCTTTCCCTTCATCGCAGCGCCGGTAGTAGAGCGAGTCTTGGGCATGGCAATCGACGAGGCTACTGCAAACACACTCGCGTCACACAATATTGAGCTCTTTCTACACGGGGTTTCATGCGCCGAACAAGAACACTAGAGTGAGGAAAGCGGTATGAACAGAATCGCGGCAATAGCATTAATCTTGTTAGCCTTAGTAGCGAGCTGTGACGAGCAGCCAGTACAGGCAGTAGGGCAACTGGAGTCTGACCGTATCGAATTGGTCGCCGAATTCTCCGAGCTGATCACATCGATCGAGGTGACCGAAGGCGACGTCGTCGAAGCTGGCGCTGTCGTGTTGCGACAGGACAGCAGTCGTATCGATATCAGGGTCATTCAGGCGCAGGAAAACTTGCGACGCATTCAGGCAATACTCGATGAACAGATCAGCGGACCGCGGATGGAGACGATAGACGCGGCCAGGGCAAACCTTAAGGCCGCACAGATTGAGCACGATTTTCGCGAACGTGAGCTGGCGCGACTAGCCGGACTGCGGGAGCAAAACCTGACCTCGATCGGATCTGTGGACACGGCACAGAATCTGTTAAATGCGGCGGGCGCGAGGATAGAGCTCACGCGAGCGCAACTAGCCGAGTTGCAAGCGGGCACGCGTTCCGAACAGATCGAACAGACTACGGCACAGCTCGCTCAGGCGCGTGCGCAGCTCGCGGGTCTCGAGCTGGATAGGCAGCGACTCCTTATCACCGCTACGGCAGCCGGGATTGTTGATTCCCTGCCTTTTGAACCTGGAGAAAGACCCAGGCCTAGTGATGTGGTAGCGGTGCTACTGACTGGTGAGCAGCCCTATGCGCGTCTGTACATTCCGCAATCCCTGCGCATTCAGGTCAAGGTGGGGTCGCAGTTGCAGGTGGCGGTAGACGGTCTTGCGAACAGCCTAACCGGAACCGTTCGACGCATCTCGGTCGAGGCGACATTCACACCTTATTTCGCACTGAACGAGAGAGATCGCGGCCGCCTCTCCTATGTCGCAGAAGTGGTGCTGCCAAGCACACCCGAACGGCTGCCGGATGGCGTTCCGGTGCAGGTAGCTTTTTAGGTTAAATTCCATGAGCGCAAAGCAGATAGCGATAACAGCGTCCGGCCTAACCATGAGGTTTGGATCTCTCGTGGCTGTCGATAATGTCGATCTGGAAATCACCAAGGGGACGATCTATGGTTTTCTCGGACCCAATGGCTCTGGCAAATCCACCACAATAAGAATGTTATGTGGTCTGCTCACTCCAAGCGCCGGTTCCGCTACAGTGATGGGGATGGATACCAGAAGAGAGTCGGAGTCGCTCAAACAGAGAATAGGGTACATGACGCAACGTTTCTCTCTGTATGAAGACCTAAGTGTAAAAGAGAATCTGCAATTTATCAGTGAGATATACGCGGTAGCCCGTAGCGAGCGCAAAAATCGTGTAGACGAGCTTCTCGAAATCTTTAGTCTGCATGATAGAACAAAGCAGCGCGCTGGCACCCTTAGCGGTGGGCAGAAGCAACGCCTCGCGCTGGCAGCTGCAACGCTGCATAAGCCAGAGATACTGTTCCTCGACGAGCCCACCAGCGCGGTGGATCCGCAGAACCGTCGTGATTTCTGGGAGACGCTGTTCGAACTGGCAGAACAGGGAACGACGATACTGGTCTCTACACACTATATGGACGAAGCCGCCCGCTGCCACAGCTTGGCGATACTGGATGAGGGAGTGAAGGTCGCTGACGGCACGCCGAAACAGCTAGGCGAGTCGATCTCCTTTCACGTTGTCGAGATAGAAGCGGAGAATCCCAATCGGGCCCGCCTGTGTCTGCTTGAGGAAGGCCAGATAGCAAGCATCACACAGCTGGGAATCAAGCTGCGCGTGATGATACCGAAAGCGGTCGGCGACCCGCTGAACTTAGTGAATGGCAAGTTGGCCGCATCGGGGCTTGCGGCAAAGACTGAATTGGTGTTTCCGGACCTGGAAGATATCTTCGTCGCCGTAACCGAGAAGCGTCGCGAGAGGCAGGCATGATGAACTCCCTGATACGCATCTACGCGGTAATGCGCAAGGAGTTTCTGCAGTTGAGTCGGGACCGGCTCACCTTTGGCATGATCGTCGGCATACCACTCATCCAATTACTGATGTTTGGCTATGCCATCAACACAGATGTGAGAAATCTGTCTGCGGCCTATGTCGACGAGGCGGATACTCACCTGTCTCGGGAATTCGTGGCGGACATGATGGCGTCACAGGTCATCGTGATGAAGCAGCGAGTTGCCAGCGCCATTGAGCTGGAAGCATTGCTAGACGCGGGGGATATATCTATCGGCATCGCGATACCGGATGACTTCGATCGCCGCGTGCTCGGGCGGAACCGACCGGCGGCCCAGCTGCTAGTAGATGGGGCCGACCCGATAATTCTTGGCGTCGCCAGACAGCTGTCAGCCTTGCCGGTTCGTTTCGATTCACAGCTGCGACAGCCGGTACAAGCGCCGCTGCTGGAAGTGCGCAACTATTACAATCCCGAGAGACGCTCTGCCGTGAATATCGTGCCAGGGTTAGTTGGTGTAATTCTTACCATGACTATGGTGTTGTTCACGGCGGTCGCTATCGTGCGGGAAAAAGAACGGGGCAATCTGGAGCTGCTAATCAATACGCCAATAAAAACCACGGAGTTAATGTTAGGCAAGATATTTCCCTACATATTGATTGGGCTTATTCAGCTGGTGTTGATCTTGACGCTGGGCTGGTACTTCTTTCAGGTTCCTATACGCGGCAGCCTTATTCATGTTCTGGCAGCGGCGATGGTTTTCATCGCCGCAAATCTTTCGCTCGGTTTGCTAATCTCCACCGTGGCCAGCACACAATTTCAAGCGATGCAGATGACATTCTTCTTCTTTCTGCCTTCGATACTGATTTCAGGGTTCATGTTTCCCTTCGATGGCATGCCTGTCATCGCGCAGAATATAGCCGAGGTGCTGCCACTCACTCACTTCAATAGGCTAATACGCGGCATCGTTTTGCGCGGTGCGGATATTCAGTCAATGTTAGATGAATTGCTGGCGTTGGTTGTTTTCATGTCAGCTACGCTCACGTTGGCAATACTGAGGTTCAACAAGCGTCTGGACTAGGCCTGTTCTAAACTGGATGTTCTAAACGGGAGGTCTAAACAGGAGGTCTAAACAGAAGGTCTCGACGCGCTGCGACGAGTTGATCTGGCTAACTACGAATACAGAGCCACTGCTGTCCCATAAACCGGATTCATGTCCGGCACTGCACTGATCGGCTGTGAAACTCTATGTCTACTGGATTGTATAAAAGCATTACTGAGATTTGTGGGACAGCAGTGATACAGAGCATAAAAAACGGGCGCATCGCTGCGCCCGTTTCAGCTTAAAAAAATTAAACTCCAGCGATCGGTGTCGAGCGCGAGAAGTCGTGATTCTTAAGCGGTAACTCTCTGACTCTCTGACCCGTCAGGATATAGAGGCCGTTGCTCACCGCCGCGGCAATCGGTGGTGTCGCGGGCTCGCCCAAGCCTCCGAGTGCCTCGCCAGATTCGATGATATGCACATCGATCTCCGGCGAGTCGGCCATGCGTACCATCTCGTAGTCAGGGAAATTATTCTGTGCCACGCGCCCATTCTCGATAGTAATCTCGCCGTATAAGGCGGCAGTCAGACCATAGATGATACCGCCCTCTACCTGAGACTCGGCGGTGTCGGGATTGACTGCCCAGCCACAGTCAATCGCACAGGTAACCTTGTGCACTACGGGGCGGTTGTTGGCGTCCAGAGACACCTCGGCTACTTCGGCCACGATGCTACCAAAGCTTTCCTGCACCGCGATGCCCAGGGCGTGGCCTGCGGGAAGGTTCTCACCGTAACCCGCGGCCTCGGCCGCGACTTCCAGTACCTTGCGATGGCGCGGATGCTCGGCAAGCATCTGCATGCGAAATTGAAAGGGATTAATGCCCGAGCGATGCGCTATCTCGTCGACGAAAGATTCGGTAAAGAAAGTCTGTTGCGAATGATCCACACTACGCCATGCCGCGATCGGCACGTGAGTAGGGCCATCTACAACATGAATAGACTGGTTCGCAATAGCATAGGGGATATGCGAAGCACCCGGTACCTGTATCGGGCCGGTGAATCGATTATGCCAGGCTTGTACTACGCCGTTAGCATCGAAGGCCGCCTTGAAATTACTTGCCACCGCGGGCCGATAGTAGTCTTGCTGCATATCGTCTTCCCGGCTCATAACAGTCTTCACCGGAACATCGAATTCTTTAGCGATAAGAGTGGCGTGATCGATGACGTTCCAGTTAAACGGCAGTCTTCTGCCGAAGCCGCCACCTAGATAGCTGTGATGGAAGACTGCGTCATCCTCGGCGACGCCGGCAATCTTGGCCACACGGGCTTTAATCCCCAGTGCATCCTGCGTGCTCGTCCACACTTCGACAATGTCGTCGTGCAGGTGCACGGTGCAGTTCATCGGTTCCATCGCGGCGTGGGCGAGATACGGGACTTTGTAGCTGCCTTCGATCACGTCCGCCGCGGATTCCAGTGCGCCTTCGGCGTCGCCGACTTCTTTGTCTTTGCTGCTATCGTCTGCGGCCAGGCTGCGCTCGAAGCCCGCGAACAGGTCGGCGCTGGAGGTGTTATCCGCATCCGATGCTTCGAACTCCGATTTAACTAATTTCAGCGCTTCCTTGGCGCGCCAGTAACTATCAGCTACCACCGCGACAGAGTCTTCCATTTCGATAACGCGTTTAATGCCACGTCGGCTCAGTACATCACCGGCGTCCACCGAAACCAGTTTTGTGCCAAACACGGGTGCGAGACGAATGGCGGCATACAGCATGTCTTCGCTGTGCGCATCGATGCCGTAGTTCGCTGTGCCGTCCACCTTCGCAGGGATATCGACGCGGGAGATCGCCTTGCCCATGATGGTGAATTGTGCCGGTTGCTTAAGGGTTACGTCCTTAGGCGGTTCCAACAGGGCCGCATCGGCGGCGAGTTCACCATAGCTGAGTGAACGCCCGCTGGCGTTGTGCTGTACATGGCTTAGCTGCGTGCTGCATTCGTCACTCGCTACGCCCCAGCGCGTCGCGGCGCAATCAATCAGCATCTGACGCGCAGCGGCGCCCGCCGTGCGCATGGCTGTTTGACCGGTGTACCGGACCGAAGAACTGCCGCCGGTAATCTGCAGATTCATCAATTCGGCAATTGATGCGGCGCTGGCATTGACCAGACCTGTCAGAAAGCTGGGTATGCCATATTCGCCGGCGAAGCCCTTCACCAAATCGCCGTTGGCGAAGAGATCGATGGCCGGCGCCTGTTCGACAATGATGTCTTCCCAGGCCGCATCGAGTTCGTCGGCCGCCATCATCGGCAGTGAGGTGTGCACGCCCTGACCCATCTCGGAATGCGGCACATACACAGTGATCTTGTTGTCAGCCTCGATCTTGATGAAGGAGGTCACATAGTGCTCGCCTTCACCGGCCAGATCGGAATTGGCGATTCGGTGTTTACTCGGCTTCAGTGCCGAGTAGCCAATCAATACGCCGCCACCGGCAACCGCTGTACTTAACAGGAAACGTCTTCGAGTAATGTTCATGATCGCTCTCCTTTACGCCGTAGCCAGTGAACGAATCGCTCTGCGCACTCTGGGATAAGAGCCACAGCGACAGACGTTGGTGATGCTGCTGTCGATCTCGGCATCGCTTGGATTAGGGTTGCGCGCGAGGAGCGAGGACGCGGCCATGATCATGCCGGACTGGCAGTAGCCACACTGTGGCACCTGATGATCTATCCAGGCCTGCTGCAGCGCCGTCAGGTCTGGAGCCGAAGGGTTCGCGCCCGCAGCCATAGAGGCGAGGCCTTCGATGGTAGTGATATCCTGGCCTTGTACCGCGCTTACCGGAGTCACACAGCTGCGCACCGCGTTACCATTAACCTGCACCGTGCAGGCCCCACAGGAGGCTATGCCGCAGCCAAATTTTGTACCGGTCATGCCGAGCTCGTCGCGAAGTGCCCACAACAGCGGCATCTCCGGCTCAATATCAAGATTTTGTTCTACGCCATTAACTTTAAAAGTCGCCATATCCAATCCCCCCGGGGATTTTTTCTGATTCTGTGAAATTTTTACCACCGGGAGTATAACAGTGACAAGAGAGTGAGAACACGGCGTTGACCGCCCGAATCCAGGAGCTTGGCGCGTAATTAGGTTATAGTCTGATCCTTGCTAACCCTGAATAACACGGTAGATCGCGTCAATGACAGAAACCGCTATCACGTCACCTATCGAGTTCAACTACAGTGCACTGGAATCGGTCCACGCTGGCGTAGCGGTTGCCGAGACGCTGGTCTCGCTGATTGCAAACCGTGGCTCACAAAGAGTCCTGTTGGTGGCATCGAATAGTCTTAGTCAAGCAAGCAACGAGTTTGCCGAGCTACAGACGGCGCTGGGCAGTACTTGCGTGGGGCTGGTTCATGACATCGGTTCGCACACGCCGCGCTCGGACGTGTTGCGAACACTGCAGATGGCGCGGACAGAGGAGGCGGATTTGTTGGTTTCTGTAGGCGGGGGCTCCATCATCGATGCCTGTAAGGTGGTGCAGTTGGCGCTGGATCAGGGTGTGGAATCTGAAGCCCAGCTCATCGAATACGCGCAGTACAGTGATGGCACGAGGGGCTCCAGGTACGGAGACTTCAGTCTCTTCGACGGCGGGTCGAAGCTTCGCCAAATAGCCGTACCGACGACACTGTCCGGTGCTGAATTCAGTAACAATGCTGGCGTATTAAATACCGAGATTTCCGCGAAGGAGGGCTACCGCGGTGTCGATCTCTGCCCACAGTCCATCATCTACGACCCGCAGCTGAGCCTGCAGACACCCGATTGGCTGTGGTTCTCTACCGCCATTCGCTCGCTCGATCATGCCATCGAGGGATATTGCTCTGGCGCCAGCCATGCCTTCCTTGATGGCCATTTTCTGCATGCCATGGGATTGTTTGCCAGCTCCCTGCCAGAGAGTAAACAAGCGCCTCATGATCTGACTGCCAGGAGCCTCAATCAACAGGCGGTATGGTTAGCCTGTTGTGGGTTGGGCACTCTCTCCCATGGGGCGAGTCACGGCATCGGCTATATTCTCGGTAGCTTATGCGGTACTCCTCATGGCTATACCTCCTGTGTCATGTTGCCCGCGGTGCTGGAATGGAACGCACAAACCAATGCCAGCCGCCAGCAAAAAATCAACGAAGCACTGGGTAACATAAAATCCAGCGCGGCCGCGTCGGTCAAAGCCCTGGTGGCGAGTCTTGGGCTGCCCACATCGCTGCGTGATGTTGATGTCGACAAGTCACAGTTATCAGCGATAGCAGAGCGTGCGGCAGTGCATCCGGTCGTGCGCAACAATCCCCGCAAAGTCAGCAGCGCTGGCGATATAATGGAGATACTCGACCTTGCCTGGTGATCCTGGAAAGCATGCAATGAATAAATTCAGAGAGCGAAACCGTTTATCACATTACGCTCTCTGTCTGTTTGTGTGGTTTTTCTGCAGCACGGTCTATTCGGCACAGGCTCAAGAGGAGCCGGGGTTTGTTCGATTCATTCAGGGCGATGCACAGTGGCAGGGTGAACTTCAAACCGCAATCGTCACCTTTGTGAACGATAGCGGCGTGGAACTAAATCTGGTTGCTGCCGTGCATCTCGGCGAAGAACATTACTATGCCGGGCTCAATGACTTTTTCTCTACACAAGATGTTGTTCTGTATGAGCTGGTTGCCGAGGCAGATCAAATCCCGCTTAGAGATGGTCCAAGGAGCAGGTCTGTGATTGGTTTGCTGCAACAGACCATGGCCGATTTTCTGCAAGTCGGTTTTCAGCTCAACGAGATCGATTACTCGCCGTCTAATTTTCTTCACGCCGATCTGACCCCGTCGCAGTTAGATGCCTTAATGGCGAGCAAGAACGAGAACTTTCTGACGATGTTTCTCGATCTGGCGATGGCACAAATGTCCGAGCAACGTGTAACCGGCGATGAGCCACGGTCGCCTTTTAATATGCTCGCCGTACTTCGTGCGATGAATGCGGAAAATCAGAATGCTGCCTTCAAGTATCTGCTTGCCGCGGAGCTCGGTCGCAGTGGTGGCTTGTTAGTCAGTGCCCAGCTCGAGCAACAGCTCACCCTGCTTGGTGACCGTAATCAGGCGGCGCTACGGGTACTGGACGAGACATTAGAAGATCCGGACAAGCGCAGCATCAGTATTTTTTACGGGGCCGCTCATATGCCAGGAATCGAGCGAGCGATTACCGTGGACAGAGGTTTTAGCCGCCAGCAAGAGCGCTGGCTCCCGGCCTGGGTAGTCCCTTAAACGATTGAATTAACTCGCTTTGTCGTGTTTGAGGAATAACTCAGGGTTTTCTGTTGACTAAGAGCGCATTAACCGGACAATAGGCTCACCGTTTCGCAATCGGGGCGTTTTTTCGATCTTAGTGGGTTGAGAAGATGGGGGGCGAGAGCTGCGGCGAGCAGAACCGGATGGTAACTCCAGGCTTCCGTTGTAAAACACAACAAGAGTGACATTTTTTAACTAGGTGGATTTATTATGAAAAAATTATTAAGCGGATTGCTGGTCCTATCTCTTTCTGTATTAGTTGGTTGTGCGGCCGGTGGCCCTCCTCCAGCAGCTGGTGTTTGGTCAGCGGAGCTTAACTCTCCTCTGGGTGCGCTTCCTATTACTATCACTATGAACCCAGACGGTAGTGGCGAGATGGCATCAGATGTATTGAACGCCCCGCTCTCGGGAATCGTTTACGTCGATAACACAGCAGCGTTCACAGCCGAGATATCGGTTCAAGGGCAAGAAATCGTATTGGATTTTACTGGCAGCGCCGATGGCGACACGCTCAATGGTGAATTCGGTAGCGATTTTGGCGCGATGAGCGTTACCGCTACTCGTCAATAGTATTTTGCTGAGTTTCTGAAAAGGGCCGCAATGCGGCCCTTTTTTTTGCAAGCTTGGGGAATAGAGGTGCCCTCTAACTAAATTACGCTGAGGCGCAGTTGTTCCTCGACTAATTCCAGATTTTGCAACGCGTTCGGGCTATTCGGATGCACCGCAATCAGTCCTTCGAATGCCTGCTTTGCCTTGCTTAGTTCATTCTTTTGCAAGTACACCATTCCCAATCCTGACAAAGCCCCGAAATGTCTCGGCTCAAGTACGAGGGTCTTTTCAATATCACTGATTGACGCGTCGAAGCTTCCTAACACATAGTGTAAGGTCGCACGCTTGTTCCAGCCTTCGGCATAGTCGGGGTAGCTTTCGGTAAGACGGTTAAATACAACCATCGCCTCGGCAAAGCGCTGTGCATTCATTCGCTGGGTGCCGACAAGCATTAATTGCTGGACGTCGGCGTTGGCATGTTGCAGCCAGATTTCCCAGATCTGACTCTCGGTGATTTGAATAGTCCGCGCATCCTTTGTGTCTTGCAATAGGGCGAAAAGCTCGTCCAAACGATCATCGGTCTGATCCGCGTTAAGCGTAGCCGTCGTCAGGCAGAAGAGTAGAAAGGATAATAAACGCAGTAGCATAGGTTCTCGACCTTGGTTGCGAGTTGAGATGATGCCATCATCAATCGTGTGTAGGGCGGACTTCAGTATAGCCCTCAATCCAGGGTATTGGCTAGAAATGCTCCGCCGACGCCTTGTGCCAATCGTCACGGTAACTGTTCGGGATGCCTTCTGTATGCAGTTGATTCTCGATTAACGCCTCGTAGATCTCATCGAAGTTTTTCGCTCTTCCCTCAAAGCGGCTAAACAAATCAGCGGGAGAGAGATGATCAGGATTACTGAATCCCATTGCCCCGCACAGCTCCAGACAGGAGTGCACAGTCGCCTGCTGAAAGTTTTTAACGCGGATCGATTTATCCTTCACATCGATAGCTCTAGCTCGCGCTGGATTCTGTGTGGCTACACCGGATGGACAGTTATTGGTATTGCAGGCCTTGGCCTGCACACAGCCAAGCGCCAGCATCATGGAGCGTGCTGCGTTGACCGTATCCGCTCCGACGATGATCTTTTCCAGCATGTCGAAGCCCGTGGCCGTGTGTCCAGCGCTGACCAGGCGGATCTGATCTCGCAGCCCGGCACCGATGAGAACTTGGTTGATGTAGTAGGTTGCCTCGATGCAGGGCGTGCCGAGTCGGTTTGAAAACTCAACCGGAGCGGCGCCAGTGCCGCCTTCGGCACCATCGATTGTGATGAAATCGGGTAGAATCCTGGTTTCCAGCATGGCTTTTACAATGGCCATGAACTCGACCTTCCTACCGAGACAGAGTTTAAAGCCAGTCGGTTTGCCTCCGCTAAGCTTGCGCAGCCGGCTAACGAATTCGAGCAAGCCCTTCGGGGTGTCGAATTCAGGATGCGTCGGGGGAGAGTTGACCGTCTTGCCGACTTCCACCAGTCGAATATTGGCTATTTCCTGAGTGACTTTTGCGCCGGGAAGAACACCCCCATGTGACGGCTTCGCACCCTGTGACAGTTTGATTTCTATCATCTTCACAACATCATTGCTGGCGCGCGATACGAACGCTTCTTCATTGAATGAGCCGTCTGCATTTCGACAGCCAAAATAGCCAGTGCCTATCTGCCAGATAATGTCGCCACCGTGTTCGAGGTGATATTTGCTTATGCCTCCCTCACCGGTGTTATGCGCAAAATTTCCCATTTTCGCACCTTTGTTCAGTGCAGCTATCGCCGTCGAGCTGAGGGCTCCAAAACTCATGCCGGAAATATTGAGTCGAGACGAGCTATAGGGCTTGCTGCAATCCTGGCCGCCGAATACGACTCGGACGCTGTCAGCATCGACCTGCTTCACGACCATCGAATGAATCAGACTTCTGTAGCCCTCGGCAGTGATCTCCTGCTCTGTGCCGAAAGGAAGCGTATCGTTGGCGCCCTTCGCGCGCCGGTAGATCAGGTTTCTGCGCTCTCGCGAGAATGGCTTTTCCTCCACATTGTTTGCGATGAAATATTGTTGGATCTCCGGCCGTATGTATTCGAGAGCATAGCGAATATTCGCCAGCACAGGATAATTACGCCGTAAATTGCTGATGCCGAAGAAGAGTTCGTAGCCGCCGACGAGAGCCCAGACCAAGCAGAACAGAAATGCACTAAACGCTATAGGTGCGTCGGTAAGATCGCCAAGGGCGAATGAGCCTGCGCTGCGAAACAGCAGCCAGCTGCCACTGAGGGGCAACAGCACAAGAGTGATGAACCAATACAGTCTGACTACGGGAGTCATTTGAGCACCTCGAAAGAAAAAGTGGTTTCCCTGCTTTCGAGACTAGTGCTGGGTATCGATTCGAGGCTTCCGATCGAAGCCTCGAGATCCAGTCATATCGGTAGCAGCAAGAGCTAAAAGTTTAACACCAGAGTGATAGCGGTTTCAGTGTCCGTCTTCTCTCTGTCTATAGGAACCTCAGTCTGATGTTTTACTTTCACGGTAAACTTCATGGACAGGTTCTCCATGATCATAGTTTGGATTCCGGTCTCTGTTCGGTAGATGCTGCTTTCGCTACCCGCGTCGACACTGAAGTCCTGAATAAAATCGGCGGTGTCCGAAAGACTCCAATTATAGTTGGCCGCGAAACGTGCGATGGCTTCGTTGTTCGTTTCTGTCTCAGTTACAGACCGTCGCATACCGGCACCGATTGTCATGTCCAGAGTCATATTGTTTCGATTCTGCAGTAAGCTTCGACCGTAACTGACTGTGGCGTCAGACTGGCTGTCGAAACCACTGAACTTGTCGTTCTCATAGGCAAGGCGTCCCTGTACATAGCTAATAGGACTTACCGTGTAGTTTGTGCTGGCGGTGTGATAGAGGCGCTGTGCATTCGATATGCCCTGTTGAGAAGCGCGGAAGCCTTCACTGGTAAATCGATAATCCCAAGATTCTTGATCCCAATCCACGGTGACCTTGTATTTTATATTCTCGTTCTCCGTGTTGCCGGAGGTAAAAATTGCACCTAATTCAATCTGTGTCGCAATAGCGGACTCTTCCTGTGCTGCTGCGCTAAGGCTAATGGCTGCAAGAAAACCGCACAAGCCGAGGGGTAATAAATATTTCATTTTGATATTTCCAGGCAGTGAACGCGCGGTATTTTACAGACAGCGCCAGCAAATAGCTATTTGCTGGCGCTGTCTAACAAGGGCGCTATTCGGATAGGAGTTCGAACCAGTGAGTTCGACTTCGCTGGAGTTGGCTGTCTATATGGGGTATAAGGCTGCATTACGCAGGCTCACACGGCCTTCATGAATGCGCTTCGAGGCTGGATTTTCGCTTCAAATCTATCGATGAAAACTCTCTATCTTCTCCGTCACGCTAAATCTAGCTGGGATAACCCCGACCTGAAAGACTTCGAAAGGCCGCTGGCCGAGCGCGGAATCAACGATGTGCCGATGATGGTCGGGCGATTTAAATCACGCGGATCACGCGTGGATACCATCATCTGCAGTCCTGCCCTGCGCACCAAGACCACGGCCCAGATGTTTGCCAAGGAGCTTGGTTTTCCAGCAGACGAGATTGGTAGCAACCCAGAGCTCTATTTTGCCGGCTCCAATATGTTTCTGAAAGCGGCAAGTCTGTTAGACGATGATTGTGATGTGGCGATGATGGTGGGGCACAATCCCGCCATTACCGAATTCGTGAATGAAATGGCTGACAGCGATATCGATAATATTCCGACCTGCGGCCTCGTTGAACTGCACCTTCCTATCGATGATTGGTCAGAGATAGAATTCGGCAGTGCCGAGTTAGTTGAATTCGACTATCCGAAGAAAGTAAGCTGAACACTATGAATAGAATACTGATAATGCTGTTTTTTCTAAGTGCATTGCTCGGCTGCGAGGAGCGGGCGACAGCGCCGGATAGCAATAGCGCCAGCCTGCCGTCGCCAATAGCAGAATCTGCTGTCTCTCGTTGGTATACCGATTCTCAATCGATCACAGGGCGTGAAGTGTTTGCACAGAACTGTGCCGTGTGCCACGGGGCACAAGCCGAAGGCACAGCCGGAGATTGGCGTGAAAAATTGGACGACGGGTCATTTCCTCCGCCTCCGCTAAATGGCACAGCGCACGCCTGGCACCATCCACAGGAGATCTTACTGCGAGTTATTGACTACGGTGGAGAGGCAATGGGGGGCAAGATGCCGGCCTTCATCGATGTGTTAGACCAACAAGAAAAATTGGCGGCCATTGCTTTCTTTCAGAGCTTTTGGACCGATGCTATTTATCAACAGTGGATGCAGATGGGTGGAACGAATTAAAGCTGCAGCTTTCCTGGCTGCGCTGCTGATTGCCGGTTGCGTCGCGGCACCGCTGGACAATTCATTGCAATGGCAGTCGCAACTGTATGCCGATCACGCTCTCGTTGGCATGATCTGGGATAGTGAGCGTAGTCTGTTTATTGATGCGAATGAGTTGTTCGGCCGTTTGGAAGGAGCAAGCTATCTTCTATTGGGTGAGAAACACGACAATCCTGACCATCATGAATTACAACTGCGCGTGTTGGAACATGTGCTGGGCACCGAGAAAGTATCGAATGTCTCTTTCGAGATGATGACTAGTGATCAGCAGCCGCTGCTAGAAAGCGTATCATCGCTACAACAGAGTGATCTCGATACCATTGAAGAATATTTACAGTGGGATAGCGATGGCTGGGACTGGGATTTTTACGGTCCACTGGTGCAGGCGGCTATAGCGGCCAATGTTTCGATCAAGGCAGCGAATATTAGCAATGAAGAGATGATGCGGGTCTACGCTGAGCCCACCCCCGACGAAATCGCAGATGTGCTCGACGCGCTCACTGTGACTGCGTTGGAGAAAGACATCGACGAAAGCCACTGTGGCATGCTGCCCGAGTCACAATTCCCAGCGATGGTGCGGGTACAGCAGGCGCGGGACTTCGCAATGGCAAAGAGTCTTACAGCCGGCTTTAGTCGGCAGATGCAGGTATTGATAGCGGGCAACTACCATATTCGTCGCGATCTGGGGGTGCCTAACTACATTCTTCATACCCAGCGGGGGCGCAGGCCAGACAGGATAATATCGCTCTCTTTCATGGAGGTCGATGCCGGCAGCGTCGAGCCACATGACTATCTGCAACAGTTCGGGGGCACCAGAGCTTATGACTATATCTGGTTCACTCCCGCCGTTAGCGATGAAGACTATTGCGCCTCGATGCGGCAACCCTAGCGGCCATGCTTGAATGTTGGCCGGATTCAAGACACACTAAGTCCTCACGCTCGCACCGCATTCTCGCTCGCTGAACTGTTCAAATCTATGCTGCCGATTGCCAAATCAAACAAATCGATCGTAGCGCTCTTGCTACTCATTGCCTCAAGCCTTCATTGTGCCATGTCCATTGCGGCGGAGGACGATTTCACCGAACTCGTCTATGACGACGCCGGTGAATTCAATTTTGTTCGCGTTCAATTCGATACCTACTATGGTGGCGGCTTCGGCTACGGTCCCTGGTCGATCGACTTTCCCGATGCCGACATTAATTTTCTGCGCGGCGTCTCCAGACTGACAAATATACGCGTTATGAGCGAACCGATCGTGCTGCGCTTCGACGACGAGGAGATATTTGATTATCCCTTCCTCTATATGTTGGAGGTTGGCCAGGGTGGTGGACTAAGCCTCACCCCGAATGAAGTCGAGAATTTGCGGGAATATCTACTTCGCGGCGGCTTCCTGCTAATCGACGATTTCTGGGGACAGCGGCAGTGGGATAATTTCTACGCGGCCTTCAGTCAAGTCTTTCCCGATAAAGAGATTGTCGAATTGAGACCGGATCATGAAATTTTCCACGTCTATTACGATATCGATGGCCCGCGGATGATCCCCGCGCTGTTTCGCAGCGATGACTTCGGCGAGCAGGGGATTGACTACGCTTCGAATCATGCGATTCTCGATGACGAGGGTCGGATTATGGTTCTGATCAATTGGAATTCCGATATGGGCGATGGCTGGGAACACACTTATCATCCGGCCTATCCGACTCGCTATGCCAATGCCGCTTATCAACTTGGCATAAACTATCTGGTTTATTCCATGACGCACTAGCTTGCTGGTATTTCTAGTTGTTTAGGCGAATTGGCGGTTTAGGCGAAATAGTTGTTTAGGGAAATTAGTTGCTCAACCACACAAGAAAAACAAAACGTAGAGGTGTTCATGAAAAAATTCTCACTGCTTACTGCTTTTTTCCTTTTCGCATCGATAAAGAGTTTCGCCGCGCCTTACGACCACATTCACCTTGCCGCCAGCAGTGCTCAAGAGGCAGTGAACTGGTATGTGAAGCATTTCGGCGGTGAAGCGGCTCGATTTCTTCGCTCTACCGATACGAGCCTGCCTATCGATCGTGTCATGTATGGCGACATAGCCGTGATCTTTTTCGAGCGTGATCCGGGCGCGGGTTCAGTCGGTTCCGGCGTCGATCACTTCGGTTTCTCGATGCCTAACGTCGCCGACGTCGTAGCTGGAGTAGTAGAAGATGGCGGCAAACAATTGGGTGAGCTTAGAGAATTCAGTGGCATGCAGATTGGGTTTGTCGAAGATCCCTGGGGTACCAAGATTGAAATCATCGATGATCCCGAACTGCGCGGCATGCATCATCTACACCTTTCTTCACCGGACCCCACAGGCACGCTAGCCTGGTATGGCGAGAATTTCGGTGGCGAGCCGGAGCAGTGGAAGGGCGCTCTGCCGGCATTGAATTATGGCGACATCCTATTACTGGTGAGCCAGGCCAGAGGCGAAGTGGCGCCGACTCAGGGCCGTAGCTTCGATCATCTCGGGTGGAAATTTACTGACCTCACAGCCACCGAGGCCGAGTTGAAGGCCAACGGCGTCGAGTTCTCCATGGACCCTCGCGAATTTCGTACGATTCGTATCGCGTTCGCGGACGGCCCCGATGGAGTGAGAATCGAGCTAGTGGAGCCATAAAGCTTCTGCGTTTTTGTGCGAGCCTGATGCGCTAGTGGTGCATCGGGTTCGCCTTCTGCGGATCTATACTCAAGCCCTTCAAGTGTTTCTTCAGTGCTGCCGCATCGAGTCGGCCGAGTTTGAACAATCCCACCAAGGCCGCCTGACAGATATAGTCGGGATTAATCTCGAAATAATTGCGCAGGTCGGCGCGCGATTCGCTCAAGCCGTAACCGTCCGTGCCCAGCGCTGTAAAGTGCCCAGGAATCCAGGGCGCGATGCCATTCGCCAGAGCCTTCATGTAATCACTCACTGCAACGTAGCTGCCACTGGAGTTGGCGAATAATTTTTCCACGTAGGGTATTGCGGGTTTTTCGAAAGGGTGCAGGCGATTCATTCGCTCGCATTCTTGTGCATCGCGCAGCAATTCGTTGTAACTGGTAATGCTCCAGACCGAAACGTTAAAGCCCTTCGCTTCCAAAATATCTCGCGCGGCCAGTACCTGTTGCATGATGGAACCGCTTCCTAACAAATGTATCTGGCTATACTTCTTATTTTTCGTGCTGCTAAACAGATAACCGCCAGCGACTATGGCCATGTCGATATGTTTTGTCTTGGGCAGGGCAGGCATCAGATAATTTTCGTTATACGCGGTAATGTAGTAAAAGATATTTTCCTGTAGTTCATACATCCGGCGAATTCCCTCGCGAACGATAACGACAAGCTCGTAAGCGAAGGCCGGGTCGTAACTCTTCAAGTTGGGATAGGTGCTGGCGATTACCTGCGAGTGGCCGTCCTGATGTTGGATGCCTTCGCCGTTCAAGGTCGTGCGACCCGCGGTGCCGCCGATTAAAAACCCCCGGCAAAGCATGTCGCCGCAGGTCCAGATCATGTCGCCTACACGCTGGAAACCGAATATAGAATAGAAGAAGTAAAACGGAATCATCGGCAGGCCGTGAATAGAGTAGGCCGTGCCTGCTGCAAGGAATGAGGCCAGCGCTCCGGTCTCGCAGATACCTTCCTGCAATATCTGGCCGTCTTCCGCTTCGCGGTAGGCGAGCAGGGTGTCGGCATCGACCGGTGTGTAGCGTTGTCCCTGCAGGGAGAAGATGCCGGCGATCTTGAACAGTGCCTCCAATCCAAAAGTGCGCGCCTCGTCGGGCACGATAGGCACGATGTATTTATTTAGAGACTTGTCCCGCAACAATACTGACAATATTCTAACAAGCGACATGGTAGTCGATTGCGTGCGACCACTCGAGCCTTCGGTGAGGGTCTTGAAAGAATCCAGCGGTGGCGGCGATAGTGCTGGGCAATTCTGTTCTCGCTCCGGTAGCGATCCCCCCAACTTCTTGCGTCGCGCCTTTAGGTATTCGATCTCCGGGCTGTCGTCCGCGGGTTTGTAAAAATCGGCTCGGCGTATCGCCTCTTCATCGAGGGGGATACCAAAATTCTTCGCTATCAGCAGGCGCTGATCGCCATCGAAGTTTTTCCTCTGATGGGCGGTATTACTGCCCTCGGTACCCACGATGCGGTCGCCCTTTACAGTCTTGACCAAAATTACCGTCGGCTTGTCTGTGCATTTTGCCGCCGCGTCAAAGGCCGCGTAGACCTTGCGAACATCCTGGCCACCGCGTTTGATCTGCTTTACTTGCTCATCGTTCAAGGAATTCATCATGGCTTGCAGCTCGGGGTTACCACCCACCCAATGTTCGCGCTGCATCTCGCCGGGTAGAACTGAATAGCGTTGATAGTCACCGTCGACACATTCCTCCATGCGTCGGCGCAGAGTGCCATTGGTATCAATCTCGAGCAGCTTGTCCCAACCCGACCCCCAGATAACCTTCAACACGTTCCAACCGGAGCCCTTGAATGAGGCTTCCAGTTCTTGAATAATCTTGCCGTTTCCACGCACTGGGCCATCGAGTCGCTGCAGATTGCAGTTGATGACCAGGATTAGATTGTCCAGCTTCTCTCTGGCGGCGATGTTGATGGTGCCTAGCACTTCCGGCTCATCGGCCTCGCCGTCGCCGATAAAGCACCATACCTTGCCGCCCTGTTTCTCCTTCAGGCCGCGGTTCTCCAGATACTTGGCGAAGCGTGCCTGATAGATAGCCGTGGGCGTAGATAGGCCCATCGAGGCATTCGCTACCTGCCAATAGTCGGGCATTGAGCGTGGGTGCGGGTAGGAGGTTAGCCCGGCCTCAGCCTGCAGCTCGCGGCGGTAGTTCTTGAGCTGTGAGGTTGGTAGCCGCCCTTCCAGCCAGGAGCGCGCGTATACCCCGGGAGAGCTGTGTGGCTGTGGGATGACCAGATCGCCACCGTAATCCGCCGAGCGCTTGCGGAAGAAGTGATTGAAGCCAACCTCCATCATGGTCGCGGCCGAGGCATAGGTTGCGATGTGGCCACCGACGCCAGAGCCTGAATCTTGCCCCTGCAATACCATGGCCATCGCGTTCCAGCGCAAGATGTTCTCTATGGACTGTTCGAGCTCGATGTCGCCGGGATAATCGGGCTGTTCTGCCACAGGAATCGTGTTGAGATAGGGGGCATTGAACGCCGCTTCGGCGGCCGGGATGTTGCGGCTGCTACTCCAGTCGTTGAGGTCGTCGAGCAGTGTGCGAACTCCGGCGTCGCCGTAGCAGTCGCGGATGTTCTCCAACGCCTCGAGCCATTCGGAAATGTCGCTTTCTATGCCTGTGGGCAGGGCCGATTTATTATTCATATTTGCACAATGGGTCGGTTTGGACGACTATTAAGCTGGAACTGTCACTCTAGCCTGCCGTTCTTTTTTGTAGAATGTCTGGTAATACTACACCGAATAAGACCAATACCAAATCGGGGACATCAAATGATTAAATCACACTCTCTGCTGGCGCGCCGATTACGTGGCGCCTTGATCGCCTCTGTGGTCGCGCTGGCCGCATGCTCACCGGATACACCCGTCCCGGATGCGGGTCATACTCTGAGTATTGAAGCGCTGTCCAATCAGGCACACCTGATCAGCGGAGGCAATGTTCTGCTACAAATCACCAGCAGCGCGTCGGCGAACCAATTGCAGTTACGTCTCGACGATCAAGTCCTGATGGCGCCCTTGGTAACAATCGATGCAGGTGCGACAGGCAATCGCTATCAGGCTCTGGTAGAAAACCTGCCCGTGGGTAGCACGACTATTTCGGTTACCGTGGCAGAGCTCTCTGAGCAACTAGAGGTCGTGAACTACCCCATAACGGGCCCTATATTCTCCGGCGAGCAACAGAGCCCGTATTTCTGCCTGGGCGACCTTGCTCTCGATGGAGACGGCCAGAAGCGCCGCTTTGCTATCGGCAACGGGGAGTTGCTCGACGACACGGCGCTGGACGGCGATTGCACACTGGCAACGCGTGTCGACTATGTCTATCACTCAACCGATACCGATGCCGGCTTCAAGGCCTTATCGAACCTCAGCAGTAAACCACAGGACATGGCAATTACAGAAACCAACGAGGGCATCGAGGTGCCCTACATAGTGCGCATCGAAACCGGCACGATTAACCGAGCTATTTATCAGATCGCCATCCTGCACGATCCCTCATCGAACGTACCCAGCGCGTTGTCACCGTCGGCCCAGTGGAATGGCCGACTCATCTACACTTTCGGTGGTGGCTGCGAGGCAGGGTATTTTCAGGGCAGCGCGACCGCTGGAGTCCTGCGCGATGTAATGTTGAGCAAGGGCTACGCGGTGGCATCTTCGACACTGAACGTGAATGCGCAAGGCGGCTGTAACGACGTGCTCTCGGCAGAAACAGCGATGATGGTGAAGGAGCATTTCGTCGATAGCTACGGTGCCCCGCGCTACACGATCGGCAACGGCGGCTCTGGTGGTGCAATGCAGCAACTATTGATTGCCGGGGCTTATCCTGGAATTCTCGACGGGCTGATGCCGAGTATGACCTTCGCCGACGCGGTGACCTACTTCACCGATGCCCAGGAATGCGCCAGTCTGCTGCGCGACTATGTCAATGATCCTGCCAAAGGGCTCTCCGAAGAAACCAAGGCGGTACTCGGCGGCTGGTCTATGTGGTCGGTGTGCAACGAATCATTGGGCGAAAGACCGAAGCGAGTGGGGCCAGATGATTGCCCGGCAACGATACCCGAGGCTGCTCGCTACCATCCGCTATCGAATCCAGAAGGTGCCAGATGCTCCATTTATGATGGTATGCGTAATATTTTCGGTCAGAAGAACTACCCTGAGATTGAAACCCGAAGAGAGTTTGCGCGGGCGCCCCATGACAATGTCGGCGTGCAATACGGTTTAGTCGCGTTGAATGAGGGCAAGATTGATAAAGACTTGTTCCTCGACCTGAACGCAAAGATCGGTGGCTGGGATATCGATGTGCAGTCGAGGCCGCAAAGAACCACAGCCGACGACGATGCCCTGCGTATAGCTTACGAGACAGGCCGGGTCAGCAGCGGCGGTGCCGGTCTCGCACAAGTGCCAATTCTGGATGACCGTGTGTACCTGGATGACATCGGAAACTTTCATGCCAGTGTCTACTCTTTCATCACGCGCGCCCGCCTCGAGCGAGACAACGGTCACGCCGAGAACTTTGTAACGCGTCGGCACAATCGTGAGCAAGATATCTTCGCAGAGAATCTCGCGCTGATGGATCAGTGGCTGGAGAACATTCAGGCGGATAATTCCGCGCTCGCTACTCTGGATAAGATAGTGCGCGCGAAACCAGCCGACTTGCAGAACGATTGCATCGCGCCTAATGGAGAACGCATCGTCGACGAGCCTGACTTCGACATGGAGAATCTCTTCGATAACACCGCCGGCGCCTGCAATAGCCTGTACCCGCCCCACGCGGGCATGCGTCTGGTCGCCGGCGGCCCACTGAGCAATGATGTATTGAAGTGTGAGTTAAAGCCTATCGACTATGCAGACTATACCGTCGCCTTCAGCGTAGAGGAGAGGCAGCGTCTGGAGTCTATTTTCCCAACGGGGGTCTGCGATTGGAGCAAGCCGGGCGTGCATCAGCAGGTCAACAAGACCTGGCTGTCCTTCGGGCCGGCGCCAGAGAATCGATACCAGCCCTAGATTGTAGGGTTCAGGTCTTTATTCGGCTGCGAGATTAGAGTTTGGTTCTTGCGACGTGTCGGCGAGAAAGCCGAGTATCAGATCGATGTCGTGCTCGGCACAGCCTTCGCTGTTGGCATAGATGTAGTCGGCGGAAAGTTGCTGGATTCTGTTTCCTTTCGCTATGGCTGTCTTGAAATTTTCTATCTCGGTTGGCGGCAGGCCTTCGCTACGGTAGAAATCTGTTAACAGTTGCATTTCCTTGCGGCTGAAATTCTCCAGAAATATCTGTGCGATACCCTCTTCGAAATTTTCCCAGGCGAATGTCCTCTCATAACAGGCGGCGATCTCCCGCTTGAGCCATTGCGGTAGATCAACATCGGCGGACATGGCCACTATACTGCTGTAGGTGCGGATAATTTTGCGTGTTTGCTCGAGTGTCATCGTTTCGAACTGACTGGCGACGTTGCTGGCACGTAACAATCTGTTGGCGTCGCGATTCTCATCGGCGCCAACAGCGGGGCTTATGCAGAAAATGGCAAGTAGACTCAGCCAGCTAATTCTCATTGATGATTTCGAATACCACTGAAATGTTGGTCTGGTATTCTACTTCATCAAAGCTCGGTGCGACAGAGGGGGCGGATTGGGCGAGAGCAGCACTCGTGCTGCGTGAGCCTGAATCCATTGCCATCTCTTGTACCATGGCCGCTCTGGGCATGGCTCTGGCCAGCTGCTGTATGCCACCGTAATAGAAATTAATCGCCTTTAGTTGCAGGTCGAGGCTGGTCTCGTAGTAGGCCTTCTGTGCCATCACATCCTGCAGTGCCAATTCTCTAACCTGATCTTCGAAGGCGTCCTCTTCGCTGTGTTCAAATTGCGTGCTCTCGAATTCGACTTCGTCATTCTCGTCCGCCGCGGCGGCCAGCAGTTGCAGGTGCTCCTCGCTGCTCACCTCGATCTCCATGCGTGCCGTGACTTCGAAGCTGCTCGGATTGCGACCGAAGAAACCGAACTGTGGTGAGCTGGAGAATTTTGAGTTGTTAATGTCTTCTTGTGGAATACCGGCAGCGATGAACTGTTGGATCAGCTCCAGTCGCAGTGCCTGATTGCGCTCCATCGCACTGCTAAGGCTACGCTCTTCGGTGCTGACCATCAGGCTGATCTTTGCCACATCTTTGTAGGCAGTCAGTTCGCCCTCGCCATTGATGTTTACCGTGTTGGGTCGAGGATGCAGGAACTCGCGCAGTTCGTCCGGAGTTCCGGAGAGTTGCGCTTGTGCCAGCCCAATCTGGCTGAAGCCGGCGAGTGAGGTGGCAGCTGCTGCTGCCAGCGAGAGTGCTAATAGTCTGTTCATGATGATGTCCTTGTAAAGAATGGTGTCTCGAGTTCACAGGGCATTATGACCCATTAAAAGGCGTTGCTCTGCACTAGTTGTTCTGCACTACAAGACGCACCAGCGGGGTTTAAAGTTCTGTAGTTTCAATCAGCAATTGACTGGGCAGAAGAATCATAGTCAAATGACAACATGCTGACATAGCTTGTTCCATTATAAATGACTTCGTCATCAGATAGCCTAAACTCAGGCGAAACGATGGGATTTAGAGGAAACTCAGTGCATTCTTCCAAACGCATGTTATTTCTTGACCTTGTATTGTCTCTATTCAGGCTGAATGGGCTCTTAATAGCGGAAGGGGACGACATGACCGAGGCGCTAGGACTCACCAGCGCCAGATGGAAGGTTATCGGTGTTATCGCACTGTCCAGCGCCGGCCTGACAGTACCTGGAATCGCCCGCGTACTGGGTCAGTCGCGCCAAGCCGTGCAGCGTATTACCGATGTTATGGTCACCGACGGTCTGCTGTCCTATCAAACCAATCCCAAACACAAGCGCTCGGTACTCGTCGTGCTGACGGAGCAGGGCAAGACCGCCTATCAGGCGCTGCGTGATGTGCAGGATCCGTGGGCGATAGAAAACACCGAAGACATTCCCATCGAAGACCTGGATGCTGGTCTGCGTTTAGTGCG
Source organism: Pseudohongiellaceae bacterium (assembly GCA_040880325.1). GTDB lineage: Bacteria > Pseudomonadota > Gammaproteobacteria > Pseudomonadales > Pseudohongiellaceae > UBA9145. The sequence continues at coordinate 63,334 of JBBDIR010000047.1, forward strand.
CCGCCTCATTCAGAAATTCGACAAATAACCGTGGCCGATTCCCTCACCAGGCTGCCTCGCGACCTCTACACAGCACAGCAGACTCGCGCGCTCGACGCGATCGCCATAGAGCAATTCGACATTCCCGGTTTCACTCTGATGCAGACGGCGGCGTCGGTAGTGTTCAACTCCCTGATCGAGAGATGGCCGCAGACGCGTCACGTACAGGTCTTCACTGGCTCTGGTAACAATGCCGGCGATGGTTTTCTGGTAGCGAGTCTAGCCAAAGAGCAAGGTCTCAGCGTAGAAGTCATCATGCTCGCCGAGCCTGACAAATTAAAGGGCGATGCCTTGCTCGCCTTGCAATGGGCCCAGAAGCAGCATGTACTGATGATCGCCTTTGCCGACTTCTCTCGCGAGAATGAGAAGGAGCACGCCCATTCGCTTATCGTTGATGCTTTGCTTGGCACCGGCCTGGATAGAGAGGTAAGCGGCGACTATGGCAAAGCCATTGCCTTCATCAATGCCGCAAAGCGACCCGTGATTGCGATCGATATTCCCTCTGGTCTGCACGCCGATACTGGAAAGTGTTTGGGCGTGGCCGTGCGAGCGAACACTAGCGTTACCTTCATCGGGCTAAAACAGGGGCTTCTCACTAATGAGGCCGGCGACTATGTTGGGGAGCTGCTCTACCATGATCTCAATGTGCCGGCACGAGTCTTTGATAGCAACGCTTCTCCTGCACCTTCAGCCCGGCGACTGGACATCAATTCAGTTGGCGCACTATTGCAGCCGCGCGCCGTTGCCTCACACAAGGGTAGCCACGGGCATGTGCTGGTCATCGGCGGCGACTTCAGTTTTGGCGGCGCCGTGCTCATGGCAGCCGAGGCGGCGCTGCGTAGTGGGTCGGGTCTAGTTAGTGTTATAACTCGCTCCTGTCATCGACCTGCCATGCTGGCGAGAAGACCAGAGGTCATGGTGCTGGGCACAGAAGATGAGCGCCCCGCCATCGACGCACTCATCGCCAAGGCAACAGTAATTATTATTGGCCCGGGGCTGGGGCGCAGCGACTGGGCTCGCGGCCTGATGCAGAAGGCGCTCTCGATACAGATCTCGAAATCGACTCCACTCGTAGTCGACGCCGATGCCTTGCATCTGCTCTCAGAGAAACGAGAGCAAGGGGCGGCTTCGAAGGGCTCCGGCATTAAAAGGGACAACTGGATACTCACACCGCATCCGGGTGAGGCATCAGCACTTCTTGGGATTACGACGGCGCAGGTTCAGGGCGATCGCTTTACTGCTGTGCGGCAACTGCACTCTACATGGGGCGGGGTCTGTCTCTTGAAGGGAAGCGGCAGCCTGGTCTGCGCAGGTGATGATTCTGCTCCACATCTATTTCTCTGTAGCGAAGGCAATGCAGGCATGGCGACAGGTGGCATGGGCGATGTCTTGAGCGGGGTAATCGGTGGACTTCTCGCCCAGGGAAATTCTTTAGCTAATAGTTTGTGCGCGGCGGTCTGTATCCACGGTGAGGCGGCGGATCTGTCCATGCAAGCGCAGGGTCAGCGCGGCATGACGGCAACCGATCTCATGCCCTATATCAGAGAGTTAGTGAATCCCGCCTGGCAATAGCAGGCAGCTATTGCGATCTAATCTCTATATCACGAATGCTGTAACTACCCGCAAGGTTTCCTGGGTCCACTCTTATTCGGCTACCGTCGGCAAAGCCTTCTAAGTCAAAGGCTATCTGATTGACTCCGGGAGTGATGAACCGGACCAGAGTGTTCTCCTCCGAGTATTTCTCGCCCACTTCCTCCTCATAATAGACAGCGACGCTAAGATCTGCATCGTTGTCCAAAGTGATATAGAGCATTGAGTCGTCAAACTTCACATCCGGCAAGGCAGGTAGGAAGAAGTACGGGTCTTCGCTGCTACTTTCAAACTTGAGGCTTCCCGATACGTATTCGATGTTCTCGATGCTGGCTGAAAAATCGATCTCCTCTGCTGAGACTCGATTCAGGGCATAAACTGTTTCTCCCGCTTTCACGGAAAGATGGTTGCTATTGATATAACGAATGGCGTTTAGTTGAGCGGAGTTTAAAGCTTCCCTCTCTGCAGCCTTGGCTGACATATCGAGTAAGTTCACGCCAGCAAGAAAGGTGGCGTCGTGTTCAACGTCCATCAATTCTAATAGGGTGGGCGACACATCTAAGGGCGTAGCCACCATCTGTTCCATGCCTTGCTGTTCGGCATTGAGCACATTGAAATACAATTTTCTCTCGTAGTCAGCCGGGAATAGCGGGAAGGCGATGTTGCGCATGGACAGATGATCGGACAAAAGAACGATCACAGTGTCTTCGTAAGTTGGTGATTTTTTTATCTGCTCAATGAATTTTCCAAGCAGAAAGTCGGTGCAATGTACCGCGTGTAAGATTGAATTGTCGATTGCATTATAGGAAGGGCAGCTGGGCGATGGCTCACCGCTTGGGTGGTGAGTATCTACGGTGAGCAGTGTTAGGTTAAAAGGCTGGTCCAAGGACGCGAGGCTTCGAAATTTATCGGCGGCGAGTGCGAAGAGGGATTCATCATACAGCCCCCAACCGCCCAGATATTCCGGGTCCTCAAGCTCGTCGGCCAGTTCATCGCTACCCAAGGCGGCATCGAAGCCGTGATCAAGCAGGAAATCACCCTTATTGGCGAAATCGAGTGAAGCCCCGCCCATGAAAACCTGTTGGTAACCCGCGCTTTGCAAAATATCTGGCAGACAAGTTGCCGAATCGAGGAGTCGCGAGAAGAGTACCTCATTGCCAGTGAGCCTGGATTCATAGACAAGGGGAGTGCCACACATGCTGGACACTATTCCTCCCATAGTCCAGCCAGACCCGTGGATCTGCTGCATGTTTTCTAGCTGCCAGCCTTCGGCATTCAAGCGCCGCAGAGTAGGAGTTAAACCAGGAAATACCTCCTCATCGGTATAGATGGCTTCCAAACCTTCGAGAAAAATAAACAAGAGATTTTTCCCCGGGCTTGCTGTAGGGGGTAGAGTTGTCAACGCCTCCTGTTGCAATTCCAGCTCCTCCCAATCGATCTCATCTAAAGAGCTATAGCGTGGCGACACGGCCGCGCTTACTAACTCTATGGTCGATGGCCGCAGACCAGGATCCAATATCAGTGCTAGCAGGAGCATGGTGCAAAGAATCGTCTTTGAGTGGTTCGAGCGAGGCGGCCGGTTCCTGAAATAGTAAAAGCCCGCTAACACACAGGCTGTCCAGGCGAGGACCAGGATCATCAAGGGGTAGTAGACAAAACGGGTTTCGATCAGCGTGGCAAGGTTGAAATGGAAAAAGTATTGTTGATTGAAATAGCTACCCTGCAGGTAGTAGCTCAAAAACTGCGAGGCGTAGTAGAAGGAGAGCAGATAGATCAATACGAAGCCAACGGCTGTTCTCAGAGCCTGTTTCTCTATTCGACTAATCAGCGCCGTAGTTGAGAAAATCAACAACGATACCGAAGCGAGTGCGGCGAGTAGAGTGGTTAGCGTGAGATCGAGGTTGTAATAGTGCGAGATGGCGACCGCCATAAAGAAAAGCACTATCTGAATTTTTTGCATAGGGTTCATAACCGATACCATTTAGTTCTATTTGCTGTGCTACGGTTGGTATTAGGATATAGGAATAATTACTGAAGAAGTAAAAGGCCCCAGACAAAAAGGACCAATAGCAACGCCACAAACACGGCAGCTGAGCCTATGTCCTTGGCGCGTCCGGCGAACTCGTTAAACTCGTTCCCGGCGCGATCCACTACGGCTTCGATGGCTGAGTTAATTAGCTCCATGAGCAATACAATAATCAGTGAACTGACTAATAAGACCTGTTCAACTCTGGTCTGCCCAAGCCAAAGACCTAGTGGAGCAAGGATGCAGAACGCGATCATCTCGAGGCGAAACGCCTCCTCGTGTCGCAATGCGGCGCGCAATCCCGCAAGAGAAAAGCCAGTGGCAGCGAGCAATCGAGCCAAACCCTTCTTCTTGGGAGGTAATGCTGTTCTATATGTTGCAGGGTCCTCACTCATTGCCGCTCAGCCATCCCAGTGAAACGATGCTGGAAGGATAGAGGGAATCGAATAACAAGTCTAATAAGAGGGTTAGGACGAGCGCATTTAAGTGAGGCTAAGTTCCGACCTCCAGCGCGTCCCAGCCTCTCTCCGTCACGATCTGTTGTAGCTGTGGGGGGCGATAACTGTTGTCTGCGAGGTAACGTTCTTTGACGCTGGGATGAATCTTCGTTGGCTTGCCTTCGATAATTAAGGGTCGATGCAGGGGCTTCTTAAATCGGTACACGTGGTTGCGTGAATTGTGCGTCTTGGCCTGACTGCCATCCGTCAACACGTCCTTGATATGTGGCTCCAGCTTCAGGCCTTCTTTCTCGGCCTCGCCTAACATCCATTTGAGCGGTGCGTCGGCGGCAATATAGCCTGTGTTCTTATCTGGTGCATAAGACCCCCCTACATCGGCGTGCACACCGGCAAACCACACTTGTTTTAGATTCACACCGGTTCTGGGCGTCCATATAGTCGGCTCAAAATCCTCGCGCTGTTCATCGATCGCAAGCGCGTGCCGCGCGAACGAAACATTCGAGCCCATCTTGGTGTCGTAGAACTCATCCTTACTCTCGAATAGCCCCATCAGGCTGAATGGAATCCCAAGTGCGCCGACGGTGTCCCAGACACCAACGTAGTGGACCTTCTTCGAGACGTAACTGTATTTGGAGCGGAACTCAACGGCATTGTCTCCATCGGGATGGTTCTTCTTGCTGGCGCTCTTATAGATATCCCACGCCTCGACGATGCGCCTCGCATCCGGTCGCTTGACGATGCCGCAATTATTTATCAAGCCGCATAGCGCGCGTACGGTGTACGCCCCGCGACTGAATCCAAACAGATAGATCTTGTCGCCATGGCTATAGTTCTGCACGATGTAACGGTAGCCATCGAGAATATTCTTGTGAATCCCGCGCCCGGTAGCACCCGCGCTCATGCTACTGTGATAAGAACCCAGGCCCCAGTCGTAGAAGATATGCTGTTTGAGCGATCCACTAGAGGGCCTGATCGCACGTGCCAATCTCAAGACGTTGGTAGGGAAGTCCTTCTCGATATCTTCCTCGGGGCGATTCCAGGTACCGTCTGCACAGATTATTATGTTTGCCATCTCACTTCCTTCCGTAGTTCCTTCTTGATTGATCTGATTCCAGTTTTGTTACCCAAAGCCTAAGTGTTTCGGAGTGCTTGTAGCAGTAACAATATGGCGGCACTGAGAATAATTAGCCAGGTGGAAAAACTCTGCTTACAAAATAGATAGGTGACTTTGCTACTGAGAACATCGCTTTCGCGTGGGACAGTCGCGCCAGGATTAACAGGACAAACAATCCATGGATCAGCCATGCTGTTGCGCCCGTGAATTCCAGTAGCCCAATGAGGATCAGGGAAATTGGAACGTATTCGGCGAAATTTCCGTGGGCTCGAATGGCGCCGCGTAATGGAACTATATCTCCATCTCGGTAAGGGACATCGCTGCGGCGGCGTTGAATTACGACCAATAGCGACAAGTCTGCGACGATCAGCGCTAGTAGCGGTGTGTAGCTTAGTGTTAGATCGAGTGTCGCCATGGATTGAGTGATTCTAGTAAATTCTGTTATTTTTCAGGCTACCCGAAATTCAGCTGAGCACGGGTTTTCTGTTAGAAAGGGGAATAATAAACCACTCGGCGATAATAAGGTTGGGAACCCAGCACAGCCAGGCTATGGCCTGGTAGGCCTCTTCGAAATCATAGCCCGACATTTGACTAATTGGCAGATAGACTCTTAGCGTCACGGCAGCCAGAGTTAACGCATAGCTGCGAATCATCCAGTCCTGATGGATGCGTACATTGCCCGCGCGGATATGCCGATAGGCCATCGAGGTTGTGACTATCCAGCTAACTGCTAGCATGCCGAAGCCCCAGTGACTCACGATTCCACCTGTGGAATAGAAGGCCAGGTATAAGCCGGCGAAGCCCCCGATCAGACAGCCCGTCACGTAAAGACGCCCGAGCATCCTGTGAATGTGTGGGTATTTGGCGCGGAGGCTGGCATTAAACTGCAGGGCGCCAACCATTAAGACTATCCCGCCCGCGATGAAATGTAGCGCGACACCAGTGACCGAGCTCTGTTCAATCATATTAACGACAAAACCTTGCCTGAGGCTGGGGACTAATGCGTTGGCGAGTGCATAAACTCCAATGCTGCAGGCGAGGAAGGTCATGAGAAACCAGGAGAGAGACTTTGTCATAGCTTGCCGCCTCGGGAAGGAAAAGCTGAAATATTCCAGTCAGGATATACTGATGTTGTAAATCAAACCACACCAGCCGCGACAATTCAAAAGGACTATCAAAAGGGACTATCAATGCAGCATTACTATTACCGAGTAACAATCTCCTACAAGGGTAGCAACTACTTTGGCTGGCAGGACTTAGGCAGCGAAGAGACCAAGGCGACAGTACAGGGTACGCTAACCGCGGCGCTTCGAAAGATCTGCAACTATGCGGACTGCAAGGTGGCCGGGGCGAGTCGGACCGATGCCGGCGTGCACGCACAGGGGCAGGTTGCCAGACTCGCTATTCCTCTGGAAATAGCAGCAGAAAAGCTCCAGCGGGGCCTCAACTCGCAGTTGCCTGAGGATATACGCATCCGCCTATGCACGAGATGCGAGGCCGACTTCAATCCGAACAGGCAGAGCAGCGGTAAGAAATACCGATACTACTTTTCGACCGACAAGGTTAGCACGCCGGCATTGAGTGAAATTTCGGCCCATGTGCCGGTGCAATTAGAAGCAGGCCAAAGCACTGACAGATTGGATTTGGAAAGTATGCGGCAGGCCTGCGAACTCTTCATAGGAGAGCATGACTTCTACAGTTTCTCCAGCAGGGATAAAAATATCGATTCTACGGTTCGAGAAATCACCGGTCTCGCGATAAAGAAAACACAGGCGCTGGGTCTGGATGTTGAGCTCTACTATTTCGACATCGAAGGGAATGGGTTTCTGCGGCACATGGTTCGCTATATCGTCGGCGCGATTATTGCGGTGGGAAGAAAGGCCATAGATTGCAAAGATATTCGCCAGGCGCTGTGCAATCGAAATGAACAGAAATCCAGCCCGAAGGCCGCGGCCCGAGGGCTGCACCTGATCGAAATCACCTACTAAAGCAAGCAGGTTTGTCTGCTATTGGTCAAATATAAATCAACGCTTTTTGCGTCCGTCAGTCGCCTTCATTCTCGATACGATTGCATTCCATCTCGAAGTCGGAGATCGCCGCCTCCAAGGCGTCTTGAAACGTGTTCTGTTTGGCCAGTAGTTCTTCCAGGGTCTTGGTCATATCGCCTAGCTTGATTTTTTCCTCCATTAGCAGCCACAGTTCCGCCAGTTTCTCAACGTTGGTTTTGGCGTAAAATTGCATTTCTTTTAATTGTGCGATCACATCTCTTGCTTGCTCAACTTGCGATTTCTCTGCTGTTGCATCGGCCATTGCTGTTCTCCTCAATTGAAAAATATTTTAATGCTGCCCTCACCAGTTAATAATAATTTATTCGGGGTGGGTTTGTTTCTTCTCCAGGTAGATAAGGGTTGCGTCCTGCTTATACTCAGTATATCCAAGGTGTTTATAAAAATTTGTAGCAGGATTGGTCTTAATGGAGCACAGGCGTATCGGTAAAGCTTCAGACTCCGCACGAGACTGAATATGCGCCATAATTCTTTTGCCTATTCCACTGCTTTGGTGTGTCGGTTCTACGAGGAGCATGTCCAGCCAGTAACTATCTGCTTTGGGCTTTAAGCAATAGCCACCAACATCGATTCCATCGATTGAAAATATTTTGAAATTCTCAGCTCCAAGCTGTCCGTCAAATCCTTTCGATTGGATCACTTCATCCCATCCCCAGACCGGCTCCACATACGGGCGCATCGTTCGCCTATACAAAGAGTAGAGCCAATCGCGGTCTTTAACCGTAGCAATACGCAGTTCTTCGTGCAACTTATCTCCGATAATACAAGGCAGCTTTTTACTATGTGCCTGGTCAGCTTAGATTAAATTGGCCGAACAATATAGCGGCCTGGTGTTGTTCTGGACGGTGAATCGGATTCTTCCATCGCCGTGCGTATGTGAGCAAGCACAAGGGGGAGGTCAGTGATATGTCGCAGCCGTGCTAACAGCTAATATCCACCGGCAGCAGTTGCGCCGGAATCGATCAGTAGCCCCCGGTCAGACCCAATAAGCAAGTAGACGAAAGGGCCTTCATAGTGAAAGCACTTATTCTGACGGAAAATAAACGTATTCTCCTGATACTGAACCCGTTGCTATTCCTGGAAATCGATGCCACTGGTACTGCTTTCACAATCTCGGGCGCCGTGTACTCAATCTATTGAATTCAAGGACGTCATTGTTGCCGACGCAGACGCATAGGAAGCTTTCCCTGCATTTCTATTCTGAGTTGAACGGTTAGCAAGTGACAAAAAGGAATATGGCGCAATGTTTTAGTAAATGCACTTAACTATTGTCTAAAAAGGAAATCTGGCTTTACTAAATATACGAGCGGCTAGGGTTATTTCATGAGCCAGTTCAATCTCGCACTGAACTGGCAGGGTTTTCAGGATGTGCACGAATAAAAAGTCGCCTATTCGGAGCATGCCAATTAGTTGCACCGGGAGTCGCAGCAATTCTCACCAAGACCGCATTCTGCTTTATACTCCCCGCCATGCAGCCCGAACAGTCACTACATTTAAAAGACGAAGCCGCCACCCTGAAATTTGGCGCCAGGCTCGCGGCTGCCACATTTCAGGCTCAGGATCAGAAAAATGACGATGTGGCACTCGGCATAGGCATTCCCCATCTCGGTGGCGTGATTTACCTGCAGGGCGATTTGGGGGCGGGCAAGACTACCCTGACGCGCGGATTCATGCGGGCCTTCGGCTATACCGGCGCGGTGAAGAGCCCGACCTACACATTGGTAGAACCCTATGAATTCGAGCTCTGTAACATCTACCACTTCGATCTTTACCGTCTCGCGGACCCGGAAGAGGTAGCCTATCTTGGCACCGACGAGTATTTCGCCGAGTCGAACCTGTGTCTCATCGAATGGGCCGAAAAGGGTGAAAACTGGCTGCCAGCGGCGGATATAGTGATCGACATAGCTGCTGAGGGATCGGGACGGCGTCTGACATGCCGGAGTCTTAGCGAAAAAGGTTCGATAATAGCCAAAAGAATATGGGCTTAAGGCCGTTGTAATAGACAACGTGGAATATGTCTCACAGTAAATGTCATGAAGATACAGAGCAGTCTGACTATTAATAGAAGCAGCTATCGTTGCCTCCAATGCGTGTTAGCCGCCGGCTTGCTGCTGGCGAGCTTTGCCGCGTCCGCCGCCGATGTAAGAGACGTGCGGCTGTGGCGCGCGCCGGATCATACCCGTCTCGTATTCGACCTGTCCGCTGAGGTGGAATACAAGCTCTTTACCCTCTCCAACCCGGAGCGCGTCGTGATCGATATCGAGCGCTCCACCCTGGCTGGAGATCTGTCCGGTGTCGATCTTAGTGACAGTCCGATCAGCGGCATGCGCAGCGCTATGCGCGATGGTGACACCTTGCGTATGGTTATCGATCTTTCTGCCGAGGTGCAGCCGCGCAGCTTTACCCTGGCACCGAATAGTGAGCAGGGAGATCGTCTCGTTGTCGATCTGTTCGATCTCGCGCCTTCAGCAGGGGCACCAAGCAACACATTAACGACCTCATCGAACGCGAGTTCGATACCACGCAGCAACGAACAGCGCGACATCATCGTCGCGATCTCGGCTGGCCACGGCGGCGAAGATCCCGGCGGCATCGGTTATGACGGCAGGCTAAAAGAGAAGGACATCACACTTAGAATTGCTCGGGCTCTCTTCGATGAGCTCGAGAGGATGCCGGGCTATAGGCCGATCATGATTCGCGATGGCGACTACTATGTCGAGCTGCAGCGACGTTCGGAGATCGCGCGGGAGAAGCGTGCCGATCTATTCGTCGCCATTCACACCGATTGGTATCGCAGCAGTCGTGCCAGTGGCCTGACAATCTATGCGCTATCCGGTGATCGCGCCGATCGCGAGAATTCTCGGCGCGTGGCACAGAAAGAAAACAACTCCGACCTGCTCGGCGGCGTCGGCGGCGATCTGGATCTCAGTTCCTGGGATGACGATGTGGCGCTCACCCTTGTCTCATTGCAGATGGCCTGGAGCATGGAGCAGAGCCTGATCGCGGGCACGCGCATATTGGAGTCTCTCGATGGCGTGACGCGGCTGCGGCGGGACAAGGTGCAGCAAGCCTCTCTCGAAGTATTAAAGTCGCCCGACATTCCCTCGATGTTGATCGAGACCGGCTATCTAACTAACCCCGATGAGGCGCGGCGACTCAACACCTCGGCCTTTCAACAGAAATTAGCGCGTGGCATCGCTCAGGGCGTAATGAATTATTTCTATGCGGCGCCGCCGGAAGGTACGCGGGTCGCTTGGCAGAAGGCGAACGGCATCGTTCCCTCGCCTGGCACCTATATAGTGAAGCGTGGCGATAGCCTCTCGGTAATCGCACAGCGTTATAGCGTGACGCTGGCGGATTTGAAGTCGGCAAATAGCATCTCATCGAATACGATTCATGTCGGCCAGGAGCTGGCCATTCCAGGTGTTGCTAGTCTGAAAGGCCAGGAACATACGATTCGCCGCGGCGAGACACTCTCCGAGATCGCGCAGCGCTATCAAGTCAGCCTCGGCAGGCTGCGTCAGGCGAATAATCTAAGCAACGATCGCATCATGGTCGGTCAGGTTCTGAAAATACCCGCGTCCTGAATCTCAACCCGTTAGATGCTCGAATCCCTGCAAGCTATTTTTGCCTGTGGTTGGTGCTACAATGCCAGCCTCATTCTTTCTTTTCCTGCTATTAGCCAATGTCACGCATCAATCTTCTCAGCCAGCGCCTCGCGAATCAGATCGCTGCGGGCGAGGTCGTCGAGCGGCCCGCCTCGGTGGTCAAGGAACTGATGGAGAACAGTCTCGATGCCGGGGCTAGTCGCCTCGAGATCGAGGTCGAGCAGGGCGGCACCAAGCTCATCAAGATCAAAGACGACGGGCAGGGCATTCATAAGCAAGACCTGCAGCTCGCGCTCAGTCGTCACGCCACGAGTAAAATAGCCGACCTCGAAGATCTGGAGAACATCGCCAGCCTCGGCTTCCGCGGCGAGGCGCTCGCCAGCATCAGCTCGGTCTCGCGACTGACCATGGCATCGAAGGCCGCGGGTGATAGCGAGTCAGAAGGTGATAATAGCGGCTGGAAGGTCGTCGCCGAGGGGCAGGAGATGGAAGTGAAACTCTCGCCTGCCGCGCATTCCCGCGGTACCACGGTCGAGGTTCGTGACCTGTTCTTCAACACGCCAGCGCGCAAGAAATTTTTAAAGACCGAGAAAACCGAATACTCCCGCATCGATGAGATTCTCAAGCGCATCGCCTTGAGCCGTTTCGACGTGCAGTTTGCCCTGACTCACAATCAGCGCGCGATTCACAAACTGCTGCCGGCAAAGACCGAGCAAGAGAAACAGCGGCGCGTCGCTCTGGTGTGCGGCCCTGCCTTCGTTGAGAACTCGGTCTTCGTCGAGATGGAAGGGCCGGGTCTGCGGCTGTGGGGCTGGGTGAGCCTGCCGACATTCTCGCGCTCGCAGGCCGACCTGCAATACTTTTATGTAAACGGCAGAATAATTCGCGACAAGCTAGTGACCCATGCGGTGAAGCAGGCCTACCGTGATGTGTTGTTTCACGGGCGTCATCCGGCCTATGTTCTGTATCTCGAGCTGGCACCGTCCGCCGTGGATGTGAATGTACACCCGACGAAACACGAGGTGCGTTTTCGGGACAGCCGCCTGGTGCACGATTTTCTTTTCAGTTCTCTCTACAAGGCGCTAGCCGAACTCAGGCCGTCCGATCGGCTCGCTGAAAATAACCAGCAAGCGGATCCCTTCGGCGCAATGTCTGACAACGGCGGCGGTGGGATTTCTGCTTCCAATTATGCCGCTGGCAACTTCAGCGATCAGAATAGCTTGTCGCTCGCCGATGGGCCCTCGAATAACTATTCCTACAGGCCGAATTCTGCTCAGCCAGATCCGCGCGCCATTCAGAATCAGCTGGAAAACTTCGCCAGGCTTAGCGCCGACGATGCCGAGGTGCCGCCACTGGGGTACGCCATAGCACAACTGCATGGTATTTATATCCTCGCGCAGAACAAGGAAGGATTGATCACGGTGGATATGCACGCTGCACACGAGCGCATCACTTACGAGCGTATGAAGACTGCGTGTCAGAACGAAGAGCTGAAGATGCAACCGCTGCTGGTGCCGCTTTCGATTGCGGTGAGTCAGTCTGAGGCAGACTGTGCCGAGACCGAGCGGGAGGCGCTGCTCGGCATTGGTATAGAACTTGAGCGGGTGGCGGCGGAATCCATCGTCGTCCGGCAAGTACCCTCAATTCTGCGTAACGCCAACATAGAACAGCTGGTACGCGACGTGCTCTCCGATGTATTGGAGTATGGCAGCAGCGAACGTATTCAGGCACATCAGGACGAACTGCTCTCTACCATGGCCTGCCACGGCTCGGTGCGCGCGAACCGGCATCTGACCATCCCGGAGATGAATGCGCTATTGCGCGACATGGAGGCAACCGAGCGCAGTGGGCAGTGCAATCACGGCAGACCGACCTGGGTTTATCAGAGCCTGGACGAGTTGGATAAGCTGTTTCTTCGAGGTCAGTAAACGCGGCGGCAAACTTGTGCCTGACTCGCGTACAATCCCCACCATGAGCGCCCCTAACTCCAAACCGAATGTGCTGTGTCTGCTGGGTCCCACGGCTTCGGGCAAAACCTCGTTGGCCGTCGATCTCGTGCAGCGATATCCCTTCCAGATCGTCAGTGTGGATTCGGCGCAGATCTATAGGCAGATGGATATCGGCACCGGTAAGCCGAAACCGGAAATACTGAAACGAGCGCCCCATCGACTGATCGATTTCATAGACCCGGCCGTGCCCTATTCAGCCTCCCAGTTCAGACAAGATGCCTTCCGAGAGATTGACGATATTCTAGGCGTTGGCGACACACCGCTGCTTGTTGGCGGCACGATGCTGTATTTTCGCGTCTTGCGAGACGGGCTGGCCGACCTGCCCCAGGCCGACCCCGAAATCCGTGCCGAGATCGAGAAGCTGGCACTGGAGCAAGGCTGGGAGGCCGTGCACGAGAGCCTTGCCGCGGTCGATCCCGACTCGGCTGCTCGAATTCACCCAAATGACCCGCAGCGATTGCAGCGCGCCCTGGAAGTCTACCGGGTTTCCGGCAAGACTATGAGCAGCCTGCACACCGAGATGCAGGCGCAACAAGAGGCGAAGCTACCTTATAATCTGCACTTCTTTGCAATCCAACCAGAAGACCGTGGCGTATTACACAGGGCCATTCAGACCCGATTCCGGCAGATGTTAGAGGACGGGCTGGTCGCTGAGGTGCAGGCTTTACGCGATCGGGGTGATCTCAGTCACCGACTTCCCTCAATAAAATCAGTAGGATACCGGCAAGTCTGGCAGCATCTCGATGGCGAATATGACTATGAGGCTATGGTGGAGAAGAGTATTATTGCCACCAGACAACTCGCTAAACGGCAGTTGACATGGCTGCGCAGCTGGCCTGGCCTGCATATTTTGCGTGATTCTTCCGCTCAATCCGTGCAGCATGTCTTGAAATACATGGATACCACCTCTATATAAGCTGTATATAGAGATCATTAACCTTTGCAAGAAGTCCGCAGATCTTGGAACCGTTCAGCCAGTTCTCGTTTTCGAGACGGTGAATCACCGGCTTTGTAGATTCAGTGTAGACAGTTAGGAGAATAAAAAATGTCAAAAGGACATACGCTACAAGATCCATTTTTGAACGTGCTGCGCAAGGAGCGCATCCCGGTGTCTATTTACTTAGTAAGCGGAATCAAGTTGCAGGGTCAGATCGAGTCGTTTGACCAGTTTGTAATTCTGTTGAAGAACGCTGTGAGCCAGATGGTCTACAAGCATGCGATCTCAACGGTGGTCCCTGCGCGCATGGTAAAGGTTCCGATGTCCAATCCAGGCGAAGCGGCTGAAGAAGATGCTGGCGAGCCGGGTAACACGGTTTAGTTCAAACTTTTGTGAGGTAATTGATTGTTTTTTGACAGGCCCGATTCCGGTGAAGTCTCTATTCTTGTTCATCTCGCTGTCGATTCAGAGAGCGAACGGGAGGATCCAACTGAATTTGAGGAATTGGCAATCTCCGCCGGCGCGCAGCCGGTGGATCTTATAACCGGTTCGCGCAAGCAGCCCTCACCCAACTTTTTCGTAGGCTCCGGCAAGCTCGAAGAGATTCAAGCTGCCGTGCTTGCGCATAAAGCCGAACTCGTTCTCTTTAATCATTCGCTCTCACCCAGTCAGGAGCGCAACCTCGAGCGTGAGCTTCAGTGCCGCGTTCTCGATCGCACCGGCTTGATTCTCGATATCTTCGCGCAGCGAGCGCGCAGCCACGAGGGTAAGCTGCAGGTCGAGCTGGCACAGCTGCAGCATATGAGCACCCGCCTCAAGCGTGGTTGGACGCATCTCGATAGGCAGAAGGGTGGTATCGGCATGCGGGGTGCGGGTGAGAAGCAGTTGGAACTCGACCAACGCCTCATCGGGCAGCGTATCAAGGCCATCAACAAGGGCCTGGCAAAAGTTCGCGGACAGCGCGATCAGGGGCGTCGCTCCCGAAAACGGGCAGAGGTTGCGACCGTGTCTCTGGTTGGCTACACCAACGCGGGTAAGTCATCGCTGTTCAATAAGCTAACCCAGGCCAACACCTACGCGGCGGATCAGTTGTTTGCGACGCTGGATTCGACACTGCGCCGTATTAGCCTGAAAAACTATGGGCCAGCGATTGTCGCCGACACAGTGGGCTTCATCAGTCACCTGCCGCATCAACTGGTCGAGGCGTTTCGTGCTACGCTGGAAGAGACGGTGCAGGCGGACCTGTTGCTGCATATCGTCGATGCCGCCAGCGAATTGCATCCGGATCATATCAGTGAGGTCGATAAGGTCCTCGCGGAGATCGGCGCGAAATCGGTACCGCAGTTGCTTGTGTTCAACAAGATCGACCTGCTTCCAGGTATCGAGCCGCATATTCAGCGAGACGAGAGAGACAGGCCCGGAAAGGTTTGGGTGTCGGCGAAAACCGGCGCAGGTATAGACCTGTTGCTAACCGCTATCAGCGAGCTGCTGGCCGGCAGCATGGCCGTCGAGACACTGAGAATTTCACCGCAACACGCGAAGTTGCGCAGCCAGTTGTATGAGAATGGGTTTATCGAGGAAGAAAATATCGACGAGGATGGTTTTTATGAGTTGCGGGTGAAACTACCGCGTAGTGATCTCGATCGCATTCTGTTAAAGAGCGGCACGGAAATTATTAATCACAGTATTGCAGTAGATGAGCGCCGCAGACGGGTTGACGAGGCGGGGGCGAAGATCGCCTGATGCGACTCTGATACCAAGAATCAACGTCGGTAAGCGCAAATCACTGTGTAAATGAACAATTATTAGCTAAAATCGACCTTCTGCGTCTTTAAAAAAGCTATGGAGAAGCCAATGGCTTGGAATGAACCTGGAAATAACGGAAACGGAAACGACAAGGACCCTTGGGGTGGTGGTCGTAAGGGCGGCGACCAGGGGCCTCCTGATATCGATGAGGTTGTGCGCAACCTGACCAAGAAATTCAATAGCCTGTTTGGCGGAAGCGGCGGCGGATCCAGTTCCACCGGCTCCTCTCCCGCCGGCGGTGGCGGCCTGTCCGGGGGGTTAATCGCCGGGCTAGTGCTTGTGGTCGCTGTGGTTTGGGGCTTCATGGGCTTCTATATCGTCGACGAAGCGGAGCGCGGCGTCGTCTTGCGCTTCGGTAAGGTGATGGACACCACGGTGCAGCCGGGCCTGCACTGGAATCCGCCGATCGTGGATGACGTTAGTCTCGTCAACATCTCCGAATTAAACGCGAAGACCTACGACAATCGAGCTATGCTGACTACCGATGAGAACATCATCGATATTTCCGTCACTGTTCAGTATCTCATTCAGGATCCGGTAAAGTATGTGATTGCCGTGCAAGAGCCGGAGCGCAGTCTGGATAATGCCTCGGAGTCTGCCATTCGTCATGTAGTCGGCGGTAATTTCATGGATCAGATTCTGACCACCGGTCGCGATCGCATTGCAGCCGATGTGCAGGCGCGTCTGCAAGAATATATGAATATGTACAACACCGGCATCTTCGTCAGCCAGGTTAACGTTGTCGATGCGCAGCCACCCGATGCCGTTCGGCCCGCCTTCGACGATGTGATCCGTGCGCGGGAAGACGAGCAGCGCGTGCAGAATCAGGCCCAGCAATATTCCAATCAGATTATTCCTGAGGCCCGCGGTGAAGCACAACGACGCATCGAAGCGGCGAATGCCTACAATGCAGAGGTAGTGGCAGAAGCAACTGGTGATGCCTCACGCTTTGATCAGTTGCTCACAGAATATGTGAAGGCTCCCGAGGTAACCAGACAGCGTCTGTACATCGAATCAATCGAGGATGTGATGACTGCCAGCAGCAAGATCATGGTAGACGTCGAGGGTGGCAATAATATGCTGTTTCTTCCTTTGGATAAGCTGATGGAACAGTCCACTACCAGCCTTAATTCAACCAACAACAATTCAGATCTGAGGAACCTGGCAGATCAATTGGCACCTTTCCTGCCGGGCCCTAGCAACACGAACAGTGTAGATCGTTCGCGATTGCCTACTAATAATAATCGAGGTATCCGACCATGAAAAATTTCATCATTGTAGGTTTCATTTTTCTCATCGTCGTAGTTGCAGGCAATTCACTCTTTATAGTGAAGGAAACCGAGAGAGCGGTCATGCTGCAATTCGGAGAACTAGTACAAGAGTCTATCCCTTCTGGTCTGCATGTGAAGATTCCGTGGGTTAACACCGTGCGAAAATTCGACGCACGAATCTTGACCGAGGATGCACCAAGACGACGCTTCCTAACGCTGGAACAGAAGGCGTTGGAAGTCGACTCCTACGCAAAGTGGCGCATTGTCGATGTAGGTCAGTTTTACGTTTCCACACGCGGCAGTGTATCGACTGCGGGTAGCCTGCTCGCCGAACGTATCAACGATGGTCTGCGCGACCAGATCGGTAATCGCACCCTGGCCCAGGTAGTAGCCGGAGAGCGAGATGAACTAATGGTGGCCCTGGCCGAAGATCTCAACCGAACCACGGCGGCGGATTTGGGTGTCGAAATAATAGACGTGCGTGTTAAGCGCATCGATTTGCCCGAGGACGTGCGCTCATCGGTATACGAGAGAATGATCACTGAGCGTAACAGAGAGGCACAGGAGCTGCGCTCCTTCGGTGAAGAGTTGGCTATTGGTATCCGAGCCGATGCCGATCGCCAGGCCACGATCTTTCGTGCCGAGGCTTACCGGGATGCAGAACGGATCCGAGGTGAGGGTGATGCGAATGCAACAGCAATCTATGCCGAAGCTTACAACAAAGATCCTGAGTTCTATGCCTTTACTCGAAGTCTGAACTCGTACCGAGAAACGTTTAGCTCGAAGAGCGATGTGTTGTTGCTCGATCCGAATAGCGACTATTTCAAGTATCTAAAGAACGGGCTCACGCAGTAAGAGCTGCGCTATCCGTGGAATAGCAAAATCTGTTGAGTTGAAAATTCCAAACCTGAATCGCATTAGGCGGCTCAGGTTTGCTTTTTTATTTGGACTTAAAAGGTTGACGCAAGAAGAGGCAAGACTATGTGGCACGAATTGGCCGTAGCATTTTGTCTTATGCTTGTAGTCGAAGGGGTAATCCCCTTCATCAGTCCTGGCAGATGGCGAAAGATGTTGTTGATGCTGGATCAGATAGACGACAACACTATGCGCATGATTGGTCTCGGCAGCATGTTAACTGGAACAGTACTGCTGCTGATAATTAACTGATCGCGAATAATACGATTAATTAAAGTGAAAATTGAATAGACATGATTTCTGCAAAGCGCTGGTTACTCCCCGATGGTGTCGAAGAAATTCTCCCCCTGGAGGCGAGCAAGTTGGAAAACTTGCGTCGTCAACTGTTGGATCTCTATGAGTCCTGGGGTTATCAGCTGGTCATCACGCCACTGATTGAATTTCTGGACTCGCTACTGGTCGGCTCCTCTCACGATCTGGATCTACACACCTTCAAGGTTACCGACCAGCTCAGCGGCCGTATGATGGGCATCCGTGCCGACATCACACCGCAGGCGGCACGTATCGATGCGCACTGTATGAATCGAGACGGCCCTGTGCGGCTGTGCTATGCGGACAACGTCTTGCACACAAAACCCCGTGGACTACTAGCATCGCGCGTGCCTATTCGTATAGGCGCCGAGTTATATGGTCACGCCGGTGTAGACTGTGATATCGAACTGATCTGCCTTATGTACGCGACATTGAATGCGGCGGCCATAGAAGACATATCTATCGTTCTTGGGCATGTCGGCATTTTCCGTGCCCTGGTCAGAGAGGCAGCCATCGATGCAGAGACGGAATCGACGCTCTTCGATGCCGTACAACGCAAAGCCTATGACGAAATCGATGCGGTCTTGGATTCGGCGGTTACGGATACGACACTGCTTACCCTGTTGAGGAAACTGACACGATTGAGTGGCGATGAGTCGACATTGCAGGAAGCGCTTTCGGTATTCGAAGACGCACCGAAATCAGTGAAGAAGGTGTTACTGGAGCTAGTGTTAATCGTAGAGGGCGTTAAAGAGCGTCATCCCGAGATTACGCTGTGCTTCGATCTATGCGAGCTGCGCGGCTACGAATACCATACCGGCATTGTATTCGCAGCCTATACTCCTGACTATGGTCGCGCTGTTGCGAAGGGTGGCCGCTACGATCACATCGGCGAGGTGTTTGGCCGCTCGCGACCGGCGTCTGGGTTCGATAGCGATCTCAAGACACTCGCAAGATTGAGTAGCAAGACGTATCTGCAGAAGAAGGCGATAATCGCACCAAATGGCTCTGATACCGAACTTTTAGCTGCGATCTCTGCACTACGTAGCAAAGGCGAGATTGTTATAACAAATCTACTAGAGAGCGGACTAGAGTCAGAGGATTTAGAAGACTTGAATTGCGATCGTGAGCTAGTACTTAGCGGTAATAAATGGGTAGTTGAGAAACTAACTTAGTGTATGTTTTAAACAAGATATTGAGTAGAGGAAGAT
Source organism: Pseudohongiellaceae bacterium (assembly GCA_040880325.1). Classification (GTDB taxonomy): domain Bacteria; phylum Pseudomonadota; class Gammaproteobacteria; order Pseudomonadales; family Pseudohongiellaceae; genus UBA9145. The sequence continues at coordinate 82,696 of JBBDIR010000047.1, forward strand.
GGCAAAATCAGTAGTAGTACTTGGCACCCAGTGGGGCGATGAAGGCAAGGGGAAGATCGTTGATCTCTTAACCGACCAGGCTTCGGTAGCGGTCCGCTTCCAAGGAGGTCATAACGCGGGTCATACCTTGGTTATCAACGGTAAGAAAACCGTGCTGCATCTTCTGCCGTCAGGCATCCTGCGCGACAATGTCCACTGTGTGATCGGCAACGGTGTGGTGCTAAGCCTCGAAGCATTGATGAACGAGATAGAGGGCCTCGAAGGCACCGGAATAAAAGTACGGGACCGATTAAAAATTAGCGGCGCCTGCCCACTAATCCTGCCTTCTCACGTCGCCTTGGATCAGGCGCGAGAAATCAAGCAGGGCAATGCCAAGATTGGTACGACCGGCCGCGGCATCGGTCCTGCGTATGAAGACAAAGTGGCACGACGCGGTATTCGTCTGGCCAGCATACTCAACGCGAAGCACTTCTCGGAGAAGCTCGCCGAGTTGATGGAATACCACAACTTTATACTAATCAATTACTACGGGGTTGAACCCGTAGACTATGCTAGGACGCTCGAGCAGTACCTGAATTTAGCCGAACAGATTCAGCCGATGGTGGCGGATACGATTGAGATCCTGCACAACCACCGCAAGGCGGAAGACAACATCCTGTTCGAGGGCGCTCAGGGTTCCTTATTGGATATCGACCATGGGACGTATCCTTTTGTGACCTCTTCTAACACTACTGCGGGTGGCGCGGCGACTGGTAGTGGCTACGGTCCACTGTATCTGGACTATGTTCTGGGTATTACCAAGGCTTATACGACACGTGTAGGATCTGGGCCTTTTCCCACCGAGCTATTCGATGACACAGGCAAGCACCTGGCCTCAGTGGGTCATGAGAAAGGTGCCACCACGGGGCGTGATCGACGCTGTGGTTGGTTCGACGCCTGCGCCGTTAGGCTAGCCATGCGAATCAATAGCGTGTCGGGTATCTGCCTTACCAAGTTAGATGTGTTAGATGGCCTGGAAACCATTAAGGTCTGTACCGGCTATGCTGGTGTCGGGGACAATACTTCCGGTAGCCTGATGGATATCGAGAGCTATAAGTGCCTCGAGCCAATTTACGAAGAACTGCCGGGTTGGAGCGAGTCGACGGTGGGTGCGAAGAGTTTGGATGATCTGCCGCAGAACGCGAGAGACTATATTCACTACCTCGAGAAAACGGTAGAAGTGCCAGTTGATATTATTTCGACCGGCCCCGATCGTGAAGAGACGATAATTCTGCGACACCCGTTCGGCGGCTGACTACTAAGCTAGCAACTTAATCTACCGGCCATAGACAAGCCGCTCCGATCGCGCCGCTGGCATCGCCAAACTTTGGTGCTGCCAGCTGTGTGAGCATGTTATGTGTAAATACATGCTCGCGCATCTTATCCGGCACCTGCACATACAACTGCGCGATATTACAGAGCCCTCCACCCAAGACAATCATGTCTGGATCGATGAGGTTCACAACCGTCGAGAGAGAAAAGCCTAGCTGTTTGCAGTAGATTTGAATCGACTCCTCGGCGCTGCCATCGCCAACGGTCGCCAAACGCGCGATTTCCATGGCCTCCAGCTCGACCCCCGTTCTGTCCAGGTAGGTCCGTGCCAGGCCTCGACCAGACAGAACAGTCTCGATGCAGTTTTTCCTGCCGCAGTAACATTGCCGATCTGCTCCGATGAGATCACGGACAGAGCTTGGGATGCAATTGTGTCCCCATTCTCCTGCAATACGATTCGGGCCCGTATGTAAACGCTTGTCGATCACGACACCGCCGCCAGTCCCCGTACCGAGAATGACGCCAAAGACCGTTCTTGCGGATACTGCCACGCCGTAGCACGCTTCCGAGAGGGCGAAACAGTTCGCATCGTTCTCGATCCGTATTTCTATCCCTAGACGTTTCTCGATATCGTCTTTTAATGGCTCGCCGTTGAGGCAGATAGAGTTACAGTTTTTCATTAGCTCAATGTTGTCTTTGTTGGGAGGAGATAAAGCGCCAGGAGTTCCAATACCTACGGAGCACTTTTTCGTCGCGGATCTTTGTAGAAGTTCTTCAATAACATTACATAACGTATCGACAGTGTTGGAATAATTTTCCTTCGGCGTATCGACGCGAATCTTCTCGGCCACTTCGCCTGAGGAGGAAAGTAGTATCCCTTCGATTTTTGTGCCGCCCAAGTCAACGCCGATTCTCATTTACTGCCTCTGCTTGCTTTTCTCTGTCGATGTGTCAGTGCCACTTAGTAGTTTTTAATTTCGCCTTGCATAGTACTACAAACCCTCTAAAATCGGCGGTCCGCTTACATTTTGTCTTGGCAGAAATCGCCAGACAATTTTGACAGAGATTACAGCAGTGTGGATCGAAGCTGGACAGAGAACCGATGACCCGAGCTAGATACCAACAAGTATCATTACAGGATACTCCCTACTATCACTGTATCTCCCGCTGTGTTCGCCGCGCCTATCTGTGTGGCGATGACCCTGTCACTGGCAAAAACTTCGATCATCGCAAGCAATGGCTGGTGTCCCGCATAAAGACCCTGGCCGCACATTTCTCGATAGATATCTGTGCCTACGCCATCATGAGTAATCATTATCATCTGGTGCTGTTCGTCAATGAGCAGCAGGCCGAGTCCTGGGATGATGCTGAGGTGGTCAGCCGTTGGACAGCATTGTTTCCCCGCAACGCGGCAATGATCACCATGTTGGAGAAGAACAGGTCCAGCAAGGCGGCACAGAAACGCCTGCAGCAGCAGATAGCGCTGTGGCGAGAGCGGCTCATGGATATCAGTTGGTTCATGCGCTGCGTAAATGAGACAGTCGCGCGGCAGGCCAATCGAGAAGATGAGTGCAGCGGTCGATTCTGGGAAGGGCGCTTTAAGAGCCAGGCGCTGCTCGATGAGAAGGCGCTAGTTACATGCATGGCCTATGTAGATTTGAATCCAGTTCGAGCCGGCGTGACAGACTCACTCGAGAATAGTGATTTCACCTCTATTCAGGAGCGCTTGATACTTCATGCCAAGCGGGTCAAGAATCGCAGCTACCGGCAGCATCGACTGCTTACCCGGCGCAACACTAAGCATTTGGTTGGGCGCCAGCCTGGAGGCAAGCAGGCGAAGCTACGCCTGATGTCCGAGATGGAAGACATCTCGGAACAGTCATTGCCAATTTCGCAGCAGAGTTATTTCGATCTGCTGGACATGACCTGCAAGGCGCTCCATCCTGAGGAGTATTCAGCGCACAGAATCACAGATACATTGGATGAGAAGAACAGGCTACTCAATGAGCTAGGAATAAGCGCCGAGTCCTGGCTCAAGAGCGTTACCGAGTTTCATCGACATTATTCTGTGGCCGCAGGAACCGAGTCGGCGCTGGTGCACTATCATGCGAGCCGAATTAAATCCGGTGTCGGTCTGAAGCATCCGCACAAGTGGATCAGGGGAGTGCATTCTTCCCGATCTTTATATGGAAATCCTAGTACTTAATACCTAGTACTTAGACTAAGCAACTTCCCCCGAAGACTTCTGAACGACATCCTCGCAGCGCTCCAGCGGAGCTCAGGCTTGTATCTAACTCCCTAAATTGAATTCCCGGTAAATGATTTCCTGTCGCCCTCGATAGGCCTCTGCCTAAAATTTCATCAATGAACAGGAAGACGTGACCGATTGCTCAATTTTTACAAATAAAAAATAAATTGGGTGTCCTTTGTTTTTTAATTGGCTGTCCTTTTTTTAGTTCTTTTTTGCTTGAATTGCTTGTTTAGTGACTTGGGCTAAGTTGCGGAATTTATTGAATTTATTGGGCTGCGGATGCGGTGACACAGGTAAAAGGGGTCAGTTAAACCTTTAATTTTAAGGCATTAAAAATGCCTTCATAAGCGCTTGAAAGCACTAGATATTGTTTGACAGCGGCCGACTTACACTATATGTTGCGCTCCATAGAAGCCGCTAAATTATTGATTTTTCGACGTTATCAAGCGTGACTAGAAGAGTGAATTTTACGATTCGAGCAGCAATTGCTCCGACAATTTAGTGGGCTAGGTCGGGCAAAAAGCGGCTTTGACAGGAAATACTGACACACAGCATCCCTGGAATTTGCACGAAGCTGTCTGTTTCAAGTTGACCGGCAATCGAAATCGGACGCACTAGTTGGAGTTACAACGAATGAATAAATCTGCCGAAGCAGCACTAGAAAAACCAATAACCGACCCGATCGCGCAAGCCATTGAAGAAGCGAAAGCCGATAGCGATATGAATTATCTAAAGAAGCAGAAAGAAGCCGAGATTAGAATGAAGCTCGACCAGTTTGCGAAAGAACTCGCCCAGGTAAAGCAGCAGCGAGATCAGCACTAGGCATTGAGTCATACAGCGCCGTCAGAAGAACCGTATCATCCCATCCCTCCTCTGTTGCACTCTTAGTCCCTGAATAGCCCCTGGAAACCTGTGCGGTATATTGCCACAGGATCGATTCTATCGATGAATTTCACTGTCTAAAGCGTTACACTTCCCTCGTTCGGACACTTTATCGGGTGCCTGGTCACCCTCCGGTCAGCGCAAACAATACAGGGGCCACATTATGCTCGCTAGCAGCACCTTCAGATCATTATTCGTCCTCATTTTCCTCGCATCCACCCTCCTCGGCTGTGCCGGCGCTGCTGACTCGTCGCCTTTTCTGGGTGCGGAACCAGCAAGCGACTCGGTGCTGAACCGCGCGCCGCGCAATCTGCGTCTGTACTTCAGTGCGCTACCTGATGTGCCAAAAAGCAGTATCAGTCTCAGTGGTCCGGGTGGAAACTTCGATCTTCGCGGTTTTCATACCATGGGTGCCGATGACCTCATGATAGAGATCACCAACCCTTCCATTCCCGATGGCGACTATGTGGTAAGTTGGACGGCTGTGGTGGGAGAAGACCCTACAGTCTACGAAGGTTCCTATGGTTTTACCGTAGTCAGCGATCGTTGAGCAATTGGATATTAAGTGTTGATGTCTCGAAGGCATCTCAAGATGTGAACATAGTGAACCTGTACGGCCTGAGGTGGAACAGCTTGAGGTAAATCAAGGTTGCTTTCATGAGCGGACTTATAATATACCTCTGTTAAGCCACGCGCGTGCAGCGTTGGTACCATCTCGCAGCATTAGTTCAGAAAGTTGCACACTAGACACTGAATTCTTACTACGATCGCAAACGGAGCTGGTCGAGACTTCACAAAGAAGTTCTTTGGGCGTGAGGCCTATGAGTACAAATATTTATTCTTTTCTGTTGTTTAAGTCTCTCTATCAACCGATGGAGGCATTCCGGCAGCTCTCCGAGTCCGAGCCATCGCCCTCGGGCGTATTGTTTCGTTATTCGATCTGGCTGCTCATTCTGCCCCCGGCCTTCTCCCTCATTGGCGCAGCCAATTTTGGTTGGCGACTCGGTGCCGCCGAGCCCCTGATGCTCTCGAGGCAGGCGCTTATCCTGGTTAGCGCGGGCTATTTCGTGGTGCTGCTGTTTGGTCTGCTGAGCACGTCGATAATCAGTCGCTGGATGGCATCGACGTATGACGCCAGTACAGCTCTGGGACGCCATGTAGCGCTAATCACCATAGTGGGTGAACCGCTAGCCGTGGGCAGCCTCGCCCATCTGTTTCCTGATGTGTTCGTAAATATCTTGATCATCATCCCGACCATGATATGGAGTATGTATCTACTCTATAAGGGTTTACCTATTGCGCTTGGTATTACATCGGAGAAGGGTATGTTGATGGCATCCTCGCTGGTGGGTTGGCTGTTGGTGGCGGCGGTGAGTCTGCTCGGTATAAGCATGATGTTATGGACTTTGGGTGTCGGGCCACTTCTCGGTGTGTAAGGTAATACAAAGTAATGAATTGTGAACAGCGTAAAACGACTGTGCGGAAGAAACTGAATGAGCAACGAGAGTAACAAGCTATACCATGATCAGATCGTGCTGCGACTGATTCAGTTTTCGGTGTTTTGGGCTCTTGCAGCGATGGCCGCCGGGGTCTATATCTCGGCCGAGTTGGTCTGGCCCACGCTGGACTTCGGACAGTTCTGGCTTAGCTTCGGCCGCCTTCGCCCCCTGCATACTAACGGCATCATCTTCGGCTTCGGCATTTCTGCGCTGATGGCAACGGGTTTCTATAGTGTGCAGCGAACTTCCCATGTGCCACTGTTTGCACCCAGGCTCGCCTGGTTCTGTTGCTATGCCTGGCAACTGATTGTCCTGCTCGGTGGCTTGTCGTTACTCGCCGGCTGGACCACATCGAAGGAGTACGCCGAGCTCGAATGGCCCTTCGATATCGCCATCGCAATCGTCTGGGTCTGTTTCGGCATCGTATTCTTCGGCACCATCGCCAATCGGACGATTCGCCCCATTTATATCTCGAACTGGTTCTATGGTGCGCTCATCATCGTGATCGCGATGCTGCATATCGTAAACAGTCTTGCCATACCGGCGTCGATCGGCAAATCGTACTCACTGTTTGCTGGCGCGCAAGATGCAGTGGTGCAGTGGTGGTACGGCCACAACGCAGTAGGCTTCTTATTGACCGGTGGGTTTCTCGGCATGCTGTATTATTTTCTGCCGAAGCATGCGGGCCGCCCCATATGGAGCTACCGGCTTTCCGTTGTCGCCTTCTGGGCATTCACCTACAGCTACATCTGGGCTGGCCCTCACCACCTGCACTACAGTTCGGTACCGGAGTGGGTGCTGTCACTGGCGATGGTCATGAGCGTGATTTTATTGGCTCCGTCCTGGGCCACGATGATTAATGGCATCATGACTGTCAGTTCCGCCTCGGAAAAATTGAAGACTGACCCGGCTCTGAAGTTTATTGTTCTCTCACTGGCGTTCTATGGGCTAGCTACGTTCGAAGGCCCAATGATGTCATTCCCGAGTGTGAACGTAGTTAGTCACTTTACCGATTGGACCATCGGCCACGTGCATTCTGGCGCGCTCGGTTGGAACGCGATGATCACCTATGGCACTTTCTACTATCTGGTGCCGCGCCTGGTTGGCAACGAGCTCTACAGCACACGCCTCGCCAACATACATTTCTGGATGGCGCTGGCCGGAACCATGCTCTACATCGTGGCGATGTGGGGTGCAGGGGTCTCACAGGGCTTGCTCTGGTTGAGTGTGGATGAGATAGGTGAGCTGAGCTTTAGCTTCAAGGACATCATGTCGAGCATGACACCGTATTACGCTCTGCGGCTGATAGCCGGAATGATATTCCTCGGCGGTACATTCTTGATGGCCTACAATCTGTACAAGACCGTCGCCGGTAGAGCCACGGTCGAGGTCAGAGTTCCAGATGTTGACCCCGCAGTCGGAGTGACCGCATGAGTGCACTTTCCCTACACAAGAAGATTGAAGAAAACACCGGCCTGCTAATCTTCGGTATCCTCCTGGTTTCCTCCATCGGCGGACTCGTGCAGATTCTGCCGGTGCTGAACCAGGAAGATCTTTCAACGGCGGCTGCGAATACACGAGTGTATAGTGCGGTGGAATTGACCGGTCGAGACATCTACATTCGCGAGGGCTGCAGCGTGTGCCATTCGCAACAGGTTCGCCCATTGATAGCCGAGGTCGAACGTTACGGCGCCTATTCGAGGGCGGGTGAATTTGTCTATGACCGCCCGTTCCTCTGGGGCTCGAAACGAACCGGTCCGGACCTGCATCGCGTAGGCGGCAAGTTCTCCGACGACTGGCATCGTATTCATCTAATCGATCCAAGAGAGGTAGTCGCCGAGAGCATAATGCCGGGCTATCCCTGGCTGGCGAAGCGCGATGCGATACAGGCGGGCAAGGCTAGCGCGAAGATGAGTGCGCTGAGAAAACTAGGCCACCCTTATAGCGACGAAGAAATTGCCGCTGCGGATGCGGATCTGGAAGGGTTGAAAGAGATCGATGCATTGATCGCCTATCTACAGATGCTCGGCACCGGTCTTAGCGAGGATATATCCATATGACGATGTTTATTTTTCTGGGCGACATGACGATCATGGCATTCATGATCGGCCTCGCCATCTGGTTTACCAACAAGGACAATGATGAGCAGATCGATGCGGCTGCTCGCATTCCCTTGGAGGACGAAGACTACCATGGCTGATTTGCCAACAGGATTCTGGAGCGGTTGGATCATCGTTCTGACCTGCGTCTCTCTCGTGACCCTAACCTGGCTGGTACTGAGCGTCTATTTCGCACCCAGTGCCGGTGAAGATGCCGCAAATGAGCCGGTCTGGGATAACGATCTCAGGGAGGGATCGAATGCGCCACCGCTTTGGTGGTTTTGGATGCTTCTGGCGGCGCTGGTGTTCTCGTTGATCTATCTCATCCTCTATCCAGGCCTCGGTTCCTACAAGGGCTTGCTGAATTGGTCGCAGGGCTCGCGCATCGTCGAGAGTTATGAAAACTACAACGCGAGTTTTCAGGAAGCTCGAGCGCAAATTGCGGCGTCGAATCTGGCTGAGATTCAGAATGACCTTGAACTCATGCAGACGGCTGAAAGGATCTTTAAACGGGAATGCTCTGCCTGTCACGGCCCCGATGGCAGAGGTCAGGCTTCCTTGTTTCCCAACCTGATGGACATCGATTGGCAATGGGGTTCCAGCGCCGAGCAGATCGAACAGACCATACGCGCGGGCAGGCGCGCGAACATGCTGGCCTGGCAGTCGATACTCGGCGATGAGAGTGTCGATCAGGTAGCGGACTATGTAACTAACTTCGCCGACAACGATGAGACCCATCCGGGCAGGGCAATCTATCAACAGAACTGTGCGGCCTGTCATGGGCCAGACGGTGCCGGTAATACAGCCTTGGGTGCGCCAAATCTCGCTGATAATATTTGGCTCTACGGTGGCGACCTTGCGAATGTGCGCGCTTCGATTGGCGCGGGAAGAAATGGCGTGATGCCAGCGTTTGCGAAACGATTGGACGACGCACAGATAAAACTACTGGTGGCCATGCTCGCTCGCTAGTTCCATTCATCGCCCATGTTGTCATCGGTGATGATAAAGTTCTCCACCGTTCTCTGCAAAATAGACTCAGCTTTCTCGAAGGGGTAGGTCGTAAAATCGACAGCGGAATTAAACCCGTAGCGCGAGGCATCGAACATGTCGATAATCTGCGCGATTCGATCTCGATGGCTCTCATTGGATCGGTCGTGTTGCCGTACGCCGTCTATCTCATAATCCCACAGAAGAGTCTCCAGGCGCTGCGAATCTGCAACTATCTGTTCATTACCGCAGAGCAGATGATTCTGAAAGCGCAACACCTGTGGACAGACCACCGCCCCAGTCTTCTGCACGTTCATCGAGTTGGTCGAGTTGTAGAAGGCGATTCCACCCTCGTTTAGATGCGCCAGAACAATCTTTAAAAAGTCTCGGGAGAGTAGATTGGCGGCGTAGGCGCGCCAATGAAATGTCGTGTTCATGATGATCAGATCAAATTTCTCATCGCTATTGCGTTGCATATAGCGTCGTCCGTCATCGATAATAATCTCGACCTTCTCGTTCGAAAGCAGGCTACTCACTGCAGGTTGAGTGGCGATAATTCCAGCATAGCCCGGGTTAATCTCTACCACGATCAGCTGCTCGAGACTGGGATGGTGGGCGATTACCTGAGCCCAGGATCCCGTCGCCAGACCTATCATTAGAACGCGCCTGGGCTTCGGATGGAACGCCCCAAGCAGATAAGGCCGGATAATGCCGTTGCGATCATCGATTAAATTGGTATTGAAGACCCCATCGTATACACCGCCGCCATATAAGCGATCGTTCTGTGTAAGAGTGATGACTCCGCTCTTGGTTTCTATAAGCTGTTTAAACGGTTCGCCGTTATAGTTGCGTATCGCCTGAAACTTCTCGTAGTTACCCCGCGCCAGGAATGGATTGGCTGCTATGAAAACCAGAATCAGAGTGCATAGAACTGCCGTGGTGGCCTTGCCACGCCCAGGTTTCTTATCGAACAAGAACGTCGCAATCAGCACGCCAGATATTGCTAACAGCATTGCTATGGTCTGGGTAGAGAGAAAGTCCATCAGCACGAAGCCGGTGAGAATTGTACCGATAGTCGCGCCCGCGATATTCGCCATGTACATGTAGCTGATGTTCTGCCCAGACCTTGCGTCGGCCTTGATTCCAATATGGGCGAGCAGAGGAAACGGAATTCCCAGGGCTAGCGCGGCGCAAAGCAGATACAGTTCGGCTAGCAGCAGCGCGGCTTTGGTGGCCAGATAGGCGGCGAGCGGCATGAGCAGAAAACCGAGCAGCGCGGCGATCACCAGGCTCAGTCTAAGCAGGCGAAGAATGTGCAGCGTATCATCCTTATATTTCTCACACAGCCGGCCGGCGACATAGGACCCTAGCGCCAGGCCAAGTAAGAACAGCCCGAGTATGCGTGGAAAGATGAAGGCGACGCCAGCATTGGCAAACGCGAAAATACGCATCCACAGGATTTCGTAAGAGAGCGCAATGAATCCGCAGACAAATGCGAGCAGGAGCAATTGGCCAAAACCTAGCGCCGCTATTGCACTGCTGCGGGCCTTGTGTTGCCTTTCAGTCACGTCATCATTGGAAACTGCTTCGGACTTCTGCCAGTGTTGGAACAGCAGCGCAGAGCCACCCACTAAAAAATTGAGCCCGCTGGCGAAATAGATCGTACCCTGCATGCCGAACATGCCCATAAGGAATAGCGATGCAGAGAACGCGGCGATCGCGGAACCTAGTGTGTTTACAAAATAGAGTGTGCCCAAGGAGAAGCCCACATTCGGTATACGCGCGACCAGGAAGGCGCTCAATATCGGTAGCGTGGCACCCATGCAGAGTGTCGGGATGAACACCAATAGGAAGGCAACGACGGTCATCGATACATAGCCCAGATTAATCGCATGAGCACCGACGAAGTCGAACAGCTGCAACGATACCATCCCGAAGAGACCGATGCATAACTCGAGTACGGCGAAAAGCTGTAGCTGCGAAAGCGCGCGCAGAGTCGAGAGTTTGCCGCCGATCAAGCTGCCCATTCCAAGCCCCAACATAAAGGCGGCCACTACCAGGGTTATAGACTCGATGTTAGTGCCGAACAATGTGAACAGAGAGCGTTGCCACACGATCTGATAAAGCAATGCAGGAAATCCCGAAATCAGGAACAGAGGGTAGACCGGCCAGAAGTTGTTCGATTGTTTGATCATGGTTTGTAGTAGGCCTGAAGTCAGCTGTGCAGTGTAAGAAAAGTTATCATCATTGCCGTATTAATAATTTTAGCGGCAGTTCGCTGGATCACTGCATGTCCCTGTATAACTCTGTATAGCACCTGTATAGCACGAATGGCTCAGCGCTTTCTGTAAGTCGAATCATGCCCTGTCATAGCTGCCCAGATGCGTTATGATTCCACTGTTAAATAATGGATAGGCGCACGAGGTCCCAGGATTCACGCTCAAACTTTCATCGCGATCGCACTGACTGTTGTTTTGGCTCTTGCCATTGTGGCAATGTACTACAGTGGCCTCAGCGGTGCTTTCCTATTGGATGATACGCCGAACCTGGGTGTCATCGCTCAGCTGCCTGCGAATCCAGGCCTGAGCGATATTCTCCATCTGGCGACTACCGGCTTCGCTGGCATCCTGGGTCGCCCGGTTTCTATCTTTAGCTTTCTGCTGCAACACGAGTCGTGGCCTGACCCGCGCAATTTTAAACTGATAAACCTGCTGATTCATCTGCTTAACGGTGCTCTGCTAGCGCTGTGTTGTGCTCTGATAGGAAGGCAATGGCGGAGCCGGAAAATCCCATTATTGGCGCTAGCGGCAATCGCCTTCATTTGGCTCGCTCATCCGATTCAGGTCTCTACAGTATTGTATGCCGTGCAGCGGATGACGCTGCTATCTTCGAGCTTTACCCTGCTAGCTATCCTGTTTTATCTGACAGGCCGGCAGTGTTTGCTGCGCGGGAAGAATACGCAAGGTATCGGTCTGTTGTTGGTGGGGCTTCTTCTGTGCACACTACTGTCTGTGCTAAGCAAGGAAAACGGTGTTCTGATCTATCTCTATGTGCTTGTTCTTGAGTACAGTTTGTTCGCTGATATGGAGTCGCCCGGACTATTACGACGATTTCGCCAGGGGCTGCTCGTTGCGACGATAGGCATTGGCGTAGCGGGTTTGGCCTTTGTCCTGCCAGGTGTATTGGAAGGCTATGAATTGAAGCCCTTCAGTTTCTCGCAGAGGGTGCTGACGCAGTTTCCGGTACTGACAACCTATATCGCTAATATCGCACTGTTGATGCCAAACTATTTCGGTGTGTTTCATGACGATTTCCCGACCGCGCAGGTTCTGCCAGCGATGCCCAGTGTATTGTTCATCGCTGGCCTAATAGGCACTGCACTGATTAAGCGAAGGCAGTGGCCGTTGTTCGCTTTCGCCGTGCTGTGGTTCTTTGCGGCCCATGCTCTGGAGTCGACGGTGTTACCGCTGGAATACTATTTCGAGCATCGCAATTATCTTGCCTTGTTTGGTCCGGTATTCGCGCTCGTTATTTTTGTCAGCGATGCGCTGCCGCGATTGGATGGCGCTAAGAGAAATGCGATGCTCGCGATTTGCGTCAGCGTTTTGCTGTGCATGTCGGTTATTACGGTTAGGCAGACTACGCTCTGGGGTGACGCCCTGGAACAAGCCTATGCGGCAGTTGAACAACACCCCCAGTCCGCACGTGCACAATCGAATCTCGTAGAAAAGCTCAGCGTAGCCGGTCAGCTTCAGGCCGCCTTCGACTATCACATGACCGTGCTAGATTCCGATGCCCCGCGCATCCCACCCTATATTCGCTGGTTGGAATTCTCCTGTCTCCTTGCTGACATTGAGCTACCACAGGATGATGTTTTAGTTACCCAGGCCCGCGTGGCTCTGCATGACTATGGCG
>JBBDIR010000048.1:0-93291 GCA_040880325.1 Pseudohongiellaceae bacterium
TTTCATATTGGAATCAACCCTGCTCCCCAGACTCACTTCATATTGGAAAAGGCTTAAACTTTACGCGGTTAACATCTCGCATTACACTGTCCCCCGAAGTTGGTGAAGTTTGTAATGCTCGGCGAATAATAATAAACGGGACAGGTAGTCCTGAAGATCAAGGAGTTTCAGGATGACGGCTCTAGTCAAGGCTTGGGCAGGTTTCACGATTGCCAACCGATTCCCGGTCATCGTGGCGTCTGTACTATTGTTGCTTGCCATTCTCCTCACCGGCAAGACCATACCGTTCGACAATAGTACGGAGCGTTACTTCGTAGCAGGCGATCCGACACTACTCGAATACGATAATCTGATTGAGCTTTTTGGAGACAACGAATACCTCATCGTTGGCTTCGAAGCCGCGCCAAGTGTACCCGACATTTTTAATGCGGACACGCTTAGAGACATCGCTCGCGTTTCAGAATTTCTCGAATTTCATCAATACGTTACTCAGCTACGCTCGATCACAAACTTTCAGTATATTCACGCCGACGATGACAACCTTCGCACGGATTATTTAATCGAAGATGTCGAAGATCTAATAAATAATTCTGCCGCTGTCGAAGAGGTCAAGTCTACTCTCAACAACGAAACTCTCGCGCTGGATACTTTGATCACCAGAGATTTTCGACACACACGCGTTGCTGCCAGAGTAGAACATCACGCAGAAACTTCTGAAGCGAAGGTGCAGCTTGTTCAAGACCTGTACAGGTTTGTCGAAGAGGCGAATCTAAGTTCCGACAGTTATATCCTCCACCTTTCCGGTTACCCTCTGGCACAAGAGCGCTTCGAGACTGTCTCGTCCGAAGATGTAGCGGTACTAATTCCGATGATGGTTTTACTAATGGTGGTAATTCTGTTCTTCAGCTTTCGGTCATTGTGGGCCACCCTCGCGCCCTGGTTGGTCATTGCCTGCGGCATATTATTGGTTCAGGAAATACAAGGTTATATAGGTATACCGCACTCTACGGTAGATACCGGAGCACTCGCGCCGACGCTGATCATTATCGGAATCGGCATATCGGTGCATGTGCTACTTGAGTTCTTTCACTATTTGCACGCCGGCAAGGATGGGCGCGAAGCGGCGCAATCTACCATAATCAATCTCTGGCGCCCCGCTTTCTTTACTGCTATTACGACCTCGGCGGGATTCTTCTCGCTTGCGGTTACCAAGATTCTTCCAGTTAGAGAGTTCGCTTTATTAGGTGCGATGGGCTCCATTGCCCTGTTCCTGTTCGCATTGACACTGCTACCCGCGTTACTAAGTTTTATGAAGAAGATACCGGCTACTACCGACCGGGTGATAGACACAGGTATTATTTCCAGAATTACTACAAAAGTTCCAGATTTTACCCTGCGTAATAAAAATAGAATTCTGGCTTCCGGCTTCGTAGTCTTAGCGTTTTCGATCTGGAATATTCCGAGTATCGTGATCGATTCAAACTACGTGACTCTGTTTAAACAGAGCAGTCAGGTTCGGCAAGACATTGAGTACTTTGACGAGATCTATCGCGGCATGATGACCCTGGATATAATTCTCGACTCAGGGGAAGAAGAAGGCATAAAGGACCCTGCGTATCTTGAACAGCTCGATGAAATAGAGAATTGGTTGACGGGCCGCGAGGCGCTGGGCCCGATAAATTCGCTGGTAGATTATCTAAAAGAAATTAACCAGTCGATGAATGGCGACGACCCCGAGTTCTATCGAATTCCATCGAGCCGAGAGATGACGGCGCAGTATCTGCTCTTGTATGAAAGCTCCGGGGCAAACGAAGACCTTTCCGATATAAAGGACTTCGAGAATCGCCACGCCCGACTCGTCGTTCCAGTGATTAACATGGAAGCGTCCCAGATGCAGGCTGAGCTGGAGGATATAGAAGCCTATCTGGACGAGAATTACCCACAGCTACAGGCCATAGTGACTGGCACGATGGCGCTCTATACTGTTCAGGACACCTATATATCCGAAGGTATGGCCCAGTCTTTCCTGATCGCCTTGGCCGTTATCACGCTGTTTTTCATTGCCCTGTTCAAATCAGTCAAATATGGGCTACTGTCTATAATACCGAGTGTGCTCCCAATCGTGTTGGCTGGAAGTTTCGCGGGCTGGCTGGGTATCTCTCTCGATCAGAGCGCGGTCATAGTATTCGCAATGACCATGGGCATTGCGGTAGACGATGCCATTCATGTCATGAGTCGCTATCTACTAGCGAAGAACGAGGGCGCGAGCACGAAACAGGCCATTGCTCGAGCCATGAACGAATCTGGCCGCGCCGTAGTCTTTAGCTCGCTAGTATTGGTGTTTGGCTTCAGCGTACTGTGTTTTGCTTCATTCACTACTATTATTTATGTAGGCTTATTCGGTGCCATCATAATGTCCCTTGCCCTGATAGGTGATTTAATCATGTTGCCTGCCATACTCTATTGGGCTGACGGCACCGAGGAAGAACCCCAAAGGGTAGATTAGTGCCTGGCTTTTAGTACCAAGCATTAAAGCTTCTCAAACGCGCTTATCAAAAAAATATCTGCAGGAGATATCAACATGAGTTTCCGATCACAATCGTTATATAAGCTCTCCGCGGTAATTCTTGTTTTCTGTACGCAGGTGATAGGGTCCGCTAGCTCTAACGCAGCCGAGTACTCTGCCGAGGAAGTGATGCGCATGGTGGATGAGCGTTATACCGGCGACTCCTCCATTGCCGAAGTCACTATGGTGCTTATCGATAGAAGGGAAAGACAGCGGGCAAGAAACCTAAAACTTTATTCCAAAGACTACGGTATAGACACCAAGTCCCTGTCACTGTTCGAATCGCCAGCCGATATACGTGGTACGGCCTACCTAAACTTCGATTGGGAGGAGAGTCTGCGAGAGGATGATTCCTGGCTCTATCTACCGGCTCTGCAACGAGTAAAACGACTGGCGACCAGTGATACCTCAGACTCGTTCTTGGGTAGTGACTTCACTTATGCGGACATCAACGGCTTCGAGGTGGATTGGTACAACTACAGCTTCATCAATGAATCCCAGATGGTAGATGGAGAGGAATGCTGGCTAATTGAAATCGTACCGAAGCCCGAATTCAAGGACCGTGCTGAAGAGGCGAGTGGCTATTCGAAGATGCAGAGCTGGATTAGTAAGGAAAAATTTTTACAGCTACGCGGGCAGGCTTGGGAACTGAGAGGTAATCGAGTAAAATTCTTTACAGCGTCAGAAATCGAAGAGATCGATGGCATCTGGACTGTCAAGAGGCTACAGGCCGTTACTACGCGCAACGACCGTCAAGAACACGCTAGCGTTTTACAGATTAATTCCATCGACTACAACGTCGAAGTCTCCGACGACCTGCTGACTACCGAGGCCATGCAACGGGGGCTCGACTAGGGAAACACACGGTGACAGTGGGCATGGCGAAAATATTTTCCCTGGAGAACAAGAAGCTGCTTCTGTTGCTCTGCGCACTCTTCTGTTGCCAGAGCGCTCCGGCGCAGGACGATTTCTTCAATACGATAGACTTGGATATCGAGCCGAACGCTTCATCGAGAGCGGAGAATTACTCTGTCATCGGCTGGGTCATTCAGAAGGTGTCCCAAGGCATAGAACGCCCAGGGGCGCTCTTCAGCCGAGACGACCGCGGCCTCAGTAAGATTGAGACTAGCCTGTTCGCACAGTTGGATACCACCCTCGGCCAAGATCTTGGATTTCGGATCAGCACCAAAATATTTCACGATGAGATCTACAGGTTTAGCGATAATACTGAATTCAGCAAGGACGAGATCGACGAGTTTCGAAACCGCGTCGAGTTAAGAGACTTCTACATAGAACGGCAGTATGACAATGGCTTCTACTTCAAGCTGGGCAATCAGATTCTAGCCTGGGGCATGGCCGAGTACTCTCGTGTCACGGACCTCATTAATGTTGAAGACCGATACACTTTCGCCCAACAAGACCTGGAAGACCTGCGACGACAGGTACCCGCCGCGCTGTTGAGCTATACACTGGGCGACTGGACATTGGACGGAGTGCTCACCTATCGCGCCGGTAGAAACTACCTATCGCCCGCCGGGGATGAGTTCGATCAGTTTATCGGGATTCGTCAGGCTGGGATCGTTGTCGATAAGGAGCGTGCCGATAATGAACAGGAATATTTCTTCCGCGCTTCTACTCACCTCAGCCAAGGCGATCTGCAGTTCGTGGCGGGCGAGTTGAATGACAATGCCATGACCCTGCGTCAGATTGACACGCATTCGATGAGTCCTCGCTTTCAGTATGGCCAGAACCGCATGCGCGCACTCGGTGTTTCCGCAAACTGGGCCGACGGCTCCTGGCTCTACTTTGGGGAACTGGGCCTGCATATGGATAGGGCTGTTATCCCGAACCGGGATTCGATCTTTCGCTACGTCGATGGCTGGGACGAGAAGGATCAAGTCTTGTCAGTTTTTGGGGTTGAATATAACGGATTCAGAAATCTACTACTCACCTTCGAGCTGGACAACATACGAACCAGAAACCATGACGCATTCATGTATGCTGACAAGAACCAGACCAGTTTCGGAATGCGAGCTTACTGGACTGCCCTCAATGAGAGATTGAAGGTTGTGGCGGTGCTAAACGACCTTGCCAATGACTCGGGTCAGGTCAGCAGAGTATCGGTTGATTATAATTGGTCCGACAGTCTCGAGATGGGACTGCTTTGGGTCGACTACGGCAGCGAGCCAGAGTCAATTTTTTACAATTTTCGAAATAACGACATACTACAACTACATCTGCGCTATAACTTCCAAATTTGAGGCTTCGGAGAAGAGTATGCTTATCGATACAATGAAGAACAGCTCAAGCTATCACCACGGCAACGTGAAAGAAGCACTATTAGACGCAGCCCAAAACTACATTGAGGATAACGAAGGCGAAATGATTTCCCTGAGAGGTCTTTCCAGAGAAGTCGGCGTTACACCCTCGGCGGTGTATAACCATTTTGCGGACAAGAACGCTCTCATACTTGCAATCAAAATTCGCCTCTATCAGGGCTTCAACAATTTCTATGCAAAGCATTGTCCCGAGACCAGGGACCCTGAGAAGGCGCTCACTGAAATGTGCTTGGCCTACTTCCATTTCTCCAGAGAGTATCCTTCGCAGTTCCGTTTTTTATTCACCTCTTCTCTACCGATGGAGTGGTCGACCGACGAGACCATAGAAGTGTCTTGCCGCTGCATCGTCAAGGTGCGCAGCTTGGTCTTCGCAATTCACAACAAGTATCAACTGCAGTGCAGCGAAGAAGAAGTTGTCAACGCGACTCTACTTATTTGGTCTCAGTTACACGGCATCGTCACGCTAAGAAACTCCGGACTGATCGCTGCAGCTGTCACTCATCAAAAATGGCCATCGAGCTGCGCCCTGGTAGAAGATGTGCAGGTAGAAAAGCTGATTGAAGACCACGTGCAGATCATGATCAATGGCATGCTGAGCAGTTCCCATGGCAAGAGTAAGCACTAGCCGGATAGTGAAGTATCAGCTATCGAGACCCATCGCCTTACGTATCATCTGATTCTTGATCGGCGTCATCTTATCGGCGGCATTCATCCCCATGTTACGCAGCCAACGGATAGTAAGATCCTGCTGCGCAAACAAGCGCTTGAAACCTTCCATCAACCACATCATCGAGAGGTTGTTGCCTTTTCGTCTTCGTTGATAGCGCAATAGCACTGTCGAATCTGCCAGCGATCTCCCCGCCTCAGCTCCGCGTCGCAGCTCCTGGGCCAGAGCCTTCGCATCTAACAAACCGAGGTTCACTCCCTGACCCGCCAACGGATGTATCGTATGTGCCGCATCCCCAACTAACACGATAGCTTCCTTCACATAGTCGATAGCATGGCGTTGCCTGAGTGGGAAGACGAATCGCTTGTCACTGCTTTGAATCTTGCCTAGCTTAAACTCTATGGCGGCACCAAGTTCTGCATTGAACGCCTCTTCACTGAGCGCCATGATCCTCTCTGCCTGCGCGGGCAGCATTGACCAGACGATAGAGCTATAGTGTTGATCGTCGCTATCTTGCGCGACGCGCAGAGGCAGAAAGGCGAGCGGGCCGGTTTCCAGGAATCGCTGTAATGCCTTGTTGTCATGCCCTCGCTCTGTATGAACTGTAGTCACTAACGCGCTCTGTTCGTAGTCCCACTCGCGGCATTCGAATTTCGCCAGCTGTCTTAGCTTCGAGTTCGCGCCGTCCGCTGCAATAATAAGTGGTGCACGAACCGACTCGCCCTCGCTAGCATCGAGACGTACTACGCGCCTGCCCATATCGTCTTCATATTCGAACGATTCGATTGAAAATGGAGTGACCGGGAATACATTCTCAAGCGCGGAAATTTTCTTGTGCAGCGCGCCGATAATAATGGAATTCTCTACGATGCTGCCAAGTTCAGCTTGATTGATCTCGCTTGCCGAGAAGCTGATAGAACCAGTCCCCTCGGCATCCCACACTTGCATGTCCAGATAGTTGCAGGCACGCCTTGCGACGATATCATCCCAGACACCAATATCCTTAAGCAGCTGTTGCGATGCGTGGCTGATTGCACTAACCCGAGGGTCGAATTGATCACTACTAAGCGGCACGCGCTCCATGTCCTCGGCAGGACTGAGAGGTGAACGATCGAGCAGCGCGATGCGCAGGGGGCTCTCGGCTAACAGGCAGGCGAGGCTGGCGCCGACCATGCCGGCGCCGGCAATAACGATGTCGAATTCATTGTCTCGCTGTGCATTCATAAGTCGCATTATAAGCTGTGTAGGCCGCAATCCCTAACCGTGTTCTTGCCTGCCGAATACTGCTAGACTGCTTCGCCTGTGCCTTGGTTGCTAACAAATTTAGTACCTGGTCAATATCGAGAATGGAGACTTTTCAGATGAGCAATATTGTTAGTGTCGATAAAATAGACAACTATATTGGGAAAGAAGTGGGTATTACCGAATGGCTGGAAATAGACCAGGATCGAATCAACAAATTCGCCGAGGCCACCGGTGACTTTCAGTATATTCATATCGATCCAGAGCGTGCCGCACAGACTCCATTTGGTACGACGATCGCACACGGCTTTCTTACACTCTCTCTGTTGAGCATGCTCAGTGCTGACAATGGCGGTATTAAACTGGAGAACTCTGTAATGGGCATCAACTATGGTCTGGACAAGGTTCGTTTCATCAATCCTGTGAAAGTCGGCAGCAAGATTCGCGCCCGCTTTGAATTAGTAAGCGCCCACGAGAAAAAGCCAAAGCACTATCTGCTGAAGCACAACGTAACTATCGAGATTGAAGGTGAAGACAAGCCTGCCTTGATTGCCGACTGGCTGGGTATGACGGTTATCGGATAGGTATTGGCAGACTTCTATTACACAGCGCTATCCTGAATAGACACTTGAGAACCCGAATCATGAAGAAATCACTGCTGGCATTGTTACCCTTTCTTGGCGCCTGCGCTGGAGAGCCCCCACAGAATATTGGGGTCAACGAGGGCAGGTTGAGTCCCTGTCCCGAATCGCCGAACTGCGTATCGAGTTTTGAGAGCAGTGAAGAGCATGCTATTGCGCCCCTGAACGGAAACCTCAACCAGATTCAGCAGATACTCCTGAGCCTTGATCAGGCAAATATTGTCGAGCAGTCGGCTAACTATCTGTACGCCGAGTTCACTAGCACACTGATGGGCTATGTCGATGATGTGGAGTTTTTATACGACCCGGCCAGCAATCAAACCCATGTTCGGTCTGCATCTCGTCTCGGCTACAGTGATCTGGGCGCCAACCGCAAGCGCATCGAAGCACTCCGCTCGAAACTCTAACTATCTGATTTAAAACATATTAAATACCTCTGCATCGCCCCGATCCATCTCGAGGACGATCTTGCTTGACTTTTTAGCTACAGATGCTATTTTTCTAGCATAGTGCGATTTTTATAACATGCAAATAATCTAAGCGTCCATTTAAAGGAAAGCCCATGCCATCAGCCTCACAACTCAGTCGTCGCGAACGCCAGATCATGGATATCGTCTACGAATTGAGCGAAGCCTCGGCCAAGGATATCGAGGCCCACCTGCCCAATCCGCCCGGTTACTCGGCGATCAGAGCCACCATGAATAAACTTGAGACCAAGGGCTTCCTCGCGCATCGCGAACGCGATTTGAAATACATCTATTATCCCCTGATAGATCATCAACAGGCCCGCGCCTCGGCGCTGCAACGCCTGCTAAAGACTTTCTTCGATGGTTCTGCCTCGCAGGCAATGAGCACTCTGTTGGATCTGTCCAAGGATAGCGTCACCGAGAAAGAACTGGATGAGTTAAACAAACTATTGGAAGACGCCAAGAAGCAGAAGACCAGGTCGGCGCAAGGCAACGTTAAATAAACGTTAAATAAACGCTAAATAGTAAAAAGTAGCGATGTAGAGGAATAGCATCCAGACCAATGGATGAGGGAACCTACTCTCGAAGTATTCACTAGCTTCGGGCAGGAGAATAATAATGACAGCACTTTCGGTAATTGCTGCACTGAATATACTCGAACAACAACATGCGCTGTTGTTCTTTCTTATTGATTTGAGCCTTAAGGCTACACTCCTGTTGTCGGCAGCTTTTTTCATACAGCTGCTCATCGGTAAAAGCACTCCCTCAACGAAGAGCATCGTTTGGATGATGGCTTTCGCCGGGCTTATCCTGCTCCCATTGTTCCATCAGATTATCCCAAGCATTTCTTTCTCGTATAGCTACCTATCAGTGCTGGAGAACTACGCCGGAACTGCACAGACCTGGGAGGTCTTTGCCGCGCAGATCGGCGCTACGGCAAGAAGCCTGTTTGGCGTTGCCTTGGCCTACCTTCTGGTAAGTGGCTTGCTGTTTTTCTATTTGCTATCGGGCATTTTCAAGGTCATCGTTTTCTCTCATCGGGCCAAACCCTTCAAGCATGAGATTGCACAGCAATCGCTACAACATTTGCAGCAGGTAAACGGGTTTCACCGGCCCATAGAACTATTGCTCAGCCCAGAGATTTCCTCGCCTTTAACCTGGGGATTGTGGCGCCACAAGATTATCTTCCCCTTGGCGGCGTATGGCTGGAGTAGTGAATTGCTGCAACAATCCATTAGCCACGAACTGGGCCACGTACAACGAGCAGATTGGATCCTCCAAATAATTTCGCGAGTTGCTATTAGTCTCTATTGGGTCAATCCGCTTGTTTGGTTGGCGCTTAGAAAACTACTTATAGAATCCGAGAAGGCTTGTGATGATGTGGCTATCGAAAACTCAGGCTCTCCACTTTCATATGCGGAAAATTTATTAAGGCTGGCGCACAACTATAATGCTCATCGCACATTCTGTGCGCCTGCGCTTCTTGGCATTCAATCGAGCCTGTCTCAGCGTATCAGGCATATATTGAAACAAGAGGTTAATTTGCGCAGCAGTGATACCAGTAATATTCTGCCCAGCCTGATCTTCGCCGCTTTGGTCGTCGCACCGTTCTCGGCTCTGGGTATCCAGTTTCAACAAATGGAATTGCCCAGCAATATTCATTTCGATCCTCCAGTTATTTCAGTCTCGTTTTTCCCGAACGGTACTAGAGAGCATGACTTCCTGATGGCCGAATTCAGATAATTCGGAACAGCTAGAAAATAAAGGCACCACCAAACGCACCGCGATAAGGAGAAGCGACTATGACTGCTATTGCCCGAGATTTCTTTAAGATTAACAGCGCCGTTCTGCTGGCGGCGCTGGTGACTTTTCTCTTATTCTATTTTATGCAGTATCTGATCGAGACAGAGTCGGATCGGCCACAGTTGTTAAGCATAATCCAGATAGTGGACCCCACGGTGCCAGAATTTAAACCTGAGTTAATAACCAATGAAGCGAAGCCTGAACCGATTGTAGTGGAAGAAGTTCCCATTGTGAGTGAGCCTACTCGAAGTTCTGAGATAACGTCCGGACCGGTGCTACGACTGTCTCAGGAACGACTTAAGATCGATACTTCGCCGCAAGGCGTTATTCCAATGGCCAATAACATCATGATTCCGCTCATCCGGACTACGGCGAACTACCCCAGCCGCGCGCTGCAAAGAGGAATAGAAGGATTCGTCGAGTTGTCATTCACTGTCGATAGATTCGGCAGCGTGGTCGATCCAGTCGTCCTGAATGCGGTGCCGGAAGGAATCTTCGAAAGGTCTGCCCTGCAGTCGATCAACAAGTGGAAATATGCTCCGGCGATGAACAACGGACAAGCCACTGAAACCTATGACGTGCGCCAGCGCATCGTATTTCAGATAGACCCAGATTCTCGTTAGCTGACCTTGGGGAGCCCCTGGCAGAGTCTATCGCTCCCTGCTTCCTGGTCCATGGAAGGACTACTTTTTAGCTGTGCTTACTGAACCCATCGCGCGCCCGGCGAGACCGCGACGTAGCGTTGGCGCCAGATCCATGGCGACAAGTCCAAATTTGCGCAGCCACACCTTCGCTGCATTGTTGCTTGAGAACAGTTTGGTGACGCTGTGAGTAAACTGTGTCGTTAGTGTCTGGTCGGCCTGCTGCCGCGCAATGTATTGCAGCAGAGTGCTCATCTCGCCGACAGTACGCCCCTCCTGCCTGGCAGCGACTAGCACATCGACCAGAGCCTCGGCATCGCGCAGAGCCAGATTCAAACCCTGGCCCGCCACCGGATGTAAAGTGTGGGCTACATTTCCCAGCAGTGCCAAACCTGGACGAATCTGTTCTCTCGCCACGGAGAGACTCAACGGATACACAAACCTCTCGCCGATTTGCTCCATTCGTCCCAGCCTAAACCCAAACCGTTTCTGCAGCAGCGTGAGTATTTCACTGTCGGACATTTCCCGATATTTGGCGGCCTGCTCGACTGACAGGGTCCAGACCAGAGACCCCCTGTTCTTTCCATCGATGGACTGCAGTGGCAGTATCGCGAGCGGACCGGTATCGGTAAACCGCTCATAGGCGATATTACAGTGTGGTTTCTCGAATACGATATTCGCAATAAGCGCATGTTGATTATAGCGCTCGATCGATTGCCCAATGCCTAATTGTTCACACGCGGGTGACTTTCCGCCATCGGCGAGAACGACTAGAGAAGTATCGACAATCACATCTGACTCGCCGCTGCGTAGGCTAAGCTGCATTCCCTGTTCTGTCGCTGTCACGGAAGAGACCGATGCGGGGCAGAGTAGCTTTATCGACTCGGACCGAATCAATCGGGCATTTAGAATTTGACCAAGCTGCCTGTTCTCTACTACATAACCAAGAGCATCCACATTTTGCTCCGCTGCCTTCAATGCGACCGATCCGAAACGCCCCCTGTCGGAAACCTGGATCTCATGAATAGCCGAGACAGCAGCTCCAAGCTCTTGCCATACATCGATTCTTTCGAATATTTTCCTGCTGCCGAACGACAGTGCAGTGCAGCGTGCATCGAAACTCGATTGCTTCGAGATATCGGCAGTTGGAGGGACTGCTTCGACTACCAATATCGATAGAGATTGCTCACCCAGCGCATGCTCCAGGGCGCAGCAGAAACTCGCGCCTACCATGCCGGCACCCACCACGATGAGATCGTAGAATTCTTCTGGTCTGCTTATTTGCATTAGTTAGTGAACAACGGCCGCCATAAATGACTCGATCTCTGCAACAGTTTTTGGAATTCCCTTACTCAGAATTCTGTTGCCTTGTTTGGTCACCAATACATCATCTTCAATGCGTACGCCTATCCCACGCCATCGTTTCTCGACCTTCTTGTTATCTGGAGAAATGTAGATACCCGGTTCGATAGTCGTCACCATGCCTGGCTCAAGCAGTCGCCAGCGGTCATCTATCTTATAGTCGCCAACGTCGTGCACATCCATGCCGATCCAGTGCCCGACGCGATGCATATAGAAATCACGATAGGCTTCTTTCTTGATCAGTTGACTAGTGCGCCCCTTTAGCAGGCCGAGTTTTACCAACCCCTGTGTGATCACTTTGACCGAAGCTCTATGGGGCTCGTCCCATAAGGCTCCTGGTTTTACGGCGTCGATGGCAGCATACTGTGCATCCAACACCAGCTCATAGATTGCCTTTTGTTCTGGCGAGAATTTACCCGAGGCGGGGAACGTGCGCGTAATGTCGGAGGCGTAATACTCATATTCACATCCGGCATCAATAAGTATCAGGTCGCCCTCTTTGACTTCGGCGTTATTGCTGTTGTAGTGCAGAATGCAGGCATTGTCTCCAGCGGCTACTATCGAGTTGTAGGCAGGCGCCCTGCTGCCGTTACGAGTGAAAGCGTAGAGCAGCTCCGCCTCCATCTCATATTCTTTGATTCCAGGCTTACAGCAGGCCATAGCACGCTTGTGCCCTTGTGCAGAAATTTTCGCAGCCTGCTGCATCAGTTTTATTTCTCCAGCGCTCTTGAACAAACGCAATTCGTGCAGGAGATGATCCAGCACCAGAAACTCACCGGGCGGGTGAGCGCCCATCTTCGTCTTATTTCGAATCACCTTAACCCAATCCATAACCTGATTATCGAACTGATCATCTTTGCCCATGGAATAGTAGACACGATCACGCCCTTCGATCAGTCCCGGTAAAATGTCATCGATATCACCTATTGGAAATGCATCATCGACGCCCAGCTCATCACAGGCGGCGTCGGGGCCCATCAGAATCCCTGTCCATAACTCCTTTAACTTGTCCTTCTCCTGACAGAACAAGACACATTCGCCCTGCTTTCGCCCCGGGATCAGTGCCAGAAGCGCATGCTCCTCGGTGAAGCCTGTCAGGTAATAGAAGTCGCTATTCTGGCGGTACTGGTACTCGGCATCGTTGTTGCGCATGCGCGGTGGTGCCGAGGCCAGCAATGCTATGCTATTCGGTTCCATCTGAGCCATGAGCTCCTTACGGCGAAGCTTCATCTCACGGTATTTACTGCTCATTCCTGCCTCTGACTGCTTCATCGAAATTTAGCGCACAAGCATATAGCTGTCTTATAAGGGAACCAAGTACCAATTTTTGCAATTCCATTATTGACCCCCCATCAACACGGCTCTATAGTTAGGGGATTGTTAATGTAGATCCTAAACTAATGCCAATAGGGCGTTGCGGGCGTTGAAAATTAACAGCACTTGGGAATGAGAGATACGGCAAGATGAGTGAAGACAGATTTGAAACATTGAGCGAGAAAGTCGATGATCTTATCGACCTCTGCGCGGACATGAAGCGCGAGAACCAAATCCTGAAAGCTGGGGAGAACTCCTGGCAGAGCGAGCGCAAGCAATTGATGGATAAGAATAAAGAAGCCAAATCGAAACTGGAATCTATTCTCGTTCGCCTGAAGGCGATGGATCAATCTTAGAATAGAATCTCTTCCGGCCTGCCTAGCCATCGGACCATTTTGATATTAAGTAAAATTATTTGGGTAATGTGATGAGCGAACAAAGTACATCGGTGCAAGTCAAAATTCTGGATAAAGAGTATCAGGTGAACTGCCCTCCCTCCGACCAGGAAGCCTTGATTAAATCCGCGCGCTATCTCGACGAAAACATGCGCAAGATTAAGGGCCGTGGCAATATTCACGGCGTCGAGAAGATTGCCGTCATGGCTGCCCTAAACATCACCCACGATATGCTGCGCAAGAACCGTCTCATTAACGAGACCCGCCATGCCACAGCACAGCAAGTACAAGGCATAGAAGCGAAGATCGACTCCGCCATTGCCCACAGCCGTCAGCTAGAGATCTAAGCTCTCAACGCAGATGCCCCGCATCTCTCCTCCCCCAAGCCCACGAAACCTCTGTCTGTTCTCTCTATCGCCGCAGACTCATCGCCAAACCGAGCCTGTCCAGGGAGGGCATTCCAGCGAACAATCAGGGCCGCGGGTCCGTTCGCGGGGATGCCCTCCCTGGACGGGCGATGCAATAACTCAAGCCAAAGATGCAGAGGTTTCTACCCCCTCCCGACTATCATTAAGACTACTGCGCGATATATACTTAAGGCGATAGCTCCCTAGAACATTTGCCAGTCAAAAGTGTTCTTGAGCCGATATTATTACCACCGGAGGCAACTCGATAGATGTTGTTGTGCACATCCGCTAGCCGGAAAGCCTTATGCATCGCGGGAGCCACCACCTGAACCTTTCGGTTCAGGGCAAATTTGGTAGCGGTGTTCCGGGGAGCTTGATAGTTTTTAACTCTTACTCTTCATTCTTCTATGACTGATACTCGTAATAAACTGCGCGCTTCATTACGCGAAGCGCGACAAAAGCTAAGCCCTGCGCAACAAGAAGCCGCCGCGCTCGCCTTGTATAATCTTTTAGGGAATCAGGATTTTTTCCGTGTTGCTCAGCGCATCGCTTTCTATCAGGTTGCAGATGGTGAGATCGATCCACGAATGCTGCTCGATCTGGCGCTCAGCGAGGGCAAGTCTTGTTATTTACCGGTAATCGAAGAGGATAATCCCGAGTTCGTTTCCTTCGCTCCTTACAGCGCCAATACTCAGCTCGTGGTGAATAAATTTGGCATCGGCGAGCCACCAGCAGCCGATGTCATTTCATCCACCCATTTAGATGTGGTATTTGTGCCGTTGGTTGGGTTTAGCAAGGATTGTTTCCGACTCGGAATGGGTAAGGGCTTCTACGACCGAACCTTCAGCTTTAAAATCTTCAATCGTCGCAGCAACCCGCTATTGGTAGGTCTTGCACACGAGTGCCAGTTGGCTGACTCTTTTGAGGTGGCGAGCTGGGATGTCCGACTGGACGCGGTCGCTACTGACAAGAAAATATACCGCCCCGATACGGCGTAGGGCGGAATACCAAGCTAACTACCTATCCCTGGCTCATCTTCCGTTTTGCTTATCTTAGAACTGCTATTTGCTTCGATTTCAAGCCGCCGCAGTAGCGATCTCCAGGACTGCGCTACAACAATGCGCTCTGAGCAAAACCGCTGGCCAGCACACCCACTACGAATAGGGTGATAACAACCATAACCATGTCTGGCTTCTTGCTCATATTTGTCTCCCTGCATTCAACGTTCAAGAGATTTAACGTCTGTTCTCGCCAAATCTTTAATTTCCTCGAAAAAACAATTGATTAGCGCATAAAGCTCTGATTAATTATCGAAGACGCAAAGTTTCTGTTGCGCTGCAGAAATTGCTGCCTATAATACTGTACAAACATCCAGTACTATTTAGGTCGAGCAGATAATGACTATTATTCGAAACCACTCAGACGCGCAATTGCAGGATCAGGCCCCGTACCAGGATTCAAAGCTAGATGCTCTACACGACGGCGGCTGCAGCGAGTTAGACGAGCTCTTACAGAGCAATCCAGAGCTGTGGCGCGGCTGCGAGTTAGCGGGCCAGGGTACACATGGTCGAAGTACCGGCTTCTCACAACTGGACGCCATCCTCCCCGGGCGCGGATGGCCGAAGAAGGGCCTGATCGAGGTCATCACCCCCCACTGGGGCATGGGTGAGTTACAGTTATTAATTCCGCTTATGCGTTCAATTGTTGAACAAGGCAAGTGGATCCTATGGATATCGCCCCCCTATTTACTCTATGCCCCCGCCCTAGTGCAGGCAGGAATTAATACCGAGCAGGTATTGGTGGTGAAACTGGACACCTCCTGCAAGGATGCTCTATGGAGTATGGAGAAGGCGCTACAGACTGAAAACTGTGGTCTTGTCCTGGCCTGGCAGAACTGGCTACCGACTAAAGTATTACGCCGACTACAGCTGGCAGCCGACACCGGAGACACTTTGGGGGTCTTGTTCAAGCACCATGATAGTGAGCACTCACCGTCACCAATACGTCTTAAAATAGAGGATTCTTACTCTGAGAATGCAGGATTTAACGAGTCTGAAATCACCGTTATCAAGGCCCGTGGTAATTTCCGCTGCCTAAGCGCGAACATTAATCTCTACCAGCAAGCCTAGCCCGTCTGGAGCAGAACCTTGAAAGATCCAGACAGCGAGGCACAGCTGCCTCTGCCTTCTCTAGCCTCCGAACAGGCCGCAAAGATTATCCAGCTGCCGGTCAGGGCCAAGACCCTAGTCGAAAGCCAGTCTTTCAATACGAAGAATGACGCGAGGGTCAGATCCCCTGCAAGACGCCTCAGCACGAACAGCCTCTGGTACGCTCTCTACCTTCCACAACTTGCCGAGCTTCAGCCACAGCAGCAAGAAAAATACCTCAAGCAATTAGCCGGCCACATGCAAAGTGTTAGCTCTACGGTAAGCTTTCACCCTCTGGCACTAATCTGTGAGGTACGTAGTAGCTTGAAATACTTCAGCGGCATCGATGGCATCCATGAAAAGTTGCAGGTGCTAATTAGCTCACAACTAGAGCAGTGGGGCCTTGCTGATGATTTTTTGTATGCCGTCAGCCCCACTGTCAGCGGCAGCTTGCTTCTTGCCAGATCGGGGCACAATGTGCTGGTCTATCGAAAGGAAAACCTGCGCTCGGCTCTAGGCCAGCTCTCTACCGATGTGCTGGATCTGGACAAGGAGCGGAGACGGCGACTACATAATATGGGGGTTCGCTATCTAAGAGATATCTGGCGCCTGCCCAGCGACGGCCTCTGCAAACGCTTCGGCAGCAACTTTGTTAATCAGCTGAATAAGGCGCTGGGCAAGTCGGCTGAGCCAACCCTCAACTATATTCCTCCGCCGGCCTTCATGACAGCCTACGAGCTTCCCTATGAACTGGAAAACCTCGATCGGCTACTTCCGGTTGCCGATGAGTTATTGGCACAGCTGTGCGACTTCTTGCAACGACGAGACCTTAGCACCAGCCACCTGGTTTTTTCCCTGCTTCATGAGAAGCGCGACTGCACCGAAATAGATATTGGGCTACGCCGGGCAAGCCGTTCGCAACAGCGTCTGATGCTCTTGCTTGAGACACATTTCGATAAGCTATCTATTCCAGCCCCGGTCATAGCCGTCAGGCTCGAGGTCAAGGAATTCGATGCGTTTTTTGCCAGGAGCAATTCATTACTAAAGGAGGATACGCCGACACACTATAACGACAGCAATCTCACACAGTTCATGGAACAACTACAGGCCAGGCTCGGAGACAACCATGTAAAAAGCGTTAGTAGCACGGCGCAACACTGCCCGGAATATGCCAGCGTGCAACTCGACTACCTAGAGAAATCTGGCCGAACAACCAGAACAGGCAATCCTATAGATGTTTCTCCAAACCCGCGCCCTCTATGGCTACTACAAGAACCCAGACAACTTAATATCAACAAGGGAAGACTTTTCTATCGCAGGCCTATCGCCATCGTAAGCGGCCCAGAACGCATAGAGAGTCATTGGTGGTCCGGGGTTGATGTGCGTCGCGACTATTATGTCGCCAGAGAACTTGGCGGTAGCAAATTGTGGGTATACAGAGAGAGAGACAGCGCCAGAAAATGGTACTTGCATGGCATATTTGCCTAATTCTGTTTTTTAGACCCAGAAATTTAAATCACCATGTCATGATATAAATTAAACGTAAAGGTGATTCTTTGTTACATACTCATATTACTGTGAGTATGGACAAAAAATATCAATGCGTAGCTTTAGAATGACTGGATTACAGTGGATTACAGTTCTAGTTAATAGATGCTCCAGATTACTCTGTATTTTCCCCGCTGCCTTTTCCTTCAGCTATTCCGTAGGTGCCGCCGAGAATGAAGCGCTATTAGAGATCGATTCATGGCAGTGGCTGGACCGAGGAAGGAATCAGGTCTCTCAAAACGTTACAGCACTAGGTCGCAATCTCGATGCTTGGCTAGCCGGCGAAAGTATTGGGGATAATTCGAACGAGACCTATCTGCGCATCCGTTTTAATCAACAGACCGCCTCGTTAGATGGCTATCATTCACGACTGAAGCTCGATGGCAGCCTGGACCTGCCGCAAACATCAAAGCGATGGAAATTGATTTTTGAGTCAGATGCCACAGAGCTCAATTCTCTACAAGGCAGTATACTGAGGAAGGAGGATTCGGCTGAATCGATAGGAGGGATCAGTTACCAACAAAGTACGAGCGGTGCATGGCAATTGAACCACTCGATTGGCTTCAGGGCTAGACTACCGACTGATCCATTCTACCGTTTTAAATCACAGTATGAACATCGATTGAATGATGAATGGTCTCTAGGCTATCGGCAAAAAATATGGCACTACCGCAGTCAGGGCTGGGGCTACGATACCGACATATCTTTCAATCGGAAACTTGATCGGGGAAGAATATTGCGTATTTCTTCAGAGGCAAGATATCAACAAGATCGCAAGGTAACGGAGTTTAGTCAATCTGTTACCCTCCTCGAGGCTCTCGAACAATTCGAAACCATGAGCTACGAACTGGGAATATTGGGCATTAATACACCGAATGTGCGCATCAATGACTACTACATAGGAATGCAGTATCGACGAGCGATTCGCGACCAGTGGCTGTTCCTCGAAGTGGTTCCGCAATTAGTCGTTTCTCGCGATGAAAACTGGCGACCTCAACCAAAGCTTATGCTAAATCTAGAAATGCTGTTCTTCGATATTTGATCTATTTTCAGCTCGCTAGGTAAAATCCCGCGACGACAGATTCATAGCCCCCAGCCACCGACTAAGATCGACCAGCTGCCTGGCGATGAGATGAATCACGCCATCGCTTTTCTGCACATGACCTATCACACCTATCAGTACAGCCTGTCTTACGATCGGCCGCTGCTTCTCTCCCAGACTTGGCCACACAACGACATTGAGAAAACCACTCTCATCTTCCAGGGTCAGGAATGTAACCCCTGCCGCCGTCTGCGGACGCTGCCTACTGGTGACGATGCCCACGGCCTTTATAATACTTTCGTTCTGCGTCACTGGCAAAGTGCCGGCGCTCGTTACGTTATACAGATCGAGATGAGGGCGCAGCAGGGCGACGGGATGTCTGCGCAGGCTAAGGCCGGTGCTGGCATAGTCTGCCATTATATTATTGGCTTCCGACGGCAGCGGGAGCAGCACATCTATACCAAAGTCACAGTCTTCTATGGCAAGCGCCTGCCTGTCGGACTTATTACCTAATAACGATAGAGGCCTGTCGGCTCCGGCCACGGTCCAGAATGCTCTATGCCTATCGCCACTCAGTTTGTTCAAGGCATCGGCTGCCGCGAGACACTCACTGTCCTTCTTATTCAGCGCAGCTCTCGTAAGCAGGTCTTGCACCGAGGTGAATCGACCCGCATCACGCGCCAGACAGATTGATTCCGCCCCGGCTACAGACAAGCCTTTCACCAAGGCGAAGCCCAAACGCAGTACCGGCGTCTCCGGCTTGCCCCGTTCGAACTCAAGAGTCGATTCATAAGAACTTTCATTCACCTCGACGGGCAGGATCACAACACCATGACGCGCGGCATCCTGTATCAGCTGTGAGGGAAGATAGAAACCCATGGGCTGACAATTGAGTAACGCGCAGCAGAACGCCGCAGGATGATGACACTTCAACCAGGATGAGACATAGGCGAGCAGGGCGAAACTAGCCGAGTGCGACTCCGGAAAACCATAATCACCGAAGCCTTTAATCTGGCTATAGATTCGCAAGGCAAAGTCTTCGCTATAACCACGGGCGCCCATGCCAGAGATCAATCTATCGCGAAACGGCTCGAGACCGCCTTTCTTCTTCCAGGCCGCCATGGCTCGCCGCAGCTGATCGGCTTCTCCGGCTGAGAATCCGGCGGCGACCATGGAAAGCTTCATGATCTGTTCCTGAAAGATAGGTACGCCCAGAGTGCGTTCCAGGGTCTCTCTGACTGCCTCGCTCTCGTATTTTATCTTGCGCGGATTCTTACGACGCTCCAGATAGGGGTGTACCATGTCGCCCTGAATAGGGCCCGGTCTGACGATCGCTATCTGAATAACCAGATCGTAATAGCTGCGCGGTTTTAGTCTGGGCAACATGCTCATCTGGGCACGCGATTCGATTTGGAAAACACCGACCGTGTCGGCCTCGCAGATCATGTCGTAGACCTTCGAATCCTCCTTCAGAGAAATACTGTCCATGCCTATCTCTTTAGCGCTATAACTATTTACCAGATCGATCGCCTTGTGAATCGCACTCAACATGCCCAGTGCCAACACATCGACCTTGAGTAAACCGAGAGATTTAAGATCGTCTTTATCCCATTGGATAATGGTTCGATCTTCCATGGCCGCATTTTCGATCGGAACCAGATGCGATAGAGACCCCTGACTAATAACGAAGCCACCCACATGCTGAGACAGGTGTCGGGGAAAGCCCAGTAGCGACTGGGCAAGAAAAAGCAGCGCCTTAATCTTCGGATCATCATAATCGACACCGGAATCCGATAGCTGCTCCTCGAGGTCACTACCCCACCAGAACACAGACTTGGCGAGGCGGTCGATCAATTCATCATCGAGGCCCAGCGCCTTGCCGACATCACGTACGGCACTGCGAGACCGATAGGTGACTACCGTGGCTGCGATCGCGGTGCGATGGCGCCCATATTTTTGATAGATGTGTTGGATCACCTCTTCGCGGCGACTGTTCTCGAAATCAACATCGATATCCGGCGGCTCTGAGCGCTCCGGCGAGAGGAAACGCTCGAACAGTAGCTCCGCATGATCGGGGCTCACCTCCGTTATGCCGAGGCAGTAACACACTACCGAATTCGCAGCCGAGCCTCGGCCCTGGCAATAAATGTTCTCACTCTTGGCGAAACAAACAATCTCGTAGACCGTTAAGAAGAAGTGCTCATAGGAAAGTTTCTTGATCAGCTCCATCTCGTGTTCGATTATTTCTCTGTTCTTCGCCGAGATGCCCTGTGGCCAACGCTTTGTAATGCCTTCTTCGGTTAGTCGCCACAACCAGGAATGAGCCGTGTGCTCTTTCGGCACCAATTCAGCCGGATATTCGTAGCGCAATTCACCCAGAGAAAACTCACAACGCCTGGCGATCGTGAGCGTCTCATCCAGAAGCTGTGCTGGATATAATTTCTTCAGTTGTTCGATCGAGCGCAGATGTCTCTGCGAATTCGGCTCCGCCGCAAAACCAATTTCCGATAATGGCTTCACCAGTCGTATTGCCGTTACAGTGTCTTGCACGATGCGCCGCCCGGCCTCATGCATATAAACGCCGCCCGCCGCACAAACTGGCACACCAAACCGCTGCCCTAGCGTTTGTAAGTGAATTAGTTTTAATCGGTCCTGCCCTCTCAGCAAAAGCTCGGCGGCTATCCATAGATTGTCTGTGGTAAGAGCACGTAGGTAGCCTGCCTGGGAGTCGATACAGGCATCTGACTGTTCAAGGCTGGGGACCCACAGCAGCGCGCAGTCGCTGGGAAAATTTTCCTTCAGCAGACGACTATCGATACGGTACTCGCCCTTATCTGCTCGTCGTCGCGCGCAACTTATCAGGTGGCTGAGCTCGCCGTAGCCTCTGCGGTTAAATGCGAGCAATACGATTCGCATGCCGTTGTTGTATGGGGTGGATTTTTCGGAAGGACTTTGCTCGGTAGTTTTGCGGGCCGCGTGCGCGTCTCGCACAGATTCATTCGCCGTTTCTTGCAAGACAAACTCACTGCCAATAATTAATTTGATGCGCCGCTGTTTAGCCGCCATGTGCGCCCTGACCACTCCGGATAGAGAACACTCGTCGGTGATGGCGATAGCGCTATATCCTAACAACTCTGCTCGCTCTACCAATTCTTCAGGAAACGAGGCGCCACGCAGGAAGGTGAAGTTGGAGATGCAATGTAGCTCGGCATAGGACTGCAATTGAGCCGGGCGCGTTGCAGCGCGCGGCGCTTTATCGCCGCGCTGAGGAGTCGTGCCTGGTTCTACCTGAGAAACGCAGTCGCCTAGTGTCGGGTGATTTAGGGTCATGAGGAGGTTGGAATATTATACTGTATATTTATACAGTATTTTGAGAAGAGCCAAAAGTCAACTCATTGAGCAGTGATCTCTGCATCACAGTGAGAAAATACTTTCTGGCAGGGCAAATACGCGACTGTGTCGCTGTGTCAAAAAGCGCAGGAGGGTATTGCAAGAGGGAACAAAAACGGCCCCGCAGGGCCGTTTACTAAATCAGGGAACTGCCGAGTTAGTTGGCGCCAGATTCCTGGGCCATTTTTTCGGCCATGCGCTCGCCGCGTAAAATATTCTGCATGCCATAGTTACCTTCGTGGCAGGCATACTCGTAGAGCTGACCCGCAACCTTCGTCATCGGCACGATAGCGGTAATCTTATCGCTGAAGGTGGAAGGGTCGTCCAGGGTCCATTCGTAGTTAACGGTGTAGGGGTCTGTACGATAAAACTTCTCGATCAGCAACTTGTCTTGCGAGTCACCGAACACGCTATAGCTCTGAGTGAGACCATTGAAGTTTCGAGTTTCGACAACCAGGGTGTCGCCATCCCAGTAGCCACGTGAATCACCGGTCCACAGTCCGATCTTCTCATCGAGCGGGGGACGCTCGCCAATCTGTACGATGCGCGCATCGTGAATCATTTCGGTGATGATGACCGCCGTGTCTTTGCTCTGAAATATCTGCACATTATTATTGTAAAGGCTCGGTACGAAGGGTGGGCCGGAATTAAAGCCGACGATGCAGCGCTCCGACAGGCCCCTGTCTTCCGGACCGTCCTTCGCAATGCCTCCTACTGTATAGCGCACCGGTCTCGCGCCGGGAACATCGGGGCCCAGACCACCGAAGGAGATAGCCGCACCCTCGACTCTGGCCGGTAACCGACCGTTAGTCGGATAGACAATATGTGAGGTACGTATCTGGTCGGTAATACCCGCGCTCTCGACCCAGAAATCATTGTAGCCGCCGGGGCCACCCTCGGCTTGAGCCACCGCTTGATCCGAAGCGGCGTCTCTGGCCGCGAGGCGAGCACGCATCTGTTCCACTTCATCGACGGTCATAAATTCTCTTTCGCCGAAACGCTCGGGGCGCTCCATGGGCACATTCGATGAGAAGTTCCATACACCCTGCAGGTCCGGCTGCCCCCATTCTGTTCGGGGCGGACTATAGTCCTCGGCTGCCAATGCACTTAGGCAAAGGCTGGCGCCCAGGGCGAGTAGGCCAAATTGGAATTTGTGTTTCATAGCTGTTCCTCGAAGAATCGGTGGTTCTTGACTTGGCCGCTTACCAAGAATTGTCATAGCGTAAAGCCGCTTCAGTTTATCGGCAGCATTATTCACTAGTTGCCATTCAAGCGAATGAACTTCTGCACCCTGTGCCCGGTCTGCACCTCGCCGGTGTAGAGGTTGCCGTTGGAATCGAAGGCCATGTAGTGTAACCAGTCGAACTGTCCTGCCTGGCGGCCACCTGTTCCCCAGGAATACACCGGCTCCAGAGTCGCTCTATCCAGAGTCCATACCTTGTTATTGGTGCCGTCGGGAACATACAGGAAGCGCTGCTCGGTATCCAACGGGTCAAATTCCGCACCCCAGGTAGAACCAGGGCCGTAAGTCTGAGGCGCCAAGATGCTCTCGAATAAGTAGCTGCCATCTGCCTCGAATACCTGAAATCGATTGCTGGGACGGTCACTCACATAGACCAGACCATCGTTGGCAATCGCCAGCCCATGCACCGGCGTTCTCCAGGTACGGCTCGGGGGGGCATCGGCAACATAGGGGCCGGGGTCTTCATCTACCGGTGGCTCGCCATAGGCACCCCAGTGCCGCAAATATTCGCCGGTCTCGGCATCGAAGACCACCAGCCGGCGATTGCCGTAACCATCCGCCACATACAGCTCATTGGTATCGGGATCAACCTCCATCGTCGCCGTGCGATTTACCGAATCTGTGTCGTTGCTGCCGCCACTCACCCCAACATCTCCTATCTTCAGAACCAACTCTCCCTCCTTGGTAAACTTCATCATGTGGTGATCATCGCTGCCATTACCGGCTACCCAGATGAAGCCGTTGTGATCGGCATGAATACCGTGTTCGCTATTGAACCATTCGTACTCGCCATCGGCATGATCGCCACCCCAGGCGTGTATGACATTGCCATCGGGGTCGAAGGCCAGCACCGGCGGCGCCGTAGTACAGCAGATAGATTGCAGTGGATCGTGGCCCCAGCGCTGGTCGCGGGTCTCACGTGGTGGCGTGGAGCCAGCATTAGTATTCTGCACAGTCCATGGCCGGTGGATGATCCAGACATTGTCGTCGGCATCTACACTGGTGCCCGCTACTTGACCGATTATCCAATTATTGGGCAGGGGCTTGGGCCAGAATGGGTCTACCGCAAACTGCGCTACTCCTTCGGGCACCTGCGGCCCGGAGGCATCAGCTGGCATATTGGGATAGTTCTGCGCGAGTGCGCCTTGAAAGACCAGTAGAGTGAAACAAAGTCCAATACAAGAAGTCAGGGTAGTTCTTAGCAGACGAGGGGTTAGCATCGTGGAAGCCTCCGGCAGGAAATTATTGGTTTCTGGCAGGTTACTCCTTTGCTTTTATTCAGGCAATTCCATGCTGGCGCCAGCTAAGGGCTGAATAAAAAACGGCTCCTATCCTAAAAGGAGCCGTAGAAAAATCATCGTTGCTGCACTACTGCGAGCAGAGCATCTCTAACTGGCAGGGCTGGAGTCAGTTCGAGTCTGAGTCGCGGCATCGCGAGAGGACAGCTTCGCGCGATTGACCACCATGCGATCATGCAGCCTGTGCACGATCTGGCTAGCTGCATCTTCAAACAGAAACGGGAAAACGGCATGAACCAGACAGCAGATGGCTCCCAGGAGCATATCCACGGTAAAGCTGAGCGCATGTCGCATGTGCTGGAAATAGCTTTCATTCACGCTATTCAGATGTGAGTTCATATTCTTCCCTACGATCCTTTTTCCGGTTGCTGATACAGGCGTTAAGTATAGCGAGGGTTCTGAGGAAAAAGTTTGCGTATCTGCTGTTAATTGGCTTTTATATAGAATATATTTCTTTTTTATAATCTAATATTGATATTTTTTGCTATGGATAAGATAGATCGCAATATTCTCAAGCTGCTTCAGGAGGATGCTACTCTTGCCACGGCTGAAATCGCCGAGCGCGTGGGCCTCTCCACGACCCCGTGCTGGAGAAGAATTCAGCGCTTGGAAGAGTCTGGCGTCATCCGCAAGAGGGTGGCTCTGCTTTCCAGCGACAAGTTGAATCTGGGCGTGAATGTCTTCATCGCCGTGAAGACCAACCAGCACAACTGGGAATGGCTCGCCAAGTTCTCGGAAGCTGTGAGCCAATTCCCCGAAGTTGTCGAGTTCTATCGAATGGCAGGCGAGTCCGACTATCTGCTGCGAGTCGTGGTGCCCGATATCCCTGCCTTCGATACTTTCTACAAGAAACTGGTGCAGACCACCGACCTGTCCGATGTGTCATCCAGCTTCGCCATGGAACAGATAAAGTACACCACCGCCCTGCCGCTGCAATACGCGATCGACTAAAGCGGATGGATTACCACCTTGCAGGGATCCCCGGTGATCGCATTTGGGGTGCTGCGCTAACTCACGATCTCACAAGTTATCAGGGTGAGAGTCTGCGATATCCCCACAAGATAGTGAATTGATTACGTTGTTCAGCGGCGCTAGTCCCTGGGCAATTCAGTACCAGACTCAATGAAAAGAGAGCCTGCTCAGCTTCTAACTACGAAGCCCGACGTTACTATTTATTAAACTAATTCACTGCTGTCCCACAAATCTCAGTAATGCTTTTATACAATCCAGTAGACATAGAGTTTCACAGCCGATCAGTACAGTGCCGGACATGAATCCGGTTTATGGGACAGCAGTGAAGCTAATTCAGAATTTTCTGTGGATAACACAGGGTCAGAGTCTCCCGTTGGAAATCAGTACCGATTAGATTAAAACCTGTGTTAGGCCGCAATCGATGGGCTCCAGAGTTACTAGCCATTGACCGCGCAAGGGGGTTATTATCGGCCTCCTTGCGCGGTTTTTCTTTGTCCCTCCAGCTAATACGGGCAGCTAATACGGGGCCTGAGAATTCGCGAGAGATATTAAAAAACAGCATTCAGAATAAAGCGGAGAGCTAACAATGATTAAGTACATGCTGATCAACCTGCAGAAATCTCTATTGACTGTCGCAGTCAGCGTCACTCTAGTCGGCGGCGCTCAGGCCGATTCGGCCTGGCCACAGCAGGAAGCCGGCGCGGCGGCGGCTGGATTTACCGAGCAAGGCATTCAGGCGCTGGATGCAGCGATGGAAAAAATTGTTGCCGATCAAGATGTGGCTGGCATGGTTTGGCTGCTCGCTAAAGATGGCGAAGTCGCCACCTTCGAGACCGCGGGCCTATCGCGCATGGACGATCAAGCCCCCATGCAGATGGACTCGCTTTTTCGAATCTACTCAATGACCAAGCCGGTAACCGGTGTTGCGCTGATGATGTTATATGAGCAGGGCCTCTGGGATTTCGATGATGCGGTCAGCAAGCACGTTCCCGAGCTGGCAAATCTGCAGATCATGAGCAGCTACAACGACGCGGGCGAAATGGAATTGGTCTCGCCAGCCCGTGAGCCCACTATGCGTGAACTGCTGAATCATTCCGCCGGCTTCGGCTACGGCCTCGGCGGCAATGATCCAGTAAACCAAAAATTTCGCGACACCGAAGTACTCGCATCTGCGAACCTGGATGAGTTGATCGAAAAGGTCGCGGACATTCCGCTGCTTTTCCAACCCGGCGAGCAATGGTCTTATTCTGTAGCCGTAGATATTCAGGGATACATCGTGCAGAAACTTTCCGGGATGAGTTTCGGTGAGTTCCTTGAGCAGGAAATTTTTCAACCGCTGGCTATGAGCGATACAAGTTTCTACGTAAAGCCTGAAGACATTAGCCGTTTCGCCGAAGTGCATAACTGGGATAGCGAACGCAATCGTTTGGTACAGAGACCACACCGTACGGATCGACCTAGTTATCTCGATCCGCAGCGCCTCGAGTCAGGTGGTGGCGGACTGGTTTCATCCACCCATGACTACGCGCGTTTTCTGCAGATGCTCGTCAATGAGGGCGAACTGGATGGGCAGAGACTCCTCTCTCCTGAATCCATTCGCATCATGCGCACTGATAGCCTGCGCGATGAACTCAATCTGCGCGGTACTACAAGCAGTGCGGGCCAAGCTGGACAGGGATTCGGTGTCGACTTCGCGGTAATCTACGATCCGGAGAAGGCCAACTCACCACACAGCCCTGGTACCTACTATTGGAGCGGTGCCGCCGGCACCTGGTTTTGGGTAGACCCGGTTGAGGATATGTTCCTGATTGGCATGATTCAGGCTCAGGGGCCAACTCGTCCCGGGGCGGCCAATATGCGAAATGTGGCGCGAGATATTATTTACGATAGCCTCATCGATTAGCCTTGATCCCACGGCTGTTAGGCCTCGATGGTAGAGCCTGACAGCCCTGGGTCTTTACTCTCTCCAATACGGGTGCTTACCACACCGCCTAATTGGGCAGTGGTACTTGCAGATCGTCCGGCACAGCGTAACCCCTCTGCACCGCCGGTCTACTCGCTATACTCAGATACCATCTCCGCAAGTTCGGATAGTCGGCAAGATTCATCTGTTGAAAATCGTAACGCGATATCCATGGCCAGGTGGCAATATCTACCAGCGAGTACTCATCACAAATATATTCTCTATTCTCCAGCCTGGTTTCCAATACCTGATAGAGACGGGCGTTTTCTTTACTGTAGCGCTCCTCGGCATAGGGGGACTTGCCCGGATTAAACTTAACGAAATGATGAGTCTGCCCCAGCATCGGACCGACGTGACTCACTTGAAACATTAGCCATTCCATCTGCTCCCAGTATTTATCTCCCATAGGACTGATCAGTTTTCCAGTCTTGTTAGCCAGATACATTAGAATTGCACCTGACTCCATCAGTTGAATACCCGCGTCATGATCGACAATGGCAGGGATTTTATTGTTCGGGCTTAAGCGCAGATAGCCCGGATCAAGCTGATCGCCTTTTGTTATATCGACAGGGAAAACATTGTAGGTAAGCCCTAGCTCCTCCAGCATGATCGACACCTTGCGTCCGTTCGGTGTATTCCACGTATATAGATCGATTCCCTTCTTGTTCTGTGCGGTATTCACATCGTATCCTCTTATACTGAATTAGGCTTACCAACAATGAACTGCATCGATGACGAAAAATAATTCCCTACTGCGTGTTAGCAAGCCCTCGCAGGTTCCTGGTCACACAATGTACGGTGACTGGGCTCTGCCAGGACGCCATTATAGCTATATTGCCTTACTCGATCTCGCAAGAAAACACATGCCCGGGAAACAAGCCGAGATGATTCGCTTCAGTGATATCTGCGCGAAGTCGGGAGACTGGTTTGGCGGTGATGATTTTAGTGGGCAACGGTATGAATTGGCTGAGACTCAATATCCTGGCATGATTGTTCGCGCCATGCCCAATCCCTGCGATCTTCCCTATCGCATGGTGGATGGACGCCGCCGCATGGAGAAGATGAGGCGTGGCGGCTTGGATGCCGCACAGTTTTTCGTATTCGAGTACAGCGACTGTGAAGAATTTATCTTCGATTTTGTGTTGGAAGAAGATGCCTAAGCATCTGTTGCAGGGAACAGCAGTGAAATCACTGCGTTCCTTGCAAGCTCAGATTGCTTACACTAGCCAGATATAGAGAATTGCCGCCAACATGACCGCGTGGTAGGCGGGAAACCCCCAGACATATTTCTGATCGCGAGAATTGTCAACATGCTCACAGAATTCATCCCAGTTTTTCGCCAGCATCATCTCAGGATTTCGATGCAAGAAATAAAATGCTGAGGCCGATGAAATTCCTATTATTGCTCCAATGTAGTCCTGATCAATAAACGTATGCAGAATGGCAATGCCTACTGAAAGTGAACACATTACTAAAATCGCGCGCTTGGCAATATTGAGTGTCATTCTATTCGCCCTACGAAAGAAGCTATGAAATCCTCTCGTAAAGAGCCGTGCCGATCATGTACCCTCCTCCGAAAGAGGCGCCCAATAGCCCGCCCATCATTCCACCGCTAGCAGCTCCTCTAAGGGTGCCTGTGAATAATGTGCCCGCGATTGAACCCAGCCCTCCACCGTCTGCGGTATATTCTCCAATCGTTCCGCCACCACTCACCTGCTCGATTTCATCCAAAGTAAGCTCTCTCATTTTCTATCTCCAGAAGTAGGTTAAAAAATATTCCTTTTTTATCGGAACACTTTAAGCCTAGTACGAAATGGATAGATCGCCAGTAATTTTAAAAAACTGCATGGAAGAAAGTTATCTACAACTATTTAATACAGATAGTTTACAAGTGGTTTACGCAGGGGAAATCTGGAGCGCCCGGACGTGACGCTCCGAATTCTCTTCGTAGTTATTCAGCAGTCGCGAATAAAGTCGTAGTCGATGGGCTGTGCAAGATCGATCATGTAGTGCGTGGAATCCATAGGGTATTTCAAGCCGGTAGCACAATTGAATAGCATAACCTGCTCGTCGTCTTTGATGCGACCGCTGGCCAATTCCTGCTTAAGTGCTGCCAGCGTCGCTGCGCCTTCCGGGCAGAGCAGAATGCCTTCCCTGCGAGCACATTCCTTATGCGCCTGAACTATGGACTCATCGCTTACTGCCACGGCGAAACCGTTGCTTTCGCGCACTGCATCCAGAATAAGAAAGTCTCCAACCGCCGCAGGAACACGAATGCCCGAGGCGATCGTATGTGCGTCCGGCCACGGTTCGGCGTGGCGCGTGCCTTCATCGAAAGCCTTCACGATTGGGGCGCAACCTTCTGCCTGTACCGCTACCATGCGCGGACGCTTGGAACCTATCCATCCGATTGCTTCCAACTCATTAAAGGCCTTCCACATACCAATCAAGCCGGTGCCACCGCCGGTGGGGTAGAGGATGACATCGGGAAGCTCCCACTCCAATTGCTCGGCCAGCTCCAGCCCCATCGTCTTTTTGCCCTCGATACGATAGGGCTCTTTTAAGGTGGAGGCATCGAACCAGTTCATTATCTCCTTGCCCTCACCGACGATTCGACCGCAGTCGTTGATGTAGCCATTAGCGAGAAATGTCTTGCCGCCCTGAAAGGCGATCTCCGCAATGTTCACCTTCGGCGTATCTTCAGGGCAGAACACATAGGTTTCTATATCAGCCGCCGAGCAATAGGCCGCGAGCGCGGCGCCGGCATTGCCGTTGGTTGGCATGGCCATGCGTTTTACCCCCAATTCCTTCGCCATGGCGACGGCGAGCGCCAGACCTCTCGCCTTGAAAGAACCTGTGGGTAGTCGGCCTTCGTCCTTGATCAGTATCTCGCCGCAGCCGTAGTCATTCTGTAGTTTTTCCGCGGGCAAGATGGGTGTCATTAACTCTCCCAGTCGCACAATACTGCTCGCCTTGCGCACGGGTAGAAACTCACGGTAACGCCAGAACTCCGGGATTCGGCCTTCCAAGTCGTCCTTGTCCACCGCCTTCGCCAAGGCCTCGAGATCGTATTTAACCAGCAGCGGTTTGCCGGCCTCTGACAATCCGTGCAACTGATCGGCGGGGTATGTTTTCCCGGTGTAGCTGCATTCCAGATGCGTTACAAAAGTCTCGATCTCTTTCATAGGTTTTGCCCTTGTGCTAATTGCTTGGGTAGATGCCGTATAACTTTCTTTTCCAACTATCTTTTCGACAGCCCCTTCGTTTCCAGCGCCATGATAGATCGCCGCGCCGGTCTGTAACAGCAGCAATCCCGACGAAGTCCAGCTACTGACCCCATGAAACTCGGAGATGCGAATAGTCGATCATGCACTACCGTCCACCATTGCGGTTTCCGGGGCTAGCCGAACAATACAACTGAACCGCATTAGCACCACGGCCAAACAAGTCACCTCCACAGAAAAGCAGCTCGAACTATTTTGTTTTACGTTGAGTTCCAAGGCAGCGTGGCGCGGGTTTGCGTAACGCTGCGTGCGCAGCTGGGACGCCTGCCCCCTTCTTTTCTGTGCAAGACAATCACTTGTCCGCGCTTAGTCGATGCCGAGCCCACTCTTATACACATCGACTATACACATCGACCAGCAATTTTTAGGGTTTGGATTTCACATTCGGCTGTCCCCTTTTCAACCCTTTTCAATTCCCCTTTTCAATTCCCCTTTTCAATTCAGGTATACTCAGAAGGTCCATTTGAATACTGGTTATCTAAGCACCGTTTTAAAGTTTTTGGAGATCTGACATGTCGTCATCAATAAAATTATCATTCTTCGCTCTGTGCGCTGGCCTGGTTGGCTGTTCGGCGGAAGAGAGCACTACGGAAGCAGGGCAGCCCGCAGATAATAGCCCTCCAGCAGCCATCGAGAGCAGCACAGCGCCCGAGCTTGGCAGCTTCGGTATCGATCTATCACATCAGGACCCGACTATTAGGCCCGGTGATGACTTCTTTCGCTACACCAATGGCCGTTGGCTAGATTCCTACGAGTTGCCCGCCGATCGCAGCAACTACGGCTCCTTCTCGGTGCTCGGCGACCGCTCGGATGAGCGCGTCAGAACCATTATTACCGATCTGGCATCGATCGAGCCGGCGCAGGATTCGATGGAGCAGAAGATCAGCGACTACTATCTCAGCTACATGAATACCGACGCCTTGAATGAGCTAGGCATCAGCCCGCTTCTGTCTGGTCTGTCGAGCCTTGCCGAGATAGACACGCGGGAGGAATTGATTGCCGCATTTGGTCGCGCGCGCATTGATACGACGGCGAGCCCGATCAGTTTCGGCATCGGCGCGGACCGCAGCGACCCAGACCGCCACCAGCTTGGCGTCTCGGTCGGCGGCATTGGCCTGCCTGACCGTGACTATTATCTGGAGGACACAGAGCAATATCTTAATGTGCGCGAAGAATATGTCGCCCATATCGAACGTATGCTGGATTTTGCCGACATCGCAGATAGTGCAGCGAAGGCCG
This sequence comes from Pseudohongiellaceae bacterium, assembly GCA_040880325.1. GTDB lineage: Bacteria > Pseudomonadota > Gammaproteobacteria > Pseudomonadales > Pseudohongiellaceae > UBA9145. Next base: position 31,971 of record JBBDIR010000048.1, read on the forward strand.
CGAACGTCTTGCAAATAGAGACCCAGATTGCCGAGCACATCTGGCCTCGAGCCGACAGACGCAATCGCGATCTTACCTACAACCCCATGAGCTATGACGATTTCCGCGCCACCTATACCGGCTTCGATTGGGACAGTTACTTCGCGGCGGCAGGCGTAGAGAATCTGGAAGACCTGAACGTCTCCTATCCTAGCGCCATGGCGCCGATTATCGAGCTTATAGCCGAGATTCCTGTTGCCCATTGGAATAGCTATATGACGTATCACTTCATCTCTAATAATGCGAGTGTGTTGTCGGAACAGATCGATAGGGAGAATTTTCACTTCTACTCCACTGTGCTCAATGGTGTGCCCGAACAGAGAGAACGCTGGGAGAGAGGTGTGGGTCGCGTAGGGGCACTTAACAGTCTCGGCGAAGCCGTAGGTCAAGTGTATGTAGAACGCCACTTCTCCGAATCCGCCAAGCAGCAGATGGAAGATCTGGTAGAAAACCTGCGGGCTGCTTTGGCACAGAGTATCGAACAGATCGATTGGATGGGAGCACAAACCAAAGAAGAGGCGATGCTGAAGCTGAATGCCTTCCGGCCCAAGATCGCCTACCCCGATGAGTGGACCGACCTGTCATCCATCGAAATCGTACGGGACGATTTATTCGCCAATGCGCAAAGCGTCCGGCAATTTAACTATGAAGACAGCCTCAGTCGCCTCGGTGAACCGACTAATCGGGAAGAGTGGGGCATGACGCCGCAGACAGTGAACGCCTACTACAATTCATCTTTTAACGAGATTGTCTTCCCCGCTGGCATCTTGCAACCTCCCTTCTTCGACCCGGCCGCCGACCCGGCCGTCAATTACGGCGGAATCGGCGCCGTCATCGGGCATGAGATGGGTCACGGTTTCGACGATCAGGGATCGAAGTCGGACTCTGAAGGTGTACAGCGCAACTGGTGGACCGACGAGGACCGTGCAAATTTCGAAGTTCTAACAACGGCGCTCGCCGCTCAGTACGATCAGTTTGAGCCAGTGCCCGGTTATTTCATCGACGGTAATTTCACTCTCGGTGAAAACATCGGTGATGTTGGCGGGCTCTCTCTAGCTTACCGAGCCTACCAGATGGCGTTAAACGGCGAAGAGGCTCCGGTAATCGATGGCCTGACCGGCGATCAACGCTTCTTCCTCTCCTGGGCGCAGGTGTGGCAGCGAAAGTACCGTGAAGATGCGTTGATTCAAAGACTGACAGCAGACCCCCACTCACCGTCAGAGTTTCGAGTAAACGGTGTCGTCAGGAACTTCGATGAGTGGTATGAGGCCTTCGATGTACAAGCTGAGGATGCCTTATATCTAGCGCCTGAAGAACGCGTTCGAATTTGGTAGATTGCTTTAGCAGCACTTAGGAGCCATATAATGGTAGTTAGAAAGCTTGTCTTGCTCTTGTGTTTTTTGGCTGCCGGCATCAGCACCGCTCAGGAAAACTTCGATGTCATTATACAGGGAGGCCGCCTCATCGATGGTTCGGGCAACCCCTGGTATGCGGCCGATGTCGGCATTCGAGGGGAACGGGTTGTCGCAATCGGGAATCTATCGAGCGCCAACGCCGATCGTGTCATCGATGCCAGCGGCCTCGTAGTCTCACCGGGATTTATTGATCCTCACACTCATGCGCTGCGCGGAATCTTCGACGTACCGAACGCTGAGAGCTCATTGCTTCAAGGTGTCACCACACTCACCGAAGGCAACGATGGCAGCTCCCCCTACCCCATCGATGAGCACTACCAAGCCATTGCAGAGAAGAGCATAAGCCCAAACTGGGCCGTGTTTGTCGGGCAGGGAACAATACGCGAACTTGTCATCGGCAGTGATGACCGTCCAGCGAGCCCGGCGGAGCTGCAGCGCATGAAGGACATGGTCGCTAGCGCGATGGAGCAGGGGGCGCTCGGCATCTCTACTGGATTATTCTATGTGCCAGGCAGTTTTACCCCGACCGATGAAGTTATAGAGCTATCGAAAGTCGCCGCTTCCTATAACGGTATCTATATATCCCATATGCGCGAGGAAGCCGCGCAATTACTCGACTCGGTTGCAGAGACGATCCAGATCGGCGAACAAGCGAATATCCCCGTGCAAATTACCCATCACAAGGTGATCGGTGTTGAAAATTGGGGAGCGTCTGTCGACAGCCTGCGCATGGTCGATGAGGCCAGGGCCGAAGGCATCGATGTTACGATCGATCAATACCCCTACACCGCATCGCAGACCGGAATTACCGCGCTCATACCACAGTGGGCACAGGAGGGTGGCCAGGAGCGCATGATCGCTCGCATCGACAGCCCCGAGACACGCGGGGCGGTCAAGGCAGCTATCGTCGACAAGATTCTCTACGACCGCGGTGGCGGCGACCCCAAGAATGTCTTCATCTCACGCAATCCTCGCGATCGTTCTATGGAAGGCAAGAATCTTGCGCAGCTTACCGAGGAGCGCGGCATGAATCCGAGTGCAGATAATGCCGCCGATGTCGTCATGGATATCGTCAAGGCAGGCGGCGCCACCGCCGTCTACCATGCAATCGGCCCTGAAGATGTAGACCGTATCATGCGTCACCCTGCTGCTGCGATCGGTTCCGACGGTCCCGTTTCCGAGTTCGGAGTCGGGGCGCCGCATCCCAGACAGTATGGTACGTTTGCGAGGGTACTCGGACACTATGTGCGCGAGCGCGGCGTTATCTCACTGGAGCAAGCCGTTCAAAAGATGAGCAGCATGTCGGCGCAACGACTCGGTATTCGTGACCGCGGCTTGCTGGTCGAAGGGTTCTTCGCAGACATTGCCGTTTTCGATGCCGAGGAAATTAAAGACATGGCGACGTTTGAGAATCCACATCAGTATGCGGTGGGCATGAAGTATGTCTTCGTCAACGGCGAACTAGTCGTCGAAGCCGGCAGCCACACCGGCAGACGTCCCGGTAAAATTCTCTACGGCCCCGGCTATGTTGCGAATTAAATTACCATTCGAGGCAGCACCATGATCGATAAATTCTTCACTGTCCTTGGCCCTACACTGATCATGCCTCTGGCTGCTCTCGCGCAAGAGGTTCAGTAGCAAGCTATTACGACTGAGTCGCTGCGCGAGGCGGCGAAATTCGCCACTTTTAGTGGTTTTCTCCCTCATCTAGCCCCCCTACACTCCCTAACTCGCTGTTTTAAATGGAGTTAAACAATTGGCACAGAATTCGCAACGTTTCTAAGGTGGCATTTAGTCTAAAAGCCAGATTGGAGTAAATTATGAAACTATTGTCGAATTTCCTGGTCGTCCTGTTGGTCATCATTGGCGTAATGGCGATACTGCCGTTGCTCTCCTTTGGCTTCGCCCTCGTAGCCGGTGCAGCAGTCCTGGCAATATGGATACTTCCGGTCTGGATCATCGCTACCTCAGATAAGACCACCGGCTTTGAAAAGATTGCCTGGCTGTTGGCCATGTTCTGTCTGTCGTGGTTCGCCTGGGTTTTCTACTTCTTTCTCGCGCCTATCAAGCCCAGAGAACATTACTACCATTACTAGCCACTGCAGCCACTACAGCCACTACAGCCAATAAAGGGCAGGTAGGGATTTAGTTTTGATTAAAATTAAATCCCTACCTGCTCTCTATTTCCGCCACCTATTTCCGCCACCTATTTCCGCCACCCGTGCTTACAGGTATCATAGCCAGCTGTACTCGCAGGGCGACCCTATGGCAATCATTGAAGTGACAGATCTGGCGAAGAAATATCCCCTTCCCGAGAATAAATCCGACTACTTCTATGCCGTTGATGGCATCTCACTGCGCATCGATGCGGGAGAGATATTCGGCATTCTCGGGCCGAACGGTGCCGGGAAAACGACCACACTGGAAATGCTCGAGGGCCTGGTTGACATCGATAGCGGTAGCGCAACTATCGACGGCATTGATGTCGCATCGCATCCCTATAAGGTAAAAAAGATCATCGGCGTGCAACTGCAGGCCAACGAATACTTCGACAATGTCTCTCTGACCGAATTGCTTATTCTGTTCGGTGCTCTCTACGAACGCGAGGTAGATGCCGCCGATCTACTAAGCAAGGTCAATCTGCTCGATAAGGCGCAGGCGAAACCCGGTAGTCTCTCCGGTGGACAGCAACAGCGTTTTTCCATAGCGTGCGCACTGGTCAATAATCCGAAAGTATTATTCCTCGATGAGCCGACAACCGGCCTCGACCCACAGGCCAAACACAATCTGTGGGACCTCGTGCGAGAACTAAACAAGGCTGGCATGACTATCGTATTAACGACTCACAACATGGAAGAAGCCGAATCGCTCTGCCAACGCATAGCCATTATGGATCACGGGAAGTTAATCGCCGAAGATACACCGCAGAACCTGATTCTAAAATATGCGGCAGAACCTCCCAAGGCGCCGTTACACGGCAATATCGAAGATGTTTTCCTAGCACTAACCGGCCATGGCCTTCGAGATTAATATGCCGACTAAACTGCAATTGCATCTCTCTAACGTCTTTCTGAAAATTTTCCTAAGAGACCGACAGTCCATATTCTTTAGCCTGTTCTTTCCAATTATCTTCATGACAGTCTTTGGCTTCGTCAACAGCGATGAAGTAGACCCTATCAAGCTTGGTATAGTGAATAACTCTTCCAGCGTAGTCGCGAACGACTTCACCCAGATGCTAATCGACAATCCTTTATTCAATGTCACAACATCCGAAGAATCTCTTCTGCGCAACGAACTTGTGGAAGGCAATCAGACAATGGTGTTGATACTTCCGCAAGACTTCGATGCACTCAGCGATGGGGCGCAGTTGCAGCTACTGGTCGATGCCGCTCAGCTGCAGCAGCTTGGCTTGATCATTCCGCTCCTCGAACAAACCCTGCTCTCGATTGAACGCGAGTTCAGAAATATCGAACCCATGTTTACTCTGACAATTGAGGATGTGCAGGCCCGCTCGCAACGCTATCTGGATTTCTTGCTGCCTGGCCTAATGGCGTTTACCCTAATGCAGTTGAGTATAGCCGGCAGCGGATTCAATATTGTCGAATATCGCCGCAAGGGCATCTTGAAGCGGTTATTTGTTACTCCGATAAAGCCTCGTGATTTTATTACAGCTATCGTGCTCGCTCGTATGGCGATCGTGCTGATACAGCTGTCGGTGCTGATCCTGTTCGCCGTGCTGGTCCTGAATGTCAGCATCGTTGGTAACTTTTTCTCTTTCTATTTCATTATCATTCTGGGCACGTTTATTTTTCTTTGTCTGGGTTTCTGCCTCGGCAGCGTGGCCAAGACCCAACAGGCCGTTATGGCCGTTGGAAACATCGTGATCTTCCCACAGATATTTTTGTCGGGCGTGTTCTACCCGATAGAATCGATGCCCGAATTGATTCAGCCCATCGCCAAACTTTTACCGCTTAGCTTCGTATCAACCGCCATGCGCGAGATCGCGAACAACGGAGCAAGTCTGTTATCGATTACGCCTAGTCTGATTGGTATAGCGGTCTGGTTCGTCATCGCGTTCGTTCTGGCGACGAGAATGTTCGTCTGGAAAGAAGTTGCAAACTAAGCCGAGCAATTGCTAGTCTAATACCGTGAAAGCCGTTTTCTATACTAGTGTGACTGGACCCGGGAACGGCTACGTTCACGATGTATCTGGCATGCAGCACCCCGATTTCGATTTTATCGCTGTTCATGATTCCCACCATCAACCGTTCCGCGGCTGGGGGTCAATCAACGTCGATGAAAGCTATCCCCATGACCCGGAGAAATACGCACATAAACAGCGTTATGCCAGAATGTTGCCCCATCTCTTTTTCCGAGATTATGAATACAGCGTCTATTTAGACCCCAAGTGGGAGTTAACACCAGAGTTTATCGAGCTATGCGCCGAACAGGTGAGAAGGAAGAAATCTTGGCTGGTTCCCCCGCATCCAAATCGCGAGAACCTTGTGCAGGAGTTCCTATTCCCTTTTCTCAATGGCGCCCTATCGTTACAGGAATGCAAGAAAGCTATAGATTATTTGGCCTCAATCAACACTGACTTCTCTAGATTCTTTCCCTCGCTTACCGGCTGGTTAATACGTCAACACAATCAAACCAATCGACAGATAGGTGAGCGATGGTTCGACCTGCTATTGAATTGTTATGAAAATAACGTTCGCGACCAGATCGTTTTCCCATTTGCAGTGCATGATAAGTCGCTTGTAGATCAGAGCATCAGCATGGGCCAACTGCACAACTGTGGAGTAAAGCTCAATTATCCTGGTCAGACACGGGTGCATAAGGTGGATTGGGAGAGCCAGATTAATGATCTAATTCGCTATCTTCAAGAGAAGACCGGTATCCGCACAAAGCTCTACGTGAAGCCTGAATAAGGCTCTGGCCATCGAAGTTCTACTCCAGAGACACGCAAGCAGCCACATATAGCCACAATAGTTTTCAACAGAGGCAGTGACATTGGCGATTTACTTGTAATATAGTCGTCAGCTGCGACCTCGTAGAAGGCGAGTTATAGTGCCCTGATGCACCATCACTGCCAATCGATTAAACCCAACTGGTAAATCCTGAAAGGAATTGGAGTTATACATGATCAAAAAAGCAATTGTACTTGTTTCTGCTTTAACGATGCTTGTTTCTGGTGCGCTATATACGGCATCGGCACAGGACGGACCTACACCAGAGCAGTTGGCGGCCGCTGCTGCCGATACGCGCCAATCTGTCTTCAAATTGCTTATATTCAATCTTCGTCCTATAGCCGGCATGGCACAGGGCGCACCCTTCGATGCCGAAGTTGCTGAAAGAAATGCACGCAACATCGCGGCTCTCGCACCGATGATCCCCGGCTTGTTCGCCGCCATGGACACACGCGGCTTCGATCTGGAGACCGAGGCCTTAGATGTGATCTGGGAAACTCCAGACGAATTTGCCGCTAAAGCCCAGACATTGCTCGAGAATGCTAATACCTTCGCAGAGGTTGCATCCGGCGGTGATATGGCGGCCACGCTCGGTGCGTTCCGCGGCCTTGGTGGAAGCTGTGGGAACTGCCACGATGACTTCCGAGTGGACAACGACTAAACAATCGAACGTCTGGTAGGATAAAAAAAGCAGCCTGGGCTGCTTTTTTTATTCGAATACACCCGCTTGTCCCGATCACTCTGATTGCTTATGCCGAGTGAAAAATGCCGCTAAGGCATCTCTGTCTTCATCGCTGATCTTGCTGGTATTGTGTTCTATTACATCGTTCATATCGCCACCGGCAAATTCGCTATCGGGCTTCATGCCTATCAGCAGGAACAGATCGAAGTTTTGCGTGGTCCATTCTTCGAGTGCTGCCGCATCGATCGGCTCGATTACTTCCTCGCCCAGAGTTGACCCAGCGAACTCGCGGCTGCTATCCAGAATCCCAAGTGAGTTTCGCGGTGTATGGCATTCGCCACAGTGGCCAAGATTTCGCGCGAGATAGGCACCTCTGGCCACTAACTCATCGTCAAAGCTCTCTTGTTCTGCCTCGCTTATATCTGCCAATACATTCCAGCCCGCCATCGCCCATCGATTCAACCAGATCGGCGTCTGGGCCTCAGGCACCTCATAGCGCACCGGTTCCAAACTCATCAGATAAGAACCAATATCCAGCACCTCCTGATCGGTGAGTCCGGCATAAGCGCGATAGGGAAAGGCAGGATAGTAGAAGCTGCCGGTCGGAGTGCGGCCGTGTTGCAGCGCGCGAAGAAAATCCTTCGCCTGCCAATTTCCAATTCCAGTTTCTGCATCGGGTGTTATGTTCGGCGCATAGAATGTGCCAAAGTCAGTCTCGAGCGCCAGGCCGCCTGAAAAGGATTCCTCGTCTTCTTCGCTTCGATGGCAGCTGATACAGCCGCCGGCGATAACAAGATACTCACCACGCGCGATCGCATCATTGGAGCTTGAGAGTTGCGCTGTGCTTGAGACCGAAGGTGGCAGGAATAACATTAAGGCCAGCCATGCCAAACCCAACACTACAAGCAACAGAAAAAGTTTCATTTTAGATTGAGCAAACTGCATCATATATACAATCCTCATTCGGCCACTACTGCCAATTCGGTGCGGCTACAGCAACTCTGTTAGTTGCTCTTTACGGAATGTCTTTAGTGAATCCATCTCGTTGTTTTTGATTTTGTTGGCCCAATCGGGGTTCGCCAATAGCGCTCGTCCGACGGCGATCAGGTCAAACTCGTCCGCCTCCATGCGACGTATCAGCTCATCGATCCCCGCTACCTCTGCCGCACCATCACGATAGGTTGCAATAAATTCCTCGCTCAGTCCCACGCTACCAACACTGATTGTTGGCCTGCCGGTTAACTTCTTTACCCAAGCTGCCAGATTAAGCGAGGAACCCTCAAATTCGGCCTCCCAGAAGCGCCTGGTACTGCAATGAAAAATATCTACGCCTGCTGCGCACAGAGGATCGAGAAACTGTTTCAATTCATCAGGGTTCTGCGCCAGTTTCGACTCAAAGTCCTGTTGTTTCCATTGCGAAAAACGCAGAATCAGCGGAAAGTCATCGCCGATTGCGCTACGAATTGCCTCTACGATTTGAACCGCAAAGCTCGTGCGATTCTGCAGCGAGCCCCCGTATTTATCCGCGCGCTGATTGGTGCCTTCCCAGAAAAAGTTATCGATTAGATAGCCGTGTGCTCCATGCAGTTCAATCGCATCGAAGCCTAAGCGAACAGCATCCGCTGCTGCCTGCGCAAAGGCGGCGACGATCTCTTCAATCTGCGCCGTAGACAATGGCTCTAACACCTTTTTCCCGGGCCCTAGCAATCCGGAAGGCGTCGCCGTAGGGTAGTCGGGATATGGCCCCTCACCTGGTTTGCGGATTGAACCGACGTGCCAGAGTTGTGGTGCAATCTTACCGCCGACCGCGTGCACGCTGTTGACGACTTTCTCCCATCCCGCCAAGGCCTCGCCATGAAAGCAGGGGATCTGTATGGCGGAAGAAGCCGCCTTGTGTTCAACGGTAGTGCCTTCTGTAATGATTAATCCTACACCGCCCTCGGCTCGCCTTCGGTAATATTTCGCAACATTCTCATCGGGTATTCCGTGCGCCGAGAATTTCCTCGTCATGGGTGCCATGACGATACGATTGGGCAGTCTCAGCTTCGCGTGGTCGAATGGTTTAAAGAGCACGTCGGGGTTCATCATGTACCTTAATCTTCACTATAATTGTTGGGCATTCTATTGTTTGTTGGTATAGGTGTCGAACAAGACCTGCATACGACTGCTATGGAGTCCAGGCGGCACGAGTTGCGGCGGCTCTCAAGATGGCACGATTGGCGTCCGATGCTGGTGGCTCGGAATCGCCGAATATGGCACGAACCCAATGGCCATCGGTTGGATTTGGAAACAGGATATAGTCTCGACCATAACGATCGCTATCTTGTTCCATCAGACCGAGACGCTCCTGAACATCGGTAGAGTAGTAACGCCGAGAAAAGTCATTGAGGTTGTCACCGAGCAGTGCGACGACCTCGTACTCTTGCCTGATTGCCTGTTGCACCAGCTCTTTGTTCGAAGTCTCGCGCAGCACGCGCAGGTGCGCTCTATCCACCGACGGGAAGCCGACCGCCATCAGATTCTCTAGCGCTAACTGTTCCGTGGCCTCGCCCTGATCGCGGTTGGTAACGTAGAATATCTCTACGCCGTTAGCGACACAGAAATTCAGGAACTGCAGAGCTCCAGGACTCGCAATGCCACGATTCTCTGCTACCCAGCGATCCCAGGACTCATCGTCGAAGAAGTCCTGACCCTGGTCTATCAGATAGCCCCAATAGTCGTTCGCCAACAGTAGCGTTTCATCGACGTCGGTGATGATGGCCAGCGGTAATGAATTATCGCGCGTTCGAGCCAATGCCAGTTCGACCCGCAGTCGTGCTAAATTGAAGCCTTGGTGGTAGAGTGCGCGGTACTCGGCAGCGGTCTGCTTCCATGCCATCGCCATCATCAGGTTATTCTCGGCGCCGCGGTCATTGCCCGAGGAATTCTGTGCTATCGTGGACTGAACTGAGGTCAGGGCGACCGCCAGCGTCAGTATCTTCCCCAATATTGCTAGTGTATGGCGCATGAGTTGATTCCCCAAGTCTATGGCTATAATTTGTGTTACCGAACCCGTACTATACCGGCTCTGTCTTGACGCTGTCTTGGCGCTGTCTTGGCACTGTCTTGGCACTGTCTTGGCACTGTCTTGGCGCTAGTGGGTTGACTGAGTTGTTGCAATCCTAAATCAAAACAGCCTCTGACAGTACTTCATAACAAGAAATTGCTTATTCGCAGGCAATAAGAGAGTAAATATCATGGCACTATCGCACATGGCACTATCGCAACTTTCTTCTAACTCAGTATCTGTATTCCGATTTGCTCTAACGATTTTTCTGCTCTGCACAAGTGCTGCTCTCTCGGCACAGTCGTACCGAATACTGCTTTCCAACGACGATGGCATCGAATCTCCGAGGTTACACGCATTACAGCTTGCGCTCTCTCAAATACCAGACGCCCAGGTTGTAGTCTCCGCGCCTAACGTGAATCAATCCGGGGCCAGCCAGGCTTCTATCGGTTCCATAACGGTCGAAAACTATGAACTCAATGGCCGCTTTTTTGGCTATTCCGTGCACGGCAGACCGGCAGATGCGGTGCGTTTTGGCTTGATTGAACTGGGCAAGGAACAGCCTTTCGATATCGTGGTAGCTGGTATCAATCGCGGGGCAAACGTGGGTGACGTTTCGCATCTATCGGGAACCGTTGGCGCAGCGATGGAAGGCCTGTATCACGGACTTCCCGCAATCGCGGTCTCGGAAGACCCGAATAGTGAGAACACGGCAATTACGGCAAAATTTACCGCCGACCTCGTCGATCGCTTTCGCCGACTTGGCGCACCGCAGGGCACATTAATTTCAATCAATGTGCCAGCCGGTGAGATCGAGGGAATAGCCGTCAGGCCCATGGGTGATTCCTATCTGCAGACCGGCAGTTACGAAGTGCGTGAACGCAGCGGCAACAGCACCGACTATGAAAGAATTCGGCTCATTGTGCAGTCACAGAACCCCGCCACAGACACCTATGCCTACCAGCATGGCTATATCTCAGTGACGCCGCTTAAGTTTGATTGGACTGATTTCGAGCTACTCGACGAGATTGAATCGTGGAACCTACAGCTCGACTAGCCGCTCTCAGCAGGAGAATTCATTGCTCAAGTTCGAACACATCATACAGGTCAACGACCCAACCAACGAGGATATCTCGCCCCTCACTCGTTCTCAGTTATGGGAAGGCCTGGTCCTGCGGGCACGGCGGCCTGACAAGTTCAATAACAGTTTAAGTGTAAGCATCGAAGAGTTCGCCGAGGATGAATTCGAACGCATCATCGAAGTTGGAGAAACTAAATTCTATGAGCGGGTGATGCTCTACCCGGATGTGAGCATACATACGCAGACTCTGGAAGAATATAATCAGATCGATGCCGAGAGCATTACCCGACTGGAAGAGCCGGAGGAAGGTTATCTCTTCGCACGATTTAGTTACAGACGCGAAGTAGACGAAGATGAAAAGGTAAATGTCGGCGAACACTTGAAATCCGCCTACCTACAGACCGATCGGGACGCCATCGCCTTAATCCGTTTACTGGCCGAGAGCGGCCTTTTTGGAAATTCGATTAATTGAGCCGCCTCTGCCGGCGTTCCCTTCTCATCGCCACAAGCTTTGTTCGACCTTAGTCGGCTCTCGGTCTGGGGTGGCTACGGCTTGGCATTAATATCGAGAGAATAAAACCTGGGCACCCTGAGCAAAATAGTCGTCTCCAACCTATGCATCTCACCTTGAAGAAGGAAGCGACTGAACCTACCAGCTTCAATCTTCTTCAGCAGCAGGGTCGTTTTAATGACTTTATCGAGGGTTACAATAATGAGCGCCCACATCAGGCACTGAATGGCTTGTACCCAGCTGAGGTGTATACACCTTCTGCGCGTGAGTACTCGCGTCCAAATAGGCCTATTACAAACTAACAAATTGCCGGACATATTTATGACTAACTTTGCCTATTTGTATATAACTAAACCTTTATTTGTATTACTTATAGCTTATAATTGTACTTGTTATTAAATATAATAAATTTATTAATACAATTATATCAATAGGTTATGATATATTATTGTACTTAACCCAAAAGGACGATTGTAGCAATGTCCCCCAAATTCAGAGATATACCGCTAAATGTGATTGACCCACCATTTAACTCAAAGTTAATGGATTCTTTAATGGAGCTAAATCACCTTCGGAGATTGCAATTACACGGAACCACCAAGCCTTGGATATTCTTCCAGCTAAAGAAATTATTCCACCTTCTGGAAAGTGTTGGTTCTGCGCGAATAGAAGGAAATCGAACGACAATATCTGAATACATTGAACAAAAGCTTGAAGATGCTGAACGCTCTTCGGAGAGATTTTCTGAAATCGCAAATGTTGAAGAGGCAATGGAACATATTGAAAATAGCGTTGATGCTGAGTCGGAGATTTCCCATACCCTAATTAGAGAATTACATCAGTTAACTGTCAGGTCGCTAGATGAAGAAGGAGATAAAACTCCTGGTGCTTATCGAACATGGAAGGTCAGAATTGCCAAATCCAAACATGTACCGCCTGAGCACCTTAAAGTCCAAGAATATATGAACGGTCTAATTGAATTTATAAATGCAAATCACGACTCGAAGTACGATCTGATTAAAATCGCCATAGCGCACCACCGATTCGCATGGATACACCCATTCGGTAACGGCAATGGTCGAGTTGTTAGATTGTTAACATATGCGCTATTGATAAAATACGGATTTAAAGTCAAGGATGGTCAATTGCTAAATCCTACAGCTGTTTTTTGTAATGACCGAGAAAAATACTATGAAGAATTGGCCACTGCCGATGAAGGCTCTGAACAAGCCATAATGCAATGGACAGAGTATGTATTGTCAGGAATATGTAGCGAGATATCTAAAGTAAATAAACTATTAGATCATAACTATTTGGCAAAACATCTACTAAAACCCGCAATTGTTACAAGTCGCGAAAGGGGGCTGATAAACAAAGAAGAGGAAGCTATTCTTAAAATGGGAGTAGAAGAGCAATCCTTCAAAGCAGCCAACATCAAGAAGATATTACCGCGACTAACAGCTCGTCAAAGAACATATTTGATAGCCAAGCTAAAAGATAACAAAATGATTCAACCATTCTCAAATTCAAGTAGAGAATATTTTGTCAATTTTACCAATAGCTATCTTATAAGAGCATTAATCCAAAAATTAGAGAGTGAAAAATTTGTCCCATCTATCAACTAGGCCTTAATGGGACAAACTAGAATATTTGGGACAATCAAAATAGAAGATTGACCTACAGAACAGAGAAATTAGAACGCCCAGAGAGATTGATTCAGTATTCGGCTTGGCCAAATTCCTCACCCCTGCGGGGCAGCCTTCGGCTGTCTGCGGAGCTTCGCTCCTTTCGAACTCCCGACCAACAGGTTCGAAGCTAATAGTTCTACTCAAGCCCTGCATCTTCTTTGATCTACGAGGCGATATTGGTTTATTCTCTGATGACCTAAGCCCCACACTGCCCCAACGGGTTGGAGAAAAACACAATGAAAGCACTCCTGCAATTGGCACTGTTAACCCTCTCCCTGTGCTTTAACGCACTTTCCCTGGCCGATCGTCAGGCCAGCGACGATGAGCGACATATTTCCGATCCGCGAGTTCAGCATCGCAGTTACGAATTTCCTGGCAGCGGCGAAACCATTCCCTATGCAGTTTTTGTCCCCTCAGGCTACGACCCGAGTCAGCCGGCTCCGCTGATCGTTTCTCTGCATGGGCTCGGCAGGAGTCACGATTGGTTGATGGGCTATCACGGATTTCTCGATCAAGCCGAAGCGAATGGCTATATCGTGGTTACCCCGCTGGGTTATATTCGTCGTGGTTGGTACGGTTCCAGAGAAATCGAGGATATGCAGGATGCCAGGAACAGTGAGCAGGATGTGCTGAATGTCTTACAACTGATGCGCGACGAGTACAATGTCGATGCGAATCGAATCTACCTCTGGGGTCATTCAATGGGTGGTGCTGGCACCTACCATATCGCCGCCAAGTATCCAGACTTGTTCGCAGGCCTCGGTGTCGCCGCGCCGGCGCCCGCAGCAGATGCGCCAATGAATACTATTCTGGAAAACATCAAACATCTGCCCATCATCGTTCTGCAGGGTGACGAGGATCAATCGGTGCCGGTAGAGCGCACTCGCGCTTGGGTCGCACAGATGGCGGCGTTGGGAATGCAATATGTGTACGTCGAGATTCCCGGCGGCGATCATTCGCTGCTGATTTCACAAGACAGTGAGAACATGCAGAAGTTTGTCGACTTCTTTAACATTGTTCGCAAACAATATTAACGAAATCGAATCTCAAAGCTAAAACGGGAACTCTGCTATCCAGTGTAGACGCATTGACACTGTCATCATTCTATTCGATATATGTTATCGGCAGCAGGGATAGAAAACAGCAGCTTCGGGTGGTTGTAATAGAGAAGGCAGTGCAGCGTGATTCAATCCTGGCCTTTGCGCTTCCCCCGATGCGGTTCGATGCCGTGCTGGGCCTGGGCACGAAGCAGCTAATCAACCGCCAAACTACCTAAGACTTGGTAATTACCAATCTAAATCCGATGCTACTGTTGCGTACGCCGGGATCGACAGCACCGCGCACCGCGGCACGCACATTAGCGACGCCGTCTGCGAATGAGCCACCACGCATAACCCAGAGCGCGTCTTCGGACAGATTCTGTGCATCATCATCCGGGCTATAGGGATAGGGCTGTAGCGGGCTGCGCGTTAGCTCCCAGACGTTACCGCTCATGTCCTGGATCTCGAACGCACATTCTCTGCAGCGCTTCGCACCTACCGGCAATACTGTACCCGAACCGTAGTTGGCGAATTCCATCGACGGCTGGTTTCCCCACGGGAAGATACGACCATCTGTGCCCCGTGCAGCCTTCTCCCACTCGGCCTCCGATGGAATAGTCACACGTCCACCGGCGGCGAGGTAATTACGCAGTTCATCGGGTGTATAGGGCGAGCTTTCCAACTTCTCCTGTAACCAACGGGCGTAGGCTAACGCTTCAGGCCAAGTAATATTGGTTATGGGAGCATCGCGTTGATCATTTTCGGCTGGCTCATTGGCAAGGTCAGGCCGCTCTTGTTGGAACACTCGGAATTGCGCAACGGTGACCTCGTACCTCGCTATATAGAAATCATCCACTTCCACCGACCCTTGCCGTCGTGTGTTTGACCATCGCTCATTCTCGTAGGCCAGACGATCCAAAGCTGGATTACTACCCATCGTAAAGGAACCGGCAGGAATCGCCACGAAACCCATGAGCGTCTCATCCGGCAGGTACCAGGCGTAGTTAAGAAACCCGGTTAGCTCAGCGCCTACTGGCACAGACGATAAATCAGCAGTCTCCTGTTGTGGTGACTGCAGCGTCATCCAAACAGCAACAAACAAGATCATTAGACACATGATCGAGAGTCCGAGCGTACGCCCTGGAACAGGCTCCGGCTTGATATCGGTTTTAACTCCCTGCTCCTTAGATTGAACCTTACTCATATTCGCGCCCTCTCATTCTCGCAGGCGAATACCCAGTCATGTTCGCAGGCTCGTGCGTACAGCTCTTGCTCGGAGAGCGTCATCAGGTTTTGACCCGCCTCACGTAATAACAAGCGCAGATCCAGCTCGTGAGGATGCTCGCGAAGCACTGCTTCCTGATCCAATAGATTCAGACAGGCTGCTCGGAATTTCAATTCACAGCCGCGCGAAAAATAAGCAAGTGATAGCTCTTGATCGCTGCGGATTATACGTCCCTCACGATAGTGCGCTCCCAGCTCATTGCACGCCCATGCCGCATTATCGCCGCAATACGTCGCCTCGAGTGATAGCAATCGATCACAGGCATTGGGCAGATCTGCACTGCAGGCGTTCTCCCAAAAAGGCAGACTATCGCCTTGATGCCTACTGTCGGTTTTCCCTGTCAAAGACATGGCCGCGAAGATCACCACCCAGATACTCATATGCGCCAGATTTGCCCGACCCCCCAACCAATTCACGCGCCAAACGTTGAGCAAAGATTCAGAGTTGATGGATCGAACGGCTCTGTCGATGGCGATAACACTCAGATTCAAAAGCGGCACACAGAGCAGTTTGTCATAGAAGGTTGGTACGCCCATGCTACCTAACAAACTATAAAGGCCGAAAACCCCGAGCCCATACAATACTCCAAAAATCGTTTTGCCTAATGGCGTTCTTGGCGATGTCGAAGGGTCTGTGATCAACAGATGGAGCCCGAGAAATACCGCCGCGGGAATTTCTGAATCGAGAAAGTAGGGAACGCCTGTGCTTGCCGAATAGAGTGCGCTAATTCCAAACAGAGTGATGGCCGCCATGCCTGCGACGAGTGTTATGGAGAAGAAGTACATGACTATCAAGCCAACCAAAAAGAGAAAGGTATAGATATTCGGCGCCAGGGTAAGCGTAGATGCAATCTCTTGTCCCCAGGTTAACTGTGTTGTATTGGTCAAGATTAAAACGAGGGAGAATAAACCCAGTGCGAATGCCGATGGGTTAAAGATATGTGAGCTGCGCCCGTCTCGTTGCCAGCGCACATATTCCTTTCCCATGAAACCGACAGCGATCATCAGGAACTGCAGGTAGAACCAATCGTCCCGGAACCAAAGAAACAGATTAATGCTAAGAATTATCGGGAAGGGACCAAACCCCAGGCTGTACTCGCGTCGTCTGGACCAGGCCAATAACATGTCGAAGGTATAGGCAAACAGCAGCTGCGCGACAATCAGCCAGACATGATCATAGACGGGTCGCCAATAGTATCCCCAATAGGCGTAGACACTAAATTGAACCATCGCCTGAATATAATGTTGCGGACGCAACAAAACAGTGAACACATGATCTTCGTTCTTACTCTTCGAGTAGTAAAGCAGATAGCCCTGCCAGATCAAAAGCGCGGCTCCTGCACCCCAGAATGACCAGACCAGGATGGAATTGCTCTGTACGCGCGGCACAAAGCTAAGCAGGAGTAGCGCAATAGATAGCACAAAGGGAAATTTGAACGCAGCCAGAATAGAGCTCAGCTGCGTCTCAGGTGGAGAGCCCTTGCGACTCACGTTTTTGGAACTGGCGGAAATAG
The DNA here is from genome assembly GCA_040880325.1 of Pseudohongiellaceae bacterium. Lineage (GTDB taxonomy): Bacteria > Pseudomonadota > Gammaproteobacteria > Pseudomonadales > Pseudohongiellaceae > UBA9145. The sequence goes on from JBBDIR010000048.1 coordinate 49,241, forward strand.
CCATTGGATAATGCTCTAGGGGGAAATATAGTCGACGGCAAGAATAAACTACCTACTGGTGCAATTCAATTTGCTCCAGCCGCGCTAGCGACTGAGGCCAACTCGGCTATTGCACAGACCCCCTCCCAGCGTCCAAATGGACCTTCAGATCAGCCGAATAACCTTGAAAATTCTCCTAAACAAGCGTACTTTCAGTGAATTAACTCCCCACCAAACACTAGAATTACAATACTGTTGGAGGTTCAAATGCACAACAGAGCAATCACGAAACTTTCACTGGCCATCATTGGCCTCTTGGCGGCTCCACAACTGCTGGCACAGTCAGACGAAATGCCGCGTACAGCATACGGACACCCTGATTTTCAGGGAACTTACACGTTCAGAACGCTAACACCGCTCAATCGTCCAACAGAGTTGGCTGACAAAGAGACGCTAACCCCCGAGGAAGCAGCCGAGTGGGAGGCTTTCGAGAGACGTCGCCAGAATCGCGACCTGATTATCGATTCAGTGGGCGGCGCCGGTTACCCGCCCGGTGTGATCTCCTATAACGAATTCTGGTATGAGCGTGGCGTCGAGACCATAGCCGACCGTCGTACTTCACTAATTTATGACCCACCAAATGGTCGCATACCCGAGTTAAATGACATAGGCCGCGAGCGACGCGCCGCCTACGGCCAGATGGTATTCGAGAGTGCGGGCCCCGAAGGTAGAACTACGGTTGACCGTTGCATCACCGGCTTCGTCGGTGGTCCCCCGATGATCCCCGGCTCTTACAATAACAATATGCAGATCGTACAAACTGAAGACTCGGTGATGATCCTGAATGAAATGGTGCACTCCGCCCGTATCATTCGACTGAACAGCGAACACAGCACCCAGCAGCTTAAATGGGAAGGCGACTCGATTGGTCACTGGGATGGCGACGACCTGGTTATCAATACCAAGCACTTCTACCACGACTACAATCTTCGCGGTATGTCGGATCAGGCCGTGATTGAGGAACGCTTTAGCTGGGTGGATAAGGACACTCTCGAGTATGACTTCACCGTTGAAGACCCACTCTCCTGGGACGAGACCTGGTCAGCTAGAGTTCCAATGCGTCGAGCAGCCGACCCACTCTATGAATACGCCTGCCACGAAGGCAACCATGGCTTGCAGGGTATCCTCGCCGGCTGGAGACGCTACGAGTCCATGGGTCTGAATGGAGATGGCACACCAAAATCCGAAACTGGTACTGTTGCCATCGAAGAGTAAAACCATTCAGCTTGGCAAGGTTTGTTTTTAGCTGGTCTTGAAATTTTAAAAAAACCAGAGTTGGGTTATTATCCTTCTCTGGTTTTTTGTCGGTCTGTTTTTATAAGACTATTTTTATCAGACCATTTTTAGCGAACCATTTTTATCAGCCCGCGATAGTATCGGCCTCCTGCGTGACACGCGAAAGGCCTCAGAGATAACTACCTGTGATTACTATTTCTGTGTATATCGATGTCCCCGATTTAATTGAAGCAGAAGCCTTCTATACCGAAGCGCTTGGTTGCAAGAAACTTCGAGACCAAGGCGCCACCACAGTTGTCCTGTCTGTCGAGAATTCTGATATTTACCTGCTAGAGAAAAAACCTGGATCTGAGGCACTAAAAGCAAGCAGTGCCGCGCGCGATTACGCGCGTCATTGGACCCCCGTTCACCTGGATTTTATCTGCGACAACGTCGATGAACTTGCCTCTAGGGTAGTGAAGTTGGGAGGCTCCCATGAGGGAGGCGAGAGTGGCGACTGTGGCTCTATTGCTTACTGTGCAGACCCTTTTAGGAATGGCTTTTGTTTGATCAATGAATAAAATCACTACACATATCTTCTTCGGTTTGCTCTCAATACTGCCCGGCAGTTTACTTGCAGAAGTGAATTCGGTTTTTATCTCTTCGACTCTGGACCCCAACGCCATCATCATCACCGAAGTCGATATCATCTTCATTTACGATACTGAAATAGTAAACACCCTGCCCGACACAAAATCAGACTGGTATGCAAATAAGAGGCAGTTTAGTCGTGACGCGGCAGACAAGATGGATATCGTGAATGTGTTTATCCCGCAAGGTTTCGACTCGGAGATGGTCAGCCTGCCCGATCGACGCTTGGAAGCTCTAAAAGTTGTAGTTTATGCCTACCATGACGACTCCAAGGCAGCGCCGCGCGATATCACGGATTCAATCAATGTATTGATACAGATTGATCCCTTCGGTATTCGTCTGTCTGAACGTGAGTGAGATAAAGTCAGGGGGTTTGAATTGGAGTTAGCTCAGATCGTTTCTTTTTTGCTTGTGTCCGCGGTTTTTATTGCCGTGCCTGGGCCAAATATTCTCGTTATAGTTTCTACCGCACTCGTCTTCGGAAAGCGCCGCGGCCTGCAAACGGTGATCGGTACAAGCCTCGCCATGACTGTCCAACTAACAATCGCGGCACTTGGAACTACACTGCTTCTTTCGATGCTGAGCCAGGGCTTAATCTGGCTCAAGTGGTGCGGGGTTGCCTACCTCGTATTTCTCGGCATCAATTCATTCTACGCGTTCTACACAGGCAAGAAATCCAGGCAACCGAATGCCACGGCTTCGATACAGCGCGGATTCTGGATCTCGCTTACCAACCCCAAGACGATTCTGTTCTTCAGTGCGTTCCTGCCGCAGTTCGCGAATCCTGAAAGCGCGTACTTACCGCAGATAGCCGTCTTGTCAACATGCTTCCTGCTGCTTGCCGTAGCTATAGACTGCAGCTACGCCGTCCTGTCCGCCAGATTGAAATGGCTGCTTGCCTCGAAAGACATCGATAGCGTTAGCCACGGCGTAAGTGCTGGCTTCTATCTGAGTGCCAGTGCTCTGCTCGCCAATAGCGCTCGCACCTAAAGCGGGTTTCAAATATTGTGGGCTGGTGAACGGCACAATTATACCTGCAGCAATTGAATCCAGTTGCCACAGCCATCGTCGAAGATCGCGATCCATACGCCAGGCTGATCTTTGAACGACACGCCCTGCGCGAGCACCTGCTGGTATTGGGCTTAAATGTCCGCCGTATGGAACGATGTTGCCGGTATGCCATCGGCATAGATGGCGGCCTGATAACGTTTGGTGGAGGGATGGGCATTGGGCTCTAACAGCAATTCTGTGCCGCCGGAGTCATCGGAGGGTACCGTTAGCCGGCGAAACTCACCCAGATCTATGTCATTTACTTGCTTGAAGCCCAATGTTTCTGTGTCGAAGCGCAGCGACTCGCTGTGATCGTCAACGAAAATGCTTGCTGTCTTAATATCCCCCAGAAACCCTGCCAGCCAATTCAGGCCCGTAAAACACTGACACACTTAACATTTGAATTGCAAAAACCCCTAGTTTATTCTTGTACCCCCCCTAAAGAGTAATGAGAGTTCTAGAAGATGACTAATAACAATATGAAAGCGGCTTTAATGGCACTGGCAATAGCGCCAGCGTTGGTGTTCGCACAAGCCGATATGCCCCCTACAAATGATCTGGAAGACCCATATATCACGCAGTCTGGCTATTTTAAGATGCCAGCAGGACGCGACTGGGGCTCCTCCAGCACGGTCGATATCCATCCCGATGGCGAGAGCATCTGGGTCGCGGAGCGCTGTGGCGCTAACGCGAATGCCTGCGTTGAGAAGCCCGACACAAACATGATCATGTTGTTCAGCAAGAACGGCGACATGGTTCGGAGCTTCGGCGCCGGTTATATTACCTGGCCCCACGGCATACACGTCGACTACGACGGCAATGTCTGGATCGCTGATGCCCGTGGCTCAGAACAGACTCAGGGTTATAGCGGCGAACATTATGGGCACCAGGTGCACAAGTTCAGCCCCACCGGTGTACACCTGATGTCGCTTGGCAAGAAAGGCGGCGGTCAGGACGACGAGTACTTCTACACACCAAACGATGTGCTGGTTGCCCCTGATGGATCCATATTCGTTGGCGAGGGACACTCCAGTGCTGAGGGTTCTACCAACCGTGTACACAAGTTTGACGCCGAGGGAAATCACCTGTTCTCATTCGGCGAATGGGGCACTGAACCGGGTAATTTCCGCCAGCCCCATGGTTTGGCCATGGATTCCAGGGGTCGACTGTTCGTAGCAGACCGCGGCAATGACCGTATTCAGATCTTCGATCAAGAAGGAAACTTGCTGGATATATGGCATCAGTTCAGCCGCTTGAGCGGTATCTACATCGACAAGAATGACGTGCTCTACGGGGCGGACTCAGAATCAGGTTCGGTTAACCCCGATCATGGCGCCTGGCTTCGTGGCATCCGTATCGGTAGCGCCATCACTGGCGAGGTGGAGTTCCTGATCCCCGACCCACAACCAGACTGTCGTGGTACTTGTACGGCTGAGGGTGTAGTAGCCGATGCACAAGGCAATATCTACGGTGCCGAAGTTGGCCCGGTCGGTGGCATCAAGCGCTATGTTCGTCCTGTCAAGTAAGCTTTATCCTTAGCCTTTTCATAGGATAAGTAGATATTTAGATAGATAGTTAGGTAGATAGGTAGATAGGTAGATAGGTAGATAAAAAGGCCCACCCGAAACGGTGGGCCTTTTTTTTTAGGAGATGGCATGCCAGCACTGAATGATCTTTTATTGTTTACCAGCGCCGCATTCATCATGAATCTCTCACCGGGGCCTTCGAATTTTTATGTAATGGCGCGAACCCTATCGCAGGGTACTTCCGCCGGGCTGGCTGCGGTACTGGGATTGGCGACCGGGAGTTTGTTGCCTTCTTTGCAGACAAAGAGTTGCAGACAAACAGTTGCAGACAAGACAGCCACGCTGATTCGAACGAATCAACGCATCAGAAGCAAATGAGAGAAGGTGTCAGGAGCGATACTAATCACCCTCGGCGCATAGGTATTTCTCGAAGAGAGTGATTAGGAAGTCGTGCTACACAGCAGAGATAATCTCATTGAGCGTGGCACTTGGGCGCATTGCCGCTGAAGTCTTCGCCGCATCTGGCTTATAATAGCCACCGATGTCCATGGCTGGCCCCTGCGCCGCATTAAGCTCGGCAATAATCTTCGCTTCGTTCTCGAGCATCGCCTTAGCCACTGGAGTGAAACGATTTTTCAATTCTGCATCATCATCCTGAGCCGCTACCGCCTGTGCCCAATAAAGGGCTAGATAGAAATGGCTGCCGCGGTTGTCCAATTCGCCCACTTTGCGCGACGGCGATTTATTATTGTCCAGAAAGTCTCCGGTTGCCTTGTCCAATGAGTCGGCGAGTATTTTCGCGCGAACATTGCTGGTTACATTCGCCAGATGTTCCAGCGATGCGGCCAGCGCCAGGAATTCACCGAGGGAATCCCAACGCAGGTGATTCTCTTTCTCGAATTGCTGCACATGCTTCGGCGCTGATCCACCGGCTCCGGTTTCGAAAAGTCCGCCGCCCTTCATCAAAGGCACAACTGATAACATCTTTGCACTGGTTCCAAGCTCGAGGATTGGGAAGAGATCAGTTAGATAATCACGTAGCACGTTGCCGGTAACCGAGATCGTATCGAGGCCCTTTTTAACGCGCTCCAGTGTATGACGAGTCGCCTCTTCTGGCGCCATGATGCTAATGTCCAGACCATCGGTGTCATGACCAGCCAGATAGGTTTTCACCTTCTTGATAATCTCGGCATCGTGGCCACGGTTTTCATCCAACCAAAAGACTGCCGGTGTATCGGAGAGTCGAGCTCGGTTGACTGCCAGTTTGACCCAATCCTGAATAGGGGCGTCTTTAGCCTGACACATGCGCCAGATATCTCCTTCCTCGACCGTGTGTTCGAGCAGAGTGCTACCTTCGCTGTCGAGAACGGTAACTGTGCCACCTAGTGCAATTTCAAATGTCTTGTCGTGCGAACCGTATTCTTCCGCTTTCTGCGCCATAAGACCAACGTTAGGAACACTGCCCATTGTTGTAGGATCGAACGCCCCGTTCTCTCTGCAGAAATCGATGACTTCCTGATAGAGCCCAGCGTAGCAGCGATCTGGTATTACTGCTTTCATATCCTGCAGGTTTCCATCAGGACCCCACATCTGCCCTGAGGTCCGCAGCGCGGCCGGCATTGACGCATCGATGATGACATCGCTTGGTACGTGCAGATTCGTAATTCCCTTGTCTGAATCCACCATCGCCATGTCGGGACGGTTGCTATAGCACGCTTTTAAATCCGCTTCGATTTCTTCACGCTGAGCATCGGGTAGTGATTTGATCTTGCTGTAGACATCGCCTATGCCATTGTTTGCATCCACGCCCAGTTCTTTGAGGACGGCGGCGTGCTTGCTGAATACATCTTCATAGAAAACTGTGACCGCGTGACCAAATATAATGGGATCCGACACCTTCATCATGGTTGCCTTCAGATGAAGCGAGAAGAGGACACCCTGACTCCTGGCATCGTCTATCTGCTGAGCGAGGAAACCACGAAGTGCGTTTGCGTTCATCACCGACGCATCGATCACTTCGCCCACGAGCAGGGCTATGCCCTCCTTAAGTGTCGTTATATTACCGGCGGCATCGCGATGCTGGATCTTCGCCGTTGTTGCCGCGGCCACAGTGGTGGATTTTTCGCTGCCGAAGAAGTCACCCGACTCCATATGGGCAACGTGAGATTTTGAGTCCTTCGACCAGGCACCCATGGAATGTGGGTTCCTGCGAGCATAGGACTTTACTGAGGGGGGCGCACGGCGGTCAGAATTCCCCTCTCTGAGCACCGGGTTTACGGCGCTACCCTTTATCTTGTCGTAACGGGTCTTGATGTCACGTTCTTCATCGGTTTTCGGCTCTTCAGTATAGTCGGGCAGGGCATAGCCTTTAGCCTGCAGTTCCTTGATCACAGCCATCATCTGCGGCAAAGATGCCGAGATATTCGGCAATTTGATGATGTTGGCCATCGCATCCTGTGTCATCTCGCCGAGTTCTGCCAGCGCATCTCCCTGCTTCTGCTGTTCGCTCAGATAGTCTGGAAAGCTCGCGATGACGCGGCCGGAAAGGGATATATCACGAGTCTCGACAGCCACGCCGGCCGCATCGGTGAATGCCTTGATGATGGGCAAGAGTGAGTATGTAGCTAGGGCAGGTGCCTCGTCGGTCTCGGTGTAGATAATCGTAGATTTCTTGTCTGACATCGTGATTCCTTGTGTTAACTCGTTCTAGCAAGGCAAGCGCTTGGTTGCATCCAGGCCCCTGCCGAGGGGCAAAAAGGGCGCGTATTATAGCAGTCGGCGGCGAACACTTACAGTGCGCCGCGGATGCCTGGGGCCGTTGATGTGCTGTATAATCGGCCGCTTTGGTCGTGCTCGAGTATGCATTTGCCATGCATTCGCTGCAATAGACTGGTCATTAACACTGTTCGCTGTTAATTCTACAGCCGCTAATCTTGCAACCGAGGGAGAGAACGTTATGAGATTAACCACAAGCATCCCGGATTTTACTATTCGCTCCGCCACGGTAGATGACTGCGAGTTAATCCTCAGCTTTGTGCAAGAGCTGGCAGACTATGAGAAGCTCAGCCATGAGGTAGTCGCCACGCCAGCTACCCTCGCCGAGACGCTGTTTGGCGCGAGGCCTTACGCCGAGGTGACCATCGGTGAATATCAGGGCAACGCGGTTGGCTATTCGCTCTTCTTTCACAATTTTTCTACGTTCACCGGTCGGCCGGGTATCTATCTCGAAGACATCTATGTAAAGCCACAGATGCGCGGCAAGGGATTTGGCAAGTTGATGCTGGCCTATATCGCAAAGTTGGGTGTAGAAAGAAATTGTACGCGCGTAGAATGGTCGGTGTTAGATTGGAATGAGCCATCGATTCAGTTTTACCGATCGATAGGTGCGACTCCGATGGACGGATGGACGGTGCAGAGGTTAGATGGCGCTGAGTTGGCCGAATTCGCACAACAGTTCAGCCAGGCGAATACAAGGAATTAATCCCAGTAGCAGAAATAGCCGAGGTTAGTGTGAGCAGAATCGTTTACGTGAATGGCGAGTATGTCCCCGAAGAGTCAGCAACAATATCTGTCTTCGACCGTGGTTTCATCTTTGGAGACGGCGTTTACGAAGTAGTGCCCGTCATTTCTGGAAAATTGGTAGACCGCGATTATTTTCTGGAAAGACTCGATCGATCGCTTTCCGAATTGAGTATCACCTGGCCCTGTTCGCAGCGAGAGTATATCGACATGATGCAGGAGCTCATTGCGCGCAACGGGCTGGTCGAGGGTATAGTTTATTCGCAGGTTACCCGCGGCATCGCGGACAGGGACTTTGCATTCCCGGCGAATACCAAACCTAGTTTGGTTGCATTCACCTCCCAGATGGAACTCATCAACAACCCGCTTGCCGAGACCGGCATTGCAATAAGCACTAGCGAAGACCTGCGTTGGAAGCGACGCGATATTAAATCGGTAAACCTACTCGCGCAGTGTCTAGCGAAACAGGATGCACACAGCAAGGGCGCGGATGAGGGCTGGATGGTCGAGGACGGATACGTTACCGAGGGTGTTTCCTCCAGCGCCTATATAATAAAAAACAATAAGATAATCACGCGCCCACTTTCGAATCTGATTCTTCCAGGTATACGTCGTCGCACGCTGATCGAGATTGCTCAGAAGGAAGGCATTAAAATTGAACAGCGTCTCTTCACGATCGAAGAAGCGCTGCAAGCCGACGAAGCCTTTATCAGCAGCGCCACGACTATTACTTTAGCTGTGGTGAGTATCGACGGTCAGAAGATAGCAGGCGGTAAACCCGGCGAGATAACGAACAGACTCCGAGCCTTGTATATCGAACGCATGCTGGAAGAAGCACGAAACGCGGAGTAATGCTCAGGCGCCGTTGCCATCGAAGCTGATTACTTCGCCTATCTCCTTGGCATTGCTTAGCAGCATCACTAAGCGGTCCACACCAACGGCAACGCCGCAGCAATCCGGCAGGCCACTGTCCAGCGCGGCCATAAGTCTTTCATCGAGGGCGTGAATCGCGAGCCCCTTTTCTGCTCGCACGCGATTCTCCGCTTCGAAACGCGCTCGCTGCTCATTCGCATCGCGCAACTCGAGATAGCCATTTGCCAGTTCCATGCCTGAGCCAAATAACTCGAAGCGTTTCGCTACGATAACGCCAGAATCATCCGCTGCCAGCGCAGACAGGGCGGCCTGTTCCCGAGGATAGTCGTAGATAAAGCAATAACTCGGCAGCTTCGGCTCGATGCAATGGGAGAGTAAGAGCTGTAGATAGTCGGTCTTGCTCAGCGCGTTACTAACCAGATCAATCTCGGTGCTTACCAGAGTTTGCAGTTCGGTTAGCGTGGCCTGATGTGGGTCGATCTGCAGGTGCTGCTGAAAGAGTGCGCGATAGCTTAAGCGCGCTATCGGACCGCAGCCGATAAGCTCCTGCACTAGCTGCTCCAGCTCGCTCATCAATTGATCGAGAGAGAAGGACAGCCGGTACCATTCCAGCAGTGTAAATTCGGTATTGTGTCGCGCGCCTCTTTGTTCCTGCCTGAAGGCCTTGGTGATCTGATAAATAGATCCACTGCCGCTGGCAAGCAGGCGCTTCATGAAAAATTCCGGCGAGGTTTGTAGAAAATGCTGATGCTGCAATCGACCCTCGGTGGCCTCGACGGCTATCGATTCAATATACACATCGGGAACAGTATGGCGTCCGAGTAGTGGCGTCTCGACTTCGAGGACATCGCGTGCGGCGAAAAAGCTGCGGATTGAAGAGAGCGCTTTCGCACGCTGCTGCAGATTAGACAAAGGGGCACTTGGTTTCCAATCAAGCATGAAGTCATCCCGGCAACAACTGCAGAAGGTTTGTGAGGAAAATATTAATGTCTACTCAATAACACCTTGAGTCTGATAGTCGTTCTACTTGGTAACTCGATTCTGATATTCCGAACTGCGCGTATCGACCCGTAGTACATCACCAATGTTTACAAACAAGGGCACCTTTACTACGGCGCCAGAACTTAAGGTAGCTGGCTTGGTTCCACCCTGTGCGGTGTCACCCTTCAGGCCGGGGTCGGTGTCGGTCACCTCGAGCTCAACGAAATTTGGTGGGCTCACAGAGATTGGCGCATCGTTCCACAACACGACCTGGTATCTGTCTTGCTCTTTCAGCCAGATCTTCGCCTCGGCGATTGCATTTTCATCCGCGGCAACCTGTTCAAAGCTGTCGTCGGTCTTCATGAAATGCCAGAACTCTCCATCCTCGTACAGGTACTCCATCTCCACTTCCATCACATCGGCCGCATCGACTGACTCACCCGACTTGTAGGTGCGTTCCCAGACTCTTCCATTCACTAGATTGCGTAGCTTCACGCGATCGAATGCCTGACCCTTTCCGGGTTTGACCTTTTCAACCTCGATCATCGAGCAGGGTTCGGAGTCGATTAGGACCTTGAGTCCCGATTTAAATTCACTGGTGGAATAGCTTGCCATTTCGCCCTCTTGCGGTATCTGCTTACTTGGTTTATTTGATTCGTGTTGGCGAATCCAGCCTGCAATAACCATCTCTGACAGGCTGCAATCTCATGGGCACCTCTATTAACCGGAGGCAGCCTTATGTTGCTATTATGTGGCAAGGCATACTAGCAATTGCCTTAATAAAATCAAACTATGTTTCGGGACAGAGCATGACAAACCAGGTGGTAACGCTGATTCGCTCGGATCGCGCTGAGAATTGGCATGAGAATTGGCAGGACATCCTGTCCGATCTGATTACCGACCCCGAGGAATTATTGCGGCTGCTGCAGTTAGATCTCAATGCCTGCCCCTATAGCCTCCAAGCCCACGTTCAATTCCCCCTGAAGGCCCCCAGACCTTTCGTAGAACGCATAGAGAGGGGCAACTGGCAGGACCCACTGCTGCGGCAAATCTGGCCGGCCAAGGCCGAAGATTCGGACTATCCTGACTTTGTCACAGACCCGCTCGAAGAGGATCGCTTCAACCCGGTACCCGGGCTACTGCACAAGTATCAGGGCCGGGTGCTTTTAATGGCAGCCCCCCATTGCGCCATTCATTGCAGATACTGCTTCAGACGCCACTTCGATTATCAGGCGAATTCGCCCAGCCGCAGCCAATGGCATGGGGCATTCGACTATATCGCGGCTGACAGCAGTATCGAAGAAGTTATCCTCAGCGGCGGCGACCCCCTGGCGATGGCGGACCGACAGTTGCTGTGGCTGATGGAGCGATTGGCGGACATCCCGCAGCTCACCACGGTGAGGATACATACACGCCTGCCCATAGTGATTCCCCAGCGTATTACAGAACAGCTTCTGCGCTGTCTGCGCCAATCACGGCTGCGTGTGGTGATGGTGGTGCACTGTAATCACAGTCAGGAGCTGGACAGTTCGGTTGCCGGCGCTTTTAGCATGTTAGGCGACAATGGCGTCACGATGCTCAATCAATCCGTAATTTTAAGAGACGTTAATGACAACTCCGCAGCATTAATTGAATTGAGCAAGGCGCTTTTCCGACACAATGTACTACCCTATTACTTACATCTACCTGATCACGTGGCTGGCACCCGGCATTTCTATGTGACGGAGCAGCGGGGTAAAGCGCTAATCAAGGCGATGCACGCCTCCTTGCCCGGTTATCTAGTGCCGCGACTGGTGCGCGAGAGCCCCGGTGAGCGAGGTAAAACCAGAATTGCGTAGAGCTATCAAATCAGAGCATGGATACCCACCCCTTACTCGATCCACAACAAGACGCGCCGACCACTGGCAACGAAGCGGCGCTGCAAGATGTCGGGCTCGACCCAGATTCCCGCCTGCTTAGCAGCACAGACGCGCTGACCGGACTACACGGACAGCGCTATCTCTACCGTGCTATCGATGAATGTCTGAAACAGAGTCACAAGCCTGGCCTCACGGCGACCCTTGCCTTGCTGCAGCTGGAGAATTTCTATGAAATTCGTAGCTGGGTAGGGCTTTCTGAAGCCGATCTGTTGCTGACAGATATCGCACAGCTACTTAAGAAAACCCTACCCAGGCGCGTACTGCTCTGTCGCTGTCACAACTACGAGTTTGCGGCGCTGTTGATGGCGCAGAACAGCGTCAACGCGGGAATTATAACCGACAAGCTGAAACAGGCCCTGCTCAGCGCGGTCTCGCCGTCGCTGCCCAGACAGCTGGAATTAAAATGTGCCGTTGGGCTGGCCAAGTTGGAACCGAATATCCCCTGCGGGTCGGTAGTGTTCGCCAGGGCACGACATAATCTGAGCCTTGCCCATCAGCACAGACAGCTACCCGTCCTGCCTTCCTCTATCGACCCCAATATCGCTCTTAAACAATTGCATGCCGCGTTAGATCGCTCTCAACTCGAACTCAACTTCCAGGCATGGGCGCATCTGCAGGAGGGCTCGCCCCAGCACTATGAAGTGCGCTGCTCACTTGCACAGCAGGAAGACGTACTGTCCACCGCTCACTTGTTTGAGATTGCCGCGCGAAATGCTCTCGGTGAGAAGGTCGATCAACGCGTCATAGCACAGCTGTGCACATTACTGGAAAAAGGCTTAGAGCCGACATTGCGCCTCGTTGTTAATCTGAGTCACAACTCGGTCGTCAGTATGCAGTTCCATCGATGGCTGGAGCAAAGACTGGCACTGCTGCAACCGCTTGCCTCGCAGCTGGTATTTCAGATTAGCGAGATCGATGCGCTCATTGCCCAACATCATCTCATCACGTTCTGCAAAGTAATCGAAAGACTGGGAAGCAAGGTCTCGCTATCGAATTTCGGCTGCACCCCCAATCCGCTGGGGTACTTATCGCTTGTGCCTGCAAGCTACGTGAAGTTGGATAACAGCATTCTAAGCAAGGTTGACGTGAATCAGGAAAAACTGGCGAGCCTGAATAAGCTCAGTACACAGCTGCATGACAGACGTATCTGTGTAGTAGCGCCGCTGTTGGAACGACTCACGATCGCACCTCTTTTGTGGCAGGCCAAGGTCGATTTCCTGCAAGGGAACTGCCTGCATCAACCCTCTTCGACTTTGGAATATGAGTTTCTCGAGACGCTAACGGTGAAATTCGGCTCAGCTTGAATAGCCCCAGAGGCACAAACTGATTGGGGATGTGCTCAGGTGCTGCTATTCTTAAGGGCAGCTCTATTAAGTGCAGAAACCTATATAAGCTAGATAGATAAGCTAGATAAATAAGCTAGAAGAGTGGCCGCGTTGCAAGAAGATCCCACCAAGACTAAACCAGGCATCGAAGAAATCCCGACGTCAGTAAAAAAGAGCTCTCAGATATCTCGAAAGTTTGCCACGGCTGTGTGCCTCTTGCTGCTTCTTGCCATGTGTATTTTCTGGCTAATCAGCAACTACAATACGCAAAACATATTGCGCCAACAGGCTGACAATTTAGGCAACACGCTTGCACAACAAACCTCCTCACAACTCACGGAGCTGGTGCTGGCTAACGATCTGATCAGCATGAATGTTTTCCTCGCGGGGCTTGCAAGAAACACCACAATCAGCGAAATCGCGGTAGTCAATATCAACAACGAGATTATCGCCGCCGCCAGCAGCCAAGCCGAAATGCCTGCGACAATTATTCCCTTGCCCGTTGCGCTGAATCGAGTACGGGCAGATTATTCAGCCCCTATTACAGTAGCCGATTCTACGGCGGGCTATGTGCGGCTAAGTCTCGACCTCAGCTATATCGAGACCGGTATCGTGAACAACTTTATCTTCTTGTTGGCGGCGACGGTTGTTCTATTGATTGTCGCGGCTACGCTTATCAATACTTATTTCCAATATCTAATTACTTTCCCCGCAAAGCTGCTCGCCTTCGCCATCAGCAATATTCGAAAGGGACAGATCGAGACTTGTCCGGAGCCTGGCAATCAGAACGAGTTGAGCATGGCGATAAGGCAATTCAATGCCACCGCCGAATTTCTGGCACAGAACACCTTTCTCGATAATTTTGGGCAGCGCAAGCCAGCGGCGTATCGGGAGACAGTGTCTAGCAGTTATGGAATGCAAGATGTGACTTTGTTGTCGATCAAGATGGCCAATTTTCATTACCTAGCATCGACACTCGACGAGAGCACCCTGGTTAACTTATTAAACAAATACTATTTCTTTGCGGGAAAAGTCGCGCAGTTGTACGCAGGGAAAGTTACCTACTGTGCAGAACACGAGGTCGTAATCAATTTTGCTTCCGAACAGCTCGAAGAGGAACAGGCCTTCTATGCGATCTGCTCCGGACAGTTGTTTCTGCAATTGATTGGCGATTTGAACGATATAGAGGGCGAGAATATTGCAGCAAAGTTTAAGCTGGCCGTTCACAGTGGGCAGGCAGTGAGTGGGCTGTATTCACCGGTGACGCAAGACAAGAATAACCTAACTGGGAAGACGCTGGATGCCACACGGAAACTTTGTGACGAGGCACCGGATAACTCACTACTAATTAGCGAACACTGCTTTCAGCACGCCGGTGAAGGCACCCGAATCGACGCCGAAGAATATCCTATCGTCGAATACGGCGTGCCGATTAAGGCTTACCTGAGCAACGCCCCCATGTCCGACTATCGCTTGCTGCTAGAGCGGCAGGCGATTCAGTTGGTCACCCTTTATATAGACTAGATTAGTGCGCCGGCTTGATCCGCCGCGCTATTTCCCCAAGTGGCAGTAGTTGCTCTGGCTTACGACCTATTCGCAGCTACTGTGAAGCAGACCCTGCTATGAAAGCATGGGTTTTGTTTCGCTTGTGGAACTATTCTGCGCGGCGTGCATAAACAGCACTCAGTGCTCGCAAAATCAGACAAGCGAATCACTACGGTACACCGACAGACAATGGGGTCGAAACAATCTTCAATAATCAGAATCGTTGTCAGACGAAATTAGTCGACCCCATGAATTGCCTGTTTTGCACTATCAATTTTGCACTATCAATCACCAATAGCTGCAGCACCGACCAATGACACCTGTTCGTCTTCGCTACCCTGGGCGCCGCTCGAGGTGACTGCACCGATTTGCTCACCATTAAGCATCACTGGCACGCCGCCGGCATAGTGAATTCCGCCCTCGATCTCTTCGATCTCGCCGGCTGCCAATCGGCGACCATACTCGCCCGAGAACAGTCCGGTCTCGGTCACCACCTTCGCCTTGGCCATTGCGATCTCGAAGGTACGCGCGGAGGCACCATTCATGCGGTGAATCATGACCGGAGTGCCAGCATGATCAGCGACAATGATGGTTAGATTCCAGTTATTGCGGCGAGCCTCCGCCAGCGCTGCCGCCATGGCCCGTTCGGCCATTTCATAGTTGATTACGGTACCCGGACTATCCTGTGCCTGCGTAGCAACGGCAAATAGCATAGTAAAGACAAGTGACGCAGGTGCGAGAAAGTGTTTTAACATCTTGAACTCCTTTAGTTAGTTGTGTAAATCCTGTCAGGAGGATAAACAGAGAAGCCACGAATTAGCAACCAAAACCGCCTCTAGAGCCGATTAAACACCCTGCTTCGAGAATTTAACTCTTAAGTAACCGGTGTTGCCGAAATCACCTCAACCTTGTCTACGTTCTGGAAGCCCCGTGGTAATTTATTGCCGCGTCGCCCGCGCTCACCTCTGTAGTGCGCCAGGTCTGCTGGCTTAAGATTGTGGTGTCTCTTCCCCGCATGGACAGTAAGCGTGTCTTTATCTGAAAGCACCGTGAGCGCGACCACGAATTCGATGCGCTCCGCGACGCGAGCCGTGGGAATGCTGATAATCTTGTTGCCTTTACCCTTAGCCAGACGCGGGAGTTCGGCAATGGGGAACATGAGCATGCGCCCCTCATTGGTAATAGCGACGATCAGGTCATTTTTATAGTCGGCGACCGTTCTCGGGGCTAAAACCTTTCCCCCTTTTGGCGGTCTTAGCACCGCTTTACCGGCCTTGTTCTTGCTGATCAGGTCGCCGAGCTTGCCGACGAATCCGTATCCGGCATCGCTCGCTAACAACACATCGCGGTCGTCTTCGCCGATTACGACTCCTTCGAATGTCGCGCCGGAAGGCGGGTTTACTTTCCCCGATAGTGGCTCACCCTGACCGCGCGCCGAAGGTAGGCTATGGGCCGCAAGGGAATAGGCACGGCCGGTAGAGTCCATAAAGATGGCGAGCTGATTGCTCTTACCGCGCGCCGCTATCTTAAAGGAGTCACTGGACTTGTACTGCAGCGAGGCCGGATCCACGTCATGCCCCTTGGCCGCGCGCACCCAGCCTCTGACAGACAACACGATGGTGACCGGTTCGGTGGAGATTAACTCAACCTCGCTGAATGCCTTCGCTTCCTCTCTGACAACAATCGGTGTACGTCGCTTGTCGCCGAACTTGTCGGCATCGGCCTTGATCTCGCTCTTGATAAATGTCTTCAGTCGCGCGGCAGATTTAAGCAATTGTTCCAGCGTCTTTCTCTCGGCCGCTAACTCTTTCTGTTCGGCCGTGATCTTGATCTCTTCGAGTTTTGCCAGTTGACGCAACTTCAATTCGAGGATTGCCTCAGCCTGCCGGTCTGAGATTTTAAATTTCTTGATCAGTGCCGGCTTCGGCTTGTCTTCCTTACGGATAATCTTAATCACTTCGTCTATATTCAAGAAGGCGATCAGTAAGCCTTCCAATATATGCATGCGATCGAGAATCTTATCCAGACGAAATTGTAAGCGGCGGCGTACGGTCTCGGTACGAAACTGAATCCATTCTTTCAACAGGCTGACTAAGTCTTTTACTTGAGGCCGCTTGTTAATCCCGATCATATTGAAATTAACGCGGTAGTTTTTCTCCAGATCGGTGGTCGAATAAAGGTGAGACATGATGGCATCGATATCAACACGATTCGATTTTGGAACGATAACTATACGTGTTGGATTCTCGTGATCCGACTCGTCCCGTAGATCAACCACCATGGGCAGCTTCTTCTTGTGCATCTGCGCGGCAATCTGTTCTAAAACTTTCGCACCCGAGACCTGATAAGGCAGTGCGTTGATTACAATCTCGCCATTTTCTTTAAAATAAGTCGCGCGGGCTTTTAAGGAACCACGTCCAGTCTTGTATAACTCTTCGATCTCGTCCTTTGGCGTGATCAGCTCGGCCTCTGTCGGATAATCCGGCCCCTTGATGATCTTGCATAAGTCTTTAATCGTCGCTTTAGGATTATCCAGAAGGTGAATACATGCCGCCGCCACTTCCTTCAGATTGTGCGGAGGGATATCGGTCGCCATGCCGACGGCGATGCCGCTACCACCATTGAGCAAGACATTGGGTAAGCGTGCTGGCAATACTTCCGGTTCTTCTAAGGTACCATCGAAATTAGCCTTCCAATCGACAGTGCCCTGACCCAATTCGCCGAGCAGCACATCGGCATAACCCTGCAAACGAGATTCGGTATAGCGCATGGCGGCGAATGACTTGGGATCGTCTTGCGAGCCCCAGTTGCCCTGCCCATCTACGAGCGGGTAACGGTAGGTAAACGGTTGCGCCATCAATACCATGGCTTCATAACAGGCCGAGTCGCCGTGTGGATGAAACTTGCCGATAACATCGCCGATGGTTCGCGCGGATTTCTTGAACTTTGCACTCGCCTTCAAGCCAAGCTCCGACATCGCATAGACGATACGACGCTGTACGGGTTTCAGGCCGTCGCCTATATTGGGCAGGGCCCGGTCATTGATTACGTACATCGAATAGTTTAGATAGGCCTGCTGCGTGTAAGTCTTTAACGCAATTTGCTCGACGCCATCTTCACTGAGTGTGATATCTTCGTTCATTGAATTCTCTGTTTACATCTTGGTGGTAAAATATTTTGATAAGGCGGCGAGTACATCAGCTCGCCGTTTCAATTTCTATTCCGCAAAATCGGCACGACTGCCACTGGCCTCGAGCCATGATTTTCTATCAGACGATCGATTCTTCGCCAGCAATAGGTCCATCATCTGAAAGGTGCTGGTCTTCTTCTTCGATGTTGGATCTTCTTCCAGAGTCAGCTGAACCAGCCTTCGCGTATCAGTCGCCATGGTGGTTTCGCGCAGCTGTAAGGGATTCATCTCACCCAATCCCTTAAAGCGTTGTACATTTACCTTGCCGGGCTTCTTCTCCGCGGCAATTCGATCGAGGATGCCATTTTTCTCATCCTCGTCCAGCGCATAGTAGACTTCCTTGCCAACATCGATACGAAACAGTGGTGGCATGGCAACATAAATGAAGCCGCCCTCTACCAGTGGCCTGAAGTGTTTGACGAACAAGGCGCAGAGCAGAGTCGCAATATGCAAGCCATCGGAATCCGCATCCGCCAGGATGCAGATCTTGCCATAGCGCAGCCCGTCGATATCGTTTGTGCCGGGATCTACTCCCAGCGCGACCGCCACATCATGTACAGTCTGTGAGGCCAGTATCTCACTGGAGTCTACCTCCCAGGTATTGAGTATCTTGCCGCGAAGCGGCAGGATCGCTTGAAACTCTCGATCCCGTGCCTGCTTGGCAGAACCGCCCGCCGAATCACCCTCGACCAGAAATAGCTCGCCGGACATCACGTCTTGTGTAGAGCAGTCCGCGAGCTTGCCCGGCAATGCCGGACCCGATGTGACTTTCTTGCGCGCCACCTGCTTGCTCGCTTTCAATCTGACCTGTGCATTGCTTATGCACAGTTCGGCGATCGCCTCTGCCTCGTCGGTGTGCTGATTCAGCCAGAGACCGAAGGAATCCTTGACCACGCCCGCGACAAACACGGCGCACTGCCGTGACGACAGTCGTTCCTTGGTCTGGCCAGAGAATTGCGGATCCATGAGCTTGGAGGACAAGACATAGCAGCACTTATCCCAGACGTCGTCTCCGGTTAGTTTCAGGCCTCGGGGTAACAGGTTTCTGAAATCACAAAATTCGCGCAGCGCATCCAGCAATCCGGTGCGTAATCCACTGACGTGGGTGCCACCCAATGGGGTGGGAATGAGGTTTACGTAGCTCTCGCCAGTAACTTCGCCACCTTCCGGTAACCATTGAATAGCCCAGTCTACGGCCTCGTCATTGCCCTGTACCGAACCATAGAATGGCTCCTTCGGGAGCGTTTCATACTCCGCGGTGGACTGTGTTAGATAGTCGATGAGACCGTCTTCGAAGCACCACTGTTCACTCTGCGCCTTATCGGCGCTCACTGTATTGTCGACAAAACTGACACGTAAGCCGGAACAGAGAACCGCCTTGGCGCGCAGGACGTGTTTCAGGCGGGGTATGGATATCTTGACCGAGTCGAAATACTTCTCATCGGGCAGGAACTTAACCGTTGTGCCAGTATTTCGCTTGCCTACGGTATCGATTGCCTTCAACTCGGAGACTTTTTCGCCACCGGCGAATGACATGGCGTAGACTTTGCCGTCTCGTTTTACGATAACTTCCAGGGTCTTGGACAGCGCATTCACAACTGACACCCCTACTCCATGCAAGCCTCCGGAATATTGGTAGTTCTTGTTAGAGAATTTACCACCGGCATGAAGTCGAGTAAGTATGAGCTCTACCCCGCTCACTTTTTCGCCCTTGTGTGTATCGACAGGCATGCCGCGGCCGTCGTCGCTCACCTCGACCGAACCATCTTTATTGAGTTGCAGGTCCAGATGGCTGGCATGGCCGGCGAGAGCCTCATCGACACTGTTATCAATCACCTCCTGAATGAGATGATTTGGGCGAGTTGTATCGGTGTACATGCCGGGCCGTTTTCTTACCGGATCCAGACCGGTAAGTACTTCGATGGCATCAGCGTTGTAGGTATTACTCATGAATTAATTCTCACTGCGTTCTGGCTTCTAGGGTGCCTGAAACGGGTTGTTTGGAAGCCTGATTTTTTTACTGAGGCCCAATAGTATTTTATCGCTTATTTCCGCTAATTCTTGATAGGAGGAAGTCAAACATAGCGGGTATTTCCTGCTCAAAATTCTCAAAGCTGTGACTGCCATTCTCTCGCACTACGCAGTGGATTGCTGAATATTTTTCCAGCGCCTGTCGGTAGTCCAGTGTCTCATCTGAGGTCTGAAGATAAACTTTGAAATTTGACGGTTCAGACAGCCTTTTAACCTCAATCTGTCGAAGTTCATCTATGTGCTCCCCAGTCACTACATGAATCTCGTCCGAGTAATAGTTCCGATTCTCGCCGAGATGGGATTCCCACAACTCAAAAGGCCTCACCGCAGGATTGATCAAAACGGTGGGCGCTCGATAGAACTCCGAGAGATAGGTGGCGTAGTAACCACCGAGTGAACTGCCCATTAACACAAGGTTGTCTGAGCCTATATCCGCTATCAGCGCGTGAAGCTGAGCGATAGTGTCTGCCGGGCCAAGCCGCATCGCAGGAATCGTTATTCTTTTACCAAGGCCCACGCGATTGCAATAGGCCAGAGTCTGTTGAGCCTTATAAGACTTAGGTGAACTGAGGAAGCCGTGCAGGTATAGCACATGCGGTTGAACAGGCACTTGAAATTTCTCTGTGGCGGTTAGTAGCCAGGGCTACTGTAATCTGCTTCGAAAGTCTCGCCGGACACCCTTCGTACCTCTGATTCGATGTTGCCGTCCGCAAACAGTCGCAAAGATCGATATCCCGGATTGACTCTGTCGAGGGAGAAGCTAGTCACTTTGGGTTTAAACTGAATACAGGTCGACGGAGTGCACAGGCATCTAATACCTCTGTGTTCAAAATCTAATTCCTGATGAATGTGCCCATACAAGACACATCTCACTTTACTGTAAGTCTTTACTATTTCGAAAAACTCCTTGCCATTCTCCAGCCCAATATCTTTCATCCATGCCGAATTACCTGGCACTGGATTGTGATGCATCGTAACCAGGCAGTGCTCGATACTTTCATCCTGTTCCGCCGCGCGCAAAGCACTAGATAAGAAATTGGTTTCAGTCTGTGCCAGTTTTCCATGAACCTGCCCAAGAATACTCGAATCGAGCAAGACGATTAACCAATTATTCAATTGTATCGTTTTCTCGTTAGCGCTCGTACCCGCGGCCATTACAGTCATTACCGCCGCGTTGTCATGATTACCGGGTATCCACCTGAACGGCGCGTCAAGCGTCGCAATTATTCTAAGAAAATTCCCGTAAGCTGCCTCGGAGGCATCTTGCGCGATGTCACCGGTCGCCAATACGAGATCAATCTCTTTCTCATGCTCCTTAACTAATTCCACCACATGACCAAATGTTTCATTGGTATTCATCTTCAATAGCGTACCCGACGGTGCGCCGTAAAGGTGAATATCAGTGATCTGAGTAAGCTTGATCGGATTCTGTGTGGTCAGTAAGGTCATGACTGCCATTGACGATTATTATTAGGTTTATGTGATGCTAACCAATTCCGTGCTGCGGCCAACTTTCAGACTATGACTTAGCCATTCGCCCAAGAATTTATTCACCTGCATCTTTTCATCGCAGTGATACATGTTTGCGTTCGGTTGTTCATATCGCGCCTGCAGATTTTTATGCCCTTGGTAGGAGATTACTTCAGCAGTACTCGCGTCGTGATAAGCTCGAACCAGCATGGAGGGGTTCGTCATCCATTTCTCTAGCACAGGCTTCTGTCGAATCTCTAATGTCGTGGTGTATTTAAACGCCTCTACTATTTCAATCTCGACTGTGACTTTTCCACCAAAACTTGTTTCGTCGGCAATACAGAATTCGACAAACAATCCCTCAAGTAATTTTTCCGGCTCATCACTTCTCTTAAGCTTTTCGATGATCGCTCTCTCGTGGCCTGAATTTTCGAGCATCGCCAACTCGGCAAACGAATTGTCGCGATAGGCTTGCAGATGAGGCACCAGCTTAATCAGTCTAATATAGTTGGCATCGCATTCAGCCATCTGCTTGATCAAGTCGACACTGTAGCTACTTTTCACCATGTTCTCTCAGTGCATCTATAGGACTCGCAGCAAGCGAACCTCTGCTCTTTCTGTGAATTTCGTTGATGCGTAAACTAACTTCGGTCAGGTGACTATTTCACTTGACCATAGACGCAATAAAGTTCAATTGTAACGTTTTAAAGCCTTTTTGCGAGCCAATTGATCTAACATTGCGCCGGAAGTGATCAAGATTTGTCCAATTAGCGGTGATTCAGACGCCCCAAGCGCCTCTAAGCCCTGCCGAGCACCTATATCCAGCGATCCAGCAGGTCCTGACGATGCAGTTGCAACCACTGCAATGAGACCAGGGTCATGGCGTTATTGATCTGCCCGCTGTCGAGCATCTGCATGGCGTCGTCGTAACTGAATAGCTGAACCTCGATATCCTCATGCTCCGATTTCGACCCGTAAACGCCACCGGCATGGCTGCTGTCTATACGCCCACAATAGAGAGTAATCTTCTCATTGGTGGCGCCGGGGCTGTTATAATATTCGCAGATTTTTATAAGCTCGGTAGGTACGCAGTTTGATTCTTCTTTCGATTCGCGCAGTGCAACTTCATGCAGCTGCTCTGAACTATCCACCATGCCCGCAACTATCTCTATCGGCCATGAGTTTGCCGCTTCGCCAAACATGCCGACGCGGAATTGACGCACCAGTAACAACGTATCGAGGATCGGATCGAACAACAGCACACCAACAGCTGGATGCCGTAATTGCAACTCTCGAAGAAAGACTTCGCTCCATTCGCCGGAGAACAGACGATGGCGCAGCCACAACTGCTCGACACGAAGGAAGCCACCGTGTACCAGAGATCTGGATACGATCTCCACATCCTCGTCACTGAATTCTTTCAATTCTTTGCTCATTTGATTGGCAGCCTAGCCTTCGATAGCTAGTTTCCGATAGAAATGCATTGAAGGCTAAACTGTGTATTGTGCCGCTTTGTATTTTACGAAAGAAAGGGTAAAGCTTGTTGCTTCAGTCTTCGCGACTGGTTACTTCCAGAAGATGATAACCGAATTGAGTCTTGACTGGACCTTGCAGAGAATTTATATCTGCGCTGAATACCACTTCGTCGAATTCCTTCACCATCATGCCTGGCCCAAACTGTCCGAGATCGCCGCCTTGTGCTTTAGAGGGGCAGCTTGAATGCTCTTTCGCTACTTCGGCGAAATCTTCACCGCCGTTTATTCGATCCTTGAGCGTGTTACATTCGTCTTCTGTCTGCACCAGGATATGGCGTGCACTAGCTGTAGTCATTTCGTATCTCCTCTTTCAACTGATCGAGCATTATGCCTTATATAGTAGGGCAGATCACACAATAAATCCCTCTTACGCTATACTCTCAGTTTGCAGACAGCGTTCTCAATAGCGCTACTCGTCCAGAACATATGAACAGCGGCCGGCGCAGGCCGTTGGAGAAACAAGGTAAGACTATGCCATTGCCAGAATCTAATGCTCGTAAACATGTTCATACCCGTGCCATCGACTATCGAGGCTACGAGCGCGAAGATGGCCTATGGGATATCGAAGCGCATATGACTGATAAGAAGACCTATCGGTTCAGCAACAATTGGAGGGGGGAGGTTCCCATAGGTGAGCCTCTTCACGAGATGTTGCTACGGGTGACCATAGACGACAGCTTCGTGATCCAGGATGTCATAGCGGTGACAGACAACAGCCCCTTCGAGATGTGCCCGAGTATTACTCCAAACTACAGGTCATTGATTGGCATTCAGATGGGAGCCGGGTGGCGCAAGGCCATAAGGATGAAAGTCGGCGGAGTCGAGGGTTGCACACACCTGACCGAGCTACTCTTCCCTATGGCGACTGTGGCGATGCAGACTATTTGGCCGCTATTGAAGCATCGAAAGAACAAGGCAGACTCAGATGTGAGCAACAGCAGCAAACGACCCCTGGTACTGGATACATGCCATGCCTGGGCTAGCGACTCACCGGTCGTGAAAGAGAATGCGAAGAAGTACTACACTGGCAAGTAAGAGGGCGGTACCCGCAAAGTGTTTACGCAGGCCTTGTTAGCGATAGAACAGTGGAATTACAACGGTAATAGCCACGCCTTCTCGATCCTGCCGGTTCTCCGCACGAATCTGTCCGCCGTGAAACTCAGTAATTAGTCTGGCTATATGCAAGCCCATCCCCAGATGCGGTTGATCCTGCTTCTCTTGCGATCTAACCGAAATCATCGACTCAAACAGCCTGTCTTTCATTTCCTCTGGTAAATACGGCCCGGCATTGGATACCTTGATAATCGCGTGGTCTCTTAAGGTACGACTGAAGACGGTAATGGCTTGGTTGTCGTATGAAAACTCAACGGCGTTCGCAATCAATTTATCTAACAACTGTGCTATATATTCTGGTACGCCATTTATAAACATGGGGTGCGGGCTAATATCGAGCTGAAACCTGGACTCGGGATACGCAAGTTTATAGCCCTCGACACAACCAGGCAGGACTTTGCTCAGATCAATCTTTTCCTTCTCCGAGGTTTCCAGCATCTGCTCCAGACGAGTTGCCTCGCTCATATTGGTGAGAATGAGGTTGAGCCGCCTGATGCCTTCTTCAGCGCGCTCGATGTAGACCGCGGATTCATGATTGGTTGCGGTTAACCCCAGATTTTCTAGCGACGACCTAACGACCGTCACGGGAGTGCGTAGCTCATGCGACAGGCGCGACGACATATTTTCAAGATAGTTTGTATACTGCGTTAGCCGATCGACAATGTTGGAAAAGCTACGAGACAGGTCACCGATCTCGTCCGAATTTTGCGTTGGGATGATCGAGTTTTGAATGCGCCCGGTATCACCGATGATGCCTTCGGCCTGATTTCGCAAGCCACGGATGCGGGATGAAATCCTTGAGGCAGAGAAAAACAAGCCAAGCGTTACCACCAGCATTACCGCGAGCATGGTGTTGAATAGTCCTTCCATGGCCTGATTTCGAAACGTTCTCAATCCATTCATGTTTTGATCGACTACAACAGCGCCCATGATCTCTCCGTTTGCGAGAATCGGATGTGCCGCCTCCAGTAGTCGGGTCTGGGAATCGGTAAGGGTACGGAACTGCGTTGCCGCCTCGCCCTGAAGAGCAGAATCGATATGCGCGCCCTCTCGACTTACATCGGAGTACAGGTCGTCGATAAAGTCGTTGCTCGGCTTGGTTAGAAACTGGTAGTACAGGGGGTTCAGTATCTTATTCTGCACATAGAGCCAATATTTGTTTACCGGCTGCTCATCTGACATCGAAGTCAACAATAGCCCAGTTGCAGATTGAATATCGCCAACCGATAGCAGAACTCTGCCACTTCTATCTACTACCTGGTTTCGTGAATTATTGTGCCCCATGCCGTCGACAATCCTGTCGATCTCCGGCGTAGGCAATCTTAGAGATCCGAGCCGTTCCGCGTCCGCCACTCGATAAGTCGCCACCACTGCTTTCACATTTCGCATCTCGGCGTCGTCAACATCATAGATAGCGAAGCCAAGCCTGTCGCCTAACATGTCCATCGGAATCTGTAACTCGATATCATAGCCGTCGTTCGATTCGTACCACTGACCACTGATTCTTTCTTCGTGAACTGGATTGCTATAGCCCTCTCCCACATTGAAAGGATACAGGAACTCTGGCTCATGCGGAGCAACCACATAGCGATTGATAGAATTCCCTTCTTTCGACAGCATGGTAATTTCGAGGAAATCGCTTCGATGAACACTCAGCGCGTCGCGGCTACGATAGACTATCTTGTCGTCTACTACCTTGAAATAGGCATACAACGAGCCGTTATGTTCACCCACCATATTACGAAAGCTAAGGGTTTCACCGAGACCATAGTAACGAGATGGGTTTAACTCGGTACGCAGCTGATCTTTGTCGGTAAATTTAACTTCGTACTGTTGGTAATCGCCCCAGTCAGTAAGGGTGTCATCGTCGAGCGAGAGAGCGGAAAAAATAGGGTAGACGTAAAGATCTTCACTGCGTCGGGCCGGCGTGTAACGACCTTCGTTAAACAGTTCCGGCCTTTCATTCAAGGCGGTGGCCAGGGCCTGTGCTGTTCCCAGAACAGTCTGTTCCTGACCGCGCCGCAGTACTTGTTCCATCTCCAGTATGTACTGATAACCAAGCCAGGGAATAACCAACAAGAAGCTGGATAGAAACACCAGCTTGAATCGAATCCCAAATGGATTTCTAAACGTAAGGCTCATGAGTAGTTAATTGGCAGTTTCAGGCGTTATGTTCCAGCGGTAGCCCATTCCGTAGACTGTCTCTATGCAATCGAACTCCTCGTCGAGAAGCATAAACTTCTTGCGAATTCTTTTAATGTGAGAAGTAATGGTGCTGCCGTCTACGAAGATTTTCGATTCCTGCATCAGCACCTGACGGCTCTTCACGTGGCCCGGATATTTTGCCAAGGCGTGCACCATCCAAAATTCCGTTACAGTGAGGGCAACAGCTTGGCTGTCCCATTGTATCGTCAGGCGTCCGATATCGAGAGAAAGCTTACCACGGTGCAACAAGCTCTCTGGCGATGGCGGCTGATCGATTACATCCAACCTGCGAAACAGCGCGGCGATTCTCGCCGTCAGATGAGGCAGACTAATATCTTTAGTTAGATAGTCGTCCGCCCCCATACGCAATCCGCTCACCGTATCGAAGTCATTGTCCCGTGCTGTCAGGAATATTATCGGTAGTGTGTCGGAGAGTGATCGCAGCGCCTGACACAGGGTGAAACCCCCGTCTATCTCATTCTCAAGGCCGATATCGATTATTGCCAGATTCGGAAGTCGGATATCGAATGCCGCCATTGCGGATTTTCGATTCGCGAAGGTCTGCACTTCATAGCCTTGCTTGCGCAATACATCCGCATAGTTCTCTCGAATCGCAGCCTCGTCCTCGACGATGGCTATTCGTCTGCTCATTTTATTCTCTCGATCGCTAAGTCATTGAAGGTAAAGGATTTAGGGCGACTATACCGAAATTGAAGGATTTAACAGAGTGACAAATCTCACTCCATGACGATTGCCATGATTCTGCCATATTTAATCACGACATGGCCTTTTTCCGTGCCTTTCGGGGCAATAAACCTTTTGTTTAATACTCTCACTGGATATTGCCTGGCCAACTCGGCCGAGGTGTTCCCAAACCGATACTACAGAATATTAGACTTCAATAACCCAAAAATTGTTCCACTACTAATCAGGATTAGCAAAATGATCAAGCAAACTACCCTCGCCCTTGTATTTAGCATCGTTTCAGCCACTGCTGTTGCCGATTCACAACGCGCAGACTATCAAACTCCTTCCTCCAAGGAAGAGACCACAGGGTTTCTCAGTGGTGCCATCCTCGGTGGAATCGCCGGAGGCCCACCCGGGGTCATCCTCGGCGCTGCATTTGGTGCGCTGGCTGGAGATGGATGGAGAGCCAGAGCCGAAGTCGGCGAACTCCAGACAAACCTCTATGAAAACCAACTTAGGCTCGCCGCCTTGCAAGAGGAGAATGAGGCGATGGAATCCAGACATCAACTAGCGCAGCAGCAACTCGAAGAATTATCCCGCGATCGCGCTCGAGTCTATCCTGCCAATATCTCGATGCCAGCTTCTCCTTGCTGCGACAATACTGTGCTGTCGCTAAATTTTCGCAGCGGTTCCAGTAAGATCGAATCTCACTACGAAGAACAGCTTGCCAGCCTTATCAAGATCGCCGAACAGATGCCCGCTGCGAGAGTTGAGATCACCGGCTACGCCGACCGAAATGGAGAGGCTGAACTTAATCTGCGTCTCTCACGCGAGCGCTCAAATGCCGTAAAGCAATTTTTGAGCAACAAGGGTATTCAGAATTCTTCGATCAAGACCATAGCCTACGGTGAGACTCGACCACTGAATTCAACCCAGAATTTCGAATCTGATTTTTTCGATCGCCGCGTCATCGTTCGCCTTCGCGACAACAGCGCCTCGATGCTCACACAGAACCCTGACGGAGAGTAGATCACCATTGTCAGATTTATTGGTGAGACGACTCAGTCGGAAAATTGGAGTTACAAAAATGAAAGACCTCAGACTGGTTATTGGTAACAAAAATTATTCTTCGTGGTCCCTATGTCCCTGGCTCTTGTTGAAGATGTTCGATGTGGACTTCGAGGAAATTCAGATCAGCTTGTATCAAGACAATACAGCGGAGAAGCTCGGCCCCTATTCGCCCTCCCTTAAAGTCCCCGTGCTATTACACAGAGAGGTAACTGTTTGGGATTCTCTGGCTATTTGCGAGTATATCTCGGAACAATTTCTGGATGGCGCGGCTTGGCCTGCCAGCCCGAAGCGTCGGGCCAGCGCCAGATCGATTAGCGCGGAGGTTCATTCCGAGTTCCCCCACCTGAAAAAAGAGTGGCCACTCAACTGCAAAGCCTCTTACAAGCTCAAGCCATCGCCAGAGCTGTTCGATGAGATCGCCAGAATCGATGCAATCTGGAGTTGCTGCCGCCGCAAGTTCGGTGAAAACGGGAACTACCTCTATGGCCGTTTCTCTATCGCCGATTGCATGTACGCTCCAGTAGCCGCCTGCTTCGATATCTACGGTGCACAGCTCAGTCAAGAGGCCCACACCTACACGCAGACACTACTGGACAACCCCTTCGTACAGAAGTGGCTAACGCTAGGGCGCAGAGAACAGGAGCCTATGAAGATCGCCTTTGCCAGCACGGCCTGATAAAGAGGCCGGAGAGATTTAATTTTGATCCATTTAGAGGATCGATCAAAACTAAATCCTTCCGTCCACTTTTCTAATAATGCGGCGGGGACTGTCGATAAAGAGTATTGAGCACACTCTTTATCCAGGAACTTTCTTGTCTGCCACCGAAGTAATTCAATTCTGGTTTGAGGACATCGAACCCAAGCAACGATTCGTCAAAGACCCCGAATTTGATGAATTGATACGCAGTAGATTTGGCAAGATACACCAACATGCTGCCCAGGGACTGCTTTATGCCTGGCGCGAGCATCCGTTGGATGCTCTGGCCGAGATAATCGTATTGGATCAGTTCTCACGGAATATGTTTCGCGACAGCCCCGCTGCCTTCGCGACCGATACTCTCGCCCTCGTACTAGCGCAGGAAGCAATTCGAAAGAAATTCGACAGGAAACTGGACACGTTCAAACGAGCGTTCCTGTATATGCCATTCATGCATAGCGAGTCGCAGGAGATTCACGAGATCGCGCTTTTCCTATTCGATCAACCCGGCCTGGAAGACAACTTCAACTTCGAGGTGAAGCACAAGGATATAATCGACCGTTTCGGCCGCTACCCACACCGCAATGAAATCCTGGGAAGAGAGTCGACGGCCGAGGAGCTGGAATTTCTATCCCAGCCCGGCTCGTCATTTTGAGACATACGACTATCTAGTTGGTAGCAGGTCGCGCAATTTATCTGCCATCTCCAGCAGCGCGCGCTCAGTCGTTTCCCAATCCATGCAGGCATCCGTCACCGAAACCCCATACTTCAATTCGCTGAGATCTTTCGGAATCGATTGGTTGCCGTGATTGATATTACTCTCGAGCATGACGCCGATGATCGACTTGTTGCCTTCGAGGATCTGATGACTAATATCCTTTAACACCAATGGCTGCACGTCTGGGTCCTTGCTCGAATTGGCATGACTGCAATCGATCATGATATTACTGTTGACGCCCCCATCGAGTAGCGCCTTCTCACATTGCGCCACATGCACAGTATCGTAGTTCGGACCCTGACCACCGCCACGCAGCACGACATGTGCATAGGGATTACCTTTAGTGGTTACAACGGACACTTGACCGTCAGCGTTGATACCGAGAAATCTATGCGGACTGGAAACCGATTGCATGGCATTGACGGCGACTGTCAGGCCACCATCGGTGCCGTTCTTGAAACCTACCGCCGAGGAAAGCCCGGAAGACATCTCTCGATGAGTCTGAGATTCTGTCGTGCGCGCACCGATAGCCGACCAGGCGATAACGTCTTGCATATATTGAGGCGAGATAGGATCCAGCGCTTCGGTGGAGGTAGGCAGGCCAAGCTCGACAATATCCAATAACAATTTTCTGCCTTTGCGCAGCCCGTCTTCAATCTTGAATGAATCATCGAGATAGGGATCATTGATCAGCCCTTTCCAACCAATCGAAGTCCGCGGCTTCTCGAAATAAACACGCATTACTATATATAATGTGTCCTGAACTTTATCGGCTAGCTGCCGCAGTCGCTTCGCGTAGTCCATTGCGGCGTCGGTATCGTGAATCGAACAAGGCCCCACGACGACAAACAGGCGCGGGTCTTTCCGGTCCAGGATTGAGAAGATAGTGCTGCGCGCCAATTGCACTGAATCCAGTGCGGCACCCGCCAAAGGCAATTCTGCTTTTAACTGTGCAGGTGTAATCAGCGCTTCGTTCGAGCCGATGTTTAAATTGTCAGTGTTTACCGACATAAGAGTTCTCGTTTGCTAAAAAAAAGGGTCGGCAATGATAACAAATACCAGTAAGCTGACAACCGCTAATTAACCAGATTTTCGTGAAAAGGATCAATGTGTTTATAAGCCAGAACTTCGATGCAGGCAATATAGAGGTGCTAAGCTGCGCTGACGCTAGTGATATCCAGCTGCAAATTCGCTCCGATAAAGACTCTCAGTTTTATCAATGGTTCTACTTTCGGCTCAGTGGTGCCAAGGGAGTCCCCTGCACACTGAAGCTGCTCAACGCGGGAGGTGCCGCCTATCCACCCGGGTTCGAGAACTACCGCGTCTGCTATTCCTATGACCGTAACAACTGGTTGAGATACCCCACTGAGTTGAACGAAGAGAAGCTGATTATCGAGTTCACGCCCGAGTACGATTCGGTGTACTTTGCCTATTTCGCTCCCTACTCTATGGAACGCCACGCCGATTTGGTGGCACAAAGCCTGTTGTCCCCTCGCTGCTCACTGCGGGTGCTAGGTCAGACGCTGGATGGTCAGGATCTCGATCTGCTTAGGGTGTCTTCTAATCAGAATGAGCCTGCGAAGAAAAACTGCTGGCTTATCGCCAGACAACATCCCGGTGAGTCTATGGCCGAGTGGTGGATGGAAGGATGTCTCGAACGCCTGCTGGATGAAAGCAATGCACAGACACAAAAGCTCCTGAGCCAATGCAATGTCTATCTGATGCCAAATATGAATCCCGATGGCAGCAGACGGGGGCACCTTCGCACCAATGCCGCAGGCAGAAACCTGAATCGGGAATGGGCCAATCCTGAAATAGATGCGAGCCCGGAAGTTTATTTGGTGAAACAGGCCATGGCAGAAATTGGCGTGGACTTCCTTCTCGATGTCCACGGCGATGAATCCCTGCCGTATTGTTTTATCGCAGGCACGGAAGGACTTGCTGAGTGGGATGCAGCGAAGCAGGCGCAACTGGATTTCTACAAGAACAAACTCGCCCAGTTAAATACCGATTTTCAAACCGAGAAAGGGTATCCAGCCAAGGCACCCGGCACCGCAAATTTAACGATGAGTACGGCGCAGACTGCTCACAACCATGGCTGCCTTGCCATGACACTGGAGATGCCCTTCAAAGACACGACCGCCACGCCGGATGAGAAATACGGCTGGTCGGGTGAACGCAGCAAGACGCTCGCCCATTCCTGCCTGGATGCACTCTCTTCTTATCTGGCAAGCGGACTCGACTAGAACCCGCTTGGCCGCTTAGCTGATGCAGGCTTTAGACTTTGTGATAGAGCTTGCGCCCCTGCTGATTGTATTCCTCCGCCATCTCTTCCATGCCGGACTGCAGCGCCGCGTCCACATCCTCCAGTTCTTTCTTCGCGGCATAATCTCGCACTTCCTGAGAGATCTTCATCGAACAGAACTTCGGGCCACACATGGAACAGAAATGTGCCACCTTGCCGGACTGTTTCGGCAGGGTTTCGTCGTGGAAGGCTCGCGCGGTGGTTGGATCTAGGCCGATATTGAATTGATCCTCCCAACGGAATTCGAAACGCGCCTTGGAGATAGCATTGTCTCTGAGCTGTGCGCCAGGGTGTCCTTTCGCCAGGTCTGCGGCGTGAGCGGCAATCTTGTAGGCCATCAGGCCATCTTTAACGTCTTGCTTGTTGGGCAAGCCGAGGTGCTCCTTGGGAGTCACATAGCACAGCATGGCGCAGCCGAACCAGCCAATCATCGCCGCACCAATGCCCGAGGTAATGTGATCATAGCCGGGGGCTATATCGGTTGTCAGCGGCCCCAGAGTATAGAAAGGTGCCTCGTCGCACACTTCTAACTGCTTCTCCATATTCTCCTTGATCATGTGCATGGGCACATGACCAGGCCCTTCTATCATGGTTTGAATATCGTGTTTCCAGGCAATCTTGGTCAGCTCACCCAGCGTTTCCAGCTCACCGAACTGTGCCGCATCATTCGCATCCGCGATCGAACCGGGACGCAGACCATCGCCGAGGGAGAATGACACATCGTAGGCCTTCATTATCTCGCAGATATCTTCGAAGTGAGTGTAGAGAAAGCTCTCCTGATGGTGTGCCAGACACCACTTGGCCATGATCGACCCACCGCGAGATACGATGCCGGTTACCCGTTTCGCGGTAAGCGGTACATAGCGTAGTAGTACCCCGGCATGGATCGTGAAGTAGTCCACGCCTTGCTCGGCTTGTTCGATTAAAGTATCTCGGTAAATGTCCCAGTTCAGATCTTCAGCGACACCGTCTACTTTCTCCAGGGCTTGATAGATTGGGACGGTACCGATTGGCACCATGGAGTTTCTGATAATCCATTCGCGCGTTTCATGGATATTCTTGCCGGTGGACAAATCCATCACGGTATCCGCACCCCACAGTGCAGACCAGGCCAGCTTCTCTACTTCTTCTTCTATGGAGGAGGACAGCGCCGAATTGCCAATATTAGCGTTCACCTTCACCAGAAAGTTGCGACCGATGATCATCGGTTCGACTTCTGGATGATTGATGTTCGCAGGAATGATCGCTCGACCCCTGGCCACCTCAGAGCGCACGAACTCCGGAGTGATCTCGGCAGGAATGCTGGCACCGAAGGAGCGCCCTTCGTGCTGTCCCGCCGGTTGATCTTTCTGCATCGCTTGCAGGTTCGACATGTTCTCGCGAATGGCGATGTACTCCATCTCGGGCGTGATGATGCCCTGCCTGGCATAGTGCAACTGTGAAACATTGGCACCGGCCTTGGCGCGACGCGGCTTGCGCAGATGCTCGAAGCGCAGGTGCGCTGTATTGATGTCACTCTGTCTGGCCTGCCCGAAGGTGGAACTCACCTCATCCAATAGCTGGGTATCGCCTCTTTCCTCGATCCATGGCGCACGAATGGCTGGCAAACCGGCGCGCAGGTCTGGCTTCGCCTCGCTATCGGAATAGATACCGGAGGAATCGTAGACACAAAGCGGAGGGTTCTGTTCCAGCCCATTTTCCGTCTCGGTTGGAGTAAGGGTTATCTCTCGCATTGGTACTTTTAGATCAGCTCGACTACCTTCTACATAGAGCTTGCGAGAATTCGGAAAATGATTCCCGCTTCGAGTATCCAGTTCATTGATTTTATCGAGAAAGTTTTTCGGTTTTGCGTTCATACGGGTTTCCTTTGCTGCATGGCCGACATATTGGCAGGGATTTTCGGCCTGAATCTGTGCGGCTGCGGTTCAGTTGCGAGTGCGACTAGTCAATGTGATGCAGACCAGGACTGAGCTGAGCCGGCCGCCAAGCGGGCAAAAAGCGATGCGATGCTGTCAAATACTGATCGCTTATTATGCCCGAAATAACTCAAGAAAGTGACAGCGCTGGTAAGTTTCCCGCTAGCGAGAATTGTGGGCGCACAGCCATGATTCCGCTGTAACTGGAAGCGGTAAATAAACGTCTAATAGGCCAATACGGTCAACTGTCGCAAATGCGGGCGTTTAGTTTGTCACTTTTGGTTACACTGTGTAGAATGCCGTCTACTTTCGAGACTGCCAGCCGAACCCTCATTTAATAAGGCCTTCAGGCCATTGAGCATCTTTATTTAGGACATAGAAGGTCACAATTATGGGACAACTAGCGAAGTTTTTTGGAATTCTGGTATTGAGCTGCATGAGCACCTCGTTCAGCTACGCCGACGACCTGCTGTCGATACTGCAGCTCGCGCTGGAGAACGACCCAACGCTGCGACAGGCCGAGGCCAGCTACCGTGAAAACCGGGAAAGCATGATTCAGAGCCGTGCCAGCCTTTTGCCGTCAGTGGGACTCGGTGGGTCGACCTCCCGACTGACCAGTGGCCCAACAAATTCAGTCTATGCGGATATCACCGATCCTGTTACCGGGCAGACAATACTTGCGCGCGTTGCCGAAGATCACAGCTTTCGCCCTGGCCTCAATAATCACGGCTGGGGCATGAATCTCACTCAGAGTGTTCTCAATCTGGCGAACTGGTATAACTTCCAGAGCGCTCAGGCGCGGGACAAGGCCGCCGCGGTAAATCTGGCCGCGCAAGAGCAAGACTTGATCATGCGCGTCGCCACTGCCTATTTCGATGTGCTCAGAGCGATCGATATGCTGGACACGAATGTACAGGAAGAGCAAGCGGCGCTGCGCTCACTCGAACAGACCCGGCAACGTGAAGAAGTGGGTCTGGTTGCCATCACCGATGTTTTCGATAGTCAGGCCGCCTACGACCTGGCGCAGAACACCACCATCTTGCAGCAAGATATTCTGCAGTCTCGTTATGAGGCCTTGGAAGCGATAACCGGTCAGCCCCATCCATCGATTGAAGTACTCAGTGCAGAATTTCCAATCGTGCAGGTCGATGGCAGCTTGAGTACGTGGGAGTATGAAGCCGAGAATAACAGCCTCACAATCGCGGCAGCCCAATACAATCTTGAAGCCTCGCGCAAAAATTTAAAGGCGAGAAAGTCGGACCACCTGCCTACAATCGATTTTAGCGGCGGCTGGAACCACAATGTTACGGCGCCTATTGTCAGCCAGGGTATCCAGATTGGCGGCGGCGCATTTGATCGAACATCGCTAGCCCTTAGCCTGTCGATTCCAATTTACTCCGGCGGGGCGGTTCAATCTCGAAGACGGGCCGCCGAGTACAATGTGATCTCTGCGCAGGAGTCGTTGAATCTCACGGAGCGTCAGCTTACTCAGAATATTCGCAATGCCTATCGACGGGTGAATACCGATGTCTTAGTCATTGCTCAGCGGCAGCAGTCGATTACATCGGCGCAGAGCGCACTCGACGCTACCGAGCTTGGCGCCGAAGTTGGAACGCGAAACATCGTCGAAGTACTGCGGGCTAGAGAGAATCTCTATCGCGCGCTACGCCAATACGCCGACGCTCGCTATAACTATATTGTCGATACTCTGGTGCTGCGACAGGTTACCGGGATTCTAACTCCGCAAGACATTATCGATCTCAACCGGTGGCTGCAGCTGTAGCCACCTCGCGCAGCTAGCGACTCCCGAGACGGCATCGCCCGTCTTAAAGCCTGCAGGCTGTGGTTCAGCATCCGTGCCAGATCTCATTGACCTGCAAGCCCCTCGCATTATCCCTTTCATCAACCAATCAGTTAGAATGGTTCACGGAATTAGCGAGGTGAGAAATTGCAAAGCAAGTTACCTAATATCGGCACTACAATCTTCACCGTCATGTCAAAGATGGCGCAGGACTATGGTGCGATCAACTTGTCGCAAGGATTTCCTGATTTCGATTGCCCCGAAAGACTTAGAGAATTAGTCGCCCAGCATCTAAACGATCGCAAGAATCAGTATCCGCCGATGGCAGGCATACCCTCGCTGAGGCAGCAGATTGCCATTAAAGTTAAACACTACTATGGCTGTGATGCCAATCCTGAGACAGAGGTGACCGTAACCTCTGGCGCCACCGAAGCATTGTTCGATGCGATTCAGGCTGTGATAGCGGCGGGCGATGAGGTCATTGTCTTCGACCCGGCCTACGATTCCTACGAGCCGGCCGTGCTGTTAGCGGGCGGCAAGACGATTCACGTTCCACTGTCGCTTCCCGACTACAGCATGGACTGGGATCGGCTGCAGCAGGCGATAAATTCTCGCACTCGACTCATCATCATCAACTCACCACATAATCCCTGTGGCAGTATCCTAAGCAGATCCGATCTCGACAAGCTGGCCGCGCTGATTCGTAACAAAGATATTCTCGTACTCTCCGACGAGGTATATGAGCACATGGTCTACGACGGATTGAAGCACGAGAGTGTGCTGGGCCATGATGAGTTGCGTGCCAGGAGCTTCGTAGTTTCTTCCTTCGGCAAGACCTATCACGCAACGGGATGGAAGCTTGCCTACTGTGTGGCTCCCGCCGCTCTCACGGTGGAATTTCGCAAAGTTCATCAGTTTGTCACCTTTACTACGTCGAGTTTCGTACAATACGCCATCGCCGATTTCATGGCCGAGTGCCCCGAGCATACGCAGGAGCTTCCGGGTTTCTATGAGAGCAAGCGTGACACGTTCTGCCGTTTAATTTCACCCTCTCGATTAAAATTCAAACCATCGCAGGGCACTTACTTTCAGCTGGTCGACTACAGCGAAATAAGCGATCTATCTGACGTGGAGTTTGTCAATTACCTGACAAAGGAAAGGGGTGTAGCTGCGATTCCACTGGCTCCCTTCTATGAGAAGCCCCCCACAACAAAAATCATGCGCTTCTGTTTCTGTAAAGACGATAGCACCCTGGAGCAGGCCGCAGAAATTCTCTGCGCCCTTTAATCACGATGCCATCATGACGGAGATCGATTTCCAACAGTTTGCTTGTGACATTAAACGCTGGGGCGTCGAGCTTGGCTTTCAGGAAGTAACCATCACGGATATCGATCTGAGCAAATACGAGCACCACCTGGCGGATTGGATAGACAGAAACTACCATGGCGCCATGTCTTATATGGCAGAGAACCATGAAAAGCGCTGCCACCCCGAACAACTGGTACCGGGCACAATCCGTGTCGTGTGCGTGCGCATGGACTATGCACTGGATTCTGCGGATTCGCTGCAATCTATGGAGAATACCGGGCGTGCCTATGTGTCACGCTATGCCAGAGGGCGCGACTATCACAAACTGATCCGCAGGCGTTTGCAGAAACTTGCTCACCGTATTCAGGACCAGGCCGGGCCTTTCGGCTACCGTGCCTTCGTCGATAGTGCGCCGGTACTTGAGCGAGCTTTAGCGGAGAAGTCGGGTATGGGCTGGATCGGAAAGAACACCATGCTTATCAACAAGCAAGCTGGATCCTGGTTCTTCCTTGGCGAGTTATTTACCGACCTGCCCCTGCCCCTTGATGCCCCGGTTTCCGATCACTGCGGGAGCTGTTCAGCCTGTCTGGATATCTGTCCTACCAACGCGTTCGTGAAACCAAATTTATTGGATGCCACGCGTTGTATTTCCTACCTAACAATTGAATTACGTTCTTCGATTCCAGAAGAGTTCAGAAAGCCAATGGGAAATCGCATCTTCGGTTGCGATGATTGCCAGCTTGTCTGCCCCTGGAATAAATTTTCCAAGCCCACAGCCGAGAAAGACTTTTCGCCCAGGCACAATCTGGACGATGTACAGCTGCTAGAGTTGTTCGCTTGGTCTGAACGCGAATTTCTGCAACGTACCGAAGGTTCGGCGATCCGCCGCATCGGATACGACTGCTGGTTACGAAATATCGCCATTGCGCTGGGAAATGCGCCAAGCTCGAAAGAAATTATCGCTGCGCTGCAATCTCGATTGAATAATGTATCTGAGATGGTTAACGAACATATCGAGTGGGCATTACGGCAACACCAGGGCTAATCGGTGCAGCTTCAAGCATCGATAAAATGCTCGCGGTAGTATTTCAATTCGGCAACGGAGTCCTTTATGTCTTCCATCGCCTGATGCGTTCCCTGTTTCACCAGGCCCTCGAGTATGTCAGGCTTCCAGCGACGCGCTAATTCCTTCACTGAACTTACATCCAGATTGCGATAGTGAAAATAACTTTCCAGCTCGGGCATGTAGTTCGCCATGAATCGGCGATCCTGGCAGATGCTGTTCCCACACATCGGCGAGGCGTTCTTGTCGCAGTATTGAGACAGAAACTCGATTGTCTGTCTGCTCGCCTCCGCTTCATCGATATCGCTTTTCTTAACCCGCTCGATCAGACCGGATGCGCCATGGTGCTTCTGATTCCATTCATCCATCGCATCCAGTGCGCTGTCAGCTTGTTTGATTGCGAGTGTTGGTCCCTCGGCGAGGATGTTGAGTTCAGCATCGGTAACGAGAGTCGCGATCTCGATGATGCGATCCGTCTCTGGTTTTAACCCTGTCATTTCCAAATCCAGCCAGATGAGGTTTAAACTTTTGTCCATGCGCAGCGTCCACCATTGAATAGTCATTAGTGTTGATCGATTGCAGTCGATTGTAGCAAAGCTTCCCCGGGTCGAATATGCAATAATCCTCAGCCTGAGTGTCTCTGGGTTGCACCCATCTAATGAAGCTGGTTTTTACTGTCCATGAGTAAGCGAAGATTAAGCAAACAACAGTTGGGCCGCATATCCGATAAGCAACGCAGGGAACTGGGGCAGAACGAGTCCGAGTCGCTCGATTGCCAAACGGCGGCGGACAATTGCAACGGCCAAATTATTCGTCACTTCGGGCAGCATGTAGATGTTGAGTCTTTTGGCGAGGGCGATGGCAATCGTGTAATTCGTTGTACGCAGCGCTCCAATTTGCCCAATCTGGTGACCGGCGATCTCGTCGTCTGGGTAGATGATGCAGCGGGCGGTGGCGTGATTACTGCCCTGGGCCAGCGCCGCAACTGTTTTGGCCGTCCCAACGTGGAGGGCCAGTTCAAGGCCATTGCCGCCAACATCGATCTGGTCCTCGTCGTATTCGCCTCATCCCCAACCCCCCATGTTAGTCTCATTGACCGCTATCTGGTGGCAATCGAGCAGCTAGGCCTCGATGCTGTGCTGGTATTGAACAAGCTGGACCTGCTCAGCCCCGATAATCTCGCCAACTTGGACAGTATGTTGTCCAATTATGAGAAAATTGGCTATCCAAGCCACAAGGTGTCGGCCGAAGACGGTCGCGGCATGGCCGAGCTGGAGCATGCCCTGGCCAAGAAGACGACGATACTGGTCGGACAGTCCGGGGTGGGCAAATCCTCACTGGTGAACACACTCAATAAAGTCAGCCTTGCCGGCGTCGGCGCGCTGTCTGAGACCTGGGACCGCGGCACCCACACGACCACGACCTCCGCGCTGTATCATATGGCTGGATTCGATCTGATAGACTCGCCCGGGATTCGGGAATTCGGCTTGGGACACATCACCCCCCAGCAGGTATTCGAGGGCTTCATCGAATTTCGTCCCCACGCCGGTTCTTGTAAATTTAGAGACTGTTCACATCGGCAGGAACCCGGTTGCGCCATAGCTGATGCGGTTGCGGCTGGCCAGATAAGTAGCGAGCGTGTGGAGAGTTACTTTCGTATTCTCGATTCCCTGGATGAACAAGCTTAGACCTAATACCGGGCGGCTTGGTCGACACGCTCCGTAAAGTCCGTAAAGATAGGAACATGAAGAAAGGATCATGAAGACAGACAAGCTGCCGTTGATAATGAGTCCCGAGGCCTTTAGCCAGCTACCGGCCGATGACGATATTCTGATCGTGGCCGTTGTGCAGAAAGCCGTTTTCGATACCCAGCACATCCCAGCTTCGTTATTGGTAGAGCCGTCTGA
The DNA here is from genome assembly GCA_040880325.1 of Pseudohongiellaceae bacterium. Lineage (GTDB taxonomy): Bacteria > Pseudomonadota > Gammaproteobacteria > Pseudomonadales > Pseudohongiellaceae > UBA9145. The sequence goes on from JBBDIR010000048.1 coordinate 88,901, forward strand.
ATTAGTGAGTGGAATAAAACCAGCCGTCGGCAAGCTGCCGGACAAAACAAGGCTGGACGCGCTGTTCTCGAGAATAGGGTTTTCTGCCGACAAGCATGTCGTTGTCTACGATGATGAAGGAGGCGGGTGGGCGGGTCGATTTATCTGGACTCTGGACATCATTGGCCACTCCAGCTATTCCTATCTCGATGGCGGACTGAGCGCTTGGTTGAAGATGGGATTCCCGTTAACCGATAATGGCAACTTGGGCTCGGCTCGAAGTACCTACTCGGTTACGGTCCGCGAGGATCTTCTCGTTTCCAAGGACGATGTGCTGAAACAAATTCCTGATACACGCTCGGTGATCTGGGATGCTCGGGCTCGTGAAGAATTTAATGGCACAAAAGTTACCGCGCTGAGGAACGGACATATCCCCGGTGCTAAGAATCTCGATTGGACCGACTTGCAAGACAGAGATAATGATTTGCGTCTAAAGCCATTGCCGCTAATAGAACAGCAACTGGTGGATTTAGGCATAAGCAAAGACAAGAAAGTCATTACCCATTGTCAGACCCATCATCGCTCGGGACTGAGCTATCTCGTTGGAAAAGCCCTTGGCTATGATATCGCCGCCTACGACGGTTCATGGTCGGAATGGGGGAACGATGCCGATACACCAATAGAGAATTAGTCTTTGCTCATTGCAGCAGCGTCGGCTGTGCTCAAGGTAAACTATTATCGGTAGAAGAATATTTATGTCGCACATTTTCATCTTTTTTCAGTACCTGTTGCCCCATCACCTGCTCTCACGGATGGTCGGAAAATTTGCCGAAAACAAATTCCTGCGCAAGCCATTAATTCGCGCGTTCATAAAGCGGTATAAAGTAGACATGAGTCAGGCGAAGGTTCAGGATATCGGCAGCTTTGAAAATTTTAACGCCTTTTTTACGCGCGAATTAAAGGAAGGCGTCAGGCCGATCTGCGACCGCCCAGGTGCGATAGTTAGCCCAGCCGATGGAGCAGTCAGTCAGCTTGGAGATATTAACGACGGGCTGCTGCTGCAGGCGAAGGGCCGGCACTATAGCTGCCAGAGTCTGCTTGCCAACGACACGCAGTTGGCAAACTTATTTAACAAGGGTAAATTCGCTACCATCTATCTGTCGCCACGGGACTATCATCGCGTCCATATGCCCTTTGCCGGCATATTACAGAGGACGATCTATGTTCCAGGAAAACTGTTTTCGGTGAATCAGACCACCGCCGAATCAGTTCCCGATCTGTTTGCCAGAAATGAACGACTAATCTGCCTGTTTCAGACCGAACTCGGGCCGATGGCGGTAATACTCGTAGGCGCCATGATTGTGGCCGCAATAGATACCGTGTGGGCCGGCCCGGTGTGCCCGGTGTCCGGTGCGCGGCAAGTAACGGAGGTCGATTTCAGCCAGCTCACTCCAGCTATTGAACTCAGTACGGGTGCCGAGATGGGCAGGTTTCGTTTGGGGTCTACCGCCATCGTGCTGTTTGGACACGGCGTGATGGAATTCGAATCCTCGCTGCAAGCTACATCCGCTGTTGCAATGGGACAGCTGCTGGGGCAAGTTGCAGCCTTGGGCGAATAACTATAACGAGGAAGAACATGACACAAGATGAGTTGAAACTGGCAGTAGCACAGAGCGCCTTCGAGTACGTGGAGTCATTGATCGAGGACGACACAATAATCGGTGTGGGCACAGGCTCTACGGCTAATCTTTTCATAGCCGAACTGGGGAAGATCAAGCACAAGATCCACGCCACCGTAGCGAGCTCGGAAGAATCTGCCCGGCGACTGAAGGAACTCAATATACCGGTGCTGGATCTGAACAGCGCCGGCACGCTGCGTGTGTATGTCGATGGTGCGGATGAGGCCAACAAACATTTGCAACTTATAAAGGGAGGAGGTGCGGCGCTGACGCGCGAGAAAATTATCGCCGCCGCTTCGCAAGAATTTGTGTGCATAGCAGACGAATCGAAACTTGTCCCCGTGTTGGGTAAGTTTCCGTTGCCGGTTGAAGTTATTCCGATGGCACGAAGCTATGTTGCCAGAGAGATCGTCAAGCTCGATGGAGATCCGGTCTACAGAGAAGGCTGCATAACCGATAACGGCAACCAAATTATCGACGTGTACAATCTTAAGATTCTCGATCCACGCAAACTGGAGATGCAACTCAACCAAATAACGGGTGTGGTATGTAATGGGCTTTTCGCGGAACGTGGAGCCGACCGCTTATTGTTGGGCACAAGCGCGGGGGTCAAGACAATACTGCCTTGAAGAAGAAAGTGTTCGCAGCTAAATGCCTAGAATAATTAAAAGTGATCGAAATATCGGGCTGGAGTGTTGCAGTCTCATTGGCTTATCAAGACAAAATCCAGACCGAGTGTTCGCTTGCTTTTCTTATCCCTGCAAATATTGACGCCTAGTCCCTCTAATCAGAATCGTGGCCGACCTGATTAAAGTGGGTTTACGTTATCTGCCTGAGGACCTTTCTGGCCTTGGGTGACTTCCATGGTTACTTTCTGACCTTCATGAAGCGTTTTTCTGCCAGAGCCATTGATAGCACTAAAATGTACGAATACATCCTTGCCACCCTCCTGCTCAATGAAGCCAAAACCCTTCTCGTCGTTGAACCACTTTACGGTACCCTCAACTAAATCTGACATACGTGTTCTCGTGCTTAAAATATTTTAGAAATCCGATCGTTATACATCGTAATACAAAGCGATCACCCGGCCAAAATCGACCGAATATCCAGTGTATACCTATAAATTCTTGGATGGAATTCTTAAATGTCGCAAATTGTAACGGGTTTTTGGCCGCTGACTGAATCTTCTTACACGGCTCGGGGAATAGTAAAGATGGGGCATTTCGCCCCATCTTAACGCACTCAGTCGAACAGCTTGCCGGGGTTCATAATATTGTTAGGGTCGAAGATTTTCTTAATCGCTTTCATGTATTCGATCTCCGTTGCCGAGCGAGAATAATGCAGGAACGGCTTCTTCAACAAACCTACTCCGTGCTCGGCCGAAATGCTTCCGCCATGTTTTTGCACGATCTCGAAAACAAGATCGGAAACCGACCCACACTTTTCGAAGAACTCTTCGGCCGCTAAGTCCTCGGGCTTCAGAATATTCAGGTGAATATTGCCGTCGCCGATATGACCGAACCAGATGATTTCGAAGTCGGGATAGGCCGAGGTGACCAAACTGTCAACTTCCTGTAAGAATTCCGGGACTTTAGAAACCTTCACCGAGATATCATTCTTGTATGGCGTAAACTTGGCGATGGTTTCCGAGATGTCTTCGCGCAGACGCCAGAGATTGCTTGCCTGAGTGCTGTTCTGGCTAATACTGCCATCGACGATCCAGCCCTCTTCCAGGCAGGTCTCGAACAGCGTCATCGCCGTTTCCATATCCTGCTCGGCCAGGTTTTCGAATTCGATCAAGGCGTAGAACTCAGGTTCTGTCTCGAACGGTCTCTGCAACTGTTTCTCTTCGATGACATGTTTGAGTGCCTTCTCGGAAAAGAATTCGAATGCGGTTAGATTCAGTGCGCCCTGAAAAGTCTGCAGCACTTGCATGATAGGTTCCATCTTCTCCACGCCAAGTACCAGCACCGTCGGATCTTTCGGTTTGTTCGTTAATGCGAGTGTCAGCTCGACGATGAAGCCCAGGGTTCCTTCGGCGCCGGTGAACAGGTGACGGAAATCATAGCCGGTGGCATTCTTGCTCAAACCTCGATTCAGCTCGAGCAATTCACCGCTGCCGGTGACTACCTTCATTCCCTTTACCCATTCCCGTGTCATGCCATAGCGAATAACTTTTATGCCGCCTGCGTTGGTCGAGACATTGCCGCCCAGCTGACTGGAACCTGAGGAGGCGAAATCGACTGGATAGAATAGACCCTCCTGTTCTGCAAATTGCTGCAACTGCTCGGTAACTACCCCAGGCTCACAGACCACCTGTCTATCAGCCGGATTAAACTCGAGTATCTTGTTCATGCGATCGAAGGCAACAACCAATTCTTGATTCGCGGCCACTGCTCCGCCACTGAGGCCGGTTCGTCCCCCCGAGGGCACTAGCGCGACGGCGTGAAGATTTGCCAGGCGAACAATGGCAAGCACTTGCTCAGTATCACCAGGCAGGACGATGGCCAGGGGGTTAGCGCTGTAGGCTTTGGTCCAGTCTTTACCGTATTTCTGCAAATCATCGGAGTCCGTCTTGACCCAGCTCTCTCCCACGATCTCGACCAATTTCTTCAGCAGTTCTGGTTTGCTGCAATTCATCTCTGTTCTTGTCCTTGCCACCGACCCGGCACACTCTGTTGTTGAACGAAGCCGCTACGCGGCAGAATTCCATATTCCATTCCATATTCAAAA
>JBBDIR010000049.1:0-18731 GCA_040880325.1 Pseudohongiellaceae bacterium
GTCTTCACTCTTAATAATCTGGTGTTCGGAATACTCGAAGGAAGATGCCCCAATGCCCCGGTCGCCAAGCTGCAGCTGCTGTTAGCTGAGTTGTCGGAAAACCCAAACTACACGGTAAGCCTTGCGGATATCGTTTTCTTTCAGGCCCTGCTGCAGGCAGCGACGGGGGACTTTGCCGATGCCGCGCGACTGGCAACCAGCTCTGTCAGGGAGCGTCCGGATGTGCGCGTCAGTCTCTATCAGGTGAACTGGTTGATAAGATCAGGGCAGCTCGAACTTGCACGAAATACCCTGCAACAGCTGGTCAACGATTTCGGCCCAGAAATAGCGGCAAGCACCGAGCACAGTGCGCGCCTGCAATTTCTTAGCAGTCGCTTGCAGGCCTTGATGGATTAAAGGGACGGAATTCTCGCCCCTGTCTGCGCAGTGAGCTTGACGCCGGTCACACAGAAATAGTCCAGACTCGAAGGGGTAGCGAACAGGTTTTGCCGCTGGCACTAGCGGTCAAAAATATATTTTCCAGAAGTATTGCGCTTTTAGAAATTCGGAATACTATTCTTCTCGCACCCAGATTGGTGGTGCTTTTTGGAGATACCGTTAATGAAAAAGACAACTTCTTCTAAACCTGCAGCTGCCGTTAAAACCAAAGCCGCCGTCAAGCCAGCGCCGAAAGCCAAGCCACGCAAGAAGTAGTACAGCTTTGTTAGTTCAGGCAGGCTATTGAAAGGGCCGACTCCGATCTCGGGGTCGGCTTTTTAGTTTCCAGGGCACGCAGCTGTGAAGGTCTTGCGAGCGGCCGACTGACAGCCCAGGGTTCTGAACAGCTTCGAATAACCGACGAATTGAGTCGCTGCTATCGGCTACAGAACCGAGACAATCTCGATAGGGAATTTGGATGTTAGTGAATACAGATCGGTGCGGCGATCCTGCAAAGGTTTCACGCTACCGATATCGCGAGCCATGGCTAGATCATTCAAGTCCAATTCAGAGATGATAACAGTCTCCGATCCCGGATCAGCCTCCTCCATGATACCGTCGGATGGGAATGCAATATCGCAGGGGGTGCAGATTGCTGCCCGACCGTAGTTGACGAGAAAGCTACGCACTTGCGGCAAGTTGCCAATACAGCCCGTCATGACAACGTAGATGATGTTCTCCACTGCGCGCGCCTGAGCGCAATGTCTGACGCGAAAATAACTTTTACGCTCATCGGTGGCGAATGGTACAAACAACACTTCGATGCCATGCAGGGTAAGCAGACGGGCGAGTTCCGGGAACTCGATGTCGTAACAAATCAGAATACCGATTCGGCCCAGGGGAGTTTCGAAAACCCGCAATTTATCCCCAGGCTGAATATCGTAGTACTTTCTTTCGACCGAGGTGATATGAATCTTCTCCTGCGTGTGGACATCGCCGCGCGGTGTGAATAAATGCGCGACGTTGCGCAGTTCGCCGTCTATTTCTACCGGGTGTGATCCGCCGATGATGTACAGTGAGTGCTCTTCGGCGAAGCGGGTAAACATCTCGAGGTACTGTTCATGAAAGCGGGCGACCTCCTTTACCGCATCGAGGGAATCCATGTTAGGCGACAGGATGCTGAACAGCTGCGCGGTGAACATCTCTGGAAACAGCAGGAAGTGGCAGTGGTACTCATCGGCCGTCTCTACAAAAAATTGTACCTGACGCTCGAGATCGTCCCAGCATTTAATTGGTCGCATCTGGTACTGAGCCGCACACACGCGAATCTTGCGTACGGGTCGACGCAGCGGGGCGGCAGCTATCATGCGTTTGTCTGGATTGAAGCTGGGGTTGTCCATGTGCAAATAGGTGGCGTAGTTCATGCTCTCGCCGTCATTGAGATAGGCGTAGTGCACACTGAGCACATCGTAGCCTGCCTTCAGGTGCATGCTCAGCGCCATGTCTTTCAATTCGCCTGCCTTTACCTTTTCGATGTACTTTTCTGCCGACATCTTCTTGGCCTGCTCTGCGTAACCAGGAATGCGGCCCCCTGCTACCATGCGGCGCAGGTTATGACGTTTTAGCAGGCCTTTGCGCCTGGCGTATAATTTCCCCGCAACTCCCATGCCACGATATTTCGGCTGCACCGCAATGTCCGAGCCGTAGAGCGTTTCGCCACTCGGGTCATGGGTGCTGAAAGTACCGACGCCGGTGATCTCATCGTAGGAGTACCATGGCGAATCATCATCGATCTGCAGTATTAGTGATGTGCAGTAGCCCGCGACTTCGCCATCACATTCCGCCAGAAATTGCCCCTCCGGGAAAGCCTCCAACTGCATCAGCAGCTTGCGTGCGTCGCCGAGACTTTCTCTGGCGATGTTGGGGTACGCCGCGTTCTGGCATTTTATAATCGCGGGGATATCCGATTTCTTCCAACGACGAACTCTTAAGGCCAACGGGGCAGTGGATTTCTTTGACATGGGTAAATTCTCGATCTGTTATGGTTAAGCAGCAACAGTTAAGAATATAACACTGTTCGTAAGAACGGGTGTGATCTACCGATTCAGAGTGAACACGCACTATTGACAGCCTCGCGTATAGTCCTGTAACAAGTGGCAGTAAATTGCGCTCCAGGTGAAAGTTGGGGAACCGCTTGTTAGCGGCTATAGTAGGGTGCCACTAAGTGAGGAGTAGATCATCTTGTCGGATTCAATTTTTGCTTTAGCTAAAAATCCCTTTTCGAGTGCTGTCAACAGCCACAGCGAGGGATGGCAGTACGGCCAGGGTATTGCAGTTCTGCTCCTCATATTGAGTCTGCCACCTCTCGCAATTGGGGCTGAGAACGATGAGCTTCAGGGCGGCGAGCCCTACGCTCACGCGTCCGAATCGATCGGCACCGTACGCGAAGTCTACGATGGTCGTCTGATGCCCGACGTTCAGATTAATACGTTCCGCAATATACAACGCCTGTTTCCAACACGCGTGGTTGAACGAGGCGATGAAATTACTCCTTTCGTCCGAGCCGAACAATCCCTTGCCGATTTTCGGTTTTCCCTGAACGATATCAGCTATGACCTGTTTGATGTCTTGGCTCTGAATCGAGTCGCGGCAATAATGATAGTGAAGGACGACGAGGTGCTCTTCGAGCGTTACTTCATGGGCAATAACGCGGCGACTCGCTGGATGTCGATGTCTGTGGTTAAGACGGTCTCTGTCATGTTAATAGGCGCAGCCATCGAAGATGGCTTTATTGACAGCATCGAAGACCCGATAACCGACTACCTGCCGCAGTTTGTGGGGACAGCCTACGACGGTGTTACGGTAGAGCAGATAGTCACGATGACCTCGGGTGTCGATTGGAATGAAACCTATACCGATCCTGATTCCGATAGGCGGCGCATGCTCGACGCGCAGATCGGGCAGCAGCCTGGTGCCATTCTGCGTTTGATGGCCGCCTTGCCGAGGCACTCGGCGCCCGGTACGCGCTGGAACTACAGCACGGGAGAAACCCAGATCGCCGCTGCGCTGGTGCGCGCGGCCACGGGTAAATGGGCGGCCGATTATCTTTCAGAAAAACTCTGGATACCGCTAGGCATGGAGTCAGACGCGACCTGGTGGCTGGAATCCGCAGGAGGGTTAGAAGTTGGCGGCAGTGGCTTGGCAGCTACCCTGCGTGATTACACACGCATCGGCTTGTTTCTGTTAAACGAAGGGGTCATAGATGGCGAACAGATTGTGCCGGCCGGTTTTGTGTCACGGGCAGGGTCGCGAACCTTGGTAGGCGGCACTAGCGTCGATTATGGATACGGTCTATGGCCTTTGCACGATCGGTCTTACGCCGCCATCGGTATCTTCGGACAGTATGTGTTTGTCGACCCAGCTCAAGAACTGGTCGTGACGATCTTGTCCGCGCAACCTAAACCGGTGGGTCGAGACGCCGTAGATGAATATGCGTTTCTGGCCGTGCTGTCACAGTATTTCAGTGACCGCTAGGCCAGCCCCTCGTGCCTTAATTCAATGTGTATCCAACAGCGGAGCTAAATAGATGATTGTAAGAATAGCCGCAGTGCAGTATCTCTTGCGTCAAATTGAGGACTGGGGCGCGTTTGAAAACCAGGTGCGTTTCATCATGAAGGCGGCAGGCGACTACAAGCCGAATTTTGTGTTGTTGCCGGAAATATTCACCACCCAGTTGTTGTCGTTTATGGACACCAGTGACGTCCGGGCGGCGGTGCGTAATATGAACGAGTACACCCAGCGCTATAAGGACTTGATGCTCGAACTCGCCAGGCAATGGGATGTTCATCTGATCGGTGGCAGCCATCCGACACTGCATGATGACGGCCGGCTGTTAAACACGGCGTATTATTTCACTCCGCGAGGCAATATTTACGAGCAGGACAAGCTACACCGCACTCGTTGGGAACGAGAGAAATGGAACACAGATGCTGGCACACAGCTACACCTTTTTGAAACTCCTTACGGCAAGATTGCGATACTCGTCTGCTATGACATTGAATTTCCGGAGCTGGCGCGCATGGCCTGCGAGGCCGGTGCTGATATTCTCATGGTGCCCTCCTGTACCGATGACCGACAGGGTTTTCTGCGCGTACGCTATTGCTGTCACGCCCGTGCCATTGAGAACCAGGTGTATGTTGTTATGACCAGTACGGTAGGAAATCTGCCTGTAGAAGGCTTGGGCTTGAACTACGGGCAAGCGAGTATTATTACACCTTCCGATTTCTCTTTCGCGCGAGACGGAATCGCCGCTGAGGGCACTCCCAACATCGAACAAATTATTGTCGCCGATGTGGATCTGGATGATCTGGTGCGTAATCGGGAAAACGGGACGACGATTCCTCTGTACGATAAGCGCAAGGATATCTATGAGAATCCAGTGGAAATAGTAGCGGTTAAATAGGCGCTACCTGCCCACCCTAAAGCGGCTCGATTACGGCAGCTATTGATGTCGCATTCGCCCCGGATTTCAGCCTCACAAGCGGAAATGGTTCGAGCCGGTAGCTTGAGTCCGGCGGCCGTTATCCAGCCTGCAAGCGACGCGCCCGCGTCGTGCAGCCCTCCGCGAAAATTTACTTTGACGGTCCAGCTCTTTCTTGGGTACGCTTCGCAGCCAGGGGCCTGGCGGCGTATTCTGCTATGCCTGATATCGCTTAATGAAAGGAACGGGATGGCTTCAGAGCGGTGCTGAAAATTCCCAATGGTATCTGCTGGAGGACCTCAAAATTAACTGGATACTGGTTTCAATCTTCTTCTACGTACTGTTGCAGTTGGCAATTTGCTTTGTGGTAATGCGCAACATGCGCAGTGAGAAGGACTATCTGTTGGCCGGCCGTAAACTCGGCGTTCCGATGATAGCGATGACAATCTTTGCGACCTGGTTCGGCGCCGAGTCCTGCATTGGCGCCGCCGGGGCAATTTATGAGAACGGCCTCACCGGAGGTCGCGCCGACCCGTTCGGCTACGCCCTGTGTATATTTTTCATGGGCTGGTTTTTTGCCCGCAAACTGTGGCAGAGGAAACTGACAACACTGGCCGATTTTTACCGGCAGCGGTTCGGCCCGGTGGTAGAGAAATTTGGAGTATTGTTGGTGGTGCCTCCCTCAGTCATTTGGGCTGCAGCACAGATACTCGCATTCGGACATGTGCTATCCGCCACTTCATCGCTGCCTGTCGAGGCATCGATTACATTTGCAGCGGTCATCGTTGTTACTTATACGGCTGTAGGAGGCATGTTAGCCGATGTCATTTCTGATTTCGTGCAAGGCACCGTGTTGATAATTGGATTACTGGTATTGTCAGTAATAATTCTGATGAACCTGCCAGATCCAGAGCTTGTTCGGAAAAGCTTTTCCCCCGAACGCCTCAGTCTCCGGCAGGAAGGCGAGAGCTGGCTGTCCGTAATAAATGCCTGGTCGATCCCGTTCATAGGCTCACTCTTTGCTGCCGAATTGGTCAATCGCGTACTTGCCTCAGGCTCCGCAGAAACTGCACGCTCAGGCGCGATGGTGGGGGGTTGTATCTATCTGTTGGTTGGCGTGATTCCGCTTAGCCTCGGAATGATCGGGCCTGCGCTTCTGCCGGGGCTGGCGGACGGTGAACAAATACTGCCATTGCTAGCCGAACAGTATCTGCCGCCAGTGCTGTATGTTGTTTTTATCGGCGCGCTGGTATCCGCTATTCTTTCCACCGTGGATAGCGCACTGCTCAGTGCAGGGGCTCACATGTCACATAATTTGATCTTGCCCCTGTTGCAGCAACCGACAGAGCGAATAAAAGTACTTAGCGCGCGCATTTCCGTAGTCTGCTTTGGTGCAATTGCCTACCTCCTCGCACTGAATGCTGGCAGCGTTTATGAATTGGTAATAGAAGCTTCAGCATTCGGATCGGCCGGAGTCTTTACATGTTGTGTCATGGGCCTAACACAGAAGAAGGGTGGGCCCTACACAGCGAGTGCAACCATGATTACAGGAATCATTGTCTACGGCGTACTCGCCTACGGCTTCGACTATAGTTACGCCTATCTTATGTCATTGATAAGCGCATTCACCGTCTATGTTCTGTTGATGTGGATTGAAAAGCCCTATGAAGAATTACTCGGTGAGTTGCGGCCGAGTATAGTGGCTCAGTGAATTTGGCGGTTTCTGGCGAGCGCTTTCTATTTCAGGTGGATTCAGTTGGGTGTCCTACATTACTCCTATAACTCTGTAACAACATCCAATAGCAATAAATCCACTACAAAGCCCTGTAGGATCTAACTGTGGACTATTCCTGAATGGAGCCATCCGCTATGATTGCCCGGTGCGCGAGTCTTAAATCTCATCGATATAAATTGGGGAACCGGATGCGTTTGACAAGAATCTCAGAAACAGCTTTGTGTGTGGCAATCGCGGCATTGACTACTTTGCCGGTGACAGCTGCCGAGAACGAAACGCTGCGAACAATTACCGTAAGCGAAATCATGCCTGTTGATCTGACTGATACACCGGGCGCAGCAGCGCGCTTGACCGAAGAACAAATAGCCGCCTGGCGCCCCTATACACTGCATGACGCGCTCAGCTTCATTGCCGGGGTACGAACTATCGACGATGATGTGTTGGGTAGACGCTCCGCCATCGGTGTGCGTGGTGCTCCGGCCAGGCGCTCGCGCAAAACCTTGCTACTCGAAGACGGCACGCCGATCAATTTCTCTTCTTATCTGGACCCCAGTACCCACTACACGCCCCCCATGGAACGACTCGAGAGCATCGATGTGCTAAAAGGCGCGGGCCATGTTTTGCACGGTCCACTCAACAATCATGGCATTATCAATTTTCGTAACAAAAAGGCGACTGTGCAGCCACAGACCGATGTGGAGGTCGCGTTCGGCAATCTGGATACTTTCAAGCGCCACCTCATGCATCGCCGGACTGAGGGCGATCTTGGCATGGTATTTTCTTATACTGGCGCTAACGCAGATGGCTCATTTGATGTTGAAGGTTTTCAGTATGATGATTTATACGCCAGTGCCGAATGGGATATCAGCGATGGCCATGATCTCGCAGCCTCTTTCACCTGGTTCCGGGAGCGTTCCAATTACGATGAGAGCAACCTGACACCACAGGAATACGAAGTAGCACCCCGCACCAAGCTCGGGCGCTTTGGTCAGGAATACAACACCTTTGCTCTGAACTATTACAAGGCTGATCTGAGTCATGACTGGCAACTGAGCGAGGGACTGTCCCTGACCACGCGGGTTTTCGGTACCGATGCCGACCGCCCCCGATTTACCGTGGAGCCGGAAGAAATAGCCGTGGATGCCTTGCCTGATATCGTGCTGGAAGATCCCGATGCCATCTTCATGCCGGGTGTTCAGGGAGAAATGATCAGCCGGGACCGCTACTACCGCACCTATGGTATCGAGAGTCGCATGGAAAAACGTGGTCTGGATACTGATAGCGGCAGGCACACCCTGCAGTGGGGGATGCGCTTCGAACGTCATTTCCTTGATGACATGCGCAGAGCGGGTGGTCCGGGAGAGGTCCTCACAGAGGGCAGTCGGGGGCCCCTGACCCGCGATGTAGCTTACCAGGCTACTGCCGTTTCAGCCTTCTTCCAGGATGTGATCCGCATCGATGACTGGTTAGTTACCCCGGGAGTTCGCATCGAGGACTACCAGGTCAACAAGGTTCGTCACAGTCTGGCCAACGATCCTGGGCCACATGGTGCCAGGGAGGAAGATAATAATTTTTTGTTTATGCCCAGCATCAGCGTGTTGTATGAGGGGCTCGGCGACGACACTCAGTTGTTTGCCAATGTCGCTCAAGGTTACACGCCCGCGTTTGCCCGCACCGCGGAGGGCTTCCCGCTGGAGCCGGAAACCGGCATCAATTCACAAGTGGGGCTGCGCAGCACGGCCATCGGCGGCATCAGCCTGGATACGGCCGTGTTCTACAATCAAATAAAAGACACTATTGTGCAATTGCCCTTTACCAGCAACGGCATGAATATCTATCTGAACAGCGCCGATTCACGCTCCTATGGTATGGATTTTAGCGCGCGCTGGGAAAGTGCACCAATGACAAGACGTGGGATCCAGGCCTATATTCAGCCGGCCTACAGTTACACTCGTGCAGAGTTTACCGAGGATGCCTTGGGCACCGGCATTGACGGAAATCGTGTACCGGAGGTTCCCCTGCGTTCCGGCAGCCTGACGTTCGGCCTGAGTAGTTCGCAGGGACTGCATCTGAGTCTAACGGCAAGTCACTTCGGGAATTTTTTTACCGATCCCACTAATACCCGTGCTTTCACCCTGGCCGATGAGGACCGCGAGCCGGTTGGCCCGGGCGATGCACTAGAGATTCGTGAGCCAGCCGTTCTGGGTCAAGTGCCGTCCTACACTCTGTACTCGGCCAGTGTCAGTTTTACCCCGACGGGCGGAAACTGGACGGTGTGGCTGCAGGGGCGGAATCTGGCTGACAAGTTGTATATCACCGATCTTGAAAATGGCATTCGCCCCGGCGCGGAACGCACCGTTACCGGTGGGGTGAGATTTCAATTCTGATTAATTTCAAGCTGAACCACCCCCTCTGTTCTCCATACCAATCTTCAGGTGGGTATTCTCTAATCCTGTCTTCTAATCCCGCTAGTCCTAATCGTTCGCCAATCGCCAATTGACTTAATTGCCAGCAAACGCCACCAGATGATCCATTTCGACCCGGATACCAATCGCTTCGCCCACGGCATGGTTATGGTGGCTGGGTATCAGACTCAAAATGCGGGTGCCGTTGTCCAGAGACAGGGTGTACAGGTATTCCGCGCCACGGAATGCCTTCGCCTCTACGCGGGCAGTTTTTGTGCTGCTGTCATCATGGATAACATCATCCGGCCGGATTAGTACCTGCACTTCGGCGCCAACGCTGAATCCGTGTTGAGCTTGATCTCGCAACATGCCCAGTTCAGTATTGATCGTTTCAGGGCTGTCCACGCGACCGGGAATAAATATGCCATCACCGACAAAGTCGGCTACATAGGCATTGGCTGGCTCGTGATACAGCTTGAAGGCATTGCTCCATTGCAACAATTCGCCATGGCGCATGACACCAATCTCATCCGCCATGGCGAAAGCCTCCAGTTGATTGTGGCTGACCAGAATAGTGGTGATGCCATCCTGCTTGAGCACCAGACGAATTTCACGAGCAATTTCTTCCCGCAATTCTACATCGAGACTGGCAAAAGGTTCGTCTAGCAGTAATATTGTGGGACGTGGCGCCATTGCACGAGCTATGGCCACCCTCTGTTGCTGCCCACCAGACAGTTTGTGAGGATAAGTTTCCAGCAATTCGCTGATTTGCAGCATCGCGGCCAGTTCTGCCACGCGCAGCCGAGCTTGGCCAGTCTTGAGATTGTATAAACCGAAGGCAATATTTTCAGCGATGGTGAGATGAGGGAACAGCGCATAGTCCTGAAACACCATCCCAATGGTGCGCTGTTCTACGGGTACATGCTGTGTGAGGCTGCTAACACAAGTGCCCCGCACGTAAATTTCTCCAGCTGTCACCGGTTCAAAGCCGGCGATACCGCGCAGCAGCGTGGTCTTGCCGCAACCGCTAGGCCCTAAAAGACAACCGATATTGCCAGCAGCCAAGGCCAGACTTACCTGCCGGACAATTGGTGTCTTCTCCAGTGCTATTGATACCTGGTGTAATTCAAGCGCGTTGATCATTGCCGGGCCGGGAGCGGGAAATACTAAGGCTGAGGATGATAACAGGAATGATCCCCGCTAGCACAATCATGAGGGCCGAACTCGCTGCCTCGGCCAGTCGTTCCTGGTTGGCCAACTCATAGGTGCGAATCGCCAGAGTACTAAAGTTGAAAGGTCGCAGTATGAGAGTGGCAGGTAACTCCTTCAGCACATCGACAAACACAAGTAATGCCCCTGTCAGCAAGCTGGTCTGCAGCATGGGGATATGCACTTTACGCAAAATTCGGCCTGGGCCCATGCCCAATGATTTGCCCACATCGTCCATGGCAGGTTTGATCTTGCCCAGACCCGCGTCAATTGTATTCATGGCTACCGGCAGAAAACGAACAGTGTAGGCGAATACTACCGCCACCAGAGAGCCACTCAATAACAGACCGGTAGAGATGTCGAATTGCTGACGCATCCAGCTATCCACTGTGTTATCCAGCCAGGCGAATGGAATCAGCACACCCACCGCGATTACCGTGCCGGGTATGGCGTAGCCGAGACCCAGCACGCGGAATCCGGTGCGCACTGGCAGGGAAGGGTGCAAGCGCTTGCCATAGGCGATGCACAGTCCCAATAGTAACGCCACCGCGGCGGCTATCGTTGCCAACTTCACACTGTTCAAGAAGAGTGTTAAAAATGCACTACGGTCAATAAGTGCCCAAGTCTCAATAGTCCAGAATAAAAGTTGTGTAAAAGGAATCAAAAACCCTGCAATCAGTGGCAGCAGGCAAAATATCATCGCTGCCAGTTTCTTCCAGCCATGTAATTGCAATTGCGGCAGGCGGCTGTATTTATTACTGGTATGGTGGTAGCGGGCCTGCTGACGTGACCAGTGCTCGGCTAGCACCAAGCCCAGAATAAACAACATCAATACCACCGATAGCTGAGCCGCAGCCGTGCTGCTGCCCATGCCAAACCAGGTGCGAAAGATGCCTGTAGTAAAAACTGACAGACCAAAATACTGGACCGTGCCGTAGTCGGCGAGAGTCTCCATTAACACCAATGCCAAACCTGCCACAATGGCCGGCCGCGCCAACGGGATGGCGATGCGAAAGAGTGTGCGAGTAGGTGTTGCTCCCAGCGTGCGAGATACTTCTAACACACACACCGACTGTTCCAGAAAAGCGACTCGCGATAACAAATACACATAGGGATACAAGACCAGGGACAACATGACGATCGCCCCGCCGGTTGAGCGCACGGCAGGAAACCAGTATTCACCATAACTGAGATCAAACCACTCACGAATAGCTGATTGCACCGGGCCACCAACGTCCAGCATGCCGGTATAGGTGTAGGCGATGATGTAGGCAGGAATGGCAAGAGGCAGAACCAATGCCCACTCTAGCATGCGACTGCCCGGAAACCGGGACATGGTTACCAACCAGGCAGGAATTACGCCGAGAACCAATACCAGACAACCCACTCCCAGCATCAATACCAAAGACTGGCTGATATATTCCAACAACAGTGTGTCGTACAGATGTTGCCATACGCCGTCGGAGTCGCTGCCGACGGACAGGAAAATTGTCAGCACCGGCAGGCTCAGGACCGCGCACAATAGCAGAATTAGCAGCGCCAACCAGGAACCGGAAAAATGAAATCGGCTAGACAACAAAGCCCCCTGCGGGGCTTTGCTAAATAACGCTTTCATTGGTGGTGTTTACATCGGATAACAAGCTATCTCCAACCAGCTCTGTCCATAAGACGAACGGCCTCGGTGTTATTTATGCCAAGCTGTTCCAGTGGCAAACTATCGGCCTTGAACTCGCCCCAGGCACGCAGTGTTTCGCTTACAGCGATATCGGCACGAACTGGAAACTCGCTATTTGCTTCGGCGTACCAGGCTTGCGATTCATCATTCACCAAGAATTCCAATAACTGTACCGCGGCTTCTGCGTTGGGGGCGTAGCGGGTAATTCCAGCGCCACTGACATTGATATGCGCGCCACGACCGGCTTGATTGGGCCAGAACAAAGCCACTTGCAGGGCAGTTTCGCGTTCATCGCCTGTGGTAGAGTTCAACATGCCAGCTAGATAGTAGGTGTTGATCACTGCTACATCACACTGTCCGGCAACTATAGCACTTACCTGGTCCCGGTCTCCGCCCTGGGGATTGCGGCCGAAATTAGAGACCAGTCCTTCCACCCAATCTTCTGTCGCCGCGACTCCGTTATGACTGATCATAGAAGCCACAAGAGACTGGTTATAAATATTGGATGACGATCGCACACAGACCTTACCTTCCCATTGCGGCTCAGCTAATGCTTCGTATGTGGATAGCTGTGATGGCTGTACCCGAGCTTTGTGATACACGATCACTCGCGAGCGCAGCGACATGGCAAACCACTCGTTCTCTGAATCGCGATAGTGGGCGGGAATACGTTCGGTTAATAGAGGCGACTGTACGCTGCGTAATACACCCTGTTGTTTGGCGCGGTGCAAGCGCCCTACATCAACTGTTAGCAATACATCGGCCGGTGAGTTGGGCCCCTCGCGATCGATGCGAGTAATCAATTCATCGGCACCGCCAGTAATCAGGTTTACCCGAATTCCGCTTTGCTCGGTAAAGCGATCCAGAACCGGCTTGATCAGGTTTTCCTCGCGCGCCGAGTAAATATTTACTTCTTCTTGTGCCTGCAACAACTGGCCGAAGCTTAAAAACAATAAAAAGGGCATCAATCTGGACATCGTGTTACTCCTGGGTTGGGCTTGCCAACAACGGGTTGAATGGTAATTGCTCTCATTCCGCTAAGCAATGACCTACATCATAGGCGTGTAAATAGTTCTTGTAAATACGAATTATTCTCATTAATATTACGCATCTCGATTAATCACCTATTTAACAAGGATTTTTTGTCATGAAATATCGGCTCCCTTTCGTAAAACTCCGTCCTGTCCTGCTTGGTCTGCTTGTGGCAGGAGGCGGTAATCTTGGCTTGGCTCAGGAATTGGAACTGGAAGAATTTCTCATCATTGGCAGTCGAGAAGACGCGCGTAGGGTGGCCGGTTCTGGTGCAGTGATCAGTCCAGGTCAGATCCGTGTGGAAATCGCTACCGATATCAATCAGTTACTCAAGACTATTCCTGGGATCTATATCCGCGAAGAAGAAGGGCTGGGATTGCGCCCCAATATCGGTATCCGCGGCGCGACCTCCGAGCGCAGCAGCAAAGTAACCCTGATGGAAGACGGGGTATTGGTGGCACCGGCGCCTTATGCTGACCCGGCTGCCTATTATTTCCCAACCACCCAGCGCCTGTCTGCTGTAGAGGTATTGAAAGGCGCGCCGCTGCTACGCTACGGGCCCCAAACTACGGGTGGCGTCATCAATATGGTATCTACTCCACGGCCCCAGACCAGCGCCGGCCGGGTGAGAGTCATGTCCGATGAACGCGGCTCCAATGATCTGCATGCCATGTTCGGGTCGAGTCAGTCACAGTGGAGCTGGATGCTGGAGACCGTGCAGCGCGATGGCAGTGGTTTTAAGGATATCGACCGTCATGACAGCGATGGCGATTTCCGCATTGAAGATTACGTGGCGAAATTGGGCTGGCAATCCAGCGGCGACGGCCGCGATCAGAGCCTGTTGCTAAAATTGCAATATTCCGAAGAACTGTCTGAGGAAACCTATCTTGGGCTAACAGACGCGGATTTCGATCGCGATAGCCGCCGTCGTTACAGCATGTCGGCGATAGACGAGATGAACAATCGGCACAGTGGCTTGCAGCTCACCTACAATGTGGATCTCACTTCCAACCTCAGCGCCACCGCCATCGCCTATGACAATAATTTCAAGCGTAACTGGTACAAGCTTTCTGGCGGTTCCAGTTTCATCAATGCGGCAAATACCGGTGATACCGAAGCGCAGGAAATTCTAGCCGGCATCCGCGATGTCAACGGCCTGGGCTACAAAAACAATAATCGAAGTTATTTCTCCCGCGGCGTAGATGTGAACTTTAATCTGCGACAGGACAACCACAATATCGACTTCGGCGTTCGCAGCCATGAAGATGAAGTGGATCGGTTTCAAATAGTAGATGTTTTCGATCAAGTGGATGGCGCTCTGCAGTTTGCCAACAGCATTCTTCCTGGCCCAGGAGACAATAGAGTGGGGGCATCCGAGGCGCTGACATTCTGGCTCACCGATAACTGGCAGTTTAGTGATGCGCTCAACATTACCGCCGCGCTGCGCCACGAGTCGGTAGATACAACAGAAGTACGCTTTACGGATACGGCGCGAACCACGGTCAATCGCCGCACTCCCAATGAGGTGAGTGAATGGCTTCCCGGGCTGTCATTTACCTACGACCTCAACGATCAGTGGCAACTGCTGGCGGGTATCCACCGGGGTTTCTCACCACTGGGCGCCGGCGCAAACAACCGCGAAGATCCGGAGCTAAGTAACAACTGGGAAACCGGTGTGCGCTATAACGATGCTGACTGGTTTGTCGAAGCAATCGCCTTCTACAGTGACTTCTCCGATAAGACAGAAAACTGTTCTGTGGCAAGTCCTTGCAGTAACGGCAGCTCATCGGGAAGCTACACCACCGGCGAAGCCATTATTCGCGGACTTGAGTTCCAGGCAAGCGCTGGTCTGGAATACGGCAGCGCCAGTATCCCGATAGATGTTACTTACACGTGGACTGACGCGTACATCAGCAAAGACAATGCGCTAACCGGCGTGCTTGACGGAGACTTGCTCAAGGATGTTCCTGAACACATCTATAGCCTGCGCGTAGGCCTGGAGTTTGCTAATGGTTGGAACAACTATCTGGTTGCCAAGTATGTGGACCAGCTCTGTGTCAGTGTCAGCTGCAACAGAAATCCTGGAGACTTCCAGGACACCGAGTCCATTTTCGTTACGGACATCATGAGTCACTATGGAATCAACGATCAGATGAACCTGTTCCTCAAGTTGGAGAATATATTTGATGAGCAAGACATCGTGTCGCGCAACCCTGACGGAGCAAGACCGAATAAGCCACGCACCGCATCTGTTGGTTTCGAGTTTAGCTTTTGAATAAAGGAAGCAAGGAGAAAAGCGGAAAAGGGAGACACTAACAACTTATTCCATGCTGGCGGAGCTGCAGAAAACTACTCCGCCATCATTTGAATTCAGCTTCGCACTTCGACTGAATGATAATTTTTGCACAATTAAGTTGTTAGTTTGTGGTTGAACCTACCCCGGTTCGATGATTGAGTACTTATTTGATCGGTACAGCCGAACTGGCAGTGTGGAAATAAAAAGTGGTGCCAGAAGAGGGCCTGATTTTAATTTATATCTAATTGATTTAAAGATACTTTTTCATATTTAAAAATGACAATGTTACTTAACGTGTTACAAAAAAATCTGACCATTTAGCCACGCGAAGCCTATTCCCCTACGTCGCCTAAAAACTCAATCATCCACCACTCAAATTTCATGAAAGATGAAAACATTGCTTTTGCCTTGCTCAAAAATCGTTATTTTTGAGAAGTTAGCTCCCAGCTTCCCAATGCTACGATATCTGAAACAAGCAATTGGACGATAGAGTAGCAGTCAATTAGACGGATAACAGGCACCTTAAAACCCTATTTTCAATTATATCGACATAACAGCCTGATATGTCGATGTGATCGCTACGTTTAAATTTAAGTATTTCACTTGGCGCCCTTTTAAACCAGACAATTAGACGGTACTATAGCGGTCAATCAGACGACAATATAACCAGCATATGGACGCTATGGCTAAATCCTTACTCCCAAGAGTTATCGCTCCACTACTACTGGAAGCACTAAGCGATACTCCAGTCGTCTGCTTACTCGGGCCTCGCCAGGTGGGTAAAACCACATTAGCCAGGGAATACTGCCCTAATTATTCCTACATCAGCTTTGACGACAGCACACTACTGAACACTGCGCAACAAGACCCTACGGGGTTTATTCAGGGCTTGCCAGAACAAGTGATTTTAGATGAGGTGCAGCGAGCACCTGAATTGTTACCAGCGATCAAGGCTGCTGTTGATCAGCGCAGAACACCTGGTCGCTTTCTGCTGACAGGTTCGGCGAATCTGTTGCTAATACCAAAGGTGCAAGAATCTCTGGCAGGGAGAGTTGAAGTATTAAACCTGTTTCCATTAACGGAACACGAGAAGCACCGCAATGAAAGTTCCCTGCTTAGCTCTTTGATTAGCGGAAAAATAGCGCCGCAAATCATTGGAGAGCAGAGTGTTATTGATGGTGTCGCTGAAGCTGTATGCCAGGGTGGCTACCCAGAACCGAATACTCGCTCGGCTGCCAGAGCCAGACAATGGCATCGGCAATATCTGAATGCCATTATTCAGCGCGATGTTAAAGATATTGCGGCCATTCGGGATGAAGATGAAATGCTCGCCTTGATGGAAATGCTGGCCTACCGGACAGGCACTTTACTCAATGTCAGTAGCATGGCTAATGAGTTAAAAATGACCCGGGAGACCACTGAAAAATACTTGGGCATACTTGAGCGCCTATTTTTAGTACGCAGACTTACCGCCTGGCATCGTAACCAGTCCAAACGATTAGTGAAAACACCCAAAGTACACGTTATTGATTCCGGCCTTGCGACGACACTCAGCGGGTTGAAAACTGACGATTGGAATAACCATAAAAGCAATTTTGGCCCTGTATTAGAAAGTTTTGTCGTTCAGCAGCTTATTTGTCAGGCCAGCTGGATAGACAGTGATTTTAAATTTAGCCATTACCGCGATAAAGACCAGGTAGAAGTTGACCTGGTGATAGAACGTGGCCAACAGCTTTGGGGAGTAGAAATAAAAAAAGCAGCCAGTATCAACCCAAAAGACAGTGCAGGTCTGGCCCGTTTGGCCGCTCAGGCAGGTAAGCGTTTTCAGGGTGGCATTTTACTCTATTGTGGCAATAACACCTTGCCGCTGACTCAAGACAATTGTTATGCGGTTCCGATGAATACACTGTGGCAATAGCAAGATGTTAAGTTGTAGCGGCATACCAATTAGAACAGGCGTATAAATGAAATTTAACGAAGATACCCGTGTAAAAATTCCAACAATTCTTCACTTGATGAGATTGGGCTACAGCTATTTATCACTCAAAAATCAACGCTGGGATGTAAGCACCAATATATTTCCAGAGCCCGACCTGGTGGGCCAGGTAAGTGGAGATCGCAGCCGCGTAATGACGCAGGTCCGCAATGCCGGGTCTACACTGACAATGACACGCTGTCGAAAAGGACGTCGACTTGTCGTTGCCAGCCCCATTGCCGGAAGTGCGTCTGGCGGGTGGTGTACCACACCGCTACCAGCGCCACCAGCCCGAGAAAACCCTGCTCTACCAGATCGTCGAGCGGTATTACCCGGCGCTTCTCGCGCAGCTGGAAACCGAAGGCAGAAGCCTGCCCGATTACGTGCGGCAGGAGTTCACCGCCTACCTCAAGTGCGGCCGCCTGGAGCACGGGTTCCTGCGGGTGCGTTGCGAGAGCTGCCATCACGAGAAGCTGGTCGCCTTCTCCTGGCCGCTCCTGCGCATCCCTGCGCCCGCGGCATTAGTGCGTCCCTGCACGTCACAGAGAAGAGGCTTCTGTCCCAGCTGCGGTGCCCGGCGCATGGTGGAAAGTGCGGCTCTGCTGATAGGCGAGGTACTGCCAGCAAAACCCATCCGGCAATGGGTGCTGACTGTTCCGTTCCCGCTGCGCTTCCTGTTTGCTGCCTACCCGGAACTGATGGGCCGGGTGCTGGGCATCGTGACCCGAACAATCTCCACTCACCTGGCCCGCCAGGCTGGATTCACTAAACAGCAAGCCCCAACCGGAGCGGTGACTCTGATCCAGCGCTTCGGCTCTGCCCTCAACCTGAATATCCACTTTCACATGTTGTTTCTGGACGGGGTGTACGTCCAGGATGAGGCGGGCCACTACGGCTTCCGCCACACACCACCGCCGAGCGTCGAACAACTCCACGATCTGCTCCATGTCATCAGCCAGCGGGTGGCCCGTTTCCTGGAACGACGCGGAATTCTGGAACGGCACGAGGACAACAGTTACCTCACCCTGGACGCTCTGGAGGAAGATCCACTGAAAGACATTCATGGTTATTCCGTGAGCTACCGAATCGCCATCGGCCCGCAGAAAGGCAAAAAGGTGTTCTCACTCCAGACCATTCCGCCACAGCCGGAACTTTCGCCTGACAATGCCCGAGTAGCCAAGCTCAACGGCTTCAGTCTGCATGCTGGCGTCGCGGCCAAAGCCCATCAACGCAACAAGGTGGAACGATTGTGCCGCTATATCGCCAGACCTGCTGTTTCTGAAAAGCGCCTGTCGCTCACTGCCGCTGGCAAGGTGCGTTATGAACTCAAGACGCCGTTCAGAAACGGTACCACCCATGTGATTTTTGAACCGATGGATTTTATGTACAGGAAGTACGGTATGCCGCGGGCGCATGGATGCGCAGGAGCGGCCATTGCTCGGCTGGCTGCATTGGTGCCCAAACCCCGGGTGAACCTCACTCGCTTCCACGGCGTGTTAACACCATG
>JBBDIR010000050.1:0-16432 GCA_040880325.1 Pseudohongiellaceae bacterium
TGATAATCAGATCATCGTTCGCAGCTACCGCCACTGTGCTACCAAAATCGTCGTTTACAGCCGCCTGCGGGTTGTCGATTACCAGTATCGGTGTGCCGCTTACTTCGGAGTAGATGTGTACTACACCGGCATCTACAACAAGGCCTGACGCCACGACGTCTTCCTTGGGCGCACCTATGACGATGTCACCGCTGGAGGTTGCAGCCACTGATTTAGCAAACTCCGCATTGGTATCACCTGACGGATTCGCTACAGTAGTTTGCAGGGCTCCTAAGGCATCGTACACATAGACAGCACCGCCACCGCTTTCAAAATACGCGCCAATAGCGATGTTTCCACTTACGGTCGCAGCGATTGAATAGCCAAATCGATCATCAAGAGTTGGGTTCGGATTCTGGATCGTTCGCAAGTGAGCCCCGTCGATTCCACTGAACACATGCACGGCACCGGCTGCCACCCCACCGACATCGTCTTGCCAAGCGCCTACGGCAATATCACCATTACTGAGCGCAGCCACAGACCAACCAAAGTAGTCACTGCCGCTGGGCGATGGATTCTGTAATTCAAGGAGTTCATTGCCATTAGTGCCATCAATCAAGAAGACTCGGCCATCGAAGGAATCGGTCCCTGGATTGTAGGTAATGGCACTGCTGACAATATCGCCATAACTTGTCGTATCCACAGCGAAACTGAACTGATTGCTATTCGGCTTGTCTGGGTTAGCCACGCTGAAGACTTGCTCCCCTTCACCAAGACACGTTGACGGCTGGATCAGTACTGCTCCGCCCAGGCTAGTCGCCAGCGAACCCAAGGCACTGCATTCAAGCAGAGTGGTATTGCTTAAATCCAGGCTGGTCAGATTGTTTAGGCCATTGAGCGCACTCAGCAAGGTAATGGGGTTTCCGCTCAGATCGAGCGTAGTCAGATTGCCAAAGTTCTGTAAGCCAGACAGGTTACTGACCCCCGCATTCGCACAACTCAAGGCCGTGACCTCAGAAGACGCTGTCCAACCGTTTGTTGAGGCAGCCGCGTCTATACAGGCGGCCAGATTCGGGTCAACAACTAGAGATGACAGTGAAGCCGGCAATACTTGCGAGATGGCCGTACAACCGGGAACCGCGCAGTGATTAACTGGGTTGCTAAAATATTGCACCCCGCCCTTATCCGTCCTAAATCGGTAGTTGCCAGCCAACAGCGTGAACAGGGCATCGCCATTGCCATCAGTGACAGCCGATTTGTTTGTATAGGTCGATTCGTCGAAGGCATAGACGGTGAGACCCGCTTCTGCACCGCCTGCGTCATTACTGACATTCACCGTTACTGACTCTGGCACTTCCACTGCCACGCTAGTACAACCCGGCGCCGTGCAATGGTTCATGACATCGCTAAAATACTGGGTGCCATTCTTATCGACACGAAAGCGGTAATCGCCCGGCACCAAAGTAAAGCTTGCCACACCGTTGGCATCAGTGATTGCAGACTTGCCAACATAAACACCTTCATCGAAGGCATACACTGTGAGGCCATCCTCAAAACCGCCACCGCTGCTAGTTACAGTCACGGCGATATTCTCTGGCACCTCATAGCTAACTGACGAGCAGCCGGGAGCGCCACAGTGGTTGACCGTGTCGCTAAAATACTGCGTCCCGTTTTTATCGATCCTAAAGCGATAGTCGCCAGCTAGTAGCGTGAATATAGCCACGCCATTGGCGTCCGTAACCGCCGATTTATTCGCATAGGCTGATCCGTCGAAAGCATAGACGGTCAGCCCTGCTTCGAAACCCCCACCACTACTCGTCACCGTCACGGCAATGTTTTCTGGGATCTCAAAGCCTACGCTATCACAACCCGGCACTGTGCAGTGATCGACTGTATCGGTATAAAACTGTGTGCCATTCTTGTCGATACGAAAGCGGTAGTGCCCAGCTAATAATGTGAAATTGGCTAGTCCGGTTCCGTCAGTCACAGCAGATTTTCCGGTATAGATAGTGCCGTTGAAGGCGTATACAGTGAGGCCGGATTCGCCGCCGCCCGCACTGCTTGTTACATTCACAGCCACTTGCGCGGGAATATCAAAGCTCACCGCAGAACATCCCGGTGCGGAGCAGTGATTGGCAGCGTCTGTAAAATATTGCGTCCCGTTCTTGTCGATACGAAAACGATAGTTGCCAGGTAATAGAGTGAATACCGCCTCTCCATTGGCATCAGTAACTGCTAACTTGCCCGCATACGTGGTTCCATCAAAAGCATACACATTGAGTCCAACATCGGGGCTGCCACTGTTTGTGACCGTTATCGTAGTAGATTCTGGAATTTCATAGGATACCGAAGTACATCCAGGCACGGCGCAGTGATTCGACTGCCCGCTGAAAAACTGCGTGCCATTTTTATCGATACGAAAACGGTAGTTTCCAGCTAATAACTGTAAGGTCGCCACGCCGTTAGAATCAGTCACTGCAGACTTACCCGAATAGGTCGTGCCAGCAAAGGCATAGACGTTCAGTCCGGCTTCCACGCCGCCTGCGCTTCCTGTCACAGTCACTTCGACTGCCCTGGGTATCTGTACGTTTATTGCTGTACAGGCAGGCGTAGTGCAATGATTCACAGCGGAGCTGAAATACTGCGTGCCGCCGAAATCTGCCCGAAAACGGTAATCGCCATCGGCTAGCGTGAATGTCGCTTGGCCGCTGCCGTTTGTAGCTGCAGAGCTACCCGAATAAGTCGTCCCATCAAAAGCATAGACGCTGATGCCTGATAAGCTTGCACTTAGGTCATCTTCAACGCTCACAACTACTGCAGTCTGTGCGTAGGTGAGGTTTAAGAAAAACAGTGAGATCAACCCGCCGAGTAATTTCCTCATGGCTGCGCTCCTACGGGAGTCGCATCAATCAAGCGGTTTTGATCGTTGTATTGGAGTGTAAATCCAGTTTCTGAGCCCCTGTCATCACTCACTATGTTGCCGCTGGAATCGTATTGCAGAGTTCTCAGCGTACCGTCCTCATCAACTGACAACAGCCGATTGCTGCTTGTATCGTAGGTGTAGGTTTCGACGCTGGTTTCGCCCTCCTTAACTGTTGTTAGGCTAAGCCTGTTGCCCACTGGATCGTAGCTGTAGGATTGATCGCCGTAATCGCCGCCTGCATCCTGCAAGCGGTTCAACAGATCGTAGATGAACGTTTGTGACTCGTTAGTGTCAACGCTATCTGCGATTGCGGTGATATTGTCTACTGCGTTCTGGGTATAGGTTAGCCCTAACACAGCAGGATTGGTGGCAGCGATGTCTTCAACGTTGATTCCCGTAACACGGTAGTCCTGATCGTTGGCAACACTGAGGCTGAGGTTATTCCCGTAGTCTAATGCCGTCATCGGGCCGAATGGCAGGTAGCCAACATTATTCGCGATATTTTGCACCTGACCGCCAACATTTGGCATCGTGGTGATAGATGCGGTACGACCTAGTGAATCAAGCTGATGTTCAACAATTCGACCGCTCGGATAGGTAGTCTGAGTCAAATTGTCAGCAAGATCGTAGGCGTATTGTGTCGAATAGCTGTTGCCTTGGATCGTGACCGCAGATTCAACCTGATTGCCACGATTGTCATACACATAGTTAGTAGCCCCAGTCTGATCGCTTAATTGAGTGAGACGCCCAACACCAAACACACCAGCAGGCTGGTCATAGACATAGGCAATATCTTCTCCCGGGCTGGCCGGATAGCTAACTGAGGTGAGCCGATTCAGCGCGTCATAAGCATTGTTTGTAACTACGCCTCGGGCATCGGTTTGGCTGAGTTGATTGCCAGCATCATCGTAGGTGAATACGGTGATACCAGTATCTGGGCTGT
The DNA here is from genome assembly GCA_040880325.1 of Pseudohongiellaceae bacterium. GTDB lineage: Bacteria > Pseudomonadota > Gammaproteobacteria > Pseudomonadales > Pseudohongiellaceae > UBA9145. Next base: position 3,846 of record JBBDIR010000050.1, read on the forward strand.
TTTGTTGGACGAGATTATTTAAGCCATCATAGACATAGGTCGTGGTTAGGCCGCGCTGATCGGTGACGGAGGTTAAATTGTCGCGCGCGTCGTAGGCAAAGTTGCTATTGTTGTTCAGCGCATCGGTTACCGTAGAAAGTCGATTCAGTGCGTCGAATGCTTGCAGTGTGCTCTGATTGAGACCCAGCGGATCGAGGAAGGTAGAAGTATTGTTGCCATTATCATCGTAGTTCAATTCAGTCAGCTGGTTTGCACCACCGATAGCTTGAACCATTCGACTGAGGTCGTCGTATACTCTAGCTTGTGTGCGAGAGATTGAACCACTGGAATTTTTACTGTTTTCTAGCGTGATATTGTCAGCGGCATCAAGGCTAAACTCTTGCCGCTCACCGAGATTATTACTGATTGCCGTCAAACGGTGCGCAGCATCGTATTCATAGCTGAGGAAAGTGCCATTTGGCAGTGTTACTTTGATTAGCTGCCCAACATTGTCATATTCGTTTGTTGTAGTGGCATTGTTTGCAGTGGAAACAGGATCAACTACGGTTGAGGTCAATAGCCAACCGCGCGGATGATAGGTCATGTTAGTAACGACATTATTGCTGTCGGTCGTCGAAAGCGGCAAGCCCCGCGAATTGTAGCTTGTTACTTGAGTTGTATGACCGAGAGCGTTGCTAACAGAAGCAATATAACCCTCTGCGGTGTAAGTGAAGCTCGTGGTGTCATTGATATCAGTGCGAGGACCATTAATCGTGGCGACTTGAAATTGCCCATTCGAACCTTCGGGATAGTAAGTAAAAGCTGTCGTTCTTGTTCTGCCTGTGGTTGAGTAAGGCACTGATTGTGAAGTTGTGTCCGTTTCAGTCTGTGTCAACATATGACCGAATGAGTCGTAGGTAAAAGTAGTCATTCTGCCGGGCTCAGTAATCGTGATTGGTTTTCGGAAAACCGGATGCCACGCAGTAGTTATGGTGCGCTCAGCGGCCGTACCAACTCCTTCTGTACGACTAAGCTCCAAGTCGCGGCTGTCATGAACAAGGTTTGTTAAGTTTCCGTTCCAATCCGTCCGCGAAGCTGGGAAGCCATTTGCATCATAGGTAAATGTGCGCGTGGCTCCAGGGGTAGTTGCCGATGGCAGTCTCTCTATTTGACTAATGACACGTTCATCGAAAATCTCGGTATATGTCGTTCTGAGCTCTTTGCCCAGCGGCCCAACATCTAGGATGTCCGGTATGCCAAATTCTAAGTTCCCGAAATCTAGATCAACTCTGCCAACACCTCCAGCGTGCTCACTGGTAACAGCATAGCCGCCACTTCCGTAACTCCATGTGGCAAATCGATCACCATTTTCATCTGTGATACCCGTAAGCCCGTCGGAAGTACCGTGCTCATAGTGGTATTCACGAACAGGATTGTCTTCCCCGAAAGGATTGCTACCTTCTACATTGGGAGTCGTATCTGGATAAGAGACATATTGCAATAGGTTGCGGATCTCGTATTGAAACCTGTACTGATGACCATCAGTATCAGATGCAGCGATAACTTTGTTCGCCTGTCCAATTGGCTGAGTATCAGCCTCAAATTCCAAAGCGATCGAGTTTCCAAAGTCATCTGTTACCGTGACAGTGTTATTCAGATACGTAACATTTTGCGACAATCCTTCACGGGTGGTGATCTTAAGTAATTTTCCGTCTGCATTGTATTTCTCAACCACATCCGCTGGTGTAGTAACCAAATAAATATTCCTCGAAATCCCTTCTATATCTAACTCGGATGATTCCTCGAGTAGATAAACGATGTTCGCATCAGCCTCCCATTCTCCCTCAGTCGCTGATTCCAAGAATCGAATTCGTGACCCATCGTCTCTAAACAATGTAATATTTTTACCTGATTCTATAGGACTTAAGGCAAGATACTGTGTATAGCTCCAAGTCCATTCACCTTTCAGGATGGTTAAAGGAGCAGAAAATCGCCTAGTATTGTAGTGCGCAGTAAATGCTAACGGGAAACCGCCAGCGGATGTAAAATAATCTTCTCTTTGATACTTATATCCGGTCAATCCATTAATGGGGTTTCCTTTGGATTTTTTGGGACAATCTTCACAGTCTGGTGGCCCTTGGTCTTTATCTCTACAAACACCTCCTTCAAATTCTCCGGAACATCCCACGCCACGTAGCTCTACATTTGGCGCCCAATAAACATCAACTCCCGGGCCTAAACCACTCCCTCCAAATATGCAGGTGTAGTTACTCGGAGGGTTCCAAGGTGAATTTACATTGATTGATTGCAACTCCCCTATAGTCACATCCCCACCTGGATTCAGCGAATCCAAGAATGCCTGTCCATGAGATTTAGATTTCTGGCAGACCTCCCCAGGTGACGCGCCTGTTTCCAACACCGCCAGACTATTCCGGTATATCCAGTAATATTCAGTTTGCGCGAGGCTAGTCGCAGCTAAAAAAGACAACAGGAAGCCGATTATTATTCTCATGTATCTATTTCTCCAATAGACAAGTTTTTTCTAAAAACTCTACGTGATATGCCCAAGCTGGGTGCTTGAACTCTTAAAATTCAACTTAAATACTGCTCGTCAGATGCGGACAAGTAGCGAGTGTGGCAGCCATCCCATCATATTCCTTGCACCACAGTGTTCGTGATATCACTATTTCAGCGGGAAGTAAACAATAAGAAATTTGCGGGGGTAGTATGCGAGGCCATACGATAACGAAAGACCAAACACGGCGATTGGTGGTGTGCCAACGAAGCAGCTATTACTGGCAGCTTAACTCTAATTAAAAGGTCGGTTAGTAATGGTGGGGATTACAAAAGAATTCTGGTTCGCGTCGCCCAATAAAGAGGCCAGGCAAAGATGGCAGGAGTATTTAAACCTGGACCTCAGCAGTGGACTGGCACCGGTGTTGCAGTTCGCCAAGCGTCTCTATGCCTATAGTCGATGACATTGTCGCCAGTGCCACCTACCGAATGAATGCCAGCGTTCTGGATGGAATGAATAACGAGATCAAGCTCATCAGGTGGATGGCCTATGGATATTGAGATTAAGACAGCTCTTGTTAATGATAGAAGCTCCGTTTTCCGGCAAGGTACGATGAACCATAAAAAAGGGGTCAAATGACCCCTTTTTTTACTCAAGCTAGATACCGCCTGCCTACAGCAAGATACCACCGTACTGCACGAAGAACGGTGCAAACACCAGGCTAAGAATCGCTGACAGCTTGATCAGGATATTCAGTGAAGGACCTGAGGTATCTTTCATCGGATCACCCACAGTGTCGCCAACAACTGCCGCCGTATGCTCATCGGAGCCTTTGCCACCGTGGTGGCCCGCTTCGATATATTTCTTCGCGTTGTCCCATGCACCGCCGCTATTGGAAGAGGCAATCGCCAGCACACCACCAGCGACTAGTGAGCCGATTAGCATAGCTGCTACCGCTTCAACACCGAACAAGAATCCAACAACGATTGGCGAGCCCATGATCAATACACCCGGAGCGATCATTTCTTTCAGCGCGGCCTGAGTAGAGATCGCTACGCACTTCGCATAGTCAGGAGTACCTGTGCCTTCCATGATGCCGGGGATCGTCTTGAACTGATGACGCACTTCTTCGATCATCGCGAATGCCGCAGCACCCACCGATTTCATCGTCATGGCAGAGAACAAGAACGGCAAAACAGCACCAATAAAGAGGAAGGTGAAAACCAGAGGCTCCAACAAACTCATGTTGATGGCCTCACCGCGCAGCGTCTCGGCGATCGTGATGAAAGCGGCGAACAAGGCCAGTGAAGTCAGGATTGCAGCGCCAATGGCAAAGCCCTTACCGATTGCAGCGGTAGTATTACCGGCAGAATCGAGGATGTCAGTTCTACGTCGAACTTCTGACTCAAGACCAACCATCTCGGCGATACCACCGGCATTGTCCGCTACCGGACCGTAGGCATCGATAGTCAGAGTCAGCACCAAACTACCCAACATGCCGAGCGAGGCGATCGCGATGCCGTACATACCCGCGAGTTCCCAGGAGATGAAGATACTGGCAGCAATAGCCAGATAGGGAAGCACGGTACTCTTATAACCCAGTGCGAGGCCGTAGATGATATTCGTGGCGACACCGGTTTCGCATGACTTCGCGACTTCTTGTACCGGCGCAAACTTCTCCGATGTGTAATAGCCGGTCAGCAAACCAACAGCCAGGCCTGAAACAAGACCTGCCAGGAAACAGAAGTACACACCAACATTTGTGTACTCTTCCCCGTTAAGTACAAAGTCATCTGGAATCAGGGCAACGGTAAAGAAGTACATAACCACCGCCATGATGGCGCTTGAGATAATCAGCAGCTTCATCAGAGCAGGCGCTACATCGTCTTCAGTCTTAACGTTGACGAGCAGCTTGGTGATTAGGGCTATCGGGATACCTACGGCACTGATGAGAATCGGGAACAGCAGCGCATCCGGGTTGCCAGCAAATACCACCGCACTAATAACCATCGCAGCACAGGTGCTTTCAGCACAGGAGCCAAACAGGTCAGCACCCATACCTGCAACGTCGCCCACGTTGTCACCAACGTTGTCGGCGATTACCGCTGGGTTACGGGGATCATCTTCCGGGATGCCCTGCTCAACCTTACCTACCAGGTCAGCACCCACGTCGGCGGCCTTGGTAAAGATGCCGCCACCGACACGTGCGAATAGCGCAATTGTTGAACCACCCAGACCGAAGCCTGCGATCACTTCCATAAGAATGTGGTTATTCTCAGGACCAAGGTCGGCAAGCAAGTAGTTCATCACTACATAGATGATGACGAGCCCCAAGGTAGCCAGCCCGACAAGAGCGAAGCCCATTACGGCGCCGGAATTTATCGCCACATCGTAAGCTGCAGATATGTCTTTCTTGGCAGAAACAGTGGTGCGCGCGTTACCTTGAGTCGCTACCTTCATACCGATATAGCCAGAGGCTATAGAGATCGCACCGCCGAACAGAAAAGCGATGGCCGTATAGATTCCCTCATGGATATCCGGGGTATGGGTATCGTTAATCAGGATCGCGATAATGGCCGCGAATACCACCATGAATATAGTGAGAACCTTGTATTCTTGCTTGAGGAAAGCCATGGCTCCCTCAGCAATAGCGCCGTGGATGAATTTGAGTTGTTTCGCCTGGCCTTCATCCAGCCCTAGATCAAGCGGTATACTTACTACCTTCTTCATATAAAAGAAGGCTATTCCCAAGCCCATCAGCGACAGGACAGTAGTTACCGTAATTGTTATCCCCGACATCGAGTTTCTTCCCCTTGAAATGGAATGTTTATTTTAAAGGCGCGCACTTTACCATAATGAAGGCCGCAAAAAAAGGCGATAAAGTGCCTGTGAAGCCAGTATTTCAGTGCATTACAACGGTTTCGGGGAACGGCTGGAAAAGTGCCACACAGCGTGGCTGGAGATGGGAGCTAAATCAGGGGGTATTGCCTTACTTTTTCTTGGATTTGCGCCGCTGCTTGTTCTTATTCGCCGTCTTTTGGGGCTGTGCACGAGCGAGTCGGAAGGCCTGACGCATGGCATCCAGCTTCGCCTCCTTGCGTTTATGCAGCTGGCTTTCCTTGCTTGCCACAAAATCGACAATCTTATCGCTCATGGATTGGCTGCCGCCTATTGCGAACCGGCCTGCTGGACGAGTTCATTCTTGCGGGATTCCAATTCGGCGATCAGTTCTTTCTCCAACGGCTCTACGGTGTTGCCCTGCTCATCCGTGTTTTCATATTTGGCCTGCTCTTGGGTCAGCGCAGCGAGGAGGTCTTCGGCTGCATCTATAGCAAGCGCCATACTGGCAGTACGTTCTGCATCATCGCTAACTTCGGCTTGAAACGAAGCAATCTGTTGCTCTAACTCCGCGATGCGCTCGAGCTTTGCTTCTCGCTCTGCCTGGGCGGCGGCAAGCGCCGCTAGTCGTGCACGCTCGCGTCGCTCGGCCGCTTCGCGCTGCTCACGCTCCGCCTCTGCTCTGGCCTGCGCTTGGGCTAGCTGACGATCTCTCTCGGCTTGCGCTCTGGCACGTTCGGCCTGCTCACGTTCGCGTTGGCGCTGCAGCTCTGCTGCTCGCGCACGCTCCGCTTCCGCGGCAAGCTGTGCGGCTTGCTGCTGCATAGCTGCCTGCTCCGCCTCGGCGACAGCGGCGTCTGTGCCGCTTTGCGAGGCGCAGGAAGCCAACGTTGCCAGCAATAGCATGCCCGCAATTGCACGTGCATTGATGGCTTTGGGGAATAGGCGCGGTTCGCGAATTTCCTTTTGATCTCTCATGGCAATCTCCTTCGGACTGAGCGCCTGACTTTAAGTGCACTCTCATCGATCAAGCTCATCGATCAAGGGATGTTAACGCCAAGCCCTTGATTAATAAATTATTTTCTATATAAATCGCAGAATCTGTCGACTTTGTCATACTTTATAGCGATAAACACACTGTTTGTCAGTAAAATCGAACTCAGGCAGCCTCTGTGCACGTTTATAACTACTGTGTGCCGCACATAATAAAGACAGGGCAGGTACCGCTGCAAGGCGTTGTGCGCAAGTGTTGTTGTGCACAAGTAAGGATGGCTGCGGTGGCGAGTGTGGCCCCGCAACCGCGGTGAGTGCCAGAGCTCACCTGAACGGCGCTTTCAATCAGAACGGCCATAGACTTAAAGCATGGCTACCTTTTATTATCGGCAGTATCTAATTACATTTCACCCAAGCCGCTTATCCCGGCGAGCACCAAGAAACCAACATGACTAGCCAAGTATCACTGGGCACTGGAGCTTCTACACGACCAAAGCTCCTTATTCTCATACTACGCCCTATTCTGGTGCTGTTACTCAGCGCACCGGTAATTGTCATGCTGTTATCTCTGGAAACATCCCCTAGTCTGGTCACCGAGCAAGCAATAGCTCCTGCAGAACTCCAGCACATCGAATCGTTGCTGCTAGAAAGCACGCCTGAGATGCCAGCCAGCGCCGGCTTGCAAGAATTGAAGCTAAATTCCGAGGAGCTGAATCTGCTGCTGCGCTACGCCGCCCACGTGATGAATTTATCTTCCGACTGGGCGGCTAGTGCTGTATTAAATGATGCGGCGATGCGGGCTGAATTGAGTGTCCGAATCAGCCAGAGCCCACTACCGCTCTATCTGAACGTAGAGGCAGACCTGGTCGAGAACGACAATCTGCTGCGACTGGACGCACTGCGCGTCGGTAAAATTGGCATTCCCGACAAGTTCTTACAATTCACTCTACAACGCATAGAGTCAGAACTCGCCTCTAACAATATCGCCTTCTCGGATTTCAGCGAATTAATCGATAACGTCGAAAGAGTGGAGCTCACCGACAACCAGATGGCTGTCTCGCTGCAATGGGATGCCAATTTAATTAGTCGGATCGGCAACCAGGCACAGCAACTGTTCATTTCGGCCGAGGATAAACAGCGCATCATCGACTACTACGAAATAATTACTCATACCGCGGCGGCCGTACCGAGTGACATACGCGCGGTATCGATCAATGCCTTCCTCATGCCGATGTTCGCGGCGGCACAGCAAAAGTCATTGGCTGGGAGTGACCCTATCGCAGAGAACAGAACCGCATTCCAAGCCCTCGCTATCTATATAAATCAAGTCTCTTTAGCGCAACTGGTTGGCAGCGAAGCGGCGGCACAGATTGAACCGGCTCCCTTTATCGAGGCGAGGCTGCACAGGCGACAAGATCTGGCCCAGCACCTGGTCACTATCGCCGCCATTACTGCCTCAGCCGGCGCCGACATTGCGCAGATGCTATCGACCACCAAGGAAGCCTACGATGCCCGTTACCGTTCTGGCTTCAGCTTTTCTGATCTCACCGCCAACAGTGTCGGCGTAACCCTGGGCGAACTCGCCAGCAGCAATCACGCTACGGCGAGGATAATACAGCAGCGTCTCGCCGCGCTATCGAGCGAATCGGACTACATGCCAGAAGTAGGCAGCAATCGGGACGGCCTGTCGGAAACCGACTTCAATGCGATATACCAGGATAGAAGCGGCCCGGAATACCAAGAACGTCTCGTCGAGATCAGCACGATTATCGATAGCCGTCCTCTGTTTGCCGGCCTTCTGCCCCAATAAACATTTTCATTCATTGCTAAAATCCAAAGGCGGTAGTTCTCGTGGATCAACTCTCGACCAATCAATTGCAGGATCTGCGTGCCTTGCTGCTGACGCGGAAGACCAAATTAGAACAGCAGCTTGAGGATGCAGTGTCGGCCACCGGTGTCGTGACTCTCGATCAGACAACCGTGGGTAGAGTGTCTCGCATCGATGCAATGCAGCAGCAAAGCATGGCAGTCTCGACGCGAAGCAAAGCCCAAACGAGCCTGCGCAAGGTGCTCGCCGCGTTAAAGCGAATCGATGTAAACGACTACGGCTACTGCAGCCAGTGCGATGAACTCATCGAGCACAAGCGGCTGTGCGTGCAACCGGAAGCAAGTCACTGCCTAAAGTGCCAGGATCAACTAGATCAAGGCTAGGCTAGGCGTTATCATCGCCGTGACTGTCCCTCGCAGCTTCCAATATTGATAGTGCTGGTGTATAAAACCGCCTGCATTTCCCCGCGACAAGCAAACTGAGCCGCAATCATGACGAAAAAAGGCTTCAATACAACAAATCTGCACTCTGACCGCAGAGACCAACCGGAGCATGGCGTGTTGCATAAAGCCATTCATCCGTCGGTCGCCTATGGCTATGAAGACGCAAGAGAGCTGGCGGAAGTTTTTCAGGGCAAGCGGGCCGGTTATAACTACGGTCGACAGCTAAATCCAACGGTTACCGCACTGCAGAATAAAATCACTGCGATGGAAGAGGGTATCGCGACAGCCGCCTTTGCAACTGGCATGGCGGCAATCGCATCGACCCTGTTTGCGCTGCTGCGAAAAGGCGATCACATCGTCTCCAGTGCATTCCTGTTCGGCAATACCAACAGCCTGTTTGGCACGCTGCAAAATCTCGGCATCGAAGTCACCTTCGTCGATGCGACAGACGTTAACGAGGTAAAGTCGGCGATCAGGGAAAATACACGCCTGGTCTTCGTCGAGACCATTGCCAACCCAGTCACACAGATTGCAGATCTAGCCGCGATCGGCGCGCTATGTAAGAGTGAGAATATTATCTACTGCGTCGACAACACGATGACATCGCCGCATCTGTTCCGTCCCAAGGCAGTCGATGCCAGTTTCAGCGTGAACTCACTGACCAAATACATCGGCGGGCACGGTAACGCGCTAGGCGGAGCGATCACCGATACCGGCCTGTTTGATTGGACTGGTTTCGCGAACATCTACGACAGCTACAAGAACCAGGACCCTCAGCTATGGGGCATCACCCAGGTAAAGAAGAAAGGCCTGCGCGACATTGGTGCCTCTCTTGGTCCGGAAGCCGCCCACCATCTGGCTGTCGGCTCCGAGACATTGAGCCTGCGTATGGATAAGGCCTGCAGCAACGCCCAGGCCGTGGCTGAATTTTGCGACAATCACCCGAAGGTGAAGCAAGTCTACTACCCCGGGCTGCCCGCTCATCCGCAGCATGGGCGCGCAAAGCAGTTGTTTAGTGGTTTCGGCTCCATCATGAGCATCGACCTCATTGAGGGTGTCGACTGCTTCGACGTGCTGAATGCCATGGACAATATCGTCTCTTCCAGCAACCTCGGCGATACGCGCACACTGGCTATTCCGGTAGCCCATACGATCTATTTTGAGATGGGTGCTGAGCGCCGTGCCTCCATGGGCATCGCCGACTCCATGATTCGATTCTCCATTGGCATCGAAGAAGTGGGAGACTTGCTCGACGATTTCACCAAGGCATTAGGCTGATCGCTGAAGGAATAAGTCACCTATGATCGGTCTAATAAGTGTGAGCGACATTGAAGAAGGCACATCGAAGGCTATCGAGCTTAACAATCTCTATATGTTTGCGGTTAAGAAAGACGATCAACTGTTTTTGTATTGGAACCGCTGCCCCCATCTGGGCACGCCGCTTGAATGGGAAGAAGACCGGTTTCTCGATGCCGATGGAGCGCTTATCATCTGTTCTACCCACGGGGCGCTATTTCAGATCGATGGCGGTCGTTGTCTCGCCGGCCCATGTAAAGGCAAACACCTGCAGGCGATACCCTTTATTGTCGACAACGGCATGGTAATGGTCGAGGAATCGGCGCTACGGGTTTCTACCCCGCTGCAATAAGACTTCATCGCTGCCTAGCTTAGAACAACTTCCACCTTTTCCCGCAGCACTATGGTGGAAGTTCCTATATCGAATTCTGCCCGATAGGCCAGCACCTCAACCCCTTTCGCTACTACCTCTCGCAACAAGCGGCCGTATTCAGGGTCGATTTCATCCGCTGGCTCGATGCGCTCGATGCCGCTGTGCTGCACGCAGAAAAACAACACGGCGCGATGTCCCCGCTCATGCACACTCAACAACTCCTGTAGATGCTTCTGCCCACGGCTGGTGACCGCATCCGGAAACCTGCCGAGGCCGCCACCCAGCCCCAGGCTGACATTCTTCACCTCGACATAGCAGAGTCTATTCGAGTCGTCATGATCCGAATCCTCCAGAAGCAGATCGATACGACTCTTCTGTTCGCCATACGGAACTTCGCTGCGGATACTTTGGTAGCCGGTCAGCGCTGCTATGCGCCCCAGACTTATCGCCTCGTACACAAGCTTATTCGCCAGGCCGGTATTGATACCGACAATGTACTGCGAATCAACTTCCACCAGTTCCCATGTGCAGGCATATTTCCTCTTTGGATTTTCCGAGTCTGTATACCAGACTCTGCTGCCGGGCTGCTGGCAATTCTTCATAGATCCTGTATTAGGACAATGTATCGTCTTGGTCACACCGTTGCCGGTCGTGATGTCCGCCAGGAAGCGTTTGTAGCGCCGCGTCAATATTCCTGTCTGTAGTTGTTTTTGCAGCTGCATCGATTCGGTTCTCGGGGCTTGGCTAATGGCTAGCCTATTTAAACACAGGGGCACACTAGGCGAGAGCGGCCTGCAATCGTTGCACGCCCAACTCCAAACTGTTCATGTCGGTGGTGAAGGCGACCCGCACATGGCTTTTGCATTCAAACTCACCGAAGTCTGTACCTGGCGTCAGTGCGACTCCGTGCTGCTCCAACATATCATGGCAAAACTTCTCGCAATCATCTGAAAATCTGGAGATATTTGCATAGATATAGAAGGCGCCCTGGATATTGTCGGAGAGCTCGAAGCCAATATCTTTCAATGCCTGCGAGAGGAAGTCACGGCGCCGCTTAAACGCCTGGCGTCTGTCTTCGAAGATTGTCTTCGCCTCGGGCGTGAATGCCGCCAGCGCCGCATGCTGCGCGATAGACGACGCGGATATGTACAAATTCTGCGCGAGGATGGTGGCCATCTCTACAGACTCCTGGGGCACCACTATCCAACCCAGTCGCCACCCCGTCATACCAAAATATTTCGAGAAGCTATTCACCACATAAGCGGACTGGTCTAGCTCCAGAACACTCGGCAGATCATCCACATAGTGCAGGCCGTGATAGATCTCATCCACCAGCAGGTGTTTCTTGTTCGCCGCGGCCCATTCGCAGGCTGCAGCCAAATCATCTCTTTCGAGGATGGTGCCCGTGGGATTGCTCGGCGAGGCTAGCCAAAGCCCACTCGTATTCGACTGACAATACTGATCCAGCTGCGCCACCGTAGGCTGAAAATTTTGTGCCAAGCCCACTGGTATCAATTGCGGCTGCGCACACATCATATGAATGAAGTTGCGCACGCAGGGATAGGCCGGATCACTGAGTAACACGCCGTCCCCTGCACGGACTAACAAGTTGGCAAGCAGGCTCAGTCCACCGCTCGCACCCGGTGTGACGAGAATGCGTTGCGGGCTGACCTTGACGTCATAATTTTCCTCATAGTGGCTAGCTAGACACTCTCGTAGCTGGATCAAGCCCGAGGCCGCCGTATATTTGGTCAGCCCCGCATCCAGCGCCCGCTTCCCGGCCTCGATGATCGGTGCCGCCGAGGAGAAGTCGGGCTCGCCTACTTCCATATGCACGATGCGCCGACCCTCAGATTCTAATTGCTGGGCCCTGGCCATGACCGTCATCACACGGAAGGGGTTCACTTTCGCTAGCGGGCCTGGCTGCGAATTTCTAGGGCTGGACATACCTGGGTTCCTGCTCACACATGGGGTTTGGGAAGCGAGCCATTATAGGTGATGAAATTTATCCACATCTAGGTATAAATAGCCGCCGCTGGATCTGAGGCAATTCTGAATTTTTTATAGCATCCCTATACAGAATCTGGTAGCTTACCCAGCTTTCTGAAAATTGCACATTTCGGGCGAGATAGAGTAGTGCAAAATCCACCATCGAACTCTTCCCGGAGACGCCCGAAAGAGTTTGATTTATCAATGAAAAATTCCTGATTTATACGGCTAGCTTGCTTAAAAGCTTGCGCTAAATTGTAATAAATCAGGATATACGAGGCATCAGCGATCATGTCCAGCATTCAAAGCTTAGAAGCCCAACCGGTTCTAAAA
>JBBDIR010000051.1:0-15893 GCA_040880325.1 Pseudohongiellaceae bacterium
CCAATTGTGCCTACGTTTACGTGTAGTTTATTTCTTTCGAATTTTTCCTTCGCCACAATAGCACCTCATTCAAGTCTTAATTTCTAAATTAGAATTTTTAAATTCGTTTAGGAAGTCTGGTTTATAATGCCTTCTGCAATATTGTTAGGCACGACCGCATACTTATCGAATTCCATCGTATAAGTCGCTCGGCCCTGCGTCGCAGAACGTAGGTCAGTCGAATAACCAAACATCTCAGCGAGTGGAACTTCGGCGGTAATCACCTTGCCAGAGGAACTGTCTTCCATACCTTGTACCATTCCGCGTCTGCGGTTCAGGTCGCCCATCACATCGCCCATGTATTCTTCAGGTGAAACGACTTCTACCTTCATCATCGGTTCGAGCAGGGCGGCATCGGCCTCGAGCGCACCTTTCTTCAAAGCGATGGAACCGGCGATCTTGAACGCCATTTCACTGGAATCCACATCGTGGAAAGAACCATCGAATAGAGTTACCTTCATCGCCAGTAGCGGGTAGCCAGCGAGACAGCCATTCTTCATCTGCTCCTGCACACCTTTGTCTACGGCAGGTATGTATTCTCTTGGAATCGTTCCACCTACAATCTCGTTGACAAATTCGTATTCCGAATCCGGATCCAATGGCTCGAGTCTGAGTACCACGTGTCCATACTGACCGCGCCCACCAGACTGCTTAACGTGCTTGCCTTCAACTTCAACCATCTTGCGAATCGTTTCGCGATAAGCAACTTGTGGTTTACCGATATTAGCTTCCACCGAGAATTCACGGCGCATCCTGTCTACCAATACGTCCAGGTGAAGCTCACCCATGCCTGAAATAATCGTCTGTCCGGATTCTTCATCCGTCTCGACTCGGAAGGAGGGATCTTCCTGAGCCAATTTGCCCAGAGCGATGCCCATCTTCTCCTGGTCCGCTTTACTCTTCGGCTCAACCGCTACAGAGATTACCGGCTCCGGGAATTCCATCTTCTCGAGAGTCACTATGCGATCGATCGCACAGAGAGTCTCGCCAGTCGTCACGTCTTTAAGCCCGATCGCAGCGGCAATGTCTCCGGCCAATACTTCTTTGATCTCTTCACGGGAGTTCGCGTGCATCTGCACCATACGACCAACACGTTCTTTCTTCGTCTTGATTGGGTTGTACACCGAGTCGCCGGAATTCAATACACCGGAATAGACGCGGAAGAAGGTCAAGGTACCCACGAACGGATCCGTTGCGATCTTGAAGGCCAAGGCGGCGAAAGGAGCCTTGTCATCGGCTTCGCAAAGAGTAGCGGTGCCGTCTTCCAGGATACCTTCAATCGCCTTCACTTCTGTTGGTGCCGGCATGTAGTCGATGACCGCGTCCAGCACTGCCTGTACACCCTTGTTCTTGAATGCAGAACCACACAGTGTCGGCACGATTTCGTTTGCCAGAGTACGCTCACGAATACCGGCCATGGCCTCTGCTTCTGACAGGTCGCCTGTTTCGAGATACTTGTCCATCAGCTCTTCGTTGGCTTCTGCCGCGGCCTCGAGCATAGTCTCACGCCATTTGTCGGCCAGGTCTTGCATGTCAGCTGGAATTTCTTCGTAGCTGAACGTCGCACCTTGATCTTCTTCGTTCCAACGAATCGCCTTCATCTTTACCAGGTCGACCACGCCTTTAAATTCATCTTCCGCGCCGATCGCCAGCTGCAGAGGAATAGGGTTTGCGCCCAAGCGCTCTTTCATCTGATGCACGACTTTCAGGAAGTCAGCACCGGCACGGTCCATCTTGTTGACGAAAACCATACGCGGAACGTGGTAGCGGTTGGCCTGACGCCATACAGTCTCTGTTTGAGGCTGAACGCCTGAGGAGCCGCATAGAACCACAACGGCGCCATCCAGCACACGCAATGAACGCTCTACTTCAATCGTGAAGTCAACGTGTCCCGGTGTGTCGATGATGTTAATCCGGTGCTCGTCGTACTGGGCGCCCATTCCGCTCCAGAAACAAGTAGTTGCAGCAGAGGTAATAGTAATACCACGCTCCTGCTCCTGTTCCATCCAGTCCATCGTGGCAGCACCATCGTGTACTTCACCAATCTTGTGTGAAATACCAGTATAGAAAAGAACGCGTTCGGTAGTCGTTGTCTTACCCGCGTCTACGTGCGCGACGATTCCGATGTTGCGATAACGGTTTAATGGATGTTTTCTGGCCACAGCTAATGCCCTCTATATAAATTAATTCGATTTAAAACTACTTTTGCAGGAGCGTTCGTTTAGAAACGGTAATGCGAGAATGCCCGATTGGCTTCTGCCATACGATGCACGTCCTCACGTTTCTTTACTGCACTACCCTTACCTTCAGAGGCATCGCTTATCTCACCAGCGAGGCGTAGGGCCATGGATTTTTCACCACGCTTACGGGAATGCTCCACCAACCAACGCATGGCTAGCGCATGGCGGCGTTCAGCACGCACTTCGACTGGAACCTGATAGGTTGCGCCACCGACGCGACGCGACTTTACCTCGACCATCGGAGCAATAGCGTCCAGAGCCTTCTCGAATGTCTCGAGAGGATCGCCGGGGCTTCTATCTTTAACTACGTCCAATGCCCCATAGACGATACGCTCGGCAACAGATTTCTTGCCATCGACCATCACGTGGTTCATGAATTTTGCGAGGATTTTACTTCCGAACTTTGGATCAGGCAGAACTTCACGCTTTGCCGCTACTCTTCTTCTAGGCATTTGAGACCTCTATGTTTATTCAGGTTTACCCAGGACTCTCAACCGATTTGAAAACCGATTAATACCTGGCCTTACTCTCACTCATCGCTTTATTTAAGAGTCTCGATGAGGCGCGTATCCTTACGCTTGTAGAGGCACCGCCCGATAGACTGACCGGGCTTGCCATGACTCTAAATTCTTCTGGCTTATTTTGGCTACTATTTAGGTTTCTTGGTACCGTACTTGGAGCGACTCTGCTTACGATCGGCAACGCCGGATGTATCCAGACTGCCACGCACCGTGTGATATCGGACACCCGGAAGGTCCTTGACACGACCGCCTCTGATCAGGACCACGGAGTGTTCCTGCAGGTTGTGGCCTTCACCACCAATATAGGAAGACACTTCGAAACCATTAACCAAACGCACACGACAGACCTTTCTCAGAGCCGAGTTTGGCTTTTTCGGTGTCGTTGTATAAACCCTGGTGCAAACGCCGCGCTTTTGGGGTGAACCTTGTAGCGCAGGTACGCCGCTTTTGACGATTTTACTGCGTCGGGGCTTACGTACTAATTGGTTAATTGTCGCCATGTTTTCCTTAAAACCTCTATATTCGGGGCTAACCCACTTTCTATCATCTGTGGCTCAGTAATCTAAACGACCTTCATTGTCGCCAGATAGAGCTCGCTAAGTGGGAAAAACGGTTTTCCCACTCTCTTTATTAAATTCGGCTCAGCTAGCTGAAAGAGTCACAATCGCACTAAACAAACCCTGGAAATAACCCAGGAAAACTTGCCGGTATAAAGGATGCGAGAGTTTAATGATCCCGCATCCTCTAGTCAACTATTTCCAGCCATTGCAGCCCGCCTGAAGCGCCTCGCTAGCTTTCAGCTTCGATGTTCAGAGCCTCGCTCAATGCCGCTTCCACATCGCTGGCGCTAACCGTTTCGGAGTCGAACTTGTCCGCATAGGCTTTCTTGCGGGCTGCGTGATAAGCCAGACCCGTACCTGCCGGGATAAGTCGTCCGACAACCACGTTTTCCTTCAAACCTCGCAGGAAATCGCGCTTTCCAGTAACCGCCGCCTCTGTAAGCACACGGGTAGTCTCCTGGAAGGAGGCCGCCGAGATGAAGGATTCCGTAGCCAGCGACGCCTTGGTGATACCCAGTAGCATGCGCTCGAATCGTACTTCTTCTTTGTCTTCTTCACGCAGCTTGTCGTTCACTTCGAGAATCTGTGTATAGGTGAGTTGCTCGCCCTTGATCAACACGGAATCGCCAGTGTGGGTGACTTCAATCTTTCTAAGCATCTGCCGCACGATGACTTCGATGTGCTTATCGTTAATTCGCACACCCTGGAGCCGGTAGACTTCCTGCACTTCGTTTACGATGTACTGAGCCAGAGCCTCAACGCCTTTCAGACGCAGGATATCGTGAGGAGCTGGCGGGCCTTCTGAGACCACCTCACCCTTCTCGATATATTCACCTTCGAACACTGTCATGGTACGCCACTTGGGAATCAGCACTTCGTAGTGATCGGAACCATCTATTGGATTCACTCCGTCTTTAGGTGTAATCACCAGACGGCGCTTTCCTTTGGTTTCCTTGCCGAAGCTAACTGTACCCGAAATCTCAGCCAATATGGCCGGCTCTTTCGGACGACGCGCTTCGAAAAGATCGGCAACACGCGGCAGACCACCGGTGATATCACGCGTCTTCGAGCCTTCCTGAGGAATACGTGCGATAACGTCACCGATATTTAAATCAACACCATCAGCGAGGCTAACGATCGCGTTTGCCGGCAGGAAGTAATGTGCCGGGTGATTAGTGCCCGGCAAACAAATTTCCTTTCCTTTCTTGTCTACTACGGTAATACCGGGACGTAGCTCCTTCGCAGACGCCGAGCGCTCATTGGGATCGATTACGGAGATGCTACTTAACCCCGTGATCTCATCCGTCTGTTCGCGCGTTGTAATGCCCTCTTCCATCGAAGCGAATGCAACTTTACCCGCCACTTCCGAAACGATTGGGTGAGTGTGCGGATCCCAGGTTGCAACGATCTGACCGGCTTCAACGTCGGTATTTTTACCAACTGTAATCAAGGCACCGTAAGGCAGCTTGTAACGCTCGCGCTCGCGACCATTGGTATCGTCTAAGATGAGTTCGCCGGAACGAGATACTACAACCAGCTCGCCCTTGATGTTCTCTACTGTCTTCATGTTATACAGATGAATCGTGCCGGTATTCTTAACCTGCACGCTGTCTGCGGCTGTGGCCCGTGATGCCGCCCCACCGATGTGGAAAGTACGCATCGTTAGCTGCGTTCCCGGCTCACCGATCGACTGTGCCGCGATTACGCCGATGGCCTCGCCTACGTTAGCGATGTGACCACGCGCCAAGTCACGACCGTAACACTGCCTACAGATACCGAAGCGAGTCTCACAGGTGATCGGCGAACGTACGTGCACCTGATCCACGCCGCCGGTCTCTAACTTCTCAACCATACGCTCGTTAATCATCGTTCCAGCTTCGACTAGAACTTCTCCACCATTGGCTTCGGACACTACGTCATTCGCCAGTACACGACCGAGTACTCGATCGCCTAATGGCGCGATGATATCGCCGCCCTCGATAACAGGAGACATGATCAAACCCTGCGTGGTTCCACAATCGTGCTCAGTGATAACCAGGTCTTGGGAAATATCGACAAGGCGTCGTGTCAGGTAACCGGAGTTAGCCGTCTTCAGTGCGGTATCGGCCAAACCTTTACGAGCACCGTGAGTCGAAGTGAAGTATTGCGATACGCTCAATCCCTCACGGAAGTTCGCCGTAATTGGCGTCTCGATGATGGAACCGTCCGGACGTGCCATCAAACCACGCATACCAGCGAGTTGACGAATCTGCGCGGGGGAACCACGAGCGCCTGAGTCAGCATACACATAGACTGAATTGAAGGATTCCTGTAGTTCTTCCTCGCCATCTTTGTTGATGACTGGCTCTGTAGACAGGCCATCCATCATCGACTTGGCGACGAGGTCGTTTGCGCGAGACCAGATATCGATAACTTTGTTGTATTTCTCACCCTGCGTTACGAGACCGGAGGCGAATTGTGCCTCGATCTCTTCTACTTCGGAGTTCGCCTGACCGATGATCTTCGCCTTTTCATCAGGAATAACGAAATCATTCACGCCGATGGAAGAACCAGAACGGGTCGAATATTTGTAACCGGTGTACATCAACTGGTCGGCGAAGATAACAGTTTCCTTCAGGCCGACATCTCGGTAACAGGCGTTCAGGATTTGCGAGATAGGCTTCTTCGACATCTTCTGATTGACCATAGCGAATGGCACGCCCTCAGGTACGATGTTGAACAGCAACACGCGACCTACCGTGGTATCCACGATTGAAGTCTGGTCAATGCGCTCGCCTTCTTCGTTGTTGTAAACATCTTTAATACGCACCTTGATACGCGCTTGCAGGTGTACGTTGCCCGTTTCATAGGCGCGCTGTACTTCCTTTGCATCGGCGAAGATCATGCCCTCGCCTTTCGCATTCACGCGCGAACGAGTCATGTAGTAAAGGCCTAACACCACGTCCTGCGAGGGAACGATAATCGGCTCACCGTTGGCTGGTGCCAGAATATTGTTCGTCGACATCATCAAGGTACGCGCCTCAAGCTGGGCTTCCAGCGTGAGTGGCACGTGAACAGCCATCTGGTCACCGTCGAAGTCGGCGTTGTATGCAGCACAAACCAGTGGATGCAATTGAATCGCCTTGCCCTCGATCAGTACCGGCTCGAAAGCCTGAATACCAAGCCTGTGCAATGTAGGCGCGCGGTTAAGCAGCACTGGGTGCTCACGAATGACGTCGGCGAGAATATCCCAAACCTCGGCTGTTTCGCGCTCAACCATCTTCTTCGCCGCTTTAATGGTCGTGGCCAGGCCGCGACGCTCGAGCTTGCCGAAGATAAACGGTTTAAATAGTTCCAGTGCCATCTTCTTGGGCAATCCACACTGATGCAATCGCAGGGTAGGACCTACTACGATCACCGAACGACCCGAATAGTCTACGCGCTTACCGAGCAGATTCTGTCTGAAGCGTCCCTGCTTGCCTTTGATCATATCGGCAAGTGACTTCAGAGGACGCTTGTTAGAGCCTGTAATAGCACGGCCGCGACGACCGTTGTCGAGAAGCGCATCGACCGCCTCCTGTAACATCCGCTTCTCGTTGCGCACTATGATGTCTGGCGCATTCAGGTCGAGAAGACGCTTCAGACGATTGTTTCTGTTAATAACTCGGCGATACAGGTCGTTCAGATCGGAGGTCGCGAATCGGCCACCGTCCAGAGGAACTAGAGGACGAAGATCTGGCGGCAATACTGGCAGAACCGTCATCACCATCCACTCGGGCTTGTTGCCGGAATCGTTAAATGCTTCCAGAAGCTTAAGACGCTTGGATAGCTTCTTCAGTTTTGTCTCGGAGTTAGTAGCCGGAATCTCTTCACGCAGTCTGGCGACTTCGGCGTCGACATCCAAATCCTTCATCAGGGCCTGAACTGCCTCGGCACCCATCTTGGCGTCGAACTCATCGCTGAATTCTTCCATCGCTTCGTAGTATTGCTCGTCGGTCAACAACTGCCCTTTCTCCAGGGTAGTCATGCCGGGATCAGTAACCACGAACGACTCGAAGTAGAGAATACGTTCGATGTCTCTGAGCGTCATGTCTAATAACAAACCGATGCGAGAAGGCAGAGACTTGAGGAACCAGATATGAGCAACAGGGCTCGCCAGTTCGATATGGCCCATGCGATCACGACGCACCTTGGAGAGGGCAACTTCTACGCCACATTTCTCGCAGATTACCCCGCGATGCTTAAGACGCTTGTACTTGCCGCACAGGCACTCGTAGTCTTTTACCGGACCAAAGATCTTGGCGCAGAACAGACCATCGCGCTCGGGCTTGAACGTCCTATAGTTGATCGTCTCAGGCTTCTTAACTTCACCGAAGGACCACGCACGGATCATCTCCGGTGAGGCCAATCCAATTCGAATGGAATCGAACTCGTCTGATTGTGATTGAGACTTAAGCAACCCTAATAGGTCTTTCATTCTAACTCCTCCACTCGTCGCTGTTGCGATCGAGCTTTAATAATCACTATTTCATTTGTCGTACTAGAAAATTTGAATCGGTTACTTACTAACGTCCAATTCCATGTCGATCGCGAGCGATCGTATTTCCTTCACTAGCACATTAAATGACTCCGGCATTCCCGGTTCCATTCTGTGGTCACCATCGACGATATTCTTGTACATCTTCGTTCGGCCGGCGACATCGTCCGACTTAACGGTTAGCATTTCCTGCAAGGTATAAGCTGCGCCATAGGCTTCCAGCGCCCACACTTCCATCTCTCCGAAGCGCTGACCACCGAACTGCGCCTTACCACCAAGTGGCTGCTGTGTTACCAGGCTGTATGAACCGGTAGATCGCGCATGCATCTTGTCATCGACAAGGTGATTCAACTTCAGCATATACATGATGCCGACAGTCACCTGGCGATCGAATGACTCACCAGTACGACCATCGAACAGTGTTACCTGTCCACTTTCGTCGATGCCAGCCATCTCCAGCATGTCTTTGATTTCGGTCTCCACGGCACCGTCGAACACAGGGGTTGCCATCGGCACACCAGCGCGCAGATTACCCGCGAGCTCCATGACTTCGTCGTCACTTAACCCTTTGATGTCCTCTGTCTGCTCACCGATCTTGTTATATATATCGGTAACCAGCTTTCTGACCTCGGGGACTTTCTTCTTGGCATCCAACAACTCGCCAATGCGATTGCCCAGACCCTTCGCCGCCGCGCCAAGGTGGGTCTCTAGAACCTGACCTACGTTCATGCGAGATGGCACGCCGAGTGGGTTCAAGACGATGTCAATCGGCTCGCCCTTCTCGTCATATGGCATATCTTCGACAGGCATAATTACCGAGATAACACCCTTGTTACCATGACGACCCGCCATCTTGTCACCTGGCTGAATGCGACGCTTTATAGCGAGATAAACCTTAACGATCTTCAGAACACCAGGAGCCAGATCATCACCTTGAGTGAGTTTCTTTCTCTTGTCTTCGAAACGTTCGTCCAGATCTACGCGTCGTTCCTTAAGCTGCTGCTCTGCACGTTCCAATTGCGTGTTTACAGCGTCATTAGACATGCGCAGCTTGAACCAATCGTCTCTGGGCAGATTTTCCAGATACTCAGCTGTAACTTTTTGGCCTTTCTTCAACTTCGGACCACCGGCTACTACTTTACCCACCAGGGCCTGTTGCAGGCGCTGGAAGGTTGCACCCTCGACGATTCGATATTCATCATCGATATCCTTTCGCACTTTCGCCAATTGAGATTCTTCAATTTCAACCGCACGCTGATCTTTCTCGAGGCCGTCGCGTGTAAAAACCTGCACATCGATAACTGTCCCCTTAACGCTAGTAGGCACACGCAAAGAGGTGTCTTTCACGTCGGAGGCTTTCTCGCCAAAGATCGCACGCAGTAGTTTCTCTTCCGGAGTAAGCTGCGTCTCGCCCTTAGGCGTTACCTTGCCGACTAATATATCGCCAGCGCCAATTTCAGCACCTATGTACACAATTCCGGACTCATCCAACTTGCTTAGGGCACCTTCGCCTACGTTTGGAATGTCCGCAGTAATTTCTTCAGAACCCAACTTGGTATCGCGAGCAACACAAGTCAGTTCCTGAATGTGAATAGTCGTGAAACGGTCTTCCTTAACTACGCGCTCAGAAATCAAGATTGAGTCTTCGAAGTTGTAACCGTTCCAAGGCATGAATGCGATACGCATGTTCTGACCAAGCGCGAGCTCACCCATGTCAATCGAAGGGCCGTCAGCCAGGATATCGCCACGAGCAATCGTGTCGCCATCTTTGACCAGAGGTCGCTGACTGATACATGTGTTCTGATTGGAACGCGTGTATTTGGTTAGGTTGTAGATATCCACACCCGCCTCACCAGCGTCAGTCTCCGCATCGTTCACACGAACAATGATTCGAGCCGCGTCAACACTCTCGATAACACCGCCACGGAATGCAACAACACAGACCCCGGAGTCGCTCGCAACATTGCGCTCCATGCCAGTACCGACCAAAGGCTTCTCGGTCTTCAGCGTTGGGACTGCCTGCCGCTGCATGTTCGAGCCCATCAGGGCGCGGTTAGCATCGTCGTGCTCGAGGAATGGAATCAATGCCGCCGCAACAGACACCATCTGCTGCGGAGCCACATCCATATAGTCTATTTCTTCTCGTGGCTTCAGCAGCGTCTCGCCCTTGTAGCGCACGGTAACAAAGTTATCGACGAAGCCCTTCTTCTTGTCGAGAGGCGCGCTGGCCTGAGCTATCACGAAATCGCTCTCGTCGATCGCAGAAAGGTAATCGATCTCGTCAGTCACCTTGTTGTTAACAATTTTTCTGTACGGGCTCTCGAGGAAGCCGTAGTGGTTGGTTCGCGCATAGGTCGCAAGCGAGTTGATCAGCCCGATGTTCGGACCCTCAGGAGTCTCGATTGGACAGACGCGGCCATAATGCGTTGGATGTACGTCACGCACTTCGAAACCGGCTCTTTCTCGCGTCAGACCACCCGGCCCTAGAGCCGATACGCGACGCTTGTGCGTGACCTCAGAAAGCGGATTGTTCTGATCCATAAACTGGGAAAGCTGACTGGAACCAAAGAATTCCTTGATAGCGGCAGCCACCGGCTTGGCATTGATCATATCCTGTGGCATCAGACCCTCAGAGTCTGCCATGCTGAGGCGTTCCTTAACGGCGCGCTCGACACGAACCAGGCCTACACGGAACTGGTTTTCAGCCATCTCACCTACAGAGCGAATACGACGATTACCCAGGTGATCGATATCATCGACCGAACCGAAACCGTTTCGAATTCCAACCAGGGTCTTCAATACATCAACGATGTCTTCCTGGCTAAGAACCATCGATCCTTCCGACTCAGGACGGCCCAGGCGACGGTTGAATTTCATGCGGCCAACAGCTGAAAGGTCGTAACGCTCTGGCGAGAAGAACAGGTTCGAGAACAAGTTCTCGGCCGACTCCTTAGTTGGCGGCTCGCCCGGACGCATCATGCGATAGATTTCGACCATGGCCTCCAACTTGGAAGTCGTACCATCGATACGCAATGTATGCGAGATGAACGGACCGCAGTCGAGATCGTTAGTATAGATGGTCTCGAAAGTCTTAACACCAGCCTCAAAAAACTGTTCCAGCACTTCGTTTGTGATCTCTGTGTTACAGGCAACGAGGACTTCACCAGTCTCTTCGTTGATCACATCTGCTGCGAGCGACGCACCGACCAGGAACTCATGTTCCACAATCAGCGTAGTCAGCTTGGCGTCTTCCATTAGGCGTACGTGCCGTGAAGTTATGCGACGGCCAGTTTCTACGATCTCCTTACCCTTCTTATCCAGGATAGGGAAAGTTAGCACCTCACCACGCAGGCGCGCCGGGACTAGCTCCAGAGAAATAGCCGCCTCTAGATCTTTGCCCTTGCCCTTGGTCGTGATCTTGTAAGTGTTATTCTCATAGAACATCTCCAGGATTTCTTGAGATCCATAACCTAGAGCACGCAGCAATACAGATGCCGGCAACTTACGACGACGGTCGATGCGGACATAGACCATGTCTTTGGGATCGAATTCAAAATCAAGCCAGGAACCACGGTAAGGTATAACCCGCGCGGAGTAGAGTAATTTTCCAGAGCTATGAGTCTTTCCACGGTCGTGATCGAAGAAAACACCCGGCGATCTATGAAGCTGAGAAACTACGACTCGCTCAGTACCGTTGATTACAAAGGTACCGGACTCGGTCATCAATGGGATTTCCCCCATGTAGACTTCTTGCTCTTTTATATCTTTAATTGTTTGCGTTGTTGATTCCTTATCATAAAGAATCAGGCGAACCTTAACCCGCAAGGAAACTGAATAGGTGGAGCCGCGCAACTGACATTCTTTAACGTCAAAGGCTGGCTTTCCAAGATTGTAGCTAACGTATTCCAGAACTGCTTTGCCGGAATAGCTGACGATGGGGAATACTGACTTGAACGCGGCGTGTAGGCCTTGTTCCAGACGCTCTTCAACAGGCACGTCAACCTGAGTAAACTGTTTATAGGAATCGACTTGTATAGACAAGAGGTAAGGGATATCCATCGCACTTGGCAATTTGCCGAAGTTCTTGCGGATACGTTTTTTCTCTGTATACGAATAGGCCATTGATGTGTTCCTAGCGTTGTGTTCTATTGGCATTAACTACTGGCAGACTATTTCTGCAATTTGCATGTACCTTAGTCTTAGCGACTACACCTTGACGGGTTGGCCTCGGTGATTGGGACATGGCGCGGCCTTAGGCCGGACTTCTCTCAATCGAATTACAACGAACTAACGCCAGGTGCGATAATGGCACCTGGCGCTTGTCGTTTTGTTGCATGCTTACTACTTAAGCTCAACGGTTGCGCCAGCTTCTTCCAAAGCTTTCTTGGCTTCTTCCGCTTCTGCCTTAGGCGCAGCTTCCTTAAGAGTTGATGGCGCACCATCAACCAATTCCTTAGCTTCTTTCAGACCCAGGCCAGTAATACCGCGTACCGCTTTAATGACGTTTACTTTCTTGTCGCCAACTGCAGCCAAAACGATATCGAAATCGTCTTTCTCTTCAACTGCTGCAGCTTCGCCACCAGCGGCTGCGGCCGGAGCTGCTGCTACTGCTGCAGCTGCAGATACGCCGAATTTTTCTTCCATTGCTTCTACCAACTGAACTACGTCCATTACTGACATGTCTGCAATTGCGTCTAATACTTCTTCTTTGGAAAGAGCCATGACTCTTGTCTCCTGCTTTCTATAAATTAATTTAGTTTAGTTACTTCTAAGCTTTCTCAAATCTTACAAAAGAAACTAGGCTGCTTCCTGCTTCTGGTCTCGAACTGCCGCAACAGCGCGTGTTGCTTTCGAGGGAACCTCATTCAAGGTTCTGGCCAGCTTCGTTACAGGCGCCAACATAACGCTCATAAGAATGGACAGCGCCTGGTCGTGAGTCGGCAACTTCGCCAACACGTCGATCTGACCCGCATCCAATAGCTTGCCACCTACAGAGAGTGCTTTGATCTCAAACTTGTCTTTCTCTTTCGCAAAATCTTTCAGTACGCGCGCGGCGGCACCGGGATCTTCCTCTGAAAATGCAAGAATTGTAGGACCAATTAAAACTTCTCGAATGCATTCGTACTCGGTACCTTCAACTGCCTTCTTCAGCAGTGTGTTTCTGACAACACGAAGATATACCTTGTTCGCTCTTGCAATCTTTCGAAGCTCAGTCATATCACTAACGGTTACACCCCGATAATCGGCGAGTACCGCAGACAAAGCACTGATAGCAGCCTTATTGACTTGTGAAACGATTTGTTTCTTATCTTCTAGTCTAATAGCCACTAGCTAAACTCCTAAAGTATTGGCCGATTGCTCGACCGCGATTTAGCATGAATTGATCACTCGCTTCACACTCTTACTATTCGGTGATTGAAATCTAGCGTAATGCTAAATCGGGCTTCACCATCTGCGTAGGAAATTAAGCGCCTTACCCAAACCGGGCGGACGCACCTACGGTCTTTGACAGCTTCGCTTGCGCGAAACCCCAAAGTCTGTTGAAAAGCAGTGCTTCACCACTTTTCGAATCTGATACTGCTACTATTAAAACGCCAGTGAAGACTGGTCTATCTGAAGTCCTGGACCCATCGTCGAAGAAAGAACAACCTTTCTTATGTAGACGCCCTTGGACGAAGCTGGCTTGGTCTTCTTAAGATCTGCCAAAAGTGCTTCAAGGTTTGCCTTCACCGCTGGAGCGTCAAATCCCACTTTGCCAATACCGCCATGAACGATACCGTTCTTGTCGGTTCTATAACGAACCTGACCGGCCTTGGCATTCTTAACCGCAGTTTCAACATCTGGTGTTACTGTTCCTACTTTAGGATTAGGCATTAAACCTCTGGGACCAAGAACCGTACCTAGCTTGCCCACTACACGCATGGCGTCTGGTGTTGCAATAACTACGTCGAAGTCGAGATTTCCTGCCTGAATGGATTCTGCCAGATCGTCGAAACCCACCACATCAGCACCGGCAGCCTTCGCCTTCTCGGCGTTCTCGCCCTGAGCGAATACGGCGACGCGAACGTCTTTGCCCGTACCATTTGGAAGGATCGTAGATCCACGTACTGCCTGATCGGATTTACGTGCATCGATGCCGAGGTTCACGCTAACGTCGAAAGACTCGCTGAATTTCTTAGAGGCAAACTCAGAGATAAGCGCAACCGCTTCTTCCACTGAATAGGCCTTGCCTGCTTCAAGTTTTTCAGCCAGTTGCTTCTGTTTTTTGGATAGTTTGGCCATGTTATTCCACTCCCTCGACTTCTATACCTGCGCTACGCGCGCTGCCTGCAAGAGTGCGAACCGCAGCATCCATATCGGCTGCAGTAAGATCAGGCATTTTCTGGGTTGCAATTTCTTCTAACTGAGCGCGATTTACCTTACCCACTTTCTCAGTGTTGGGACGTCCGCTTCCTTTTTTCAGTCCGGCAGCCTTTCGCAGCAGCACTGAGGCAGGAGGCGTCTTCGTAATAAAGGTAAAGCTACGATCTGCATAGACGGTAATAACTACTGGAATAGGCAGGCCAGGCTCAACTGCTTGAGTCTGGGCATTGAATGCCTTACAGAATTCCATGATATTCACGCCGTGTTGACCGAGAGCCGGGCCAACAGGTGGACTTGGGTTAGCTTTGCCTGCGCCAACTTGCAGCTTGATATAAGCCAGTACTTTCTTAGCCATGTCTTTCTCCTTTGGGTTCGAACGTTCGGCTTAGCCTCGCAGCTATCCAAACTCCCCGGCGCTCCTCAACAAATGCTAGAGCAGCGACTTTTGTGAAAGAGAGTATTACTACTCTCGATAAATAGAGTCAGAGTAAATTTCCGCTTGAAGCGGTGATAAATTTCCATATCGCGACCGGAAATTTTACTGTGACCCTGAATATTTGCCTTTAGCGAGTTAAATTCCTAACTCTTCTCGACCTGTCCGAACTCAAGCTCTACCGGAGTCGAACGACCGAAAATCAGTACAGCGACGCGTAGACGACTCTTCTCATAGTTAACTTCTTCAACCGTACCGGTGAAGTCATTAAATGGACCATCTGTAACACGAACCATCTCACCCGGTTCGTAGATCGTCTTATGAGTTGGCGCTTCTTCGCTATCCTCCATTCGCTGGAGAATCTTGTTCGCTTCTTTATCTGTAATCGGAGCCGGCTTCTCTGCCGTGCCTCCGATAAAACCCATAACTCTGGGCGTGTCCTTTACCAAATGCCAGGTATCGTCATTGAGTTCCATGTGAACCAGGACGTAGCCGGGGAAAAATTTACGCTCACTCTTTCGCTTCTGGCCAGCGCGCATTTCTACAACTTCTTCGGTAGGCACTAATACTTCATCGAAGTAATCATCCATACCAGAAAGAGTGACTCGCTCATTCAATGCAAGCATCACTTTTTTCTCATAGCCTGAATAGGCATGAACTACGTACCAACGCTTTGCCATTTTTACCTCTAGCCGATCATCGATGAAACAACGCTATTTAATCCCCAATCCAACAGCCACAGAATGAATGCGACGATGAATATGACTATTAAAACTACGATAGTAGTCTGCGTTGTTTCTTGTCTCGTTGGCCAAACAACTTTTCGTATCTCAACTCGCGCATCCAGGCATAAGTTGACAAAAGCGCGCCCGCGAACAGTCTGGGCACCAATCCATCCAGCCACGCCGGCAGCCACAATAAGGCCCAGCGTTCTAATCAATAAAGATTCCGTCGAAAAATAGGAATTTGCATAGATAGCGGCAACCACGATTGCGGCCACGACCGCCCACTTGATCAGATCTAACTTACCGTCGGTGCTTTCTATTTTCTCGGACATACTATTTACTATTTCTCTGCTTTCTAAATATCGATTTAACGACCACCGACAGCGACCGGATCGCTATCTGTTTTCTTCCGCTTGGCCGCGGAAGTATTCCTGCCTTTAGTTGGCAGGCCAGGAGGGAATCGAACCCCCAACCTGCGGTTTTGGAGACCGCTGCT
>JBBDIR010000052.1:0-15122 GCA_040880325.1 Pseudohongiellaceae bacterium
GCGTACCACGCGCAAGCATTCACTGGAACCCGACCATCATCGAAGAGGCCTGTATTGGCTGCGGCACCTGCGTCACGGGCTGCAGCCGCCTGGTTTACCGCTATGATTTTGAGCGCAAAAAGCCGGTAGTGGTTGATCCACTTAATTGCATGGTCGGTTGCACGACCTGCGCCAACACCTGTCCGGCACACGCCATTGCCTTCCCGTCACTTGAATCCGTGTTGGCGCTCGAAGCGCGGGCGGACGTGCGTCATGCCG
Organism: Pseudohongiellaceae bacterium; assembly: GCA_040880325.1. Classification (GTDB taxonomy): domain Bacteria; phylum Pseudomonadota; class Gammaproteobacteria; order Pseudomonadales; family Pseudohongiellaceae; genus UBA9145. The sequence goes on from JBBDIR010000052.1 coordinate 259, forward strand.
TGGAAGACGACTTGCTGGCGCGGCGCGATGTGCTCGAATCGCCACTCAGCATTCCACATCCTGATCGCATCATCACTTTGAGCGTTTCTGCGATTGATCAAAGCACCGCCAATGTCATCCGGGTGACGCTGACGCCGGTGAGGCCGGGTGAGTGTTTCTGTGAGTTTTCTGCCGGCCAATACCTCGAACTCTGGAAACCGGATTCGTCTCACCTTTCCCGCGCGTACTCGATTGCCAATGCCCCCCACGCTGATGGTAGTATCGATCTGCATATCCGGCGCGTAGAGAGTGGCCGCTTTACGACCTGGGCTTTTGACGACATGAACGTCGGCGACCACTTGCAGGCACGCGGACCCTTGGGCGATTTCACCATGCGCTCCGTCCCGGATGTGCCGTTATTGTTTATCGCCGGGGGCACCGGCTTGGCACCGGTACTGGCATTGCTGGAACAGCAGGTGCAACTTTTCCCCGGGCGCGACATGGTGCTGCTGTGGGGAATGCGCAAGGTAACGGATTTCTACGCTACTGACACATTGCAGGCGCTGGCTGCGCGGGCATCGCAACTGCGCATATTGCTGGTCGCAGAAACTCTGCTGACAAGAAGTTCTGATTCAGAACAGCTGCATTTCATCAAGGGCGATGTAATTGACGCGCTGGAAGAAAATGGCTTGCTGAACGGACAACGCGATATTTATGCCGCTGGTCCACCTGCCATGTTGCGCGCGCTTGCTCGGGCGCTGGATGAACGCAAGGTGGACAAGGATCGGGTGCACATGGATTCTTTTGGAGTTTGAGCATTTGGAACTGCAAGCTTATAAGCCATGAGCACGACCATGCCCCGCCAACTACGACAAAGCCTTTGCGATTGGCATTACGCTCAATCTAGCATTCGTCCTGATTGAGCCATTTTATGGCTGGCAAGCTGGATCGTTGATTGCGCTGATCATTATCATTGCCAGCTGGTCGCTGTTCCGGCGTGCCCTGCACCTGCTGTTTGATGGCGTTCCTGAGGGCATTGAGCTCGATCAGATCGAAGCCAGCTTGTTATCGTTGCCCGGCGTGCAAGGTCTGCATGATCTGCATGTCTGGGCCATGAGTACCGAAGAGAACGCACTCACCGTCCACCTGGTCTGCGAGGACGGCGCTGGCAATAGCAATTTCTTATTGCATCAGGCGGCAGCGGTATTGGGGGATCGCTTCGGGATCAGGCATATCACACTGCAGTGTGAATCCGGTGAGTTTTCACAACACTGCCAGACCAACCCCGGCCGTGAGAAAAACTCAATTAATCAAGGAATCCGACAATGAGTACCAAGCTATTTGACGTCATCATTATCGGCGGTGGGCAGGCGGCCCTCGCCATGGGCTATTTTCTGAAAAAGGCAGGATTGGATTTCATTATCCTGGATAATCAGCAACAGCCTGGTGGAGCCTGGCTGCACACTTGGGATTCCCTGCGCCTTTTTTCTCCGGCGGCCTACAGTTCGCTGCCCGGTATTATGATGACGCAGGAGAACGCCGTCGAGTACCCACACCGGGACGAGGTCATAGATTACCTTGCCCGCTATGAGAGGCATTACCAATTGCCGCTTTATCGTCCCCACCATGTAACGAGCGTGAAGCGCGATAGGGATCGTGATTGCCTGGTGGTTTCCGATACCAAATACCAATGGCGCAGCCGCGCCGTCGTCAGTGCCACCGGCACCTGGAGCCATCCGTTTATCCCCAGCTATCCGGGACAGGAGAACTACCGAAGCAGGCAACTACACTCGGCTCATTATCGGACGCCGAGCGATTTCAAGGGGCAAAGGGTACTGGTTGTCGGCGGTGGCAACTCTGGGGCACAGATCTTCGTGGAAGTCGCCGAAGTGGCAGACGCGTCCTGGGTGACGTTGGCAGAACCGATTTTCCTCCCTGACGAGGTGGATGGACGCGTGCTGTTCGAGCGGGCAACCGCCAGACTCAAAGGAGACAGCGAAGGGGCATCCGTGGGTGGTATTGGCGATATCGTCATGGTTCCACCAGTGAAGAGAGCCAGGGACAAAGATATTCTCGTCAGCAAACATCCGTTTACCGAATTCACAGAATCGGGGGTCAAATGGCAGGATGGCTCAGAGGAAGAAATCGATGCCGTTATCTGGTGCACCGGTTTTCAACCCGCTTTGGATCACCTTGAACCTCTGGGTGGGCTCGAACCGAATGGACAAGTCCAGGTGAACCATGGCCAGGCCGTTAAAGAACCCGGGTTATGGCTTGTTGGTTACGGCGACTGGGCCAGCCCCGGCTCCGCCACCTTGATCGGTGCAGCCCGCAGTGCCAAGGAAGTTGCTCCGAGATTAGTGCAGTACGTGAATGATATCGGCAGGTGAGATGCGGGACTGATAGGCTGTTGAACATTTACAATTTTGCGATAGTAACTTGACCCTGGGTAGCGGCTCCCTTGTCAACGTCCCTGCTGTCATCTTGGTGTATTCGCTTAAAAAGGAGAAATTATTCCTAAGGAATTTCTGAGCAGGGTATTTTCCAGGGTATTGCCGCCTACACTAACAAGTAACTCATTGATCTTCATCTATAAAAATTTCTCGTTTACAATCGAGTGGGAATGAGGGTAGGTTCAGGCCTCTTAACATTTTTTTCGTATCCGTCGAATGACAAGTTAGCGGTGACGTCGTTGCAGTAGAGTGTTGTTTTTAGAGTGTGTTTACGATTTCGCGTTTGCGTACTCGTGAGCTAATTTGGTGGAGAGAGGGCATAACATGAGGGAACAATCCAACAGCCCCTCTAACGAACAACTACAACATGTCTTGCAGCTGTATAGGGAAGAAAATCTGCAGCAGGCTTTGTTAGCGATCGAGCAATTGCTCGCGAGTTTTCCCAACTCCAGTCTACTCCATAATATCCTGGGGGCGACCCAACTCGGCCTCGCTGATATTGACGCTGCGATAAAAAGTTATCAGCAGGCGGTCAGAATTCAGCCCAATGAGGCAAAGACCTATTTCAATTTAGCCATAGCTTTGACTGAGAAAGATGATCTGGATGGCGCAATAACTTGTTATAAACAGGCTCTCAAGCTCGACCCTGACTACATTAACGCCTATATCAATATGGGCAATGCACACAAGGACGCGGGCGATTTAGTTAAAGCTATAGATAGTTATCAACAGGCCCTCAGGATCGATCCTGACTGTGCCGAGGTCTATAACAACCTGGCAAACGCCCTGAAAGACAAGGGCGAGCTTGAGCAGGCCATAAATAGCTATAGGCAAGCCATACAAATTAGACGCGACTACGCCGAAGCCTACAATAATTTGGGCAGCGCCTTAAAGGAAAAGGGTAGTCTGGAGCAGGCCATCAACAGTTACCAGCAGGCTCTTGCTTTGCGTCCTGACTACACCGATGCCGCATGGAATCTGGTTGGCACCGCAGCCGATATCGATGCGGCAGAAGTGTGGCTGCAACGATGTCTGGCGGTGGATCAGGATTATGTGGATGCAAAGATCGGGCTCGCTGTCCTGAGATATTTTAAAGGGGATAGCAAAGACTTCGATGATCTGATGAGATCATCATGGAGGGATCACCCCTCGATGCGTTCTATGGAATGGGTGTCAAATTTGCCCAGTTTGCCTGAGTTGTATTTCAATAGATGGAGTTTTTTCGACAACATCATAGCGCTGAGTAATCAAGAGAGACCGTTTTACGAGTTTGGTGTGTTTACCGGCGAATCGTTCAAGTATCTTATTAAGGCTTACACAAGCGGTTTCGGTTTCGACACCTTCGAAGGTCTGCCCGAGGACTGGCACGAAGAGAGGGCGGGTTCCTACTCCAGTGGAGGCAGGGTGCCTGAAGTGGCGGGAGGGGAGTTCGTTGTTGGAAGATTCGAGGAGACACTCCCGACTTTTTTCGCCGAGCCCAGGCCTATCGCTTCGGTGATTAATTTTGATGCGGATCTCTATTCTTCAACGATTTGTGCGCTCAGTTACGCGAGATCGGTTATCGATAGTGAGACGATACTTATCTTCGACGAGTTCATCGTAAACGAGCATTGGGAGCAAGACGAATACAAGGCGCTTAATGAATTTTGTAAGGAAAACAACTGCAGCTATGATGTTCTGGCGGTTTCATTTTTTACTAAACAAACAGCGGTACGATTAACAGGCATTTGATGCCGCCATAGAGCCTCTTTCGATACAGCAGCATGAAAATATTCTCCGTTAAAACCATTCCCAGTGTTTCCTGGAGCTCGCCCCGTGCGCTTAATTTCCGCCCGCGTTTCATAACACTCTTTATCTTGTGCGTTGGCTTGTTCGTGTTCGGCGTCGGCGAGGCTATGCTAATCGCGGCGGGTGCCGGCAATAGCCCATGGACAGTCTTGTCACAAGGGATTTCTCAGATCAGCGGCTGGAGTATTGGGGTAACCACTTTCCTGACGAGTCTCGCTGTTCTGCTGCTGTGGATTCCTCTAAAGCAGACTCCGGGTATAGGGACGATACTCAATGCGGTGATCATCTCGATTGCCATCGAGGTTTCACTACCCTATTTACCCCGGACCGATATCTACGCTCTGCAGTTAGTGGAAACTGTGGCTGGAATCATGCTCGTCGGCTTCGGTAGCGGTCTGTACTTAATCGCCAATCTTGGGCCGGGGCCACGAGATGGACTTATGACCGGGCTGCAGAGAGTCAGCAAACTGCCAGTGGCTAAGGTGCGCACTGCGATAGAGATTACCGTCGTCATATTCGGCTGGCTATTGGGTGGAACAGTGGGTTTGGGTACGCTGATGTTCGCCTTCGGTATTGGCCCTGCTGTCGCGATGGGTCTGTATTTCGTTAATCTGAGATCAACTATTGCTCAGCAAGGTCGAACTAGTTTGTGATGACAACTGAAATTGACAAGGTCGTTAGCGTGGATGAGCGCTGGATGCGGGAAGCTCTGTTGCTGGCAGAGCAGGCAGCCCAGGCCGGTGAAGTGCCGGTGGGGGCGGTTGTAGTGCAGGGCGATGAGATTATCGGAACCGGCTTCAATCAGCCAATCAGCACTTGCGACGCAACCGCGCATGCGGAGATCGTTGCCCTAAGAAGCGCGTCACAATTCCGAAAGAATTACCGTCTACCCGACACGACGCTGTATGTTACGCTTGAACCCTGTACGATGTGCTTTGGGGCAATGATTCATGCCCGCATAGACAGGCTCGTTTTTGGTGCAGTCGAGCCCAAAGCCGGAGCCATAGTGAGTCAGGCCTTGTTGGCCGACGCGGAGCATTTTAATCACCGCCTATCGTTCACGCAGGGAGTGTTGGCTGTGGAATGTTCCTCTCTATTGCAGGGCTTCTTCAGAGGCAGGCGCAAGGGTAGCTAACTTGCTAAATCAGGGTGTAACTTGTATAAAACTCTGTGGTGCCTGTTTAGAGGCAAAATGAACCTTATGGTAATCGTAAAAAACACGCAAAAGACTCTGCTTCTTGCAGCAGTGCTGCTTGGCCTGGTGGCCTGCGCCGCACCTGTGCCCTATAAAGCCTATTTCGGTGATCCTCGACAGGATATGCAGTTATCCAAAGTTCAGGGAGGAAGCTTCATTCGCACCGAGCTTCTTAATCGGTATATAGACACCATCCGCTTTACTGAAGTCGACGATATTCCTGTCACAAACAGCGATCAGCACCGAGCCATTCAGATCACGCCAGGTTTTCACGATATTAGGGTGTATTTTTCCTGGGATACGGGCAGTTTGCGAGGCTTAGCTCCAGCGATGGTAGTGTATTCTCGGACTCGTGAGAATATCAGTCGCACACTGCGTTTCAATGCGCGTGCCGGCGAAACCTATACCGTCATGGCAAAACCCTTTTTCGATGCCGCGCGGCATGACATTACCACACTGACCCATGTGGATTTCTGGGTGCTGGACGAGGAGGGTAATGAGATCGTTTCCAAGGAAGCAGGTCGCTACAAACCCGAGTAAGGAAGTGACCGCCTTGCTGCGCAAATAAATCGAGAAAAGCCCCCACATTTTCCTGAATTCAAGACTCAAATCTATTATCATTACGCCTTCATAACAGCGCGCTAGCGCTCGTTTTGCACGCCACCATTTGGGATACCATCGATGCAAGTAATGTTTGGAGCAGCAGCTCTTTCTGCTTTCAAATCTTCAAAATTACTCACTAACCTCCAGGCCCAACTCCCCCAGGTAAAAGCGTTCAGCGCACAGTTCGTTCACTTCCTCGACTGCAGGGAAGAGCTCAGCCAGCAAGACCTGGCAGTAGCCGACTCCCTGCTCTGCTACGGGGCAGAGTTTAAGCCAGACCTCGATAGCGCGAATTCCGATCTACTGCTTACACGCTTGGTAGTTCCGCGCCCTGGCACAATTTCTCCGTGGTCCAGCAAGGCCAGCGACATCCTGCACAATTGTGGACTGTCAATGGTGGATAGGGTCGAGCGCGGCACGCTATTCACCCTCGAGCTTAGCGAGCCTCTGCAACAAGCGCAGCTGGCGCTACTCGACAGTCTGCTACACGATCGCATGACCCAGGCGGTGCTCAATGACCTGGAACAGGCCAATTGCCTGTTTCGACATGCAAAGCCGCAGCCAATGGCATCGGTTGATGTCCTGGCAAGGGGTCGGGCCGCCCTTATCGAAGCGAACAGTGAATTGGGTTTAGCGCTAGCCGATGACGAGATCGACTACCTGTTCACACAGTTCAGCGAGTTGGGCCGAAATCCAAATGATATAGAGCTAATGATGTTCGCGCAGGCCAATTCCGAGCATTGCCGCCACAAGATATTCAACGCCGATTGGACCATCGACGGTGAAGCGCAGGAAATCTCATTGTTCGGCATGATCCGCAATACCTATAAACAGTCACCCGAGGGAGTGCTCTCGGCCTATTCTGATAACGCGGCTGTTATGAAAGGCCACGACAGTGTGCGTTTCTTCCCGGATTCGGAATCGAAGAAATACAGTTTCCATGAAGAGCCGGTGCATATATTGATGAAGGTTGAAACGCACAATCACCCGACAGCGATAGCCCCTTTTCCCGGCGCCTCTACTGGATCTGGTGGCGAGATTCGCGATGAGGGAGCCACCGGCACCGGTTCGAAACCGAAGGCTGGCCTAACTGGGTTTAGTGTTTCCAACCTTAAAATTCCAGGCTTTGAGCAGGCTTGGGAGACGGAGATGGGCAAGCCGGCTCATATCGCCTCGGCACTCGATATCATGCTGGAAGGCCCGATAGGTGGAGCGTCATTCAATAACGAATACGGACGGCCGGCACTTTGCGGCTATTTTCGCAGCTTCGAGATGAGCGTGCCGAACGAGGCCGGCGAGATGGAAGTGCGGGGCTATCACAAACCCATCATGATCGCTGGTGGCATTGGCAATATCCGTGAGCCGCATGTGCACAAGGGTGAGATTTCGGTTGGCTCGAAACTTATCGTTCTGGGTGGGCCGGCAATGTTGATTGGTCTCGGCGGCGGGGCTGCCTCTTCCATGGCGGCGGGGTCTGGCAATGAAGACCTGGATTTCGCGTCGGTACAGCGCGAGAACGCCGAGATGGAGCGACGTTGTCAGGAAGTCATCGACCAATGTTGGCAGCTCGGTGATGCAAATCCCATTGCTTTCATCCACGATGTGGGTGCGGGCGGCCTGTCGAATGCATTGCCAGAATTAGTGAAGGACGGGGGGCGTGGCGGCGTATTCAATCTGCGCGATATTCCCAATGCCGAGAGTCAGATGTCACCGCTGGAGATATGGTGTAACGAAGCACAGGAGCGCTACGTGCTTGCGGTAGACCCAGAGCAGTTGGCTCGATTCAATGCGATCTGCGAACGCGAGCGTTGTCCTTTTGCGGTGGTCGGCGAAACCACCAAAGAGAAACATATCCGTCTGGATGATTCACATTTTTCTAATAGCCCTATCGACCTGCCGATGGAACTGCTCTTTGGTAAACCGCCAAAGATGCATCGCGACGTGAGGTCCGGGCAACTGCCGCAGACGGAGTTTGATACCACCGATCTGGCTCTGCATGAATCCATAGGCAGAGTGTTAGCGCTGCCGACAGTGGCGAGTAAAAGCTTTCTCATTACTATTGGCGATCGTACCATTACCGGTCTGGTCCATCGTGATCAGATGGTGGGTCCCTGGCAGGTGCCGGTGGCGAATGCCGCGGTTACGGCTACCGCCTACCAAGGCTATACCGGGGAGGCCATGGCGATGGGGGAGCGCACGCCACTGGCACTGTTCGATGCGGCGGCGTCTGGGCGCATGGCTATCGCCGAATCCATAACAAATATAGCGAGCGCCTCTATCGACAAGATAGGCGATATCAAACTCTCCGCGAACTGGATGGTCGCGGCCGGTCACGGCAGCGAGGATCAGAAACTCTTTGCGACCGTAAAGGCGGTGGCGATGGACCTGTGTCCCAAGCTTGGCATCTGTATTCCAGTCGGTAAGGACTCGATGTCCATGCGCACGGTATGGGACGAAGAGGGCAGTCAGAAGAGCAATACCGCACCGCTTTCGCTCATCGTCTCCGCCTTCTCTGCGGTTAACGATATTCGCAAGACGCTGACCCCTCAGTTGCAAGCTGAGCACAGAGCAAGCAGTCTGCTGTTGATCGATTTAGGGCGCGGGAAGAATCGGCTGGCGGGTTCCGCTCTGGGCCAGGTCTATTCGCGCATGCAGGGAATCGCTCCGGATTTGGATAATCCATCCGACTTGCTTGGACTGTTTAATTTCGTCAATGACTGTCGCAAAGAGAATTTGTTGCTGGCCTATCACGATCGTTCCGATGGCGGTCTATTTGTCACACTCGCCGAGATGTCGTTTGCAGCGCACTGTGGAATCGACATTCAGTTGCAGGATATCGCCGGGAAAGACACCGGCATTGCCGCACTGTTCAGTGAAGAACTGGGCGCCGTAATCCAGGTTGCCCAGGAACATCTGCCCGCGGTTAGAAAACTGGCCGCAGAGCATGGCTTGTCCGAATGCCTTCATAATGTTGCCAGGCTGAACGATGAAGATGTGCTGAATATATCTCTGGGTGAGGATAAACTGTTTTCTCAGAGCCGCATCGAGTTGCAGCGCCAATGGTCAGCTACCAGCTATCACATGCAGAGCCTGCGAGATAATTCGATCTGTGCGAGCGAGGAATATGACCAGATACTCGATGCCGGCGATCCGGGGCTGTCGGTTTCCCTGAGCTTCGACCTGAATGAAGACATTACCGCGCCCTATATCAACGTAGATGCAAGGCCTCGTGTCGCGGTGCTTCGCGAGCAGGGGGTTAATGGGCAGATCGAGATGGGCGCCGTCTTTGACCGCGCGCGCTTCGATGCGATCGATGTGCACATGACGGACTTGATAAGCGGCAGAGTGAGCCTGGATCAGTTCAACGCCCTCGTCGCCTGTGGTGGATTCTCCTACGGCGACGTACTCGGAGCGGGCGGCGGTTGGGCGAAATCGATCCTATTCAATTCGAAGTTGCGGGATCAGTTCGAGACGTACTTCAATAACCCCGACACTCTGAGTCTGGGCGTCTGCAACGGCTGTCAGATGATTTCTTTGCTGCACGAGTTAATCCCGGGTGCCAATCATTGGCCGAGATTCGTGCGTAATCGTTCCGAGCAGTTCGAGGGGCGGCTTAGTCTGGTAAGAGTTGAACGCAGTAATTCAGCTTTCTTGCATGACATGGAAGGTTCTCGCTTTCCCTTGGCGGTAGCACACGGTGAAGGCATGGCCGAGTTTGCAGCGGCCGCCGATCTAGAAAAACTGCGGTCGTTGGGAGGTGTAGCGCTGCGCTATGTTGATAATTATGGGGAGCAGACCGAACGATACCCAGCCAACCCCAATGGCTCGCCGGATGCTATTGCAGGCATAGCCAGCGAAGATGGTCGCGTAACGATCATGATGCCCCATCCTGAGCGCGTGTTTCGCGCCAGCCAGAATTCCTGGTGCCCGAAAGACTGGGCAGAAGACGGGCCAAGCATGCGTATGTTCCGTAACGCGAGAAAATGGCTGGGCTAGTTTTTACCACAATAGAAAGTCAATTTTATTTAGGAGGTCTCGCCGCAAATGAGCGACAACGCCCTATTGAAGATCGAATTCTATGTCCCTGAGCAGCACTTGCAGCAAGTCAAACAGGCCATGTTTGAGGCAGGCGCGGGCAAGGAAGGGGACTACGACTGTTGTGCATGGCAAACCCTCGGCGCAGGCCAGTACCGGCCCGGTGCGGGCAGCAATCCCTTCAAGGGTGAGCAAGATAGACTGGAGACAGTATCAGAGTATAAGGTAGAGATGGTCTGCGCCGAACAGTATATCGCCGCAGCGATCAAGGCGTTGAGATCTGCACACCCCTACGAAGAAGTAGCCTACTCAGTAATACGAACAGAATCAGTGAGGTGAGTGCGCAGAACTCGGCCGCATCGCATCATCCGCTAGCGCTAACCAGACTCGTGCTTATCGACCTATCCTCGCCATGGTGCACATCGAACATGCGCACGGGAAATTTATTTCGTCTCAAGTCTTCGAAATAGCATTCAAGGGTGCTCTTAACCACCGGGAATGCGATCTCATCCCACGGGATTTCATCTTCCCCCAGCAGCGCAACCGCTTCCGATTCCACACCCGCCGCGAAATCGAGATTGGTCAGCTCGGCGCGGAAGAACATATAGACCTGATTTATCTTCGGCAGATTGAACATGGTATAGAGGCTGTCTTCGCGAACGATGACCGAAGCGCAAGCCTCTTCCCTGGTCTCGCGTATGGCGCCATTGAGGCTGGTCTCTCCGTTTTCCATGAAGCCCGCCGGCAGCGTCCACAAGCCCATTCGTGGGGCAATCGCGCGCTTGCAGAGTAGCACCTTGTTCTCGAAAAATGGCACAGTGCCAACGACGTTCTTGGGGTTGAGATAGAAGATGCTGTCGCAATTGCTGCAACAATGACGCGCCTTCTCATCGCCTTCGGGCACACGAAAAATGAGAGGGCCTGCACATTGATGACAAAATTTCATGGTTCGCGCCGCTGAACAATCGCCGTGGTATATTTGCTGCGTGGTTAGCTGCGCTAGTGTACTGCTTAAAGAGACGCGGGAAAACTGGTGATCGGCGATTCGCTAGCTAGATGCGGTTTATCTCACAATGCAGCCGAAATCTCTTTGAGGTCATGAAGGCCTCGATCTCGCGTAGCCGCAGTTCCATCGTATTGTAGATATCTGTACAACGGTCACGGCTGTGCAGGTATGCTGACCCTTCGGATCTGTTTTTCGATTTTCTGACTTCCTCATCAAATTCTTTCTTAAACTGCTGTTTGGCGTCTTCGAAGGCGGTAGTGACTTCAGCGTAGGCTTCATCCGCCACCTCCTCGGCAAACTGTGAGTAGTCATCGCTAGCGTGGCCGCTGCGCTGCTTCCTCTTGGCGCGGCGCTCGGCTCTGCGTTGTCGGCGTTGTTCGCGGCGCTCGGAGCGGCTAGCAGGGTCGACATGGGGATCGGGCTCGAACACGAAGATGCAGATTATGTAGGCCCAGAAGGTAAAGGGACCGAATATGAAGAGCGATAAGAGTGTGACGGCTCTAACTGCAAAGGCGCTAACCTCGAAGTAGTCGGCTATACCGCTACATACGCCAGCGATACGCTTATTGCGTTCGTTGCGATAGATCGGTTTTCGATAGTTGAGCTGTTTGAAGTGTTCGGCCGTGCTGGCGCTCCTGAAATAATTGCGCATCTTATCGGGCGTAATGTCTTTGTCGAGGCAGAAATAGAGTAGAAAGTAAGCGATGATCAGCGTGGGCCAGGAGATGACGCAGATGACGAAGATTACTCGTACGAGAACCGTCGGAACATCGAGCCACTGAGCAATACCGGCGCAGACTCCCAGCCAGCGACCATCGCGTCGATTCAGTTTCAATCTACTCGTGCCCGTGTTCATTCTGCTCTCTCCAATCCGGGACCTCGGCATCGAGTATCGACTCGAGTATGTCGATGCGTTCAGTTAGCGATTCGGCCATCGCCGATAGCTCACCCATACTGTATTTGCCATCGGGCTCGATTCGTACCGAGCGACTTCCCTTCCTCAGTAAGAATATCCAGAGTGTGATGGCACCGAGTACCATAGCCACTAGCGATATAACGAACTCAAGTATGTCCATCTCGAAAGCCTATTTGTCTTTTAATTTGTTTTTTAGATTTTCAAGCTCGATGTCGATGGACTCTTCTCTCTCGAGTTCGTCGAACTCGCTCTGCAAGCCGCGTTTCTCGATGTGGATGCTGTCCATCTGACCTTCCATCTGATCGATCTTCTTTTCGTAATACTCAAATTTGTTCATGGCATTGTCAATAGAGTAGCTATGTAGCTGTCTATTTACATTGAGTCTGGACTCCGTAGCGGTGGTGCGCATGACAATCGTCTTCTGGCGCGCTCGGGCATCGTTCAGCTTCGCCTGCAGCTGTTCGATCTCCACGCTGAGCTTGTCCAGGGTCTCTTCGAGCTTGGACAGATCGCGCTCGGTGATCTCTACGCTCGAGTTGATATTGGATTTCTCCAGCAGGGCGGCTTTCGCCAGGTCTTCGCGACCCTTGGACAGCGCGAGTTCGGCCTTGCCTTCCCAATCCTGCGCCTGCTTTTTCAGTTGCTCGGCGCGGCGGCTCAGAGTCTTCTTCTCCGCAATAACCTTAGCGGTACCGCTGCGAACCTCGACCAGAGTCTCTTCCATCTCCTGAATTACCATGCGAATCATCTTTTCCGGATTCTCCGCCTTATCCAATAGTGAGCTGATATTGGAATTGATAATGTCGGACAGTCTATTAAATATACTCATTGTTGATACCTCGACTACCGTTAGTCTCTGATGCCAGCAAAAAGACTGGCTTAGAGACTATTGAGCAGATAGCGTGCCAACAATTTCTTAATTCTAAGTCATTGATATTAGGAGAGTTAAAAATACGGTACAGACAGCTAATGGCTTGGCATAGCTAAATAGATTAACTAGTGGTAATTTTCACTACCCATATCGGGTTTCACCCCTGCAGATTTCGTGGGTCCCATTGGAATGCGGTATTCTACTGAGTATCGCTTCATAACTGATTGAATTTATAGATTATTATGTCTCAAGAGAAGTCAGCTTATTCGGAACCTTCCCGTGGCACCAAAAGCTGCAACATGCGTAGAACAACGAAAACGTGATCATCAAAAAATTCGATCCTGGGTCTCTGCGGAATATGCAGTACGTCTTCCGCTGTCAGGGTATGAAATTCAAAGTGTTTTCGAGACAGGTTGACGATATAGGGATGTGTGTTGCTGATGTTGATCCAACGAACACTGGCCCAATCAGGCTTCGGAGTCTCAAGAAAGGCATCGAGGTCAGTGATATCACCGGCTTCGATCCGTGTTACAGAATAATCAATGTAACTGACACTGACAGTGCCCACCGCTGGCGGTATCGACAACCCTTCGAGATTCTCAATACCGGGAAGCTCACCCGGCCTGACGCGACGGCCATGGGTAGACCTGCTAACGCCAGTGTTGAACCAAGGACTCGCACTCCCCTCCCGACTTTGGAAGCGGCATAGTCCAGTGCCCGGCCTATCGAATCTGGTGTGTCTGGCGTATGTTTCACCACGTTTGCTCTCCCAAACCGCACTCGTCTGCATGCTACATCAAGCACTGATATTTCGAAAACATATACCGATTCTCACGGATTTCTGGCGTCCCACACCACACGAGCCTTAGACTATGCGGGCGTCACCCAACAACAAAAATAAGGGGGCTTCCATGGACACCGTGTCAGCACCGTATCGCAACATCATTCTCGCACTAATACTCCTCGCCGGGGCCATCGTCCTTGGCTTCTGGCAGACCTATTTTTCGGTACTTTCCGAGGCGCCGGTCAATGCCCATGCCCACGGCATTTCGATGATCCTGTGGTTAGGGCTATTGCTTTCACAGGTGATCCTGATTCGCTCGGGCAGGCGCGATATTCATCGACAGTTGGGTAAGACATCCTACTTGCTGGTTCCACTGATCGTTGTTTCGACCTTGAGTTTCGCAAATTTGAATCTGGTCAAAGACGGATTAACACCGCCTCGGCTTTATATCTTCTATATTCAACTACAACTCCTGATCGTATTCGTGATTGCCTATGGCAGTGCCATTTACTGGAAGCGTAATCAGGCAATGCACATGCGGTTTATGATCTGCACCGCACTCACCATGATTGACCCTGTAGTGGCGCGGGTAATCTTGTTTTATGTTTGGGAACCATCCAACTTTGCCTACTTGCAGATGATCACTTATTCAATCACCGATATTATTCTGCTCGGTTTGATTTTCAGCAACCTGAAAAGAGAACGTACACTAAAAGTCTATCCACTGATGCTGGGTGTATTTGTGCTCTTTCAGGTGCCTAACTTCCTGATTACAGATAGCGAAGCATGGAGAAGTTTTTCGAACTGGTTCATGGGGCTACCGTTTTCCTGATCGGCTAGCCGGCAAACAGCGTTTCAAAGATGACCTCAACTGCGGCTGCCAGAACTCAGGTGAGCGGCGGCAACAGGCCAAAAATAACAAGCCGCCGAATCTGCGCCTCAATTGGCCACTCCCAGATATTCTTGATGCGATCTTCGTAGTACATCAAATCAGCGGGACTAAAGTCGGCCAGCTTGCGACCGAACTGGCTATGTTCAATCCCGGAGAAGTCGCCAGCAAGTGCTCGACGCACAAACGTAATTTCCATTGACTTGGCCACAGCGATGCGTGACTTCAGCGTGATGAGCGGCATCATTGAAGGGGCAATCAACAATGCCCACACCATTCCGGCAATTAACCGTAAGCGTCCGAGCAACCACACCTGCTAGGTTTCAGTCTGCTGTGGTATCTCAA
>JBBDIR010000053.1:0-2324 GCA_040880325.1 Pseudohongiellaceae bacterium
GAGGACCAGATGCGATTAGCTTAAGCGGGCGTCAACCGAACCGGCAGCAGCCCACATGATCGCCGCCGATGGCTGCTTCTATCTGACGTTCGGAACAAAACGCAGCGAGGGCGCGCCATCCGGCCAACCGCCGCGAATCAAGGTCGTTACATCGGCGCGCGTTGTGCTCACCGTACCAGCTGCCGGTACTCTTATGGATCAACTGACGGCAACATTCGGCCTTATGGAAAAATCCGGCATCGTGAGGCGAGAGTCGGAGTCGCCGGTTACTCCGCCGTCGAAACTGAATTAGCGCGCCTTGCGTGGACTCTCAGCCCCAAGCGTTGCGGGACTCTTGACCGCTTTCGGCTTAGCCTTCCGGCCTAGCTTCATTTCGTCGTGCGTCTTTGGCGGCATCGCCAGCAAGCGAGCGGCGATCAGCTTCACTTGATCCAGGTCGTCGCTCTTGGGGGATTTAGCCATGGCTGGAATTGCTGACGCCTTTGACCGTGTTGACCCGAGAGAACCGGGTTTTGCGAGAATAGGCCGGTTCCTTCAGAATTGGGCACTCGTTGAAGGGACACTAAGGCAGGCAATTGGAAAGGCACTTGGCCTATCTCGGGTTCAAACCGTTTTCGTCGGTGTGAACCTCTCCTTCCGCGACAAGATTAACACGCTCAAGACGGCAATCGACGTTTCGCACATCTACCCCGAAGCGGATAAGGACCGCTTCAAGAAACTCCTAGATACAATCTCAGGACACTCGCCCGTAAGAAACATGGTCGCTCACGACATGTTCGAAGTGAGTGAAGATGGATCGAAGGTCAGCTTCTTTGTCATAAAGGCAAAGGGCAAATTCGACCTCCCAGATGTGACGTGGGACGAACGCAAATTCCGAGAGGAATACGCTTTGCTGGTGAGTTGGTGCGATGCCGTTCACGAAATCATCGGTGGGCTAGACACCCAAGCGCTGGTCAAAGCGCTTCTGTCGCCATCAGGAACCGCACCCGATACGCCCATGGGAGCACTCTTTGGGCTAGGGTCCGAAGCTCTCCGGAACCTCCCTCCTGAAGCGAGTCAGCGTTCCAGCCCTCTTCCTTCCAGCGAAGAAACAGACCCTCAAACTCCGCAAGAGCCTCAGACGTAATTTCGGGCGCGCCAGCCCCTCCCGCAAGAGCAGGATTGGCAGTCGCAGAACTAGCCGAACCGTGTTCCGTTGTCATGTATATAATTAGGATAATATTCCTAATTATGTCGTTCGCACCACAGCCGCAAATGCTAGTGGTTTGGCCGACAGGCCAGCGCGACTGACGTGATTGGACTCCTTCAAACGAAAGGACCCTGCCATGAGCGGGAATGTAAAAGAAGACAACGAAATGACAGACGTGGCGCTTGCCGCTGAGAATGATGCACTGCGCGCATTGGTGGATAGCGCCCTGTTGAATTTGCAGAGGGTTATCGAAGATACCGAGCGTATATCCAGACGCATCAAAGAGAGGTTGGCAATGATTACGACGACTCGCGACTAAACGATGGGCGAAAGAATGCCATTACTGGTCACTTCCAGATCAAAATCCCATGGTCGCGCGATAGACAAAAGTTCTGGCGTGCAATAGTCCTGCGCATACAGTTCTGTATCAAAAATAGCGGAAGACACAAAGGCCACTCCTCCCCTAGCCGAAAATGGCACGCTTGCTATAACCCCTATAACGTTATCTTTGATACTGTCAGGAGTAACACGCAATTTCGTGATGCTGGAATCGTCTAAATAAATGTCGCAATTATGCATGACGCTTGCGGCAAATAGCGATATCGTCGCACGGCACCTGCCAAAATCGTGCATTTCTGTTTTCGCCAATAATCCGTTACTTTTGAGCGTTGCGACGAAATCTGTGTAGAGACGATCTTCGGTGAATGCGCCTTTGACGATGATACCGCTGCACAAACATCCAATTAGATAGTCTTCGTCCTTTGCAAAGGAGGACACGATGCGCAAAGTGCCGTCCGGATTCTTGCCAAGTTTCTTCGATATGCGCCTCAATATCCGATCAGCTGTGGCGTGAGTGAAGCCAGTCTTTTCCTTGAGCAACGTTGCACTTAAACGGTGCAGTGTCGCCCGCAGATAGTACGTGAACAATGGGGGTATTGCCTGTGAATCAAGGAGGAGTGGTCTATCCCATGGGTGTGTAAAGCGAATGATCGCGAACCAATCACGGGTAGTGCGAGTTATAAGGCCCTTTGATCGCTCGTCCCGATGAGCGATAAAATCGCCAATCTCTTGCACCGATTCTTGGGCTGCTGCCGGTTCCGAAGACACCGAGTTAGGTGTTTTTATGGAACCGGAG
>JBBDIR010000054.1:0-8584 GCA_040880325.1 Pseudohongiellaceae bacterium
AAAGTTAGGCTGAAATGAAGTGAAATATGTCCATTTATGTCCATGGTGTTAATACACCGTGGAAGCGGGTGAGGTTGACTCTTGGCTTTGGCACCACAGTGCGGCGAGGCGGGCGATGGCCGCTCCTGCGCATAATATCCAGTGGCGCGAAGATCACATGCGTGGTGCCATCCTTGTACGGCGTCTTCAGTTGGTAGCGAACGTTGCCATTGGGCGTCAGCGACAGCCGCTTCTCGGACACGGCCGGTCTTGAGATGTACCGGCACAGCCGTTCGAGTTTCTGGCGTTCATTCGCCCTGGCCGCCGCCGTGTGGGGCATGATCCGCGTCCTTGCGATACTGTGTATTTATCCAGTCTATCGCTCAACTGCGAGGTCTTGAAGCCTCACCTGTGATGCCAGTCAGCGTCAGCCATTGCCTGCCAGTACCGGTCATTCCCACTCTATTGTAAATAAGCATTTTTTAACCTTTATTTTCAATGACTTATTTTCCAGTTAATTGATAATACTATGAAAAATACCATGTTCAGAAAATGCTTCAAAATATTTGAAAAAATCGCCTATTGATTAACAGGCTTCCCCACTCTTCTCCGATCGAGATATTTCGCGCACACCTTTCATTTTCCTTATTTACCGACTCCTTATTCCGTTATTTACGTTGATGTATTCCGAGATTTACGATATCGTTTCGCCATGAATACACCATCCTTGTATCCACGTTGGATTGAGCCACGAATTGATGAGGCTTTACAGGATACACCCGTGGTTCTGCTCGCAGGACCACGTCAGGCGGGTAAGACAACCCTCGTGCGTCAGTTCGCCGAGCGGGGACTACACTACCTGACCCTGGATGATGAACTGACCTTGTTGTCGGCGCGTGAAGACCCGGTCGGCATGATTCGCAATCTGGATCGCGCTATCATTGATGAAATCCAGCGAGCGCCCGAGTTGCTTCTGGCTATCAAGAAAAGCGTCGATGAGGATCGTCGCCCCGGGCGCTTTTTGCTGACTGGCTCTGCCAATCTGATGGCGCTACCCACGGTTGCAGATTCACTGGCCGGGCGTATGGAAACCCTGTTGCTGTTAGCTTTGTCGCAGAGCGAAATCGAGAATAGACCCGCGAATTGGGTGGACAGTGTTTTTACCGGAAAAATCCTGACAGCGAACTCTCCTGTGCTGGGCAAAGAACTGGTCGAACGTGTATTACGCGGTGGCTATCCAGAAGCGGTTGCGCGGCCAACGGAGAAACGTCGTATAACCTGGGCTCGACAATACATCGATGCCATCATTCAGCGTGACGTCCGCGACATCGCTGAAATCGACAAGCTTGATCAGTTGCCACGCTTTCTGCGCGCACTGGCGCAGGCTGCGGGCCAGATGTGCAATTACTCTGAGTTGGGCGGCCAAGTCGGTCTCGATGGCAAGACAGTCTCTCGCTACATCGGTGTCTTCGAGCAAATGTACCTGCTCAAACGTATTGATGTGTGGGCACGCAATCGATTGAAACGCGTTGTTAAAACCCCCAAGCTTCAGTTCATCGATTCCGGTTTGTTGGCCATGCTCATGGATGTCGCCGTCAAAGATGTTCATCTGGACAAAAGCCGTTACGGACATATCCTGGAGAGCTTTGTCTTCGGTGAACTACTCAAACACACGACAACTGCGGATGATGACTATCGGCTATTGTACTACCGGGATGCGGACAGGTTCGAAGTTGATGTCGTAATTGAGAACAGCGCAGGACAACTGGTCGGCGTTGAAGTAAAAGCCTCTGCCACCGTCAAAGAACGCGATCTGCGTGGATTGAAAAAACTTGCCGGCTTGGCCGGTGATGAGTTCAGAGCAGGTGTACTACTGTACGATGGCGATGAAACAATGCCTCTGGGTAGCAACCTATGGGCGGCCCCCCTGTCAACAATCTGGGGCTCGTAAAGCGGTCATCAACATACCTACTCTGGTCTAGCGCCATAAATACCATGACAGCACCAAATTGCCACTCATGGTATCGCTGCTTTTTGCGTTATAGCGCGCGGAGAATACCATTGATAATGCATCCCATATTATCGACTAAGCTTGTTTTATTATTATATTTCAATGGCTTACGAATATCTGTCACTCCCACTCGATTGTAAATAAGCCGTTTATATCCTTTATTATCCGAATCCGCGATAGCTTATTTTCCCTCCAATTCGCAATACCATGGAAAATACCATGCTCAGAAAATGCTTCAAAAAGTTTCATTTTTCCACAAACCTGTAAGCACTAAATGCCCATCCGAACACTATTTCAAGAGGATATTCAGGTTGTATGATGTTAACCAAATCTGCGTATAACCAAAAAAGTTGTTGCTAAAGTCCCATTTTGGGACTAGCATTATAAGTACATGAGAATCATCGCACTGTCGACGCTGAAAGGCTTCTGGGAAGAGAACCCGGAATATCAGGATGCCAAGGAGCCAATATTGGCGTGGCACAGTCATGCCTTGCATGCCGACTGGAGTTCACCTGTCGAGGTCAAGCAGGACTTCGGGAACGCCAGCATCCTTAAAGATGGCCGGGTGGTATTCAATATTGCGGGGAACAAGTATCGACTTGTCGTGTGGATCAACTACGCCTACAAGGTAGTCTACATCCGCTTTATTGGCACCCACGCGCAGTACGACAAGATTGATGTGCAAACCATTTAACTACCGGAGGATTAACGATGGACATCAAACCGATTAAAACAAATGCCGACTACCGCGCGGCATTAAAAGAAATTGAAAGCCTGATGATGGCTGGACCGGACACCCCTGAAGGTGAAAAGCTGGATGTCATGGTCACGCTTATTGAGGCTTATGAAGCCAGGCATTTCCCGTTGGATTTGCCCGACCCTGTTGAGGCGATCAAGTTCGAAATGGAACGAAAGGGTTTAACCGTAAAAGACCTGGAGCCGATGATCGGCAAAAGTAATCGTGTTTACGAGATCCTGAATCACAAGCGCTCGCTGACTTTAAAAATGATCTGGAAACTCCACGAAGGCCTGGGTATTCCGGCTGAGTCGCTGATTAAACCGCCGCAGGCTCATGTCTAATCACTCTCCAAGTAAGGAACAGCTGCGCGGCAGCAGAGACAAATTTCATGATATTTCCGCTATCGATTCGAGGCTGGCTGATCTTGAACAGGAAAAGCAGCAGCTCATCGCGCTCAGAGAAGAGCTGCAAAAATCAAAGCCAGCACCTCCAATTTCAGATTCCTTTTCTCCAGAAAAAAAGATAGCGATTTTCAGGAACCTGTTTCGCGGCCGCACCGATATTTTTGCCAATCGCTGGCAAAACCAAAAAGGACGAAGCGGCTATTCCGTGGCCTGTGACAACGAATGGGTTCAGGGTGTCTGCAACAAACCGAGGATCAAATGCCTTGACTGCACTCACCGCCAGTTTAGCGATTTAGATGATCAGGTCATCTATCGCCACCTGGCGGGACAACAGGTTGTTGGACTGTACCCCCTACTCCAAGACAATACCTGCCACTTGCTGGCTGCCGATTTCGACAAAGGAAACTGGCAAGACGAAGTGAAAGCGATGTCCAGAGCGTGTATCGAATATGGCGTGCCTCACGCAGTCGAGATTTCACGCTCCGGCAATGGCGCGCACTTATGGATATTTTTCGATGACAAGGTGCCCGCCAATGAAGCACGCTTGCTGGGATTTGGTCTCCTTGATAAAGCGATGGAGGTTTATCCAAACCTGTCTTTCGACTCCTATGACAGATTGTTTCCCAATCAGGACATTCTGCCTGAAGGGGGATTTGGCAACTTGATTGCATTACCACTACAGCGCGAAGCCAGACACGCAGGCAATAGCTCATTTGTCGATAAAGAATTGAATGTCATTGAAGATCAATGGCAGTACCTCGCACAGATAAAGAGACTTTCCGGACCTGAGCTAAATAAGCTTCTTTCGCAGATTTCTCCCAACGGAAACCTGATTGCAGAGCAGGACGTTACTGACACCCGGCCACCCTGGGAGATAACAGCCAAAACCAGGCCTCTGGTTCTCGAAAATCCACCTCAACAGGTAAGCATAACGCTGGCCAACCACATCTACATTGAGTTGAAGACCCTACCAAGCGCCCTGTCAGCTAGATTAAGGCGTCTAGCCAGCTTTTCAAATCCAGTTTTCTTTAAAACACAGGCGCTTCGCTTTTCGACCCACGGCATTCCGCGATTCATTTCCTGCGCACGCATTGAAAACGGCTACTTGGCATTGCCACGCGGGTGTCTGGATGATGCGCTCGTGTTATTGAAGGAGAACAATATAGACGTACAGATAGATGATAAGCGTGAGTTGGGCGCTAAACTTTCAGGCATGAAACCATTGTTAGCTTTGAGGAAAAACCAGCAGACCGCCGTTAAAGAAATGGGCAAACACGATGCAGGCATACTTCATGCGCCGACAGCGTTTGGAAAAACCGTGGCGGCTATCGCAATTATCGCCAAGCGCAGAGTAAATACACTTATTCTGGCACACAGCCGTCAACTGCTTGATCAATGGCAAGAAAGGCTGCGCTCTTTTTTACCAGAAACCGAGATCGGCGTCATCCGCGGTGGAAAGAACAAACCAACCAGAATCATTGATATCGCAACTTATCAAAGCCTGATTAACAAGAGAGACAATACCATTTTCCCCATTGTTCAGGACTACGGACACGTAATAGTTGACGAATGTCACCACGTATCCGCGCCGCGCTTTGAAATGGTATTGAACGAAGTTAGAGCCAAATATGTACTCGGCCTTACTGCTACTCCAGAAAGACAGGACGGCCACCAGAAGATCATCTTTATGACGGCCGGACCCATTCGGCACAAAGTTAAAAGTTCAAGTGACAAAAAGTTTGAGCAAGAGGTTCAAGTTCACCAGCTCTATGATACACCCCCGTTGCATCTTACCCAGCCAGAGGAGCGGCCCAAAATTACCGATGCCTACCGATGGATAATGGAAAACGAGGAGCGAACACAACGAATTGCTTCAGATGTGATCAATAGTGTTCGCGAAGGCAGGCACCCAATCGTCCTCACTGAAAGGCGCGAACATGCCGAGATGATTAACAACCTTCTACAAGAAAACGGTATTGATTCCATCATATTAAAAGGCGCAATGAAAGCCGCTGAACGCAAGCGAGTTGACGAGCATTTGCATTCGACGCAGGTTGTGGTCGCCACCGGAAAGTATGTGGGAGAGGGTTTTGACTTGCCCAGGCTGGATACACTGTTTCTTGCCATGCCCATCGCCTGGAAAGGCTCGCTGGCTCAGTATGCGGGAAGGGTTCATCGGGAATCAGACGGTAAAACGCAAGTGACGATTCACGACTACGTTGACTGCGGGCTACCGACGTTCCAGCGCATGTTCAATAAGCGCGAAAAAAGCTACAAGACGATGGGCTATAACATCGTATTCTCAGGTGAATCAGCCAACCCGAATGAGGCAAAGCAACTTAAAGCTGTACTGGTATAGCTAGTTTCCGGATTGCTCCAAGGCGCACGCAGTTCAAGCTCCCTGATACCATGCCAGACTCTATTTTCCTATCATGGTATCGCTGCTTTCTGCCTTGCTACACGTATCAAATACCATGAAAAATACCATTGATGATGCAGATTATATTATCAATTGAGCTTATTTTATTATTACATTTCAATGATTTACGAATTCACGTCACTCCTCAAAGCGCCTTAAGCCACCTTCCGTGCTTTGACTTCCACATGTATACCCTCCTGCTCCTGCAGGTAGTGGATCGCCATACTGCATCTTCTTCTAGCAGTTTAACTTTGTTGCGCAAGATTAGCTCAATCGAAGATTTTTAATAGCACTTGTGATGTATGCCAGCGCTTATGAAAAGTGGGCTTTTGTAGCCATCTCCAGTACGGGTCAAGCCATGTTCTAAGCAGCGAGTTCAATCCTGATATTCTTGCCCAGTGCTCTGGCTGCTCGTTCCAGGGTCAACAGGGTCACCGAAGGATTATCAGGGTCGAGCAACCGTTCCAATGCAGAACGACTGGTCTTCATCCGCCTGGCTAGTTGAGTCTTGTTGAGTTTCTGCGCCTTCATCAGTTCCTCGAGTTGAAAGGCAAGCACACGTTTAACGGCAATGACTTCAGCCTCCGCAAGCACACCTTCTTCTTCCAGAAAATCATCGAAGTTACTGCCAATGTGTTTACTCATATCACTTCTCCAGGTTAGCTTTGCGATGTTTCGCCAATTGCATATCTACTTGAGGCGTCTTCTGGGACTTCTTGATAAAGCCATGCAGCAGAATCATCTGTTCTCCCTGAACCGTGAACAGAATTCGAGCGATACGCTGATCAAGCCGGCATCGGATTTCCCAAAGTCCAGGCTCGATTTTTCGCACCACGGGCATCCCGATAGGCCAGCCATGTTGAACCGTTTTAATATCGCCACCGATCGCCTTCTTGTCCTGTTTGCTCAAACCCTGCAACCACGCACGAACCGGCTCATTTCCCGACTCCGTTCGGTAAAAAACCACTTCAAGAGACATATCGGCATCCACGCGAAAAAGTGTACCATTTTTGGTTCACTTTGCAAACCTTTGTTTCATCCATAAAGGCTAAAATTTGATAACAAATACCTTTGCCGTCAAGAAGGCAGAGGAAGTGACCTGTGTGCGTTCATGGTCCTACAGGCACCGAATCCGGTGTGGCACATATTCGATCACAAATACCATAAACGGCTCGACACGCATGGCATGGTATTGGAGCGCAGTGCTGATATTGAGTGCGGTGATACCATGATCCATACCATGAAAAATGGTAACTACTGCTTGCCGATGCCTGCCAGTGCCAGTGCCAGATGCTGCCAGACAGAAATGGGGATAAATAATTGGTTTTGTGAGCTTGCTCTGTCTTGATACCTACGGGTGCCAGCCAGTGCCAGATCTGGCCTACTCCCACTCTATCGTTGCCGGTGGCTTGCTCGAGATATCGTAGGCGACTCTCGAGACATCGGCGATCTCATTCATGATGCGGCTCGATAGGCGCTCCAGCAATTCCGGATCCAGACGTGCCCAACGAGCGGTCATAAAATCGATAGTCTCGACGGCGCGCAGGGTGATTACATAGGAGTAGCGACGTGCATCGCCAACCACGCCGACAGACTTCACCGGCAGGAACACGGCGAAGGCCTGACTCACCTTGTTATAGACATCAGCCCGGTGTAATTCTTCCATGAAGATAGCGTCGGCCTGACGCAGAATATCGCAGTACTCTTTCTTCACCTCGCCCAGCACACGAACACCAAGACCTGGCCCCGGGAAGGGATGACGGTACACCATATCGTAGGGAAGGCCGAGCTCCAGGCCGATCTTGCGTACCTCGTCTTTGAATAATTCTCTAAGCGGCTCCACCAGTTCCATCTTCATGTCATCGGGTAGTCCGCCCACATTGTGATGGGACTTAATTACGTGCGCCTTGCCAGTTTTTGAGCCCGCCGATTCGATCACGTCGGGATAGATAGTGCCCTGCGCAAGCCAATTCACGTCTTTGAGTTTGGTTGCCTCTTCGTCGAACACCTCGATAAAGGTATTACCTATGATCTTGCGTTTCTGTTCCGGTTCATCGACGCCGGTGAGCTTGCTCAGGAAGCGTTCCTCCGCGTCGACTCTGATCACTTTGACACCCATGTTCTTCGCAAACGTGGCCATCACCTGATCACCCTCGTTCAATCTCAGCAAGCCATTGTCGACAAAGACACAGGTGAGCTGATCACCGATCGCCTTGTGCAGCAAGGCGGCCACTACAGAAGAATCCACGCCGCCGGACAAACCAAGTAACACCTTATCTTTGCCTACTTTGGCACGCACCGTAGCGATCGCATCTTCAATAATATTGGCTGAGGTCCACAGCGAATCACAGCCGCAGATGCCGTGGCAGAATCTTTCGAGTAGGCGCTGCCCCTGTATCGTGTGTGTTACTTCGGGGTGAAACTGAATACCGTAGAAATCACGCGACTCATCACACATCGCCGCGATCGGCGCGCTTTCTGTCGCCGCGATCAGGGTGAATCCCGGCGGCACCTCGGTCACCTTGTCGCCGTGGCTCATCCACACATCTAGCTGCTGCGCACCATTGTCATTAATTCTGTCTTCGATGCCGTCGAAAAGTTTATTCGGCGCAACGATATCGACCTGAGCGAAACCAAACTCAGACTTGGCCGAGGCTGCTACCTTCCCCGAGAACCGATCGGCCATAGTCTGCATACCGTAGCAGATACCCAGAATAGGTGTGCCCGCCTCGTAGATAAACTCGGGCGGACGCGGTGACTTTTCATGATTGGCTGACTCCGGACTGCCCGAAAAAATAACACCCTGAGGATCAAACTCGCGGAACAAGGCCTCGTCTACCGAATAGTCCCAGATCTCGCAATACACCCCCAATTCACGAACCCGCCTCGCAATCAACTGAGTGTACTGAGAACCAAAATCCAGAATAAGTATCTTCTGGCCATGAATATTAGCTGTCGTCATGAAATCCCAATCTCAAAAAAAATACTCCGAATTCAACTCTGCGCCATTAATCTGGATAATGAACTCACTA
>JBBDIR010000054.1:8684-73158 GCA_040880325.1 Pseudohongiellaceae bacterium
AGAGGCGAGGCAAAAGGCCTACCCAAGTCAGGAGCTTACTGTAGTAAGTGACTGCATCGGGTAGGCCTTTATGGATATTAGTTGTCGTCATGAAATCCCAATCTCAAAAAAATACTCCGAATTCAACTCTGCGCCATTAATCTGGATAATGAACTCACTATCCGAAATCATCTCCAACCCCACGATCCCGAGGATGAATCATTGAGCCGCAGAGGCGAGGCAAAAGGCCTACCCAAGTCAGGAGCTTACTGTAGTAAGTGACTGCCTTGGGTAGGCCTTTTAACGAAGCATATGCGGCTCAAGGGTTTATCCGTTCCAACTAACACCTAGCATAAATAACCAAAACCCTAATTTACCCGGTAGTTGGGAGCCTCCTTGGTAATACTAACGTCGTGAACGTGGGACTCATTCATGCCTGACGCCGTAATCTTCACAAACTGCGTCTTGGTCCGCATCTCCTCGATGTTCGCCGAACCGGTATACCCCATGCTGGAACGCAGGCCACCCATCAACTGATGCACGATCGCCGACATAGATCCTTTATAAGGTACACGACCCTCGATGCCTTCTGGCACCAACTTCTCCGTGCCCGAATCCACGTCTTGAAAATAACGATCGCTGGAGCCTTGAGAGTGAGACATGGCGCCCAGAGAACCCATGCCACGATAGGCTTTATAGCTTCTTCCCTGGTAGAGCTCAACTTCACCTGGCGCTTCTTCGGAGCCGGCTAGCAGGCTGCCGACCATAACTACATGAGCGCCAGCTGCGATAACCTTTGCAATGTCGCCTGAATAGCGAATACCACCATCGGATATCACACAGACATCGCTACCCTTTACCGCCTCGACCACGTTAGCGACAGCAGAAATCTGCGGAACACCAACACCGGTTACGATTCGCGTGGTACAGATCGAGCCTGGACCGATACCCACCTTAACTGCATCGGCACCGGCCTTGACCAGGTCTCTGGCTGCGTCTGCGGTGGCGATATTGCCGCCAATCACCGAGACTTCTGGATACTTGCGCTTTATATACTTCACCTGATCCAACACAAACTGCGAATGCCCGTGTGCTGTATCGACAATAACCACATCGACCCCCGCTTCGATGATCGCATCGATACGATCGGGAGAATCAGGGCCGGTACCGACTGCAGCCGCTACCCGCAGTCTTCCTAATTCATCTTTACAGGCATTGGGATAGTCTTCGGACTTACGAATGTCTTTTAGAGTGATCAAGCCCTTTAGCGCGAACTCATCATCGACGACCAGAATTTTCTCGATGCGGTGGCGATGCAACAGCTCCTTTACATCCTCTAGTTTGAAATCTTCTTTGACCGTTACCAACCTGTCTTTGGCCGTCATGATGGTCGAAACCTTGGCGTCGAGGTTAGCCTCGAAGCGCACATCACGACTCGTCACGATGCCAGCGAGGCCGGAATTGTCTAACACGGGCATGCCCGATATATTGTATTCTTGCATCAGCGCGACTAGCTCTCTGATGGTGGAATTGGCGGAGATCGTAATAGGATCCTTCACCACTCCACTTTCAAATTTCTTTACGAGACGAACTTCTCGTGCCTGATTATCTACGGTCATGCTCTTGTGCAGCACACCCAGACCACCCTCTTGTGCCATAGCAATCGCCAGACGGGACTCGGTAACCGTGTCCATCGCGGATGATATGAGAGGAATATTGAGCGCGATAGAGCGCGTCAATTGAGTATTGAGTGTTACTGTTTTGGGGAGAACAATCGAGTGGGCAGGCAGGAGGAGAACATCATCAAATGTTAAAGCCTCTTCAGCGATACGTAACATGAGATTACCACCATTTACAAAACGGAGATTATACAGAGAGACTGACCGCTTGTATAGATTGTGATGGTGGGTTTAGAAAGATTTAGCAGGCAGTCTCTGGGCTGGTAGCGCCGAGCCGTTTTCAGCCCAGCTGCTGCGCCATTCTTCGCGGCGACAGTACTCGAGGTATTCATTCAAGTGCGGCTGTACGGGGCTCAGTCGAAGTCCAGTTCCGCTATCGCAATGCCGTGCTCGCCAGCGACTGCATACAGGAGATAGACCCTGCCATTCTCTGCAAAGATCGTTGGGTCTCGAAGCTGATTGACACGCTCATCGATATGTCCACGTCGTGACGACGCGATCTCCAACAATGCGCCCTCGAATTCGGTCTCCGGCCGCAACACTTCTACCGGTTCAGATTCCTGCCATTGCATCCAGTCTCCCTGCATATCAATGGTGGACATGTATATCCTCTCAGGCGCGTCACCGACCTGAGCCCAGAACACGTGTAGCGTGTTGTCACGAATCAACAGTGCATTGTGACGCATATTGTCGTTGAAGAAGCGCGGGCCTTCCTGAAATTCGCTGAGGCCGTCTTCCGAACGGTACAGATAACCGGGCATTGACAGAGCATAGTGATATTGACCCTGCTTTATCACTCGAAAATAAGGCCGCCCTAATACCTCTGGCGAGCCCTCGAAGTTGATGCCGTCTCTGGATATAGCAAGTCGCGTAAGCTGTCGCCCCGCATCGCGACCATGGAGATACATTACTATCTGCTGATTTTCATCATCGACGTGGACGTCGGGCGAGGCGATGTGAGCGTACAGCGCAGCACTGGTTCCAGACGCCAATGAACAAGGCGGGCAAGTTGTCGGGAAATGCGAGTCTTCCAGCTTCAGCGAGCCAGTCTCGTGCATCTGCCAGGGGCCTTGAAGAGCGTCTGCATAGGCCAGCCTGATATAGGTACCGCGATGATCGGCAAAATAGAGGTAGTAGTCGCCGAGCCGATTCTCGACCCACTCAGGCACACGTATGAGAGACGGCCCCTGAATATTGCTACCCATGCGTGAGTCCATATCCGGCACAATGATCGGCCCATCGCCGAGCCGGGTCACATTGGGCGCAACGGGTTGCGCGGCCTGCAATGGAAGCACCGTAGCGAGAAGAAAAACCGCCAGTGCCAAACCTGCTCTTCGCATTAGCTGTACCTCAAAAAGTTGCTTCGCAATAAAGTTGCCTCGCCCCCATGGAACCTTAACTCTGTGGCTTTTGCAAGACTGTGCAGCTATCGAATCCACCTCTGCGTCCATGAGAGCTTGCATCCTATACGGACTGAAATTACTCTCTCAACAAAACAGATGCAGCGGAAAACTCGTTTCGCTACACATTCGCTACACAAAAGATGCTCAATTAATGACTCCAGAAAACACTTCTAACGCCTCAAACTCACCCCTGTTCAGTTGGCTGGTGAGGGAGCCTACCGTGCACTTCTTCATCATTGCACTGATAATCTTTGCCCTCTATGCTGTGGCTCGCTCGAGCGATGAAAATCTTCTAGAGATCGACCAGAGCGCCATCGACGCTCGCATCTTTATGCAGGAACTATCTCGCGGCGAAGAGCTCAGTGAAGAGCAACGAGAGCTAGTGACCGCCTATTACATAGAAGAGCAAATTCTTGTGCGAGAAGCACTGGCGATGGAACTGGACAACGATGAGCGTGTTCACGATATTCTTGCTCAGAAAATGCGCCATGTATTAAGTGCTAGTGTTATTCAGCCTGGCGATGCTGAGCTGCGCGCCTACTATGAAGAAAACCTGAGTCGTTATGAAATTCCAGCGACGCTGGATCTCGATGAATTAGTCTTTGACTCATCAGATGAGCTTGATGCCGCCGTGCTTGATTCGCTACAGCAGGGGGCCGAGCCTGAGGCTTTATTGACGATAGCAAATGGAACGGTAGCACCGCTACCGAATGTAAACAGCGTCGACCTGGCAAATATTTTCGACCAGAACTTTGCCGAGCAAGTACTAGCGAGCGAGATGAATCAATGGCAGGGTCCTTTCGTGAGCAACAGAGGGCAACATTGGTTGCGCGTAAGCCAACGCAATGCAGCAAGCGTTCCGGCACTCGAGGAAATAGCCGATCTCGTCCGCCTCGAATGGATAGCAAGCGAAGAGGAAAGTCGCCTGCAAGAGGAAGTGGACAAGCTCTGGGATCGATACACGATCGTAATCAACAATGACGTGGCTGAATAGCTCAGCCATGAAGGCGCTAAAGCACAGTCACTTTCGCCAGGCTCTCATTGCCCTGCTCTTTTTATTTAGCGCGGCCATCCCTGTCACGATGGCTCACGATGTCGATGTAACCGGCGTCGCCCGCGTGTTTCTGGACGAATCACAAGGCAACCAGTATCAGTTGTCTATTGTCGATCAGCAGGTTCCACCCTTATTCAACGTCGAGCGTATCCTGCCTGATCGCTGTGTCGGATTAGCTCCAGGAAGATTCAGCTATCGGTTCCAGTGCGAACCGGCACTCAACGCCGAGGATGCACTTATTTTCCCGTGGTCGCTTGAGGGCCTGGTGCTCATCACGAGTTGGGCTGATGGCAGCGATGTGTCGGGATACTTTCCCGGAGACGGCAGCATCATCGAAGTTCCGATGTCCGAGATGAAGGCCGGTGCCGCCTCTGTCGCGAATCTGGCAAGCCGTTATCTCGTCCTCGGCGGTGAGCACATCTTGTTCGGCGTGGATCATCTTCTCTTCGTCTTGGGGTTGCTGCTCCTAATGCAAGGATTTTGGAAACTGCTAAAAACTATCACCGCGTTTACTGTCTCGCACAGCATTACTCTCGCCTTCGCCGTACTCGGCATCTTTCCGGTGCCGGGCGCACCCATCGAGGTCTTGATCGCCTTATCGATAGCGTTTCTAGCGCGAGAAATTGTGATGGGCCAACGCGGCCATACCACGCTGGTCCATTCCAAACCCTGGGTCGTCGCCTTCGCCTTCGGTCTAATTCACGGATTTGGTTTTGCGGGAGCGCTCGGCGAGATCGGGCTCAGCGACGCCGACATCCCGTTAGCGCTATTGTTTTTCAATCTGGGAGTAGAAGCAGGCCAAGTGGCGTTTATAAGTGCACTGCTCGCCCTGCACTTGCTCTTCACCAGACTTCTAAACCCGCTACTGCCAAGCATCCAGCGTGGCCTAGCCTATGGCCTGGGTGGTATAGCGACCTACTGGTTCATTGAGAGAGTGCCCAGTCTATTCATCGTGTAGCGATACGGCGAAACCCTAACGCGCCTGATATTGCTGATGACAGGACTCACAGGGTGGATACAGCGCATCGTTACCCACTGCCGACAGCGCCTCTTCATCCCTGTTCTGCACCGCCTCTATGACCTGCCGCGCGGCGGCTATCATTTGTTGATTATATCCTTGCCAATCTGTCTCTGCGGCCGAGCTAGCTTCATTCTCACCGGCGCCGCCTAACTGCAATAAGTTGCCCGCGGCTATTACCGACAGGGCTGCATTGCTAACCTCCTGCCACTGTGCGTCGGTCTCGAGCTGATAGGCTCCCCAAATCGTAGCGGTAGCCGGTGTGATCATCGCGTTCATTATCTGCTTAACCGTCAACAAAGGGCGCGCCTCATTGCTCTGCGCAACGCTCACGCTCAGTCCGACAAGACAAGCAATCGCCAGCGTTGCTCGCTGAATTTTTCTCTTCATGTTTCATCACCCCAACAATTTATTGGCAACCGAGCAGTGCTCATTTTGGCATGACTATCTCTATCTGTTTCATGCGCTGCATCAAAGTTCGAGTCTCATAAAAAAGCCGAGCACGGCGGCCGGCTTCTGCAGCAGACCCAAGCGGGCTAGTTCGCTTCTTTTTCTTCGAGTCTCGCGCCCGCCAGGATACCCGGTAGCGCGTAGTTACCCTCATGACAGGCGTATTCGTAGATTCGATCTTCAACTGCATTCATTGGCAGTTCGCCCTTCCATGCTGTTGCATACACCTTAGGGTCCTCAACGGTGAATTGATACAGCAAGGTATCGTCGTCCACTCGCGTAAAGCGCTCGGTAACTTTGGCATCAGGCGACAGGTAGAAGAAGTGGCGCAGTGCTCCGCGAAAGCTCTGCTGCGGATGATAGTTGGTAGTCTCGACCACCAGCGTGTCACCCTCGTAATATCCGATCGAATCTCCCAGCCACTTGGGGATGTCAGAATGGCTATCGTCTCGCAGTCGAATAATGCGCGCGTCGTGATTCATCTCCGCCATGATCATCACATAGTCTTCTGTCTGTACAATTTGGCTGTGGTTGTTGTACAGGACCGGTAACATCGGCGGCCCACCGGAAGAACCAAACCCCACCAGACAACGCTCACCGAGCGGACGCGCCTCGGGGCCGGCGAAGGGACCCGGGCCAGATGCTCGACCTGCGAAGATGGCGCGCTGTGCACCCTCAGCCCAAGGCAGGCGCCCATTGGCTGGCTCGACCAGGATCGAGGTGCGAATCTCTCCGTCAATCACCGCCATGCGCTCGCCTGGATCCATCCAAAAAGTGTTATAGCCCCCGACATCGGGTTCGGCATCAGTGGGGGCGGCTGTCAGGTCCTCCAGATAACTGTCACCGGTCTGCCCAATTCTGGCGGCCTCTTCGGCGCTAATGGTTAGCTGCCCATTGAACTGCTCTCCACGCTCCAGCATCGTTACGGTGGCAATACTGTAGACACCCTGAAGGTCTGGCGCGCCAAAGCTGGTTCGCGGCGCAACATAGTCCTGTGCCACGGCCGCCTGTGCTAGCGCCGCCCCAGCTAGCGCCGCCCCAGCTAGCAGGAATACACTGGTTAGTCTCGTTTTACTCATGTTCTCTGTTCCCTTTCTTCGCTTATCCAGGCGGTCAGCGACCACCGGCCCAAATCTGCGTGCATTTTAACATTTGCACGTAAATACAGATACCTGGGCGCAACTCAGAAAAGCCGGAGCGAAGCCATCCGTCCGTAAATAGATGGCCTGCGCCTTAAAGCCATCAACTTTTCCCGTGTTTTCTGCTTTAATCCCTCAACCCCATGCCATCTGGCACTTCAGAGGTCTTCCGACCCAGCACTGTCTGTCCACCTGGCAACCAAGAAACAGAGGAGTATTCCATGCCATTGCTAAACTCTCTCAAACAGCTCGCGCTGCTCATCAGCGTTCTCGTATTGAGCGGCGCTGTTCAGGCCGACCTGCTCGACGAGGTCGAACACGGCTATGCTGATAATAACGGTGTAAAAATCCACTATGCGACAGTCGGTGAAGGGCCGCTGGTGGTGATGATTCATGGCTTTCCGGACTTCTGGTACAGCTGGAGGCACCAGATGGAGGGCTTGCAGGACAATTTCAAGGTAGTCGCGATCGATCAGCGCGGCTACAACCTGAGTGGCCAGCCCGAGGCCGAGTCTGATTATGCCATGGCAAAGCTGATCGGCGATGTCGCCGCCGTAATTCGGCACTTCGGCGCCGAACAAGCCAATATTGTTGGCCACGACTGGGGTGGCATCGTGTCCTGGCAGTTCGCCTTTGCCCGCCCGGAAATGGTGAAGAATCTGGTGATCTTGAACCTTCCCCACCCCAATGGCATGGCCAGAGAGCTGGCGAATAACAGCGAACAGCAAGAAAATAGCGGCTATGCCCGCGCCTTCATCGCCGGCAAGTCTACCGACCCGAACATCTTCTTCGGCCTGCCGATGAACCCCCAGACACTGTCCGGCTGGGTGAGCGATCCTGAGGCCAAAAAAGAGTATGTGACAGCGTTTGAGCGCTCGAACTTCGACGGTATGCTTGCCTATTACAAGCAAAATTACCCGAGAACCGGCAATTCAGGCGCCCCTGCGCCTGCTGCGCCACGGCTAAAAATGCCTGTTCTGGTGTTCCATGGATTGCAAGATACGGCTTTACACTCCGATGGATTAAACAATACCTGGGATTGGATTGATGCCGATACCACCATTGTTACAGCCCCCCAGGCGAGTCATTTCGTGCAGCAGGACGCCGCCGAATTGGTTACCAGCACCCTGAAATGGTGGCTAATGGCCCGGCAGTAGCCGGCTTCTTAGTAGATATAGCTTTAAATAACAATGGCTTAGACTAGGTCACGGTAATGCAATCAATGCTCTGCCAACAGCGCTGGCACCGTAATAGCCAGTCCAAGCCCCGCAATCTTGGGGTCAGTTGGCAGAATGTCGACGACACGGCCTCACCAAAATTGGATCGGATAGTGCAGTAACCCTATGAATTTAGTGAATAAGACTCTACACTGTGCATTCAGGTCAGGAATGGCGAAATAGGCCTGAAATGCTCCGCCGACTAAAAGCACTAAATTTACGTGTTCCTAGCTGTTTAATGGGTGCACAAATAAAGACAGTGTCGAAGCAGAGAGATAGTAGAAAAGTAGAATTTCGCCACCGAGCAGAAGACGAATCGAATTCAGATTCCTATTCAGCAATTTTGAAAGTCAAAGAGCAATATATATCGAGGGCTACATGAGTAAAGGTACAGTTAAGTGGTTTAATGCAGACAAAGGTTTCGGCTTCATCACACCAGAGGAAGGCGGCAACGATCTCTTCGTTCACTATTCAGAAATTCAGGCCGACGGTGGCTTCGCCACTCTCAATGATGGCCAGCAGGTAGAATACGAAGTTGGACAAGGTCAGAAAGGGCCTTGTGCAAATAAAGTAGTGCCTCTCTAGACTTTACGGTCTATAAGAACGCTTTAAAAAGCGGCTAGCCCTTGGGCTCGCCGCTTTTTTTGTTTGCGGACGCGGAACTTGAGATATCCAACTCAAGGGAATCCTTCTGCATGCCGCTACCTCGGCAGAGGTCCGTGCGATATCAATAAGGGTTACCGTGTGAGCGACTTTATAAAGAAATTCGACCCCAGCCAGGAATACTACTTCGAGGAAGGCTGTCACATCATCGAAACCTCAAACTCCGCAGCGGATGAAGAGGTGTCCATCGTTCGCGCGCGGGTAGCGCCTGGTCAACAAACCAGATGGCACCGGCTTGAGAACACGACCGAGCGCTATGTGATACTCGAAGGTACTGGGCTGGTGGAAGTTGGCACACAGAAGCCGGGCGAAGTGGCAGCAGGTGATGTGGTCATCATCCCACCCAATACGCGGCAACGAATCAACAATAGCGGCGCCACTGACCTGCTTTTTCTCGCCATTTGCACGCCAAGATTTCAGCGAGAAAACTACCACGAGTGCCCCGCCTAGTTCACTGCAGAACTCCCGCCGAATCTAGAAAACCCCCTTGACAAGCAAAGGTTTACCTGTAAACTGCGCGGAGCTTGAAAGTAAGCAACTATTTATTCTCCCCATTTCGAAGTTTTCCTAGTAACACCTCGTCCTGAAGTTTATAAGTACGCCGAATTTCTAGCACGACCCCTGCTATGCAGGATTTTTATAGTTTTATTTTAGGGAACAAACATGTCTGAGAAAATTACTGGTACAGTGAAATGGTTTAACGAAAATAAGGGATTTGGCTTCATCGAACGTGAAGGCGGCCCTGATGTATTTGCACATTTCAGTGCAATTCAAAGCTCTGGTTACAAGACTCTTGCTGAAGGTCAGCGTGTAGAGTTTGTAGTAACTGATGGTCAGAAAGGACCACAGGCTGAAGAGATCGTCGCTGTATAAATCTGATTTCAGCCATGGCGTTTATCGCTAGCGGCCCAAATTAGATAGAAATAGCTGAGGGGGCAATTCCGCAAGGACTTGCCCTTTTTTCATTGGAGATGCTCGATAGATCGGTTGAATGCGGCATAATAGGCCAACTAACGAGACTCGACCTAGATCAGACTAGCAAAGAGAAGCCCCATGACACTCTTCGAATTTCTAATGGCACTTGCATCCGTGGTCATCGCGATTGCGCTTACGGAGATCTTTGCCGGCTGGGGTCGCTTACTCCGCGCTCACGTAGCCCCGAAAATTGACTGGCTGCATCTCGGCTGGTCCCTTGTCATCGTCCTCTATGCGATTCAGTACTGGGTAGGTATTTGGCCATATCGCGACATCGGATTTGTTGTAATCTACCAAGTATGGTTTCTCATATTCCCGACGCTGTTCATTGTACTTGTCTCATACGCTATTACCCCGGACATTGACCCGGACTCGAACCTGAATCTGCGCGACTATTATATGTCGCGGCGAGCGCCAATCTTTATCGGCCTTGGCGCCTTCCTGACAACCGCGCAATTGGCGGATGTTATCATTCTGGACATAGACATCGGTTGGGGCAATTTCGCCATAGTAATCATAGGATTGCTACCAGCCTTTACGCAACGTTTGAGCATTCACATTACAGTAATGATATTCAATCTTTACATCGTATTGGCGAACGGCTTCGGGCTCACCCCGGCTAGTAACGGCTTAATCAATTAATCGGTATTGCCACTCTAGCCTGGCTCTAGCTACTCTCTTGCTTCACTTTCCCGTATTATTACCAGCCTTTCACTAAGCTATCATCGAAACTCAATGAAACTATTTTTCGGCCTATTGCTTGTACTAACTCTTTCTTACTCTAATGCCGCCGATACTATGCCGCCGGATCTAAGCGGGATGACAGACAGGGGCTTAACTATTGAGATTTATAGCGAACTTTCGCCGCTTCGGATCAACCAGATACACAGTTGGCATATACGTGTACGCGATGGCGACAAAGAAGTACCAATGCTTGAGCAGCTGTCCGTGTTCGGCGGCATGCCTGAGCACGATCACGGCTTGCCGACCCAGCCTGAGGTAACAACGCGACTCGATGACGGCGATTATCTGCTCGAAGGCGTGCGCTTCCACATGCAGGGCCTATGGCGACTGCAGATTGAACTGCAACTCGAAGGCGTTGATGACACGGCCATAATCGAATTTATTCTGTAATGAAGAAACTGTTAGTCCCGCTAGCCTTCGTTCTGATAACCGGTGTAATAGCCTGGAATTATTTGTCCCTGCCCGGGGCTAATGCTTGGAGCGAGGAAGAACTGCGGCTACTCTCATCTCTCGCGCTTGATGCCCTGCCACCACTGCCTGCCGATCCTAGCAACTCTGTAGCAGACCACCCGGCGGCGGTGGAATTCGGTCATCGGCTATTCTTTGACAAGCGCCTGAGCAGTAATGGACAAGTAGCCTGCGCCAGCTGCCACAAGCCAGAGCTAATGTTCACCGATGCACTGCCACTCGCCGCAGGCGTCGGTGTGGGACCTATGCACACCCCTGGCCTCGCTGGGCTCGCATACAGCCCTTGGTTCTATTGGGATGGCAGAAAGGACAGCCAGTGGGCGCAGGCCCTTGCTCCTCTGGAAGCGAAGCATGAGCAAGCCACCGATAGAATTCAATTACTACATCTGATTAATGGCGACCCTGTTTACTACAGCATGTACGAAAACCTGTTCGGAGCATTACCCTCCACCTCGAATCTGCCGCTGACAGGCGCTCCCGAGGGGGATGAGGCACAGCAGGCGAACTGGAACAGCCTCGATGGCAGAACACAGACCGCTATCAATCGAACTTTCTCTAACCTTGGCAAGGCCATAGCCGCCTATGAACGCAAGCTCCTGCCCGGGCCAGCTCGTTTCGATGACTATATCGCGCAATTGGAAGCGGGCAGCGAAGAGGAGTTCGCCTTGAGTAGCTCGGAGATCGCTGGTCTGAAGTTGTTTATCGGCAAGGGGCAGTGTGTCACCTGCCATAATGGCCCGTTACTAAGCAATCACGAATTTCATAACACTGGTGTTCTGGCTGTCAATGGCACCATGCCTTCCATGGGCCGATATGACGGAATTCGCATTTCACGAGAAGACCCTTTCAATTGCCTGGGACAATTCAGCGACGCCACGGCGGAACAATGCACGGAGCTACGATTTTCTCGAGATACGAACGACCTTGTAGGGGCAATGAAGACGCCGACGCTGAGAAACATCTCGGCAACAGCGCCCTATATGCATGGCGGACAGATGCAGGACCTTAAACAGGTAATAGATCATTACAATAGGGCACCGAGCTCAATGCTGAGTCACAATGAGGCGAAGCCTTTGGGCTTGCGCACGGTTGAGAGAAACCAACTGGAGGCTTTTCTATTGACGCTAAGCGCGCCGCTGGGCACCGAGAAGAAATGGCTTGCGGCCCCTGACTACTAAGCAAGTTCTTATCAAGGCTAACGCCTGAACGAGAACGCTAGCCAAGGTATCCATGTTGTGCGAGTTGCACTCGAATACCATCGGGGTCATTGAAGTACAATTGATCTCCGCCGCTGGTTCGATTCGCCGGATCGCGATTTACCGACCCTTCTATACCGTGATCCTGAAGCCTCTCGGCAAGCGCATCGGCATTGTAATTATCAACACCAATGCACATATGGTGCATGCTGCCGGGGTTCGCAAACTCGTAGAGTCCGAGAAAGCTCTCGCTGCCCAAGCCCATGTTCAAGCCACCATTTCCCGGCCTGGAAATAATCTCCATACCTAAAACCCGATTGTAGAAATCCGCCGATCTATTCACGTCGCTGACCGATAGAGAGACGTGATTCATCGATCTTCCGACGGCGACGGGTGCCACTGTCTGCGCCGAGATCGATGGCGCTACAGAAGCGGCGGTAGCCGTTAGCAGAGACGCGACCAATTCTCTCCTGGTCATCTTCTTCTGCTCGAACTTTTCCAGCAGATTTTCTATTGCATCTATTTTGTTCATAAACCTTAAGCCCTTTACAAATCTCATTACTAATTAATTTTTGGAATCGCTGTCGACATCATCACGGTGAGTCAGGTAAGGCAAAAACCCAAATCACTCCGCCTTGTGGAACGTAATGATTCTCGCCACTGGCCATATTCAATAGATTCTGCTCGCGCTCTGCGTCCACACCCCAGCCTGATTGCACAGCGATATACTGCTTGCCATCGAGAGTGTAGCTTACCGGCACTCCAGTGATGCCAGAATTTGTGCGCTGCTGCCAGAGTATTTCACCGCTTCTCGAATCGAAGGCGCGAAAGTAGCGATCGTTGGTGCCACCCATAAAGACAAGGTCTCCTGCGGTCGCCAACACCGGACCCCAGTTCTGACTCTCGAATGTTGTAGTCCAGGCACGCTCGCCGGTGTCGACGTTCCAGGCTTGCAGCTCTCCTATATGATTCGTGCCAGGTCGCACATAAAATCCACCATTCTCCGACGTGCCGCGTCCCATGTAAGCGCGCCCGGGACTGTATTCAACCTCCTCTCCTACCATGGTCGAACAGACATTGTCGTTCGCCGGGATAAAAAGCAGTCGCGACTCGGGGTCGAATGCAGCAGGAGGCCAGTCTTTGCCACCCCATAGCGAGGGACAGAAGTTCGCCTCGTAGCCGGTGCCTGGCTTCTTGCTCATATCGTATTCGGGCCTGCCGGTAACCGGGTCGATGCTGGTGAAGACATCTTGATAGACATAAGCGTTTGCATCGACGAAGTTAATCGCATCGGCCTCGCGTTCCAGAAACCACAGATAGCCATTGCGCCCGGGGTGCACCATGCCGTTTACGCTGCGACCATTGCGTTGAAAGTCGATCAGTAGTGGCGCGGAAACCTCATCCCAGTCCCAGGAATCGTTCCAGTGATATTGGTGATGGTTTCGCAATTCTCCGGTGCCGACATCCAGTGCGATAACCGAAGAGGAATAGAGATTGTCTCCCGGGCGGGTGTCTCCCATCCATGGACCGCCATTGCCGGTTCCCCAGTAGGCGAGGTTTAACTCCGGATCGTAGGAGCCAGTAAGCCACACCGGCACCCCTCCGGTCTGCCAGGTATCGCCAGGCCAGGACTGTGAACCGGGCTCACCGGGGGCTGGAATAGTGTAGGTCTTCCACTGTTCTTCACCAGTCATGACATCGTAGGCGGCAACGAAACCGCGTATACCTAGCTCACCGCCAGACACACCGACCATGACCTTGTTGTCGGCTATAAGCGGCGCCATGGTCATATAATAACCGTTATAATAGTCTTCTACAGCTATCTCCCAGATCAGCTCTCCGGTTAAGGCGTCCAGAGAGACTAGAAAAGCGTCCACCGTAGCCATGTAGACACGATCGCCATACAGCGCGACACCACGGTTAGTCGGATGAAATTGCTGCAAATCATCGGGCAGATAGCGCACATAGCGCCAGATCAGATCTCCGGTTCGTGCATTGATCGCCAATATATGATTCTGTGGCGTGGTGACATACATATAGCCGTCATTCACGATAGGTGGCGCCTGATGCCCCTCCCTCAAACCCGTTGAAAAACTCCAGACCGGAACCAGCCCATCGACATTGTCGGTATTGATCTGGTCAAGACTGCTGTAACCATGTGAATCGTAACTGCCGCGATACATCAGCCAGTTACTTGCCTCTGGATTTAACAGTCGCTGTTGGGTGACAGAATTATAGGGCGGTAAATCCTGTGCTACGAGCAAGCTCGCGAGCAGCGCAGCGCACAAAAAAACAGTGGATCGAATCATCATATTAGAACCTCTAAATATTCTTCTTTTTTTTTGATCTGTCAGGATGGGCAATGAATTCTACGAATCAAAATTGTTGAGTGAATCCAACACGTCCGCTAAAGCCTGCCGCCACCATGACAAGACCATCGACTATCTCCAGAGGCAGCATCGCCAGGGGTCTGGGCGCAGGACCACCAACGACGCTACCGCCGTCATAGATATCAAACTGTGACTCATGACAGGGACAGGCCATACGCAACTGTCCTGCATCCCAGTTAATCACATCGCAGCCGGTGTGGGTACAAACCGCCGAATAGGCAATCACTCCCGCCGCCGCATTCGCCTGATAACGGGCACTCAATTTCTCGGGATCGACACGCGTAATCATAACGCGATTCAGCCTGGAACCGTCTCGCAGCACCTCGGTCCCAGGATCTCTGGCGAGTGCGGAAAGCGGCTTCTGCTCCAAGTCCAGCAGTTCTGGCCGGACTAACTCGTCCTGGTTTGGGCCTTCCTCGAATACCAGCTGATCTCCGGGTTGCGGCCTGAGTCGATTGGGGGACTGCCCCAGAGCGGACATCGGCACGGCAATGCCGGTGGCCAAACCCATCTTGAATACAGACCTGCGACTGATGGGCTTTGCCACTGGCTGAATTTTATCGAGATCGTCGTTACCTTGACTGCTACTGCTCATGATTGTTCCTGTCGGTGTCTGGCCATTCGAATTGCGCCTCTGGGCAATAGAAGGTACCAAAGAGCCGGAACCGCTGCAATCATGCTAGCTACAGCAAATTGATTCGCCCCGAGGCCGGTGCTATGTTGCTTCCTATAACCGAGTTGATCCAGCTCTCATACGAACATACAAAAATATACCCACAATAGAGAAGCATGATGCGCCCCTCCACTCGCATGCTGATAGCACTGGCATTGGGCTTGATATCTGGCATCGGCTTCTCACTGCTTGGCGGAAGCTCGGATGCAATACTGCCAACAATAATAGAACCCATAGGAACCCTGTGGGTCAATGCCATACGCATGACGGTCATTCCGTTATTAATGGCCCTTATGATTACCGCTATCGCCGGCCAGGGAACCACGAGCATAGTTGCACAGTTAGGCGGCAAGACTCTGGCGCTCTTCATAAGCATGATTATCGCGTCCAGTCTGTTCACACTCTTGGTCGCGCCTCCTCTCATCGCTCTATTAGACATCGACCCCGAAGCCAGTCGTAGCCTGCTGGAAAGCACGGCAAGGGACGACATCGCCAGTTCGGAGCTGCCCCCTTTTCGGGACTGGCTGGTGGCGCTCATACCAATCAATCCACTGCGCGCCGCCACCAACAACGCGGTACTTCCACTAATGATCTTTACCGGCCTCTTTTCGATGGCACTGCTGAAGATTGGGGAAGAAGAGCGAATGAGCATCGTACGATTCTTCTCAGCCATCAGAGAGACTATGTTTGTGCTGATCGCATGGATAATGGTGCTTGCACCCATTGGGATTTTCGCCCTGGTGTTCCCGCTAGCCACAACACTTGGCGTTTCGGCAATATCTATCTTGGGCTCCTTTATAATTATCGTGTGCGCACTAATCACCTTGTTCACCCTCGCTCTGTATCCAATAGCCGTTTTTATAGGCCGTATACCGCTGCGCGACTTTGCCCGAGCATTGGCACCAGCTCAAATTATCGGTTTTAGTACGCGCTCCTCCCTCGCTGCACTACCAGCCAGCTTCACAGCCACCCAAGCTCTCAGCATCTCCAATAAAATTTCCGGTGTGGTTCTGCCAATTGCCGTAACGCTTTTTAAATTTGCCTCGCCTATCGGAAGAACAGCAGGGACCTACTTCGTTGCGAAGTTGTATGGAATCGATCTGACCTTCCCTGAACTGTTCGTCATTGCAGCCGCAATTGGCTTATTCAGTTTCTATTCCCCCGCGATACCCAGCGGCGGCTTACTGATCATGGCACCGGTCTATGTATCGCTGGGATTACCAGTGCAGGGCATTGGCATACTCATCGCCATCGACCTGATCGTAGATATGTTTATCACCGCGGCGAATGTCAGCGCCAACGTCACTGTTGCTGCCATACTCTCAAGAGAGACCTCGATAAGTCAGCGCTAGCTCCCTCGTTAAATCCTGTTCTGTCACGGTAGATAGTCATGAAGCCAATAGGCGAAGTGCGGTGAAATTGATTTAGGTCAACACCGCCTGATCACCAGCTCTTATCATTTTCGAAGTCTTCTTTAACTTGGACTCAGGAGGGTGACATGCAGAAGGCAAAACTAATCTTCGCCGCGGCGCTATCAATCGCACTAATACAAGCTCAAGCTGGCTTCGCCCAATCCTTAGTAGACGGCAATTACCTGTCCGATGGGGCCGAAAACGGTACTGGCAAATGCACACTGTCCATCGCCAGGATTGAGAGTAATCACAAATACGGCGATGACGCCTTCGGTCTCGAGTCTACTGGCGAGGGCGCCTGCGAATGGACAGCCATTGGCGTGTCGAAAAACTACGTTATCACTGCAGGCTTGGTTACCAGCGGCGGCACGCCTGCCTTTGTTAAGCTGACCTTTCCCTTCGGGCCAGCCGGTAAAAGACTCGAGCTTATTGCTTTCGATGTAGACGGATCTATTCGAAACAGGGAGGTGTTCTCAAAAATCTAAACAGGCTTTGACCAAGCAGAGACAAAAGCACAATGCACTTCCGATTGAACGCGCCTGAACAATTGCATAGCAGCGTTGCTTTGCCAGTTCTGCACTCTATTATCCCTATTGACCTGCAATCAGGCAGCGTGGCTATCGGATCGATTTCTGCTGAGGTAGTATGGGCCATGCCCTACTCCGAGCACGAACAAAACCCGTATAACAACGAGCCCGCCGCAAAAGCGCTTTCTGTAAGC
Source organism: Pseudohongiellaceae bacterium (assembly GCA_040880325.1). Classification (GTDB taxonomy): domain Bacteria; phylum Pseudomonadota; class Gammaproteobacteria; order Pseudomonadales; family Pseudohongiellaceae; genus UBA9145. The sequence goes on from JBBDIR010000054.1 coordinate 25,866, forward strand.
AGCCTGAATCGCATGGCACGCTCTCTGCTGGAAAGCAATTTCCCGGCAGTTATCGTGGAGGGTGAAATTTCCAATCTTGCCGTGCCCGCATCTGGGCATTGGTATCTAACACTCAAGGACAGTTCGTCACAGATTCGCTGCGCGATGTTTGCGAATCGCAATCGCATGGTGCGCTTTAAGCCTGAGAACGGTAAACAGATTATCGTGCGCGGACGACTAAGCATCTATGAGGGGCGCGGCGATTATCAATTGATCCTCGACGGCATGAACGAGGCGGGCGACGGAGCACTGCAACGCGCCTTCGAGGAATTAAAGGCAAAGCTATTTGGCGAAGGTCTATTTGCCGAAGAGCACAAACAAGCCATGCAAGGCCGTTATCAACACATCGGCGTTATTACATCCGCCACCGGTGCCGCCATACAGGACATACTCAGTGTTTTCGCCAGACGCTTTCCAGCCACCGAAATTACGCTGCTGCCCGTTGCAGTACAGGGCAAGGAGGCTGCCGGAGAAGTGGTTCGCGCCATTGAATTGGCAAACAGATTGGCCACGAAGTTAGGGTTGGAAGCGCTCATTGTTGGCCGCGGCGGCGGCTCTCTCGAAGACCTGCAGGCCTTCAATGACGAACGCGTGGCCAGAACCATCTTTGCCAGCGGCCTGCCGATCTGCAGTGCTGTAGGACACGAGGTTGATTTTACCATTGCAGACTTCGTAGCCGATTTGCGTGCGCCCACTCCTTCTGCGGCCGCCGAACAACTTAGTCCCGATCAAATGGAATACTTCGATTTATTCCGCGGCATTGGCGCTCAATTGCAAAATGCAATCAAGTCGACGATCAAGCAAGGCTCACAGCAGCTTGCCTGGTTGGCAAAACAGCTAAAACATCCAGATCGCAGATTACAGGAACAGGCACAGAATCTGGATCGACTCGAGATCCGCATGCGCAGAGCACTGCGAGGCAATCTCACTACACAGCAAACGGAACTAACACAGCTGCGTCGAAACCTGTTGGCAAACTCACCAAAGCAGTTGTTGGAACGTAATCGCATACGCTTAAGCGCTGGCCGCAGCCGACTCGATCAGTCCCTGCGAGCACAACTCGCTGCAAATCGCTCTAGTTTGACGACACTTACCCGTAGTTTAAACTCCGTAAGCCCACTCAACACACTCGCCAGGGGCTACAGCATTACTTTCGACAGTGCATCTCAAGTCATCAGGTCTGGCGACGATGTAAAAGTAGGCGAAACCATCTCTACTAAATTGCTCACGGGTGAAATAGTCTCTACCGTAAACAAGATATCGAGTACTATTAATTCTACCGAGTCTTGAGACCACAGACGGCTCAACGCCTGGCAGAATATTCATAGTCCCTTCACCCTACCAGTCGTTCGCAGTAGCGCTCGCTCCACACTGACACTCCTCTGTTTAAGCTCGGTCCCCGGCAACTATGCTCGCGATAAGCGGGCTCGAGTGCGCTGCCCACAATGGTCAGTTTTTCACCTATTTGGGCAGCTAACTACATTCCCTGCAGTGTAGGTTTTTTTTACAAAACTATTTAAATTTAATGGGTCTAATAACTTCTACAACTTCGCGGGTCAATATTGGAGCAACTTTGAGGATATTGTGTGAATCAGCTAACACATTGACCACAGAAGGGGTTTGCTTGGTACCGATAATGCTTATGATCAGTGATAGATAAGCTTATAGCCCGAGGTAGTGTATGTTGTTCTTCCAGAATATATTCATGCTGATATTTGGTCATGCGCTTGCGGACTTCGTCCTGCAGCCCGAGGCCATGGGCTACGGCAAGAACCGAAACGCCGGGATTCACGATAAGGAACAAAGCCTGTTCCCTGTCTGGTACTACTGGCTCACGGCCCATGCCCTGGTTCATGGGGGCATCGTCTACCTGATTACCAATAATATCTGGTTCGGCCTGTTTGAGACCCTTGCACATTGGCTGACAGATTTCGCAAAATGCGAGGGCTGGATTGGTATGCATCAGGATCAGGGCATCCACATCGGCTGCAAGGTTGGCTATGCCTTCCTGCTCTAGCCAGAATAGCTGTCTGCGCGGCCTCTGACTGCGCGGCCTGTTCTGTTTTCTATTGTTGTTTAACTCATCGCATTGAGACGTTATAGTAAGGGCTTGAGACCCCCTATTTTCGACAAGGTAGCAACGATCGATGAGCAAGAGAGAAGAGCAAAGAAAGCGCAAAGAGGCAAAAGCACAAGCTGCCGAGAGTCGGGATCACACCCGCAAACTGATGATGAAATTTGTTATGTACGGGGTGGCACCTGTCCTCCTGCTTGTCACTATGTATACCCTCTTGAGCCAGGGCCCCACCTATTCAACTGTCGAGATCGCGGAAAGCGACCATGTGAGAGGTATCGGCGCGACACCGGTTAGCATTGTAGTGTACGCCGACTTTCAGTGCCCGGCCTGCGCCACAGAGAACGATACGATGACCAGAATCTGGCCCCAAATACGCGACAAGGCACATCTTGTTTTCAGGCATTTCCCCATCACTACCTCCCATCCTCATTCATGGACCGCCTCTCTATATGCCGAGGCCGCGAGTAAGCAGGGTAGATTCTGGGAAATGCACGACTATCTGTTCGCCACACAAGCTATATGGGCAGGAATGTCAAATGTCGAGGGCGAATTCGATAGCTATGCATTGGAATTGAATTTAGATCTCGATCGCCTTCATGCCGATATCGATTCGGATGAGGTGGTGCAGAAAGTGCGAAACGATCAGCGCGGAGGGAATTCTTCGGGTGTTCGTTCGACCCCCGCAGTATTCATAAACGGCAGATTGCTTGCGCAGCCTAGCGCCGACCGCATTATTGAGGTCGTCGAAGAAGAGTTTGCTGATGCGGGCGCAGCAGACTAAGCATCGCTCTAGAGCGAAGCTATTTATTTCTGTGCGTCAACTAACTCCGAAAACCGTTGCAGCATGGCCGCTGCAACGGCGGTATCCTCTACCTCCATCAACAAATCCTGTACATCCAATCCTTCTGCAGCAATATCGCTTTTGCGTTCTCGCACATAGGATCTCATCACATGCGCGCTAAACTCCGGATGATACTGAACGCCCCAGGTTGTTGTACCCAAGCGAAAGCCATGGTGTGGCTCAAAATCATTCTTCGCCAATAGCACCGCATCGGGTGGCAATTTTGTCACCGTTTGCAGATGCGAAGCCTGTGCCTGAAATTGACTCGGCATTGAGGCGAACAGCTGATCATCTTCAGCGGCCTCTGTCAGCGTTATAGCAACCGTTCCCATCTCTCTTCCACCGGGATGAAAATCCACTTCACCGCCAAATGCCCAGGCCAATAACTGATGCCCATAGCAGACCCCAAGGATTGGCTTCGACTGAGAATGCAGCGCGCGGAGATAATCCGCTGCCGTGTAATTCCAGGGTGCGAGGTCGGTGACATAGGCTGGCGAGCCTGTGACAATCGCTGCGCCGACTTGCGCAATGGCGGGCAAGGCATCGCCCTCATCCACTGCACAGCAGATGAATCGACTCGGTGGTAGTCCCGAACCGCGAATAAACCAATCTTCGAAGTCTTCTTGCTCGTCTAGCAGGCTGGAAATCGTAGTTCCGGTCTTGATGATAAGTATCTTGTTCTTCACTCTATCTGCCTCCGTCTAACTTCTGCGTCCAAGCCCAGAGAGGGATAGATGAAGGTTATTGCAATTTAGCGGCGCTTGAAACAAGATTCACAGACCGGTACAGCTATTATCAATGAGGCCAGCCCATGCTCGGCAAGATCAACTCCCTGTTCGATGGCATAGCGGCAAGCTCTAAAGAGTGGACATGGACACTCTTTCGCATGCTTACCGCCGCTATGTTCATGACACATGGCTTTGGCAAGCTATTTGGCGAAAATCCGCAACCGATTACCGGCGGCGGAATGACAACGGTCAATATTGCCGAACTGATCTCCTTCCCAATGCCGCTGGAGATCAACGCGCTCTTTATCGCCGGGGTGGTGGAATTCTTTGGCGGACTGCTGATTTTGCTAGGTCTGTGGACCCAGCTAGCGGCACTTCTCGCCGCATTCATCATGCTTATGGCCTATCTCACGGCCCACATAGCATGGTTTCCAACACTCAACAATGGCGAACTCGCGGCTATGTATTTAGTCGCATTTCTGGTGATATTCGCCTTCGGGCCTGGCCCGTATAGCGCGGATACATGGCTGTCGGTGAGGCGGCAAGAGAAGAGAAAGGATAAGATGGACGCTAACAAGCACTGAGCTTTGCGCCAAAGGCCGTTTCATCGACCGACGGCCTTTGCTATATTCAAGCCTGCACTGCTCAAAAATTGATCAATTAAGAATGCGATTTAGAACGATAAGGAAAACAACAATGAAATCTCTCAATCTGACCAGCAAACTGATGCTCACCTTGCTATCCGCTTCGACTTTTTTACTGATGGCACTAACGCCAGTATCCGCGCAGGACGCCGGAGAACCGGGGCGCTATCGTCCGCAGGGCCGGGAAATGGCTCGCGCTATCGGCGCAGAATATGGTGAAGCCTTGTATGAGGTCAGAACCTACGACCCGGGCGTTAATGTCGACGAGTTCGCAGCGGCGACCATTTTCTATCCACTGACGCTCAGCTTCGCCGCTCCATCTGGCGCTATTGTTCTGGTTCCCGGTTATACCGGCACGCAGGAGAGTTATGATTGGTGGGGGCCAGCCCTCGCCTCACTGGGTATCGTCGTCATGATTATCGACACCAATGACCCGCGCGACACCTTTCAGCCCCGAAAGGAGGCACATATAGCCGCCGTGGAATTTCTGAGGAGTGAGAACGCTAACAGCGACAGCCCCATAAGTGGCAAAGTCGACACCAACAAGTTAGCCATCATGGGCCACTCACTCGGTGGCGGTGCTGCACTGGCAGCGGCGGTGGAGCTTGGCAGTGATATCAAAGCCGTAGTGCCTCTGTTGCCTTACTGCTGTGAGCTTGGGGAATCTTTTGCTGGCGACTACAGTAACCTAACTGTACCAACGTTGATTGTTGCCACTAGCGAAGACACCGTTGCTCCGCCGGCCGCTCACGCTCGATTGCTGTATGATTCCATCGCCTCAAGCACCAGCAAGGCCTATCTCGAGTTTGCCGCCGGAACCCATAATCTGCCGACCAATGGTGGCACCGATCTGGCAGCCCAGGCTCGCTTTATTTTTGCCTGGTTAAGACTACATATGAATGGCAACGCCAACTTCGCTGCAACATTTTCAGGGGATCTCAGCGCAGAGCTAGACGCCAAGATTGCCGTTTTAGAATCTAACCAGTAACAATCCGGCCACACAGAAGAAAACGGCGGGCAGCAATTACTGACCGCCGTTTTCGCTTCAATTATTTCTCACCGCCATCGAACCGCTTACGCTTAGATCTTGGCAGCCCGTATCTCGATTTCTACCAACCAACCAGGCACCACAAGATCGGCGACCTGTACAAATGAACGCACCGGCTTCTGTGGGTTCTCTTCAGTTCCGAAGAATTCGCGATAACCCCGATTAAATCCTTCGAAATCGAGCAATCCATATTCACCTGCAACGGCAAATGCCCGCACCTGAACGATGTCGGACATCGACCAACCCTCGGCCACCAGAGTCTGTTTGAATTTGGAGAAAGTATCGATAGTCTGTTCCTCCATCGACCCCCAGGAACCATCGGCCTTCTGCGATGCGCCAGAACCACTCAGGTAGAGAGTCGCCGCGGAAGGAGGTATCTTTATCGTAGTAAAAAAGTGTCTACCCTCACCCTGCCTCTCGATGGCGGCTGTCGAATTCGGTGTCGAGGCAGCTGGCATCGCGGCCGGGGCATCGGGCTCCGATGACTGACCGAGCGCCTCTACGGGAACCGAACCCGGGCCGGACGCCATAGTAACCAATACAATTACGAAGGCCAGGCCGACCCCTGCTATCAGAGCCACACTTGTGTTGCTTAGATTGCTGAGTTTGTCGAAAAAACCTGCTTCGATTGCCTCGTTCTCTGCACTGGCGAGTGCATCGCTCGCCTCTAGCAATTCGGCTTCGACTTCTTTCTTCACTGTTTTCTTTGGCATGGTCGGTTCCTCTTAATTCAAAGTACTGATATGAGCGAGCACATCATCGATGTCCTTTTCGCTCTTCAATAATTGTGCTGCAGCACGCATCTGTGCGCCTTCAATATCTTCCGGGTGTCGCCCTCTGTATCCAGACTGAAACAACTTCAATTGTCTGCGCAGGTACCAATCATCTCTTCCTGCCAGCCCCGGAGCTTTAAGCGCTTCTGCTCCCTGACCGGCGGCCCCGTGGCAGGCTACACAATTCCCATAGAGCTCTGCGCCCCGCGCCGTGTCGCCAGTGATAGCCGCCTCGCTGGCAGCCGGACTCCAGGTTTCAATGTAGGCGATGACTTCATCCATTTCCGCATCACTCAATTCAGCCACAGCAGCGCGCATCTCGTACCCTGGTATGTAGTCACTGGGCACACCGCGCACCGCGGCGCGGAATTTGATCAATTGACTCCTTAGATACCAGGGCTCCATCCCGGCAAGACTTGGCGCGCCCACCACAGAATTCCCCTGCCCGTAAGCTCCATGACAAGTTGCACAAATTTTGTTACTCAGTGGTTGTACACGAGTATCGATTGCCTTGTATTGCTGCGCCAAGGCTGGCGAAAAAAGCGCCAGCAATAACAGTATTGGCAGTAAAATAGTCCGCGACACTCCCCGCGCTATCACAACTCGCATCATTTCGGTCCTACTGGTAGTTGTTTGAAACATTAGCTTAATCGCTGTCCTGGCATGGCTGAGGTTCCCATGCGCCGCTCAACCATATCGGCTATCGCCCAGTGTGCAGATAGGATTGCGCTTTCCTGCCATCCCGAATGCATCGTGACTTGATCTCCGATGGTATAGTGTCTTCCACCCGCCGGTTGGCGCAGCGTATGGAACAGGCGCTCTTCTTCATGGCTCATGCCACTTCGATTCTTCTGCCAGCGCGCCGCACAGCCGAGCATATGGTTCATCCTGTGCCAGGCGATGGTGATACCCTTCTCAACCTGTTGGCGATAGTCCGGATGTACTTTTTCGCCCTGCCGTATCGCCGTCTCCAGACGCTGCTCTTGCGTGAGCTTGGTAAAGTGCATGCCGCCACCGAAGTCATAGGCTGAAAGAATGACTCCTTTTTTCTTGTGCACTCCGTGGGAGGGGTACCAGATCTGCTGAATAGGTTGATTCAACCAGGTAATTCCGCCGTAGATATCGTCTTTCTCCCAGAATCGCTCCCTGCTCTGAAAGGCTGACTTATAGGCTTCACCACGGCGCACATAGTGCATTGCTTCTTGATAATCTTGAGGGAAATTGTTGTCGATACCCGTCATCAGGTGCGTAGGTATGCAGTTAAAACAATAGTCGGCTTGCAGTTTATATTTCAGGCCGTCGTGTTCATAGGCAACATCCACACCATCGGGTGTTAACTGAACCGAAGACACCATGACATTGTAATAGATTTTATCTTCAAGCTTGCGAACGAATCCCTTGACGATATTGTCCATGCCGCCGACTGGCTGAAACAACACCGGGCCAGTCTCGCCTTCATTTGCATTGAGCGCGTTGTTCATGTATCTGGATTTCAATAGCTCTCTGAATGCCACCATATCCTTCTGCACACCGTGATCCAGGAAGCCGCCTTTCAAGTAACCGGATCGAGTACTGCCCTTGTACAGATCGCCTTCGCTGAGGTCTCCGAAAGAGCGAATCGCGCTTAGCAGTGACTCTGCCTCCCATTCGTCGAAGGGCTCATCCAACTCTTGATTGTTGAAACTCTTTGCCATGATTTCAGACATGAAGCCACGTGCATTAGTTGTAAATTCTGTGTTCTTGATTGGCTTACCTCCAAGCATGGCATCATCCTGGTAGTAGGCCTCTTTGTTCTCATTGACGAATATCTCCAGCTCAACGCCAAGTTCGCTGCAGTAATGCAGTAAGTTTCTATGAGTACTGGGGATACGCGCCGGCCCTGCGTTGAAATACATATGCGGCTCATCGTCGAACTCGCATACCTGGGGATTACCCACTTCGTCGATGACATCACCAGAGCGAACCGTTAAACAACGTCCTCCTGCTTTTGGCGCGGCTTCCAACACGACGCACTCATAACCGGCGTTACTCAGTTCATAGGCGGCGGTGAGCCCGGATATTCCAGCACCAAGGATGACGGCACTCGGCCTATTGCTGGGATTAGCGAATGGAATCTGAGGGATATCGACCCGAGTGTTCGGCACGATATCAAGCGCAGAGCTCGCTTTAAGTACGGCGCCGCTGGCTCCGGTAGCTGCGATTAAGCCCAACAGCTCGCGTCTGCTTACTAACTTCTTCATACTCAATTCCTAAGCTTAGCTGCTTACACTAAATTGTGAAAAGTAGGAGTACATTTATCGTAGAGAGACTTCGTAAAAAAATGGAGCCGCTCTAGCCTACCAAGGCCTAAGTGTGCGTTGATCGAACTAAAGCTGACTCCCATTGCTACCCACTTCCCCACATAAATTGCTTAATTGCTACACCAAGCCGAATTAAAACTCGGCGTTTAACCTCATGTAATAATAGCTACCCTGCCAGCTAACCGCTGTCCCGGAAGAATAGATTCGGCCGCAGCAGAAGTCTGATATCAGATCTCTTTCCGGGTATTCGTCGAAGGCATTACGCGCACCCAACGAGACTTTGAACATATCGCTGATTCGATATTGCCCTTCAAAATCGATAAGCGTAATTGGATCGAATGTCTGTACGACTAAAGGGGTGCCGGCATTGGAATTTTCATATTCTCCGTACCAATTGGCGCGACCGATGAGCGTCAGGTCTCCCATCGTGTGTTGTGCGGTAAATACACCGCGCCAGTTGGCGTCGTCATTCTCGAAATCGAATTGATTCTCAGCATTCAAAAACGCACTAGGGTCAGAATCGAATTCTGTCTCGTTGTAGTTCAAAGAAACACTGAGACTAGTTGTCGAACCATTGCTCCACTGAAGCGGATAAGTGGCCACAATATCCATGCCTTCAGTGATGGTGTCGAAGGCATTGGTGAAATAGAACACACCCCCGATACTCTCTGCCCCAGCCACACCGGCATCACGTAATGCGAGGTAATTCGTATAGGCGGAGCCGCTAGCAGGATCGGTTGATACATCCCGTGTAGACACAGCATTGGTTCGGTCTGCTACGTCGATGCGATAAAAGTCCAGGGTAAAGCTCAAGTTATCCAGACTTGCAGTAAGACCCAGCGTGTAGTTCGTAGAAGTTTCCGGCTCTAGCGGTGTGGCTCCGAGCGCTCCCGCTACAGGGCCACCGGCAGGAAACAATCCTGTGGCGACCGGGAACCCGTTCGGTAGACGAGTCGAGACATTGACCGTGCCCTGCTGACCCGGTGTAGGCGCTCTAAAGCCCGTACCAAATGAGCCGCGCAGCGCGAATGTATCGTTTAGGTCATACTTGGCTGCGACTTTACCAACAATTTCAGAATCAAAATCAGAGTAGTCTTCGTAGCGCAGAGCGCCTTGCAGAAAAAATGCGTCCGTTATGTCCGCACTTACATCACCATAGAACGCAAAGGAATCGCGTTCATACAGATCAGAAAACTGCGGTGAATAGCCAGGAAAACCGTTTGCTCCAACACCGACAACAGTAAATGCAGGGTCGGATGAGTCGGCACAGTTCAACGAGGAACCACCCGTGATGACAGCAGCACCTGCCGCAGTAGAAGTACCGTCGTCGTTACAGAACCCCCATGGGTCTGGAGTCGCATAGGGTCCCGCCACATAGGAATTCACTCCGCCTTCTACCACCTCGTAGGATTCGTCCATGTAGCTAGCCCCAAAGGCTAAAAGAATAGGACTCGCGAGATCACTATCGAATTCATAGCTAAAATCAGCCTGAAACTGCAGCTCAGTGTTGATCAAGTCTCCGGGCAAAAACTCAGTCGGCGAATCAGGTCCCATGGAGGGATTGATCGTATTGTTTAGTGTGTATTGAACTTCGCTATTACCGCCTCTGGCACTGAAGTCGTAGGCCAATCCGTTCTCGAATTCTCCGCGTATGCCGCCAACCAGCGACATATCAATTACCTCACCGAAGAACCGCGGAGTGAAGCCACCTGGAAATTTCTCAAGCGGTGAATATATAGAGCCGTCTGGCTCACGCAAGTCTTCGATCGTGCCATTCTCTGGGTAGCGATAGAAGAAGCCCCCATCGGTTTCGCTGCTGGAGTAGCTACCGAAGGCATAGGCTTCGGTGTCGGCATCTATCTGAAAGCCGGAGTTGAAGAAGAATCGAACCGCCTCTGTATTGGGCTGGCCCCATGGCTGGACAACATCGCCTGGGCCTGTGTTGGCGGCCGGCACGCCCGCCTGAAAGGCTGGGTCTTCGGTATACTGGGTGTAGGATGCCGTCGGGTTGTAGCCCGGCAGACTTGGATCTACACAGAACCAGGATTCACAGTACTGTACAGCCCTTGTGGTCGCATCCGCTTCAGATACTTCTGCCGAAAGACTCAGGAATCCAGAGTCTCCCAGTGGAAAACCGATATTACCTGTTAGGGTTGAAGCCGTGCCATCCCCTTCGCTGAATTCACCACCGTCAATGGTAAAACTCACCCCATCGGATGCATCCTTCAAGATAAAGTTAATGACACCGGCTATGGCATCAGATCCGTACTGTGCTGCCGCACCGTCTCGCAGAACCTCTACATTCTTAATCGCGGCTACTGGGATTGTCGCAATATCCGGTCCCTGCGTACCGGAGCCACCGATCGATACGAGGGCTGCTCTATGGCGACGCTTGGAGTTCACCAACACCAAAGTCTTGTCGGTTGGCATGCCACGCAGCTGAGCTGGCCTGATAAACGTACCGCCGTCACTTATTGGCTGTCGCGATACATTATACGATGGCACCAATGTCCTCAGGACATCATTGGTGTCTGTGAATGAGACAGCCTCTAGATCAGCGGCGCTGAATACGTCAACCGGAACCGGGGAGTCGGATACCGTCCGGGGCCTGCCTCTGGCGCCCGTTACGATGACCTCTTCAATCTGATCGGCTGCCGCGCCAGATGAATTTTGTGCAACAACCGTGGTGCTCATGCTACTGGCAACTACTATCGCTGCGGTTAAAATGTGGGCTGACTTTTTACGGTGCTTCATTTTATTACTCCCAAAGACTTTTATTCGGACAGATACTGCAGTCTGTATTTGCAATACTTATGCCAGCTACCAATCTTTACCGAACTCATTGAATAATGGGGCATCAGGCACCTTGCGCCTCTAACTGGTGCAAGGTCTGTGCTTCAATTTAGTGAGGCGAATGTTCCAACATGAATCAATTGCACTAATGAAAGGCAATAGAATTTTTAGAAGCGGGAAAGTTTGGAGAAGAAGATCACTAGTTAAATGGTGTACCGACTCTGAAAGTCGGCTTAGGATGCAGCGCAAATAGCTGAATTATTTTCACCCATGCACAACATATCCATGCAGAAACGAGTAGAATCCCGCTACTGTTGGCAATATTCCCATGGAGGGAAATCTCATAGAGCAAATAATCCTCGAATGGCTGGACACAAATCGTGACTATGCAGTCATCCTGGTGCCGGTGCTCGCATTCGCTGAGTCCTGCATCGGGATTGGTTTGTTCGTTTCAGGGGTCTTGTTGTTATTGGTAAGCGCTACTCTGTATAACAACGGCTTGGTGGGCTTGGAAGTAATTCTGTCCCTTAGCTTTGTTGCTGCCCTGCTTGGGGATCACAGCGGATATTACATCGCGAGGTTTATGGGGCCAAAATTTCATCAGCTCAAACTAGTAAGAAAGTACCAGTCCACCGTTATTCGAGCAGAAGATCTTATTCGGAGCCATGGTAGCGCCGCCATCTTCATCGGGCGATTTACCCCGGCGATTCGAAGCATAATACCTGCGATGGTCGGAATCAGCGGATTCAGGCGGATGCGTTATAGTGTACTGGATGCCCTCGCCTGCCTTGCTTGGACATTGGCTCTGGGAGCACTTCTACTAGGTATTGACGGCATTTTCTGACGGCAATAAAAAAGCCGGAATGACAGCTTATCATTCCGGCTTCTGATCTCTCAGCTAATTGTTAGTGAGCGTCTCCAGCTGCATCCGCTGCGCCCGGAAGTGCCATAGCAGTCAGAGTGGAGCTAGTTTGCAACAAGATGTATTGATGACCATCGTGTACCCAGGAGCTCATGCCGTAGCTGCTACGACCCGGTGCTTCCATCTGTGCCATGATCTCTCCGTTATCCTTGTTGATAGCGTAGAGCATCGGAGTTCCGTCACCAGCCTGATCCGAGTAGACCAACATATTTTTAGTTACAACCATAGGCACCAGTGCACCGGTTCCGGTATTGCCAACATCGACACCTTCGAGGGCAGGATGGTTGGCAATACGATCTGGAGTCTCACCAGTTGGAATCATCCACGCATGATCACCACTGTTCATATCGATCGCCGTGATGCGGCTATAGGGTGGCTTCCAAATTGGGATGCCGGACTGTAGACGCGGAGTTCTCGCAGTTGCACCGCGCGCACCGTTTGCATACCGAGCCGTGTTAATACCGGTAGAGTTCGGGAACAGCAGGTCAGATTCTTCTCCCGGTATCAGGCGCAATGCGAAGCAGGCCTTGTGTGAAGAAATATACATCTTGCCGGTCTCCGGATCGGCTACGGCAGGCGCCGTGATATTTGCGCCACCGGCACCACCAGGACAGTTCATTGCCGCGTACTTACCCAGCGGATTGTCGGCGTGAATGGGTGGATTAAACAACGGACCCATCACATATTCTTCCATTACCTGCAGCGCTTCGGCACGCAGTGCGGGAGTGAAGTCGATCAGATCGTCTTCAGTGATTCCCTGCATATCGAATGGTGCAGGACGGGTTACATGTGGCTGCGTGGGAGAAAGTACTTCGCCTGGCACTATTGAAGGAGGAACGGGACGGTCGACGATCGGCCAGATAGGCTCGCCGGTTATCCGGTTGAAGGCATAGACCCAGGCCTGTTTGGTTGCCTGCATAATAGCTGGCACACGCCCCTGACCGGGCACATCGAGGTCGAGAAGAACCGGTGCAGTCGGGTTATCGAAGTTCCAAATCTCGTGCTTCACCATCTGGAAATGCCAGGCGCGCTCTCCGGTTCTGGTATCCAGTGCGATTAAGGCGGCGCCATAGAGATTGTCACCGGGGCGGAATCCTCCGTAATAATCGATGGTAGCGCTGTTCGTTGGTATGTAGACCAGATTGTTCACTGGATCGGCCGACAGTGGCGCCCAGGAAGAGACATCGCCTGTCCACTCCCAGGCGTCGTTCTCCCAGGTCTCGTGGCCGTACTCACCTGGCTTTGGTATTACATTAAACTTCCACTTAAAGGCACCGGTGCGCGCATCATAAGCGAGGATATCGCCCGGCACGTTTTCAATACGTGCCTGGTGATAACCCTGCTCGGCGGAATTACCTACCACGACCGTGTCATTGACTACGATCGGTGGCGACGACGAGGTTATGTAACCGGTCTCCAGTGGAATACCCTCGTAGGGGTCATAGGGGTGGCCCAGGTCGGCTAACAGATCGACTATGCCCGATTGTGGGAATCCGTCTATAGGCACGGGTCTGCCCCAGCCCTCGAGTGGAATCCCGGTGTCAGCATCGAGAGCCGTCAGGAAGAAGCCGGGAGAGACGATATAGACAACATCTCTACCATCGATGTTGGCATAGCCCACGCCCTTGCCGTAGTCGGCGCGCATCGAATACGCGGCTCGTGGCGTGTCGGGCTCGCGGTACGACCAGATGGTTTCTCCAGTCTTGGGATCGATGGCAATAACATGTCGCTTATTGCCTGCTACGGTAATCAATTTACCGCCGATGAGCGAAGGCGTTGAGCGGCCACTAATGGCACCAAAGCTCGCGCCATCCCACTCCCAGGCGACCTCCAGATCGGTAAAGTTCTGCGCCGTAATCTCGGCGGCCGGTGTATAGCGCGTGTGGGCATAGTCGCCACCAAGCGTGTACCACTCGCCCGGATCCTCATTGAACAAGGGAATATCCTGAGCGTTTAAGAAGCCTGAAGAAACTATCAATAGCCCAGCGGCCAGTATTGATTTCCTCGTAGTTGAAGCATGCATAGTTGTCTCTCTCTTAAGATAGGGCTTTATATCAGCGAATTCGGGCAACAAAGACGGCGAATCGAGATTGATGTAACGGGATATAAGCGCCTAAAACTAGCAAGAAAACGGCGCTGTAACCACGGTTTTTTAGTGCTTTAGGCTGAATTCACGGGCGGTAGCGGCCAATTGCAACGTACTGCTTGACAATCTCAATAATTGTATCAAAATACCGGTACAATTTAATTTTCAGCGTTGCAGCAATCCATGAACATCACTATCAACACGAAAGACGGCGTTCCCATCTACCGGCAGATAGCGAATCAGATTCGTTACATGGTGGCATCAGGCCTGTTAAAGCCCGGCGAGGAAATCTCCCCGGTACGGACACTCGCCCTGGCGCTGAATGTGACGCCAAATACCGTGGTAAAGGCCTATGACGAACTCGAAGCCGCCGCTGTGATATTCAAGCGACGCGGGGCTGGCACCTACATCTGCGACCAGCAGTCGCCGCTTGCCGAACGCGAACGTCGACGCATCCTTGAGACCAGAATCGATGCCCTGTTGGCAGAGGCGCATCAACTCAATTTCAATAGCTCGGACCTGCTCGAACTCCTGGAAGAGCGACAGCAGTTACTCGGTACTATTATTGGTGGAAAACTTTGAAAAACAGCTATGAAATTTGCATTTAGAAAAATAGCTTTGCTGACGGCCATTTCGCTCTCAGCTTTTGCGTTGGTTTCATGCTGAAGTTTTCCCAGTAGAGGGTTCTATGGGTCCGAGCCAAGAGACTGGAATTTCATTCAGTCAGTCGGAGGAATTAAGCTCGGAGATCCGTACAAACTAAATGGTATGACGTGGGTCCCCATTTTGTTTGACGTCTCGGGGAGACAGGCCATTACCGTTCAGCCAACAAACTCGAATACAGGGTTGGCTTGTGTACAAATCATGACTAGGCACTCTGGAAACAATACTTCTTTGGCCATTTATACAATTGAGGAATCCTCTCTCCCTCCAAATGCTAACCAAAGCCGTAGTTGTGAAGCTATTCTTTTTAGAGCAGGGCTAGGCCTTAGGGACTTCATGACTCAGTCTATATATTATGGGCACGGAGATGAAAAGAAGTTAATAGGTACGGTCAGTCCTTTTGATGCGACTTAAAATTGAGTTATCAGTTTGTTAGTGGAACACGTTGTAGTGACGCAACAATTTTGGCCTTTCTCTAATGCCAAAATTGTTGTCAGCACCCGGCCATGTAAGTAGTAAAAACTTACTGCAATCAACTGCGAATACGAAATCCCTTCCTGGACAGGGCTAGTGTTCGAGCCATTCGATGAAATCCACCGTCGACTTTATCAGTCGCGCACGCGGCGACTCTAACAGCGCGGCATGGTCACCGCCCGCTAACACGATCCACTGCTTATTTGGATTCGCAATCTTGACGAAGAATCGGGCATGGGAGTCAGTGTCCGCCAGCGGATCGAATTCTGCCTGCAACAATAGAGTCGGTAGAGTCAGAGCCTCTCCATCCAGCGCGTTCCATTGATGCAATTGATTCCAGTCAGCGCGAATCGGATCGGCTTTAAGCGCGGCTGCCACGTAGGTATCTATCGCGTGCTGCGAAATAGAACCCGGCACGATGAAGTCCGAAGCCGCTGCCGCTCGCGTCGTTGGTCTGGACGGTGCTTGAGCCGGGCTGTCAGTCGCCGGAATTTCCGCATCCGGGTCCGTGGGATAGCCGAACAGCGTGACGCTGGCAATGGCATTCGGGTATCGCTGTGCGGTGAGTTGAGCGACCATGGAACCGTAGGACCAGCCCCATACATGGCTAGCTTCGCCGTTTCTCGCCAGCAGCCATTGCAGGACGATCGAGAGGTCTTCTGCCGCACGATCTGGCGTGTTCCAGCCGCTGCCATCTCTCGGTGTTTCGCCGTAGCCGCGCGCATCCAGCGCCCAAACGCTGTAACCCATCGCGTTAAAACCGTCCATCAGGGATAGCTCTTCCCCCGGCACCTGCAGATCGAAATCGGGGATAGAACTCCAGGTACGGCCGTGATGCAACAGGATATGCCCCTTCGGCTGCGCAACAGATTTCTCCCAGAGCGCCATCGGATGACCGTCTGCATCGACAGTGTGTTGAATCGCGCCGGTCTGAGCTAACCCCGGTTGCATCAGAAGCGCGAAAAAGCTCAGCAACACAATGTTAAGAGCCAACTTTCGCTCAGTAACCAGGCCTTGCCGTAGCTTAAATCTCAGCTTAGAAAAACCATTCAATGTCATGTTGAGTTCCCGCTGGGTTAAGACGAAGGTCTGAGCCCATGCTGTTAGTCGGAATAAGAATAGAACGCGAGCGCCGCTTGGTAGAGGCTGTAGACATCCACCTTGGAGCTGATCGCATAGGGCGTATGGATCGAGAGCAATGGCACTCCGAAGTCGATTACTTCAATGTTTTGTGCCGAGAATTCACCCCCGATAGTTCCTCCGCCCCCTACTCCAACCTTATAGGTCACGGTTTGCCATGGCACTTCATTGCTGTCGAGCAGCTGTCGGGTCCAGGCGATGAATTCGCTATTCGCCGTATTGCCCTGCCCATAGAGCTTCAGGTTTACGCCGTAGCCTAGTTTCGGTGCATTGCCCGATTCCCACACACCAGGGTTCATCGGGTTGATGCCCGGGTTTACGTCGATGGAGATAAACTTGGTCTGACGCAGCGCACTACGAAAAAGCGGCTCGCGGTAGTCTCCTTGCAACTGCGCATACAACAGCCTGGATAACAGATCGGCAAAGTAGTCCGAGTGTGCACCGGTGTTGTTGCGATTGCCGACTTCTTCGTTATCCACCAGAAAGGCCATAGTGGTCTTCTGCGGCCGATCGACCTCGGCGATGGCCCGCATGGCTGCATAGGAGGCTAGTCTGTCGTCCTGCCCGTAGGCGGCGATAAGGCCTCTATCGAAACCCATATCGCGGGGGGCTCCCGCTGGCACCAGGGCGAGCTCGGCGGAGACTAGGTCAGCAGGTGTCACCCCGTACTCTGCATTCAAATAAGCCAATACCTGAGCGGCCACATCGCCACCGTCTTCACCGGGAATGTGAGCGATAACGGGATCGAGATCCTCAGGTGTGATGAAGTCTGCCAGGGTCTTGGAATTTCTACTGCGATCAACATGGGGCGATAATTCGGGAATCATAAAAATCGGGTCATCCGCGCCCAGCCCCACCGATATCTGCACGCTGCTACCGTCT
This sequence comes from Pseudohongiellaceae bacterium, assembly GCA_040880325.1. Taxonomy (GTDB): domain Bacteria; phylum Pseudomonadota; class Gammaproteobacteria; order Pseudomonadales; family Pseudohongiellaceae; genus UBA9145. The sequence goes on from JBBDIR010000054.1 coordinate 43,276, forward strand.
TTCTTGTCGATGCGCCCCATTAGGGCAAGTGGCAGATTGGTCCATTGATGATACTTGATGCCACCATGATAATTGGTTTGAAAAAGTGCAAATTCACTATTCTCATAAAGCGGCCTGCCCTTCAGGTCCAAGCGTGGAGAGTCGATATGCGCGCCTATAATATGAAAGCCATCCTGAATTGCATCTTCACCGATCACCAGAAAACTAATGGTTCGGTCGCGGTTGACCTCGTATATTTTTTTGCCCGCTACTATGTCGGTTGAAGCGCTTAAGCGTTCGAAACCGTTAGCCTCTGCAAAGGAAACTGCTTCGGTAACGAAGCTCAATTCTGTGCGGGCCAGATGAATGAACGCCTTGTAGTCTTCGGCGAAGTCGAACACGGCCTCCCGCTCATCCTGCGACATCCCAATCCAGGAAGATTCGCACTGCAGCGAATCGACACAATCATTCGTGGACTGCGCATTGGTGAGTGAAAATGAGAAAGGTAGCAGGAGCAGTAGTAGAGCTGCCATACGGTGAATAAAATTAGCTGTGCTCGAAAAGGAGTTTTTCATGAGTCTTCCTCTTGGTTTTACAAATAGTATTGTCTAGCAAGCGATAATAGCATTACCGTGGGCGTGAGGTTAGGGAGAGGGATGCTTCTGCAGACACTTCGCTAAAGACTCACTATCGATATTGCCACCGGAGAGTACTATGGCAGCGGAGCCGCCGTCGATATTGAGTTTGCCGTGAAGCAATGCGGCCAGAGCAACAGCGCCACCGGGTTCAACAATCAACTTCAGGTAACGAAAGGCAAAACTAATGGCATGGGCGATCTCATCTTCGCTAACCCGCAGAAAATCGTCCACTGTCTTGCTATTGATTGACCAGGTGATCTCGCCGGGTTGTGTCGCCATCAAGGCGTCACAACTCGTTGCCTGGCTTGGGTTTATTTTGACCCGGTGGCCCGCTGCTTTTGAAAGAAAGTGATCATCGTAATGCTCCGGCTCAACGCCGTAGACTTTAATGGCACTATTCGATTCCTTTATCGCCGTGGAAAGACCGGCGAGTAATCCACCGCCACCGCAGGGACAGAGCACGGCATCGGGCACACAGTCTTGCGCCGCGAGTTGCTGAACGATCTCCAAGCCACAACTGCCCTGGCCGGCAATAACATCCACATCATCGAATGCGGGCACCAGAGTCGCACCGCTCGCGACTGCGATCTCTGCCGCAATCTCCTCTCGGGACTGGGTCGCTCGATCGTAGAGACGGATCGATGCTCCCAGTCGCTCGGTGCCTTGCTTTTTTATTGTTGGCGCATCGGATGGCATGACGATGGTCGCACTCATTCCTAATAATTTTGCCGCGTAGGCTATGCCCTGGGCGTGATTCCCCGAAGAGAATGCGACAGCACCCCGCGACCGTTCTTCAACACTCAGCTGGCACAGACGGTTATAGGCCCCGCGAAACTTGAATGCACCGATGTGCTGCAGACATTCTGGCTTTATGTAAACCTGAGCGTTGAGACGCTCATTGAGAACCGCAGATTGCAGAATAGGAGTCTCGATAGCCACATCGCGGAGTCGATCAGCGGCCTTAATGATGTCTTCAAGATGTACGGTCATAATTATTTCTTGCCGAGCTTCTTGCCTAAACCCTTATTCTTTTTAATTCGGCGCTTGCGAGCCACTTGTTGAGGAGTGAGGTCTTCCTCGCCCTTTATAAAAGGGTTGTCACCGCTGCGTAGTTCGATTCTTACTGGCGTACCTTCGAGTCTCAACACCTTGCGAAATGTTTTCTCCAGGTAACGACTGTAGTTTGCAGGCAGTTTCTCTGTTTGCTTACCATGGATAACAATGATGGGTGGATTCTGTCCACCCGCATGCGCGTAGCGTAGCTTTATGCGACGGCCGTTTACCAGCGGTGGCGGATGGTCGGTAACGGCGTCTTGCAATAATTCTGTAAGCCTATGGGTAGTGAGCTTTTTAGTCGCGGAGTCGTAAGCCGTATGGATCGATTTATACAGATCGCCAACCCCAGTCCCATGCAGCGCTGAGATGAAATGCAGCTTGGCGAAATCGACAAATGCGAATCGACGGGCGATGTCATCGTTAACCTGCTCTTTGTCTTCGGTGTGCAGGCCATCCCACTTATTAATTGCTATGACAAGTGCGCGCCCTGTCTCTACTACGTAGCCAAGCAGGTGCAGATCCTGTTCGACAATACCCGTGTGCGCATCCACGATCAGGACTACAACATGAGCATCCTGAATCGCCTGCAATGATTTCACCACAGAAAACTTATCAACAGTTTCCTTGGTCTGGCCCCGCTTTTTAATACCCGCTGTATCTATCAAAGTATAACGTATGCCACGGCGCTCGAAAGGGATGTAGACGCTATCTCTGGTCGTGCCAGGCTGGTCAAACACGACCACTCGCTCTTCGCCTAGCATTCGGTTTACTAGCGTGGACTTTCCTACATTTGGTCTGCCCGCGATCGCAATTTTAATACCCGTTTCTTCAACATCTTCCGCGGCGGACTCCCCGTCTTTGGGCGAATCGAGAGTCTGCTTTTCGAAATCCGATAACAGCTTTAATAGCATGCTCTTTACACCACGGCCCTGTGTAGCTGTGATGGGAAATATTTCAGATAGGCCGAGGCTATAAAAATCCAACAGCGCCGCGTCGGGATCGCGTCCATCTATTTTGTTGACGACCAGATAAGTATTCTTGCTGCGTTTGCGCAGATGATCGAGGATGTGATTGTCATCCGGCAGGAGTCCGTCCTTCGCATCGACCAGGAACAGGCAGATGTTTGCCTCTTCGATAGCCTGCAGCGACTGCGCGGCCATCTCCAGATCGATGCCCTGCTCATCACCGCTGATACCTCCAGTATCGATTGCGATGAATGCCTTGTCTTCTATCTCCCCGTGGCCGTACTTCCTGTCGCGGGTAAGACCAGGAATATTGGCCACGAGCGCATCGCGCGTTCGCGTGAGACGGTTAAAGAGCGTAGATTTGCCAACGTTGGGACGGCCGACAAGGGCTATGACTGGCCTCATGGTAAGAACCTGGAAAAGTCCGCTAGCAGATTGCGGCGGAGATTATTGCAGTTGGTAGGCGGTTAGGCGTCCGCTATTACCGAAAACGTATAAACGGCCATTATCGGCCAACAGGTTTGCCCTAACCCCATCGTTGTCAGCTTGTATTCGACCCACGATGCGGCCATCGACCTGAGATAGCAGGTGCACGTAGCCATCATAGTCCGCTACGGCTATATAGTTACCGATCGCCGTGGGCGCCGTAATTTGTCTGTGCAATAAATCATCATTATCCCAGACAATATCTTCGCTATTGTCTCTTATCGCGAATACCTGACTCTGGTCATTGCAGTAGTAGATGTTTCCAAAGCCTCGTGCCATACCATGATAGCTTGAGGCTTGCATGCCCCAGACGATGCGCCCGGTCGCTACTTCGAATGCCATCAGGTTGCCCTGATAGCTTGCCGCTAGAATTCGGCTGCCGTCTAATAATAAATCGCCATCAACATCGATTACGCGGTCGATATCGTACTGCCCTTCAGGTACGGCCACCCGTTGCTCCCAGCGAAAGATTCCGTCTCGCGCCGCGACAGAGACCAGGGTGCCATTACTAAAGCCTGCCAACACTGAGTCTGTGGTGATTACCGGCTTGCTGCTACCGCGCAAAGTTAATGCCGGCTGTGTGGTCTCGTAGATCCAACGTCGTTCGCCGTCTGCCACTGCCAATGCTACCAGCTTGTCATCCACCGTTTGTGCAACTACCACATCACCGTTGGTCTGCGGAGCCGATAATACCTCGCTGGAAACGGCATGACGCCAGCGCAGATCTCCGTTGCTTTGATCCAGAACAATGACCTCGGCACTCTCGGTCGCAATCATGACCAAGCCTCGGCCGGCACCCACTCCACCTGTCACTACGCCTTCAATGCGCTTTCTCCAAATCGTATTGCCGGAGCTGATATCTATCGCGGCGACAGTGCCGTTTTCACTGGCCGCATAGATGACGCCGTTGTCGATGCTCGGCGTAATCTTGGTGTAGTTGTCGCCCTGCCCGTTGCCAATATTCACGCTCCACTGTCTACTCAGCGTAGCTTCGCTCGAAATGGGAACTAACGGCGTGGGCGGATTGACGGTCTCTTTGGCAAACCAGCTCATTGGATTCAAAGACCAACTGCTAATACTGGCACAGGCTGTTAACGTGAATGTGAGCGTGAGAAGAACCAATAGACGAGCGCCAGAGGCTACGAATCTTCGGTGTATCTCATTGCTAAAGGAAATCATCATTGCGTTTCTTTGACTGTCGTTTGACCTAACTTTCGGTAGCCTAACTTTCTATAGAGAGGTCATCAAGCTTCATGCGCAGACCGTCACTATTCGAGCCCGCTTCCTGAGCCGCAATATAAGCATCACGCGCATCCATCGATCGGCCCAGGGCCATATAGATATCGCCACGCAATTCGGAGTAGCCTGCTTCGAAAGTCTTCGGGTCTATATTGTTTATCAGCGCCAGTGCTCGCTCTGCATCGCCGCGTGCCAGAATGACACGACCGAGACGCAGGTTTGTAGTTAGTATTAGCCCTTCATCAGCATCACTGAACAGGCCACCGGTTTCGTTATCGAGAATCCATTGCAGGGACTCTTCGGCTGCCGTCAGGTCGTCGATCTGAACCGACTGCTGTGCAGAGAACAAAGAGCCCAACTTGGCATAGGTCGACCCGCCGTATTCGCTGCGCAGTTGCTCACCCAACTCGATAATCCGCGCAGAGTCCTGGGGCAGTAGCAGAAGACCGGGCTGACCGCTGTCACTAATCGCTATACTCAGTATTTCCTCATAAAGATCGGAGGCGCTGTCGAGGGTGGCATTGCGGGAATTCGTCCATAGCAGCCAGGCAGTAAATGCCGCTAGACCTAGCACGACGATCAGCACAAGCTGTCTGCCGTTCTCTTCCCACCACTGCTTCAGTGATTCTATTGTTTCTTCTTCTGCCGCGTTAATCGCCACGACTCACTCCTTCTAAATTCATTTATACTGACAGATTGTCGTCGCCCGGATTATCAGACCTCTACATTCGACAAACTATCCCTGATCAACCGCCAATTCTACCTGTTTACGGCACGGCTGACACGAACCAATGCTGCTATCACTGGGAATTACTGAGAATCTCGGCAAGTTTATCGCCGCATTGCGCTATCTCTATGCTGATGGACTCACCGGTATCATCTAAATGCCGGATTTTTACCGCGCTAAGAGGCTGATCTGCCTCGGTTTCCAGCACAATAGCCAGTTTTGCGCCACTGTTAAATGCGCGCTTCATCTGATTATTGTATTTGCCTCCGCCACAATGGGCGATCAGACGAAGCTCGGGAAATCGTTCTCGCAGCTGTTGCGCCAAGCGCTGAGCCTGCCCCGCTAGCTCGCTGCCGACGACTACCATATAGATATCGACGACTTGCGCTGTCGACTCCGGAATCTTATTCAATGAATCCAGCATCAACACGAGGCGCTCCACGCCCATGGCGAAGCCGGCTGCAACGGTGGGTTTGCCACCCAATTGCTCGACGAGACCGTCGTAGCGACCTCCACCACAGACCGTGCCCTGGGCGCCCAATGAATCTGTAGTCCACTCGAAAACGCAGTTGTTGTAGTAGTCCAGGCCTCTAACCAGGCGCGGATTCTCGATAAACTGAACACCGACCTGAGTAAGCAGGCTCTTCAGTTCATCGTAATGGCTGCAGCTCTCATCGCTTACATAGTCCACGAGGGCCGGCGCCGCCTGCAAAACCTCTTGAACCTCTGGGTTCTTACTGTCCAGCACACGCATCGGATTACTGTGCATGCGATTGCGTGCGTCAGCGTCAAGCTCGTCAGCATGAGAAACGAGAAAGGCAGTCAACGCGGCGGCATAACGCTTCCTGTCCTCGGCCGCGCCGATGTTGTTGATCTGTAGCGTGAGATAGTCCTGCAACTGCAGGTCTTGCCAGAGACTGGCTGAGAGCTGAATGATCTCGGCATCGATATCCGGGCCAGCCATGCCAAAGGCTTCGACACCAAACTGCTGAAACTGTCGATAGCGCCCCTTCTGCGGTCGTTCGTGGCGAAACATCGGACCCTGATACCACAGACGCTGCTGCTGATTAAATAACAGACCATGCTGATCAGCGGCGCGAACACAACCCGCTGTACCTTCCGGTCGAAGGCTTAGATTATCGCCATTGCGATCGTCAAAGCTGTACATCTCCTTCTCGACGATGTCGGTGACCTCGCCTATGGAGCGTTTGAACAGCTGTGTCTGCTCTAGGATGGGGAATCGAATTTCGCGATAGCCAAAACGCTGAACTACCCGTTGAAAGCACTTCTCGACGTATTGCCAATTGGGGGTCTGATCGGGAAGTATGTCATTCATACCTCGAATTGCTTGTAGTTTGGCCATAGATCTATAACTCATCGCTAGCTGGAAGCGATGAGGTTCTCTTCCATTTTCTGTTTTTCGGCAACGCGCTTTCGCACCATCGCCTCTAATTCATCCACGAGGTTTTCGTTGTTCACCTTGTGATCGGGAACGCCTTCTTTATAGACCAGATTGTTTGGTGTGGCGCCAGTCAATCCAATCTCGGCGACCTTCGCCTCCCCCGGTCCATTTACGATACACCCAATCACGGCGACATCGATCGGCGTTGTGATGTCTTCCAGCCTACTCTCGAGTTCGTTGACCACGGAGATAACGTCGAAGTTCTGTCTACTGCAACTGGGGCAAGCTACCAAATTGACGCCCTTATGACGCAGACCAAGGCTCTTGAGAATATCGAAGCCGACTTTGACTTCCTCAACCGGGTCGGCCGCGAGCGAAATTCTAATGGTGTCGCCAATGCCTTCCATCAGCAGTGAGCCTAGACCGATTGCCGACTTCACCGTGCCTGATCTTAGCCCTCCAGCCTCAGTAATACCGAGATGGAATGGTTGATCGATCTGCGTGGCGAGACTACGGTAGGCCGCAAGCGTCATGAAAATCTCAGAAGCCTTCAGGCTAATCTTGAAGTTCTGAAAATCCAGTTTATCCAATATGTCTATTTGAGTCAGCGCAGACTCCACCATCGCTTCGGCATTTGGCTCTTTGTACTTACGCAGCAGGTTCTTCCCGAGCGATCCCGCGTTGACTCCGATGCGCAGCGGGATATTCTTATCCTTGGCGCTGTCGACGACGGCTCGGATACGCTCCTCGCTGCCGATGTTGCCTGGATTAATTCGCAGACAATCAACGCCAGATTCCAATACCTTCAGAGCGATGCGGTAGTCGAAATGGATATCCGCTACCAGAGGCACTTCCACCCTGGAGCGGATATTTCTAAATGCTTCTGCCGCATCCATACTGGGGACTGAGACGCGCACGATGTCCACGCCAGCGTTCACCAAACGGTTGATCTGCCCCAGAGTTGCTGCCACGTCGCACGTTTCGGTGTTAGTCATGCTCTGCACAGAAATTGGAGCGTCGCCGCCCACAGCAACATTTCCCACCATAATCTGGCGTGTCTTGCGACGAGTAATAGGGGAGTGAGTATTCATGGGTTACAAGCCTACAGTGAGGCGTGCCGAGTTGTCGATTCGAATATCGGAGGAGAGATCAATTTCATCGCCATTAAGGCTCATACGAGTAAACGGTGCATCGCCAAGCAGGATATTGAACGGGGCGCTCCCCGTGATCTCGAGCACATCTCCAGCCTCGCGGATGTCGCGATAGATTTGCTGAGACTCGCTGTCATTTACCTCTACCCAACTCTCTCCGGTAAAACTGATACGCAACACATCATCGCCGATTGCCGCTATCGTTATTACCCGCGGGGACTGTGGATCACTGCTCACGACCTCAGCCGGAACCGCTGCCGTCTCCGTCTGCTGATCCAATTCTACGCCCTGCAGTGCCGCCGCCAAATCCATCAGAGTCGGACTGGAATCACCACTGTCGGCTGCGCTTATCGCTGGCGCTGTGATCAGACTCTCATCAACAGCGGACAACTCTGGCTGAATCAGCGTCGGTTCTGTAAGCGACGCCACAGTCGTGGCAGGCTGGGCAGAGGGTGAGAGTATTTCTTGTGGCTCGCTTTCCAATGTAAGCTGCGGCTGCGCTTGTTGCGATACTGCAGGTCGAATCGATTCTGCGCTAGTGCCAGTCTCTGTCGTCGCAGGTAAATCGGAGGTAGCGCCCTCACCAAAATAGCTGTTGGCCAACCAGAGGCCGAGGAAACCGCCGACGAAAATCAGCAACGAGACGATGACAAAGGGCCTATTCCGGTCTTTCTTCCTGCGCGCTTGCGCTCGGCTCGCCTCATCAATAACTGCTTTTTGCTGGCTTGTATGTTGATCGTAGTGGGATAGCACTTCCTGCGCATTGAGCCCCAGCAGCAAGGCATAGCTCCTAATATAACCCTTGACAAAAACAGCGCTGGGTAACTTTTCGTAGCTATTGGATTCAAGCGCTTTCACATAGTGCATCGTAATATGCAGTTGATCGGCGACTTCTTTTTCGTTTAAAGCTAAACGTTGTCTTTCTTGCGCAAGAATTTCACCAACGGTCAGCTGCTTGTCACCAGATGACTCGAGTACTACCGAATCAGACATTGTGTCGCTCTGGTTCTCAGTTTGCATCGCTCAACCCTTGGTAAATCAAGTTCTCGGGCGAGTCTGGGTAGAGCGTCGACAGGACCAGGGCAAAATTTTCAACGAATTGCTCGTTCTGAAAATGCCCTTCAATCTGGATTCCGGTCAACAACGCCTTTGGCGAATGCGGTATTTGGGAGAACTCAGCTATAGTAAGGTAGCTGCGGTAATATTGCCTTGCGCGTAGATAGTCTTGCTCCCCGAAATAAATCAGTGACAGTTCGAGCGCCGAGATATAGAGATTGGCATTGAGCTGAAGGGCGCGTTGAAACGCAGCGATCGCATCTTGCTGCCTGTTCAATCGAAGGGCGCTTCTACCCAGCCCTTCGAATGCCAGTGCTCGACCCTCGTAGCTCGTGTCATTCGCCACTACCGTTAATTGCTCATAGGATTCCTGATAACGCCCCTGCGAGAAGAGTAGTGCCGCGTAATTATTTCGTGCTCTGGTGTTCTCTTGGTTCAGGCTGATAGCGCGGCGAAAATTCGAGTCGGCTAATTCGATGTCCCCTTCGCGTTGAAAGATCATGGCCAAAACCATATACGCCGCCGAGGTTCGATCATTGATATTCAAGGCATTATTTACGTGTCGCCGCGCCCCGACCATATCATCGTTGTCGTAGTAGGCCAGTGCGAGCTGGATGTAGTCGGCAGCGGCCTGCTCTTCGGAGGCGTCGACCATAAACCCCCCAGTGGTCGTTGTCACACAGGAGGTCAGCAGCAGTGAAGTTAGCCCAATGGCGAGCACAGGAACCAGCTTTGTAGTCAGTAATTTTTCAATTCCGAGATCGAGAAACTTCATGATTTTCTACCAGGTATCAATTTGGTCACGGCCAGCTAGCTACGACCCCTTTTATTTGGGGCTCTATATTCTGTCGGCAGCTACAGCTAGATTATCAGTGCTACCGAACACTTTACTGCCATCTTTTTTGGCTTCATTGCTCAGAGCGTGGCGGCGCTTGTGCCTCTCGCTACGGCGTGTCTGATCTTCGACGGTGCCAACTAATTGCCCGCAAGCCGCGCCGATGTCATCGCCACGAGTCGTCCGCACAGTCACGGTGTAACCAGCCTGCTGTAAAATCTGTCTGAAATTGGCCACAGAAGACGAGCTAGGTTGACGGTAATCACTCAGCGAAAAGGGGTTGAAAGGGATCAGGTTTATCTTGCACGGAAAATTTTGCAGCAATACCGCCAAGTCACGCGCATGCTGACGGTGATCATTAACTCCAGCGATGAGCGTATATTCGATTACGGGTACGCGTTTATCTGACAGGCTATCCATATAGGACTGCACGGAACGAAGCAGCTCCTTGATTGGATACTTGTTGTTAATGGGCATTATCTGGCTGCGTAACTCATCATTCGGTGCGTGCAATGAGATGGCAAGAGATGCATCGGTGAAATCTTTCAATCTATCAATCGCAGGAACCACACCTGACGTACTAATCGTAACCTTCCGCTTCGAGAGCCCGTATGCACAATCATCCATCATGATATTTAATGCTTGCATGACGTTGTCAAAATTCAGAAGAGGCTCTCCCATTCCCATCATGACCACATTACTAACTCGGCGTTCCATTTTTTCTTCGAATACACCCAGATGATAATTTGCCCACCAGAGCTGGCCGATAATTTCTGCCACTGTTAAATTGCTGTTGAAGCCCTGTTTTCCCGTTGCGCAGAACGAACAGTCCAGAGAACAGCCAGCCTGCGAAGAGATGCAGAGAGTGCCGCGCCCGGATTCCGGGATAAAAACCATTTCGACGCGACTGCCGCTGGCTACTTCCACAATCCACTTGTGGCTGCCATCTTCAGACTTGTAGTCTTCCAGTATTTTGGGGAGGGAAATTTCCGTCGCTTGTTTGAGTTTTTCGCGAAGATCTTTGCTGATATCGGTCATTGCATCGATATCAAGCACTCCGCGCTGATGAATCCATTTCAGAATTTGTTCAGCACGAAAGGGTTTCTCTCCGATTTCGACAAATAGCGCCCGCAGCTTTTCCTGATTCAGACCAGCCAAATTGGGTTTTATTGTCGCCGTCATGCTCAACTTTTCCGTAGAGGAGTTTTGCTTTAGGAACAGATTTCGTTGTCATTGAAGAAGTAACTGATCTCACGCTTTGCCGAGGTAGTCGAATCGGAGCCGTGCACGGCGTTAGCATCGATCGATTGCGCATAGTCGGCTCGAATAGTGCCGGCTTGAGCCTCTGCGGGATTTGTTGCACCCATCAGGTCTCGATTCAACATAACAGCCCCTTCTCCTTCCAGAACCTGAACCATTACCGGTCCGGATGTCATAAATTCGATCAGGTCTTTGTAGAAAGGTCGTTCCTTATGCTCGGCATAGAAACCGCCCGCAGACTCGTCGTCCAATTGCAGCATTTTCGCCGCAACAATCTTCAGCCCTGCCTTTTCGAAGCGGGCATAAATCTCGCCTATGACGCTCTTTGCTACGGCGTCGGGCTTGATAATTGAAAGTGTACGTTCGGTCGCCATCTTAACTCCAATATGTGGTGTATTCTTGAGAGCGCGCATTATACGCACTTAATCTCGGATTTTGTACGCTTTTAGTGAATAAAAACGCTATTTTTCAGGGGGTTAATCCGCCACCTCTTCCATCCAGGCGGCCTGAATAGCCTCCAGGATTTTCTCACCACAACGCTCGGGATCGTCGTCAAATTCCTCCAGCGCCAGAACCCACTCTCGCAGGTCGACGAATCTGACATATTGCGGGTCGGTATCCGGGTAGCGGTCACTGAGCTCGATGGCTATATCGAAGACATCTGTCCATTTCATAAACCTGAACTCCCTAGTGTTCTTCCGAAACCATGTTGATCGTGTACTTCGGTATTTCAATGACGAGATCACGCTCGCCTACCAGGGCCTGACAACTGAGTCTCGATTCGGGTTCCAAGCCCCAGGCCTTGTCGAGATAATCCTCCTCGTTCTCTTCTGCCTCAGCCAAGGAATCGAATCCTTCACGCACAATGACATGACAGGTAGTGCAAGCGCAGGATTTCTCACAGGCATGCTCTATTGATATTTTGTTTCTCAGGGCGGCATCTAATATGCTCTCGTCCTTCTCGGCCTCGATGGTTGCACCATCGGGACAAATAACTTCATGCGGAAGAATGGATAGCTTGGCCATAGCGTTGAAAATTTCCTCAATCGACGTGTCGATTCGTTGATACCTTAGATTAGATCTTAGTCGGTCTCGTTCTTTACCGCATCGATAGATTCACCACGCAGGGCATTGGCAATGTGCAAGTCCATTCTCTTTGCTGCGAAATCACTGCTTAGCTGATTCAACTCTTCGGTTGCGGCGTGAATCTGGGTGCTGCTGCCACTGTGCATAATATGCTCGAGCTCTTCTATCGACACGGCGAGCTTGTCTGCCTCTGCCTTCGATAGTAGATCACCGTCGACTAGCAAGGCACTAGCGATCGCATCTAGCAATTGCGTCGCCTCGAGCTGCGCTTCTTTGATCGAGCGGGTTTCCATATCTGTCTGCGCATTGCTGTGAGAATCCTGCAACATATTTTCTATGATGCTGGATTCGAGGCCGTAGCTCGGCTTCACTTGAATCTCCGCCTTGGTGCCCGTGCTCAACTCTTCCGCCGTCACGCTAAGCAAGCCATCTGCGTCTACCTGAAAGCTCACTCGGATTTTCGCGGCGCCTGCCACCATCGCGGGGATACCACGCAGCTCAAACCTGGCGAGGGATCGACAATCACTGACTAATTCTCTTTCGCCCTGCACAACGTGCAATGACATTACGGTCTGCCCGTCTTTAAAAGTGGTGAACTCCTGCGCCTTTGCGACTGGAATGGTGGTGTTGCGAGGAATTATCTTCTCTACCAACTCGCCCATGGTCTCTATGCCGAGAGACAGCGGATTAACATCCAAAAGCAGAAAACTATCGGTGGCTTTATTCCCTATCAGCACGTCGGCCTGGATGCCGGCACCGATCGCGACAACCTTGTCGGGGTCGATATCGGTCAGCGGCGTCTTCGCGAAAAACTCTGCCACGGCATCGCGCACCAGTGGCATGCGAGTAGAACCGCCGACCATAACGATATTATCTACATCAGTTACTTTAAGTGCAGCATCTCGCAACACTCTGCGACAGGTCGTTATAGTTTTGGCGATGATACCTGCTGTGAGCTCCCTGAGCGTACTTACATCGAGCTCAACGGACCAGTCTTCATAGGCTACCGATACCCGATCCACCTCACTTAACTGGTGCTTTGCGGAATTGGCCAGTTGTAATAATCGCGGTTTCGTTGGCGCATCTGCAACACCGAGCTGACTCATCTGCGATCCAATCCAATCGGCGATGGCGTGGTCGATGTCATCTCCGCCAAGGCTGGTGTCACCGCCAGTAGCCAAAACCTCGAAGACACCCTTGTTCAAATTGAGAAGCGAGACATCGAAAGTACCACCGCCCAGGTCAAAGACGATGACATTGCCTTGATCCGCACTGTCCAGCCCGTAGGCTACGGCGGCGGCAGTAGGTTCGTTAAGCAATCTGAGGACCTTCAGACCGGCGAGAGCCGCCGCATCCTTTGTCTGCTGACGCTGGGCATCGTTAAAATAAGCCGGCACAGTGATCACTGCCCCCTCCAACGAGCCCTTGAGACTCGCCTCGGCGCGCGCCACCAACGCGCTCAAAATATCTGCCGAGACCTGAATGGCATCTTTGCTGCCCGCCGCAGTCAATAGCGCCGGGGCACCATCGCCGCGCGTCTCATCAAAGTTAAAGGGTAGATAGCCGTGCTGTGCCTGCAACTCGGATAGGCTTTTCCCGAGCAGGCGTTTGACCGAAGCTATCGTGTTGATCGGGTCCTCGACTAGCAGCGCCTTTGCCTTGAAACCTACTATGGGTGGCTCATCTTTGCGGTAGTGCACTACCGAGGGCAGCAAATGTTCTCCGGCGTCGTCAGGAAGTGTTTCTACCTTGAGGCCGCAGCTGGCAGACACTAGCGAATTCGTTGTGCCCAAATCGATCCCAACGGCAAGGCGATGTAATGGTTTCGCCTCTTTGCCGCCAGGTTCTTGAATCTGCAGTAGTGCCATCGTGAGTACTTTGTATCCGTTCCTAAAAGTTCGCTTATCGCTCTTCAATCGCTGAGATTAATAACCCAGCCGAGCTTCCTCGCCGGCATCGATTTCGGCCAGCAGTTTGTAGAGAAATTGCAGCTCGTGATAGATTTTCTTCGCATCATCGAGTCTCCTCGAATCAAAATGCTCTGCGAATATCACTTCTTGTCGATCTAATTTTTCTCTGACCCCAACTCGTAATTTCTCTAAATCCGCCAGGGCCGACTCGTCTTTGGGCAGTTCATCTAACTGTTCGCGCAACTGAATTTGTTCTAAAAGCAGATCCATACTTAAATCGTTCTGATCTACCTGTTCGACATCTATGTCATGCAATGACAAAAGATAGGCCGCTCGCCGTAACGGTGACTTAAGCGTCTCGTAGGCTTCGTTCAAATAGCTGCTGAGTTGCACCGCTCGTAGTTTTACTGATTCCTCGGCATTGGCAAACCTGTCAGGATGAACTTCTCCTTGTTGCTTGCGGTATTCATCAATCAGTGATTGCTGATCGAGATCACAAGTCTCGGAAAGATCGAATTGTAGAAAGTAATTGCTCTTAATTGATTGCACAGTTCAGGCTCGTTGCAGGGTTACATCAGTTTGAGCTTAGCTAGATGCTAAAGCTCTCGCCGCATCCACACTCGCCCTTGGCATTGGGGTTCTTGAACTCAAACCCTTCGTTTACACCATGCTTTACGAAATCCATTTCCGTTCCATCAATGTAGACGAGGCTCTTCGGGTCTACGATGATCTTGACGCCCTGCTCTTCGAATATTTCGTCGCCTACTTCCAGCTTGTCAACGAACTCGAGGACATAGGCCATGCCGGAACATCCGGTCGTCTTCACGCCAACTCGTATGCCTATGCCGTGTCCGCGTTCCGCTAATTGGTCAGCCACATGACGCGCAGCTGTATCTGAAATTGAAATAGCCATGAACAAATAATTCCCTTCTATCCTTTTCGCTTCTTCTTAACGTCTTCGATCGCCGCCTTTATCGCGTCTTCGGCCAACACCGAACAGTGTATCTTCACCGGTGGCAAACCTAGCTCGTCGGCAATATCCTTGTTCTTAATGAGAGTCGCTTCGTCGAGTGAACGGCCCTTAACCCACTCGGTGAGCAAAGAACTGGAAGCTATGGCGGAACCACAGCCGTAAGTCTTAAACTTCGCATCTTCGATGACTCCGTCAGCACTGACTTTAATTTGCAGACGCATCACATCGCCGCAGGCTGGCGCACCAACCATGCCAGTGCCGACATTGACATCATTGTCATCCATCTTGCCGACATTGCGCGGGTTTTCGTAGTGATCCAATACTTTGTCTGAATACGCCATACTTAATTCTCCTGACTCGCTCGGTTTAGTGAGCGGCCCATTTAACTTGACTTAGGTCGACGCCGTCTTTGAACATATCCCACAGCGGTGACAACTCTCTTAACTTCTCTACGGCTTCACGAATCTTGCCAATTGAATAATCTATTTCCTCTTCCGAAGTGAAACGGCCGAGGGAAATCCTCAGTGAGCTATGTGCCAGCTCATCGTTCAATCCGATTGCCCGTAACACATAGGAAGGTTCCAGGCTCGCCGAGGTACAGGCCGACCCAGAGGACACCGCTAGGTCGCGAAGCGCCATCATTAACGACTCTCCTTCAACGAAGTTGAAACTGATATTGAGGTTGCCGGCAACGCGGTGATCGACATCGCCGTTAACGAACACCTCTTCCATGTCCTTGAAACCGTCCAGTAGACGCGTGCGAAGAGCCAGAACCCGCTCATTTTCGGAATGCATTTCTTCCTTGGCGATACGGTAGGCCTCGCCCATTCCTACGATCTGATGCGTGGCCAGTGTGCCGGAGCGCATGCCACGCTCGTGCCCACCACCATGCATCTGTGGCTCGATACGCACGCGCGGTTTACGGCGCACATACAAAGCACCAATACCCTTAGGGCCATAGATCTTGTGTGCAGTAAGCGACATCAGGTCGACCTGCATCTGCTCCATATCGATCTCGAGCTTGCCTGCGCTCTGCGCTGCATCGACATGAAAGATAACCTTGTTCTCGCGCGTAATCTTGCCGATCGCGGCTATATCGTTGATCACACCTATCTCATTGTTCACATGCATCAAAGAGACCAGTGTGGTGTCGGGACGAATCGCTGCAGCTACCGACTCGGGGGATATGATTCCTGCCGCACTAGGATCGAGATAGGTCACCTCGTAGCCTTCCCGCTCCAATTGTCGACAGCTGTCGAGAACGGCCTTGTGTTCGATTTTGGAGGTAATAATATGCTTACCCTTCTTGGCGTAGAAATGCGCAGCACCTTTGATAGCAAGATTGTCCGCTTCTGTCGCACCGGAAGTCCAAACGATCTCGCGCGGGTCGCAGTTGATCAAGTCAGCTACCTGGCGACGCGCTGTTTCTACCGCCTCTTCCGCCTTCCAGCCGAACATATGTGAGCGCGAGGCTGGATTGCCAAAATTGGCCTCCAGTGTCAGGCATTCCGCCATCTTGGCCGCGACTCGCGGGTCGACCGGAGTCGTAGCTGAATAATCTAGATATATTGGAAATTGCATTTATTGCTCCACCACTGCTACTGCTCTACAGGCTGGGGACCGAAACCCGAATGTCGTCTATGCTCTCGCTGACGATGAGGCGTTTTCGATCCTGTTGCTCTGAAATTCGTTTTACTTCGTTCTTCGCTACCAGATCCGCAAGACTGATGCCTTCCAGAAAAGTATGAATTTGTTCGCTGAGGTCTTCCCAGAGATAGTGGGTCAGACAAGTCTCACCGCCCTGACAATCTCCTGCTCCCCGGCACTTCGTCGTATCAACCGACTCATTAACAGCATCCACTATTTCGGCAATAAAGATTGCCTCGGAGCCACGCTGCAACTCGTAACCGCCTCCTGGGCCACGCACGCTGCTAACTAACGAGCCTCGGCGCAGCTTTGCGAAGAGCTGCTCCAGATAAGACAGTGAGATAGCCTGACGCTGTGAAATATCCGCAAGACTGACAGGGCCTTGGTTCTTATGCAGAGCCAAGTCCAGCATCGCTGTGACTGCGTATCTACCCTTTGTGGTTAATCGCATAGAAAGCCCTGGAAACCTTGTTGAACGCCGGCAATTATCGAATACCTAAGTAAATTAGTCAAGTATACAAGCGATAGAAAAAACTGCGTTAGAAGCGGTTACGACGAAAGCTTAGCTGGCTTGGTTGCGCTCGTAAACCAGAGTGGACGGCGCCTTGCCGAAATCATCATCGATCGGATAGCCGAACGATTTGGCGATCAGTGCTATGATAGCCAGGTGATGGATGCTGTGAGTGATGAGGCTCATCAACTCGCGCTCGAGGGTGCTGGAAACCCCGACGGCGGGGCTAGGTGCCAGTACCGCCTCTCTCACTTCGATAAAGCCATCGCGTGCAGGGGCTTGGCGGAGTTGTTCGATCCGGCGGCCAACCGTCGCGAGTGCAAACGCAGCCGCCCCTATATTGCTTTCGATCTCCCTGTCGCGCTTACGTGTATCATAGTCTATACAGGCTTCGGGCAGGCCGACGAAGAAACAATGAAACTTGTCCAGGATGTGTCGAATATGCGCTCCGATGGACGCACCCCCCATAGAGGCATCGATATAATTCTCATGCGACACGGTATTTAGAATCTGATTACATTGCTCAATGCAATTGATGCAGCCATTGATCAGCATCGACTGCGCAGTAGTCTCTTCGAGTCCTTCGACTCGCTGCTCTATATTGGTAGGCGTCATTGGTTTATTATTACCGCTGTGAAAGAAACTGCTGCCTTAAGCTTTGGAGTACCGTCAAGCCGAGTAGTTTCGTGAATATAGCATAGCAATTATCCTGCTACTATCGAGCCGGTTGAACTGCCGGCTCCACAGAATACCGTGGAAACTCTTGTTAAGACCCCAGTGTCCGAGTTTTTATTGCAGCAACTTCACTGATTTATCGGTAATGGGCTAAGAACCTGCAACTGATCAATAGAATTTGAAACCCAGCATGCCAATCGAGCGGCAATTGCAAAATAACTGAGCACTATGAAAGCCGATTTACACTGCCATAGCTACTATTCGGACGGTAAGGAATCCCCCGCCTATCTATTGCAGCGCGCACGGGAACAAGGCGTCACACACCTGGCTTTAACCGATCACGACTGTATCGATGGCTTGACTAAGCTAAGAGCCGAAGCCGATGGTGTCACCATCATCGATGGCGTCGAACTCTCTTGCCTGTGGAATAGCATTGAAGTACATATCGTCGGGCTGCTAATTGACGCTACCGAGGAGCACATAGATAAACTGTTAGCATCTCAACAAAAAGAACGCAGAAAGCGCGCGCTAGCCATCGATAGCAATTTGCAGAAAATTGGAGTTAACGGGCTCATGCCCTATCTGGATTCACTGCCCTGCACAGCCCTTACACGCAGTCATATTGCCGATTTTCTCGTACAGGAAAATATTTGCAAGAGCCGCCAGAAGGCTTTTAAGACACACCTCGGCAAGCGTGGCAGAGTGTATACAGCAGCGAGTTGTTGCAGCCTCGAAGAAGGCGTGAGGGCTATCCGCGAGTCCGGTGGCATTGCAGTCGTCGCACATCCTGGCAGGTATTCGCTCAGCAAGACCAAGCTGAATGCGCTAATCGATGACTTTATTGCCTGTGGTGGCGAAGCGATCGAGGGCAGCTATTCCAACATCGACCCATCGATGAAGGCCTATCTGTGCACACTGGCGCGAGACAAGTCTCTCTATATATCACTCGGTTCAGACTTTCATGATGCCGCTGCAACCTGGACCGACATCGGAAGGTTTCCCGCCTTGGATCAGCAGGCAATAAAAAATGCCATTTGGTTTCATCCTAGATGGCATTCATTACAAAGCTGATTGCCGGCAATCAGAAGTGCGCTGTTGCAGGAGAAGGCAGATTGGGCAGACTACTACTTCTGCCGACGCTTGATCCTTGCTACGACACCACGAAATATATCCATCAGGGTTTCGTGTTTGTAGTCGGTAAACTCGCCAGCATCCATAAACACCCCATGCTCTTCACATCCCTCATATTCCAAGTGAGATTGTTTAGAATCGTTTAGCTTAACCATGGTCTTGCCACAACGAGGGCATTGAATATCGCGTACGGTGTTATAGGTCTTGCCGACATCGCGGTCACCACTATCGGCGAAATCCGCCATCCAGTCGCTTTTCAGTTGCTCTGCCTCGCCGTTGTCGAACCACAGACCCTTACAGCTATTGCACTTATCGATCACTACCTGACCATGCAGAGTCTCAATCTTCAGCTCCTGCATATCGGAATTGCATTTCGGACAGTCCATCTGGTTCTCCTAAGATACGGTTTTTTATTGTTCGGAACTTAGCTTACTAAGGTGTATTGCGGTAGCCGCCAATGCCCCTGTAGAGAGCGCATATTATAAGGAATTTCCAGCTCAGACCAAGCCAAAACTCCCTTTTCATGGGAATCAAGGTAGCAGGCGGAGTATTAAGTCCATGTTCACATTTGGGGCAGTACTATTTGAGAACTTTCGAAACAGAGTGCTTCGATTACACCCAGGCATAGTACCCTCAGGAGAAGGACCATGAAATATGCTCAATTTCTGGCTTTAGCGCTACTACTGAGCTTTTCCGGCGCCGCAGCCGCCCGAGAAGGCTCCGCCAACGTTAGCAGCGCCTGTGCAACCCTCGAATTCATGGCAAAGATGTTGGCCTTGAATACTATGCTACCCGCCAATTTTGACGATGTGGATGAAATGCATGTAATGAATGAGGCGTTGGCAGAGCTGAATCTATTGGTCTGCCAACCAGTTATCCTGACCGGCTATCGCCGCGGGAATAGCTACTATGAGAATGGCTCGTTAATCTCCAATGACCTCTATCACAAGGCCTGGTACTTCCAAAACGGACAGCTGTTCATGTCCGAACCCGGCCTGGATACAACGATCTATTATCCTAACGGTCGTATAATGGCCTACCACTGGATGCACGGTGAGCAAGCCCTGTTCTGGCCGAATGGCAGTCTCGCGACGAACTATTTTCGTACATTCGATGAGACTTGGTACTACCCGGACGGTCATATCATCACCTACGAGGCTGGCTATGCCGGTGCCCGTTGGTTCTATCCTTTTCAGCGCCTTGACGGTGGTGTCGGTCAGGAAGTGATTTCCAGTAACTGGGGTATAGAGGACGAAGATTTCACCTTCCTGAACTTCACTAGCCAAGGCACACTGTTTACCGTGCGCGAGAGAATACGTCGCAAACTGATTTTCGACGATATCGATTTGCTGGATGTGCCAGGAGTGCTCTTATTGATAACGCGGCTGTATCAGGCTTCGGATTCGGCCAAGCAATTCGCACCTGCAGATGTCAATCTCACAGGCGCACCCTTTTAGTATCGAGTAGAGGAATGGCAAGGAGAGGATAAGCGACGCGCGCCACTCAGAAAAGCTAGTAGCTATACTGTTCGGATCGCTCGCGCAGTGTTGCCGCAGAAATAGTACCAGACTGACAGTCCTGCAGATCGCCCTTGTTAAACACATGAATCTTGTCCCGACGACGCTGATCCTCAAGTTGTTCACCGAGCCCGGTAAGTATGATTGAAACTCGCTGACCATCGGGCAACTCGCGCAGGGTTGATCCATAGTCACACATCGCCTGATAGAGCTTGTCCTCGAAAGCCACGACGTCGCGCTGCCAACCCTGCGCGTAGGCCAATTCTGCTTGGTCTCTGCGCTGTTTGAGATCTGTCGCCTTGTCGATAGCCTGCTGTCGCAGCGGCTCTATCTCGGCCATGATTGCATCAAGTTTGTCGCGCATCTGCTGTTCTAAATTGGAATCGGCAATAGCCTGGACAGTGGATTCTCGAATCTCTGCCTCGACCTCTCTCAGCCCCTGCATCTTCTCGCGCACATCGGCTCGTAATGCCTCCAGATCGGCGCGCAATTTTTCGTAGTCGCTATCATCTACTGAACCAAGTGAACGCAGGGAACGCGCGGACTCATTTGCCTGGGCAATGGCGTTATTTATTATGAGAGAATAGTCTACGTTCGCTACGTTCTCCATCATCTCGCTATAGAAGTTCGAAGAAGCGGTAGATTCGCTGCGCAAAGCCATTACTGGGGAGGCATCCACCGCCGTTGATTGCGCCGAGCTTAGCGATTCGAACGGATTTCTTCGAACCTGCAGCGACTGCATCGCCGAATTCAGTGACGCCAGATTCAAGCGATTACGGCTATTTGCCAGTGGCGTCCTAACTTCCAGTACCACACCCTGACCAATGAGATAGGTGCTTTCAATGCCACCAAGACTAAGGCCAAACAGGCCCTTAGCCTCTTCGAAGCCTAGAGCATCCTCCAGCACACCAGAGAATATTTCCACATTTCGCTGCAGACTGCCTAGCTGGAAATCTTGTGCATTGACCAACATAGCACTGGATGCCAGGCAAGCAACAGCCAGGTTTTGTCCTAAAACTTTCAGCATAGCCAAGCCCTCTTATCGAATATCGCTCTGGTAGCCAACGTAATTTACTAACTGTTGCAGAGAGCGAATCGTTTCGTAATCACTGTCTACCAGCTGCTCATATCCTGCGCGCATATCTTGTAAATCCAACAAGCGCTGCTGTTCGAAGTAGGCATACATCTGGTCAAAACTTTCTGCTGTCGATTGCTGCGTCTGCTGCATAACAGCCTGCAGCAGTTGCACGTTGTTACTGTCCTGCCTACTCTCTACGCGCGAGACGAGTTGCTCCATCTGCAAGCGCTGCGCCTGCTCAAATTCGGTAAGCCTGGCACTCAGGCCGTTATCCCACGAGTCAGAGCCGGCAAACGAGATAGAGAAGCCGGACTCATCGCTGCGTACATTAACGTTAAAGATGAGCACGCAAAACATGGCCAGAGATACTGCCGTTGGAGCCCACTGCCAGCTCAACCAGAAGCCCGATATTGGGCGTTCGATTCGGTGTTCTTGTCGGAACAATTGCAATCCGCGATCCCAATGCGGAACTCTCTGTTCTTGCCATTGCTCGAGGTCCTGCTGAGCGAGCAGCACCGACTCGAGCTCGGCGTTACAGTGCCCACAATCTGACAGGTGCCGATCCAACTCACTTCGAGCGATCGCGGACAACTCCTCAGAAAAATACTCTTGTACTAGATACTGAGTTTTAGGACAGGACATTTTGTTCCTCCGAGACTACTTTTAATTTCTTTAACGCACTATAGAAACGCGTCTTCACCGTGTTTGCCGATATGTCTTGAAGCTCGGCGATCTCATCGAATGTTAGGGATTGAAAAATCTTTAATTCCACAATCGATCTCAGTTCCGCATTCAATTCGTTCAGCATTTTTAGAACTCTTTGGTTCTGCTCGTTCTCACCGACTCTATTTTCTGGTTCCAATTCTTTCCTGCCGGGAAAATTGTCGAACTCGCCGCCATCTTCCTCGTTAGGAAATTTTGGCGGTGCCGTCATAAGCCGTTTTCGCCTATTCATGTCGACCGCTTTGTTGTGTGCTATACGAAAGATCCAACTGCTAAATTTCGCATCCCCTCTGAAGCGATGCAGGTTTCTATAGACACCCAGAAACACTTCCTGCATCAGATCCATCGCATCACTGGAGTTTCCCGTCAGGCGCAGCCCATGGTTATAAATCTTCGATTCGTAACGCTTGACCAATTTCTCCCACGCATAGGCCGACCCCTTAAGAGCCGCAGCGATTAGCGCTTCGTCTTCGTTGATCAGACTCATTAAATCCCCATCCTGCTGCCGCATTGCAGCCTACATCGATGAAAAGCAGGATACTGGTTATAGAGAGTAAGTCGCAAGCAATGGGAGAATAGTTTGCCCGGATTTAAGATGTTACTCAGGATAGGCGTGCAATGAATCATCCACCAGAACGCCCCATGCCTCGTTGAAAGGATGTACCTTGTCGGTGGGGCCTGTGGAGTTATCCATTGGATAGCCCTTGTCGGCCCACTCAAACAGGGAATGCTCGAGATTCAAAACGTTAGAGTATCCACGCTTTTGTAGCTCGGCAGCTACGGCTGCAGATCGATAGCCGACAGAGCAATATACGATAATTTCTGCGTCGCTATCCAGGCCGCGCTCTGAGATCAGCCTCGATATTGCCTCGGCGTTCTGAAGATTTATCGCATTGCTCAGGTGGCTTACCTGATACTCATAGTCCTCGCGCACATCGATAATGAGCGGTAGGTTTCCAGCTGCAGCAGAAAAGCGGCCGAATAGGGCCTGGGTAGTAACGGACTGCACCGAAGGAAATTCTCGTTCGATCTTTTTATCCACCGACTCCCAACTGACGCCGAAAAGGCCGAAGAAGATAGAAGAGAGAGAAGCGGCAGCAATCATTTTAATCATCGGCTAAAGTGTATTTTCCTAGGCAAGAGTCTCTCTAGCAAGAAGCTATCTAGAGAGACCGGCAAACCGAACAATTCGTGCATCGATTATCTAATTCGTGAACGAGCCGGAGCACGTTTAAAGCGCAGGCAACCAACTCTTCTAGTTCGGCCTCTCCCAGGAAGGTATCGCCTTGTGAGCGAATTCCGTTCTAGAAAAGCTGGCTGCTTGATCTGCGTCTGTAGTGGCCTCGAGTGGAGGCCCTTAGGCGGCGGCGCGCTGTTCGCTGAGCATTTGGCTGGCCGCACCCATGAATGCATTCAGTGAGGAGGCGATGATGTCCTTGCTGATGGCCACGCCGCTGTAGCGACGACCCTCACATTTCAACTGTATATAGGTTACCGCTTCGGCATCGGCGCCCTGACCGAGTGCATGCTCGCCATATTCCATGATCTCAAAATCGATCTTTATCGCCTCTCTAAGCCCAATCACGAAGGCATTCAATACGCCATCGCCCTGACCTCTTATAGCCAGTTCCTCGCCAAAATAATGGATCTTGGCGTTGAAGGTCTCACGTCCTTCCACTTTTTCTATATTAAAGTCTTCGAGACTGATCACCTTGTCGTTGCTTAGATAGTGCTGATTGAACAGGCTCCAGATTTGATCGGCTTGTATTTCCTGCCCACTTACTTCCGTCACGCCCTGTATGACGCGACTGAACTCGATCTGCAACCAGCGCGGCAATTCAAAGCCAAACTTGTTCGACAATACGTAGGCGATGCCGCCCTTCCCGGACTGACTGTTCACCCGAATAACATCTTGATAGGTGCGGCCCAGATCGCGCGGGTCGATAGGCAGATAGGCGATCTCCCATGTCTCGCCCTCTTTATAGATATCCAGGCATTTCTTGATTGCATCCTGGTGCGAGCCGGAGAAGGCGGT
Organism: Pseudohongiellaceae bacterium; assembly: GCA_040880325.1. Classification (GTDB taxonomy): domain Bacteria; phylum Pseudomonadota; class Gammaproteobacteria; order Pseudomonadales; family Pseudohongiellaceae; genus UBA9145. The sequence goes on from JBBDIR010000054.1 coordinate 67,356, forward strand.
AAATACCAAGTCGCCGGAATAGGGCTGCCGGGGATGTACGTCAATCTGTGTGCACTCGCGCACGACTGACACAATCCTGTCCATGTCGCGCAGATCTAACTGCGGATCGACACCCTGACTGTAAAGATTCATCGCCATTACCACGATGTCCATATTGCCCGTGCGCTCGCCATTTCCCAGTAGCGTTCCCTCGACTCGCTGGGCGCCACCCATGACGGCTAACTCGGCAGCCGCCACGGCACAGCCACGATCATTGTGCGTATGCAGGCTAACGATGACGGCTTCTCTATTGTGGATATTGCGGCAGAACCACTCGATCTGATCTGCGTAGACATTCGGTGTCGATACCTCCACCGTGGAAGGCAGATTAAATATGACCGGTTTCTCGACGGTCGGCTTCCAGACAGCGGACACTGCATCGCAAACCTCGACCGCAAAATCAATCTCGGTGCCGGTAAAACTTTCAGGCGAATATTGAAAAGTCCAATCCGTTTCCGGCGCCAGATCGGCGCAGCGCTGTACCTCTTGCGCGCCCGCTACCGCGATAGCTATGATGCCAGCCTTGTCGGTCTTGAAGACTTTCTCGCGCTGAACGACAGAGGTGGAGTTATAGACATGCAAGATGGCCTTCTTCGCGCCCTTCAGCGCCTCATAGGTGCGCTGAATTAACTCGGGCCGAGCCTGAGTAAGCACCTGAATCGTTACATCTTCAGGAATCTTGTTCTCTTCGATGAGGCTGCGAACAAAATCGAAGTCCGGCTGCGATGCGGCGGGAAACCCAACCTCGATCTCCTTGAAACCAACGGACACCAGCAGCGCAAACATCTTCTTCTTCTGAGAGACCGACATCGGCTCGATCAAGGCCTGATTTCCATCACGCAGATCAACGCTACACCATCTGGGCGCCTCGTTGATGACCTGATTAGGCCAGCTTCTATCTGGAATATCGATAGTCTGGAACGGCTTGTACTTGTTGTGATCGAACACGGTTATTTCCTCTCTCGGTTAATTCCCTAACGCCTGATTTTGCGCTTCTCATTCACCCGGTTCACTCGTCCTTTTGAGACTCTGAATATCGGCATGCAGCCTGTTTAGCCACTCACCCCGTGTTTGAGGCTGCCTAGAATAGGGGATAAGCCGTAGCATTTCTACGTCTAAATTGCCCAAGAAAGCTGTATTTTTAGCTTTATTCACCAATTTTATTAATATATTTATTTCTTTATTCCATATATTGAATTAAGATCGATTTTCTTCACTTAACTCGAGCAGCCAAGATGCAGCTGAACAAGATAGACAAGAAGATATTGCAGGAGTTGCAGCGCGATGGCGCGATCACCAACCTGGAGTTGGCCGAGAAGATCGGCCTGTCGCCGTCGCCCTGCGCGCGCCGGGTAAAGCAGCTGCACGATAGCGGCATAATCAAGAAACAGGTTACCCTGCTCAGCGCCTCCAAACTGGAACTCAAGCTGATCGCTCTAATTCAGATTAGCATGGACAGACACACGCCCGATCGTTTCGAAATATTCGAAGCGAAGGTGCGCAGTTTTCCCGAAGTCACGGAATGCCTGTTGATAACCGGCCAATCCGCCGACTACCAACTCAAAGTCTTCGTGCCCGACATGGAGTACTATCAGGAATTCTTGCTCAACAAAATCACCAGGATCGAAGGGGTCACCGACGTACATTCCAGCTTCATCCTGCGCGAAGTGCTGAGCACTACCGAGCTGCCGCTCAACCATATTCACAGTTAAAAACCAGGAGTCGCCACTTGCAAAATTCTATCGACTACTATCTCTCGTTAATTTCTCCCTGGTCGTATCTGGGACACGAGAGGCTCATTAAAATAGCAGATCAGCACCATGCAGCCCTATCCATCTGGCCAGTGGATTTTTCCATCATCTTTCCCAGTACCGGCGGTATACCGCTGCCAAAAAGGTCGGATCAACGGAAGGCCTATCGCCTACAGGAATTGCGACGATGGCGCGAATATTTGCAGATAGACCTTAATCTGGAACCCCAACATTTCCCCGTGAGCGACAAACTAGCCGCATCCATGGTAGTAAAGCTGCGCGAACAAGATGCGGCGGCGGCGATACGGCTTGCCGGCGCCTGCCTCAGGGCCTGCTGGGTCGAAGAAAGAGATATTAGCGATTTAGACACTCTGAGATCTATCGCAGCAGAGCAGCAACTCGATGGGGATTCCCTGCTAGTCGATACAGAACTGGCACTGGATACCATTGCCAAGGACAGCGAGAAGGCTGTAGAACTCGGCGTGTTTGGCGCGCCGAGTTATCGTTTCAACGGGCAACTATTCTGGGGACAGGACCGATTAGATTTTCTACAGCGCGCTCTGCAAGAATAGACTTACTTCAGAGTATTACTAAAAGAAGTGCTTAACCTTCTCTTTGTATGAGCGGCTCATCTTCAATGACGATCCACAGCTGAGCGTCAGGTGAAACTCCCCATTGATATGGGATGAAACTTTCTCAACCCGATGCAGATTTACAATCGTCGAGCGATGCACGCGTTGAAACACAGAAGGGTCCAGCTTCGCTTCTAACTCCTTCATCGTGGTACGCATGATATGTGTATCACCGGCCACGTGCACGCACATGTAGTCTCCCGCCGCATCGATCCAATCGATATCCTTAATCGGCACGAAGGTTATGGAAGAACCATCCTTGATCGCTAGCCTATCGGCATGCACCGCCAATTGATCTTCACAATTCAACAACTCCCCAATGGCAGCAGGCGATTTACCCGTGAGGCTAACCAGTAGATTCAATAATCGTTGCTTCTCGCTGGCCGCACCAATCTGAGATTTGTACTGCCTCGCCTTCTCGATAGCCTCTGCCAGACGATCGTTCTCGACGGGTTTCAGTAGATAATCGATAGCGTGTATCTCGAAAGCATCGACGGCAAAGGAATCATAGGCCGTAACGAAGATAATCATCGGCAAGATATCGGTCTGTATCTCGCGAATCATCTCGAGCCCGGTCTTTCCAGGCATTTGAATATCGAGAAACACCAGTTCAGGCTCAAGCTCCGAGATTGCCTTAAGCGCTTCCTTGGCATTGGCGCAACTGGCAACAATCTCCAGATTCTCAAACTCTTTCAGCCGTAGCTCCAGACCCTGCCGCGCCAACTCTTCGTCATCTACGATAATGGCTCTTAATAGCTTCGAATTATTTTCTGTCATAGGGAATTTCAACCGTTACAGCAAGGCCGCCAGCGATAGCATTGCTAAAAATTAATTTATGTTCCTGCCCATAGATTTCTTGCAGGCGATTACGGATATTACTAATTCCTACGCCCTGAGAAAATATCGAACCGTCATTCTCTCCCTCCAGCTCGGGCAATCCTGGACCATCATCGCTTACTTGAAGCACCAGGGTTCTGTCTCTCACCTGAGCAGAAATCCGTATTGTCCCGCCGGTCTCCGCCTTTGATATCGCGTATTTTATAGAGTTCTCTATAAGAGGTTGTAGCAGCATGGTTGGCACCATAGCAAGTTCGGCCTTCGGCTGAATATCTATATCGAGGCGCAGGCGCTCGGCGAAACGCACTTTCTCGATATCCAAATACAACTTCGATGTCTCTAGCTCATAGGCGAGGCTCACCTTGTCCAGTGGAGAGTGATCGAGCGAATAGCGCAGAAATTTGCTCAACTTTGTCAGCATCTCATTCGCTCTATCGTTGGCCGACGACAACACTAGCGTCGAGATAGCGTTGAGCGTATTGAAAAGAAAATGGGGGTTCAATTGATAGCGCAGCATCAGAAGTTGCGCCTCATGGGCGAGAGACTCTGAGCGCAGGTTCTTTTCTTTCTCGGCCTGAAACAGCTGATAGTACTTGATGATAAAATACAGCCCACTCCACAGAAGCAGCAGGGGAAATGCACTGCTGAACAGGTTATCGAAGAGATCTTCGGCGCTTGCGTCGCTTAGGCTAAGTACTTCGCCAAAAGGTATGAAAGAAATGTAGTTTCGAATTGGCTGCCAGATTAGCGCGGCGCTGAACGAGCCAAACCACGCGACCAGAAAGCGGACAATGAAACCCCGCTCCCAAACCAGCTTATACAGAGCTCGCAGCCCCGCGGTAATGAACATGGCGGCCACGGCACTTGCCCCAGACACCAGAGCGCGCGAGAAGATGTATTCGGGGGGCACGAAGATTATGTCCCGCAGGACCAGCATCAACACCCACGTAGACCAACCTAACAGCTGAAAAACCCAAAACTGCTTGCTTCTGATCAGGTCGAGAGTATTGAGTCGCATACAAGTGAATCCACGCTGGCGAGAGGTTTCGCCTGGTTGTGAAAACGGCGCCGCTCGAGTTTGAGCCTGGCCGGTCTTCGCATCTGGCAGACGCTCAGTATATTGCATGCGACATCGAATACCGAGTCAACTGCCGAGTAGGGCAGTTGATTCGTCGCTAGCGCTGCCCGCCCTATGGAAGCAGGCTCGCTACGCCGTCACGTTCTTCTTTTAGCTCTGCCTCAGACTTATCCATCAACGACTGACTTGCTGCGCTGATTTCAAGACCTTGCACGATCTCGTAGCCTCCATCCTTGCAGACCACCGGAAAAGAATAGATAAGGCCCTTCTCGATTCCGTAACTGCCGTCGCTGTGGATGCCCATGCTGACGATTTTTCCGGACGTGCCCAATGCCCAGTCGCGCATGTGCTCGATGGCGGCATTGGCGGCCGAGGCGGCACTCGAGAGACCACGAGCCTTAATGATTGCTGCGCCTCGCTGCTGAACTGTAGGAATAAATTCTTCAAGTGTCCAGGCCTCGTCGACCAGATCAGTCGCTTTGCTACCAGCGACGCTAGCGTGATTGATATCCGGGTATTGAGTTGCCGAATGGTTACCCCAGATGATCATGCCGTCCACATCGGTGCTGTGCTTGCCAGCTTTGTTGGCTAGCTGCGCGATTGCACGATTGTGATCGAGGCGGGTCATTGCAGTAAATTGACCTGGCTGCAAATCGGGTGCATTGCGATAGGCAATTAGCGCATTGGTGTTGGCGGGATTACCGACGACGAGAACTTTTACCGAGGAACTGGCGTTATCGTTGATGGATTTACCCTGAGCGGAGAATATTGCCGCGTTGGCTTCAAGCAAGTCTTTGCGTTCCATTCCGGGGCCACGGGGCCTGGCACCGACGAGCAGACAGTAGTCGGCATCTTTGAAGGCAATGTTTGGGTCATCCGACTGCACAATGCCCGCCACCAGCGGGAATGCACAGTCTTCTATCTCCATAACTGTGCCGGCCAAGGCCTCAAGCGCAGGCGTGATTTCCAATAGCTGCAGTATGACGGGTTGATCTTTGCCCAACATCTCGCCAGCGGCGATTCGAAATAAAAGGGAATAACTAATCTGTCCTGCTGCTCCTGTCACAGCGACTCGCACGGGTGCTTTCATTTTTTGGCTCAATCCTTATGGTTAGGGTGAATAATTTAATTGATTTCGAATTCTTAGGGCCGCGCAGTATATCAGAATCTGCCGCCGGATGAGAGGCAGTCAAACAGCGCGCCAGTTCTGCCGGATAACACTCACGATTCAGTCCATCCCAGGTTGGGAGCGGTGGATAAACATCGCATCGCCGTAGCTATAGAACCGGTAGCGCTGGCTAATCGCCTCTTGATAGGCATCGAGGATCCTCCCTCTACCTGCGAAGGCACTCACCAGCATTAATAACGTCGATTCCGAAAGATGAAAATTTGTCACCATGGCATCCACGATTTGAAACTTGTAGCCGGGGTAGATAAAGATGTCCGTCTCGCCATGAAACGGCAGC
>JBBDIR010000055.1:0-13292 GCA_040880325.1 Pseudohongiellaceae bacterium
CGCCGGTGTGCCGCGCAAAATTGCGCTAAGCGAACCGCCGAGTCCGGTGACAACCAGGATCATTGCAGAGGTTCTAAGCGCCGCCTCCACCCATTCATCTTTCGCCTTTTCCCGCGCGTCGCTACTCTTAATATTTCGATAGGCTAACCATACACCAACCGATAGGGCGATTACCGGCCAACCCAGGTAGGAGAAAATAGTCCTGAGTATATGCCCGTCGTCGAATACCAGGCCGACGACACTCTGCGTGCCAATGAGCACGATGGGAATCACTATGGGCATGTAGGAGCTTAGAGTGCTGGGTAATTGTTCTTCCGAATGCTCAAAATCGCTGCCGTCAAACTCGTCTGAGGCCTCAGTCTTTATGCGTGGGCCCGCAACATAGACTCCCCATGCCCAACAGCTTAGGGATCCGAAGAGGCAGGCAATGCTGCCAAATATTATCGTCTTGCCAATGTCGGCACCCACGAGAGCCGCCGCCGCTAGTGGCCCCGGGGTAGGTGGAACAATCGCATGGGTTAACTGCAGGGCGCCGACCAGGCCGGTGGACATGACAGCGATACTCACCCCCATGCTCTTGGCAGCCGAGTGCACTAAGGGATTTAGGATAACGAATGCGACGTCTGAAAAAATAGCAACGCCGATGATAAAACCGGTCAAGGTTAATGCCAGCGGCATCCGATTAGAGCCGATTAGATTCACCATAGAACGAGTGATGACTTGAATCGCGCCTGTATGTTTAAGCGCCTCGGCAATGATAGAGCCGAGCACGATCACCACACCGATAGAGCCTAGCGTATTTCCGAAGCCGGATTCGAAGGCATCGATAAAATTATTCTGCTGCACACCCGGCAACACACCGAATAGCAGAATCGGGATTAACAGAGCGAAGAAGACATGCCACTTCCATTTGGCTATGAGAAAAAGCAGGAGAAAAATCACAACGGCGAAGCCCAGCAGCGAAACGGCAGGGCTCATACTTACTGCGGTAGAAGGATCCATGAAAGCTCCGGCATTTATTCTTAGTATAATTAACCCTGGTGTGGCTTTGGCTAAGCCTGGCTAAAATTCGAGTCTCAGAAATCACGCTTATCTGCGATGCGTTGGCAAGCAAAATCCGATGCAGGTATCGCGCCTTACGCAGGGCTCGCTAAAAATTCCAGCGCGGCATCCACGCCACCGGTGTTATGAGGAATGCCTGCGATATTCAAACCCATCTCGACCCCGCTGAGGGTTCCGGCCAGCATCAACTCGTTGAAATCTCCGATATGGCCGATGCGAAAAACAGTGCCCTTCACCTTGCCCAGCCCCATCCCCAGCGACATATTAAATCTATCCAGAATGATGTTTCGCAGCGCATCCGCGTCATGACCTGCGGGCATCAACACGGCTGTGGTGGAGTTAGAATATTCCTGCGGGTTCACACAGAGATTCTCCAGCCCCCAAGCCGCGACAGCTAGCTGGGTGGCGCGGGCCAGACGGCGGTGTCTTTCGAAGACATTAGTCATGCCCTCGTCGTGCAACATATTCAGCGCTTCATCGAGACCGTAGAGGATATTGGTAGCAGGTGTATAGGGGAAGTAACCTTGTTTATTGAGGCCCAGCATAGAGTCCCAACTCCAATAAGAATGCAGAAATGTCGAGCTCTTGCTGGCTGCCAAGGCCTTTTCGCTAAGCGCGTTAAAACATAGGCCCGGGGGCAGCATCAGACCCTTCTGCGAGGCGCTGATAGTGACATCGATACCCCAGTCGTCATGTCTCAGCTCACTGCAGGCTAGCGAGGACACCGCATCCACCATATACAGAGCGGGATGTTTGGCCGCGTCGATGGCCTTCCTGATTTTTGCGATATCGCTGGTCGCACCGCTAGATGTTTCTGTATGTACCGCCAGCACTGCCTTAATTTGATGTGACTGATCATCGCTCAGCTGCTGCTGCACGAGAGCCGCATCGATACCGCGGCGCCAGTCCCCCTCCACCCAGATTACTTCTAAGCCCAATTTCACCGCAACGTTCTTCCACAGAGTTGCGAAGTGTCCAGTCTCGAAGGCCAGGATTTTATCTCCCGGGCAAAGCGTATTTAACAGAGCCGATTCCCAGCCGCCGGTTCCCGACGCTGGATAAATGATGATGGGAGATTCAGTGTTGAACACTGTTTTCAGCTTGTCCAGAATGCCGAGCGTCAGCTGTGAAAACCCTGGGCCTCGATGATCAATAGTCGGCTGAGCAATGGCACGAAGCACTCTATCGGGCACATTGGATGGGCCGGGTATTTGCAGAAAATGCCTGCCTGCTTGATAAGCCTTGTTCTTTGACATAGTTGCTATTCGTTCCTTGATTGACTGCTGCGAAGTTTATCCATTTGACGCGCCTACTAAAACTCCAGGGCTTGGTGGCAAGCGTGAGGGATTTCCCGTAGCTGCGGTTATAGACCCCTGTCGGGGACGCGGTTGCCGGCTATCCAGACGCTAGCTATGGTTTTCGAGTTCGCTATGTCGACCGCTGGGTTAGCATCAAGTACGATCAGGTCGCCCCATTTGCCGGGCTCCAGGGTGCCTATATCTCCCATGCCCATGCAATCGGCAGCGACACCGGTTGCGGCGCGAATCGCTTCAATTGGGCTCATGCCTGCATCCACCATCATCTGCATTTCCATATGTTCGAAATAGCCCTGGAATCTTGCAGGCGGCCCTGTGTCGGTGCCCATCGCGATGCGGACACCGCCGTCGTGCAGCGTCTTAACATTTGCCATCGCGACTTGCAGGGCGACCTTGTAACGGGCAGCGGTGGCGCTACCCTGTATACGGGATTGTCGCTCTGGGCTTCTCAGTTGCTCAAGAATTGCCGGCTCGGCCTCTTTCAGAAAATAGGGGTCAGAGAAAAACGCTGGCTCACTTTCGTAGACGAAGGTCGATACCTCACGGGTCAAGGTGGGGATGTAACACACGCCCTTGGCATTGATGAGATCGATGAGTTCATCATCCACGGGTAAGTCCCGCACACTGTGTGCAAGCAGATCGCCACCCGCATTGAGAATGTATTTGGCATCGTCAAGATAGAAAAGATGTGCCGCTACCGGTAGGCGCCGGATATGGGCCTGATCGACCAAGGCATCGAATAGGTCTCTTGGCATCTTTTGTGCCATGCCAAGCTCGTCATCAATCCTCACCTTGATGAAGTTGGCCCCCATGTCGGCATTGCGGTTCACCTCGGCGCGGATTGCCGCGATGCTATCTCCCACCACCACGCTGCCAGCAACATAGATTCTGGCTCGATCTAAGTCTGAATTGAACTGCGCATTACGCAGAGCGAAACCCTGTTCTTCATCGCCACCGAGACTGTTCACCGTGGTGATACCATAACGCGCGTACAGGCCTAATTGCCTAAGTAGGTTGTCGGTGTTGTAGTGACCTGTCTCCAATCCGAGCGTGCCGCCTACGTGACCATGGGCGTTAATTAGACCCGGCATAATCGTCTTGCCAGCCACGTCGACAATCTGCGCTCCAGCGGGGACGGTTACGGCACTGCGGGGGCCGATGGTTCGAATTCGCCCATCGGTGATAACCACGACACCATCTTCGATGGGAGCGGCGCTCGTTCCATCGATAATACGTGCACCGACAAAGGCGATGCTCCCCTCATTGGCGCTTGCAGTGCCGCTGTACAGCGTCAGCAAGCCAAGAATTGCGAGTAAACCAGTTATTGTTTTTCTCATGATTTTTTCTCCTAGTTGGCATTGGAGAGGATTCCTCCAAAAAAAGCAATAGAGAAGGACGGATCGCTAGTGATTCAAAAACTTAGCCCATTCCTGCACATCTGTGTCGACGACGCAGGCGCGAACTTCGGCGCTGGGCAGCGATGCCTCGAAACCCTTTGATTTTTGTTGCGAGAAGCAGTCTTGAACCATGTTGAGGTAGAAAGGAGGGTATGCGTCCCTCAAGGAAGTTCAATCTCATCGAGGTAATGGACCGAATATTGGGGGAAGGTCAGTGGTTCTTCTCGCTCAGCGTGTGTGTCTATTTTTCGCGCATTGTGTTGTGCCATAATTCGCTTATTGTGCTAAATAGCGCGAGGATGCGGTGTATCAGAGCGTATCGAGGTGATCTCGCCACTGTACATCGGAAATACGTGTACAAATGCACTATGAAAACGAGATCAAAATCGAATATTTCGAGAGGCTTTTAAGAGGATAGAGTCCTCTTTTCGTTCTATTCTTTAGCGATTATTCAGTAACACACCGAGCCGGGTCGGACTCCGCGAGCACCGGGTTCATGTTGCCACTGTGAATATAGTCCGCCGCCAGCTTGCCGGCCATCGGTCCGCGTCCAAAACCTGAGGATGCCAGGCCGCTGACTATAAAGAGATTATCTCTGAGGGGAATCTTGCCAATAATCGGCGCACCATCCAGTGAGAACGGCATGAGTCCCGCCCAGGTGCGTGCGATGGGCAGGCTCGCCACCAGCGGAATCACATCTGCTGCATGGCCGCGATTCACATTGATGCCCGCTTGGCTAGGTGTGCCGTTGTAGCCCACGCTTTCGCGATCGCCGCCAAAGATGATCTCGCCATTCTTGCGCTGCCGCCCATAGAGGTGTCGGGTGAAGCGTTGGCCGTTCTTGTGCGTCAGATTGGGCGGCGTGACGTTATCGGACCCATTGTCCTTGCTCCATTCGAAGCTGGATTCAGTCGAACCGATGGTGTGCAGAACGCGAGGTGGCATGCTCGCCGTCGCCCACATCTGGCCCCGTATGGGCACTATGGGTATCTTGAGGCCTAGCATTGCACCCACCGGGCCACACCAGGCGCCGGTTGCCAGCACCAGGGTTTGGCATCGGTACTCTGCCGCTGCAGTTTGTACCGAATAGCCACCACTGCCCTGTGGCGTGATAGACACCACATCCTGCCCGGTATGAATTCTCGCGCCGGCAACTTCCGCCGCATGGGCGAATGCCCGAGTGGACTTCACCGGGTCGGCCTGACCCCGCTCTGGCCTATACATGAAACCGGCCAACTCACCGCTGGCTTCCGGCTCGATGGCGCGCGCCTCCCGGGGGGAGAGCAGTTCAACTTGATAGCCGTCGGCTTTCTGCGATGCCACGTCATCCTGATAGTAGTCGTATTGCTCCTCGGTATGGATGGCGGTTAAGGTGCCCGAAAGCCGAAACTCCATGTCATAGCCCATGTCGATCTGCATGCGTTTGAAGATCTCGACACTGCCCGCGGTGAGATAGGACGTTAGATCTGGGTTATTCCCCCAGCCCGATCCCCCGAGGCCACCCATGTTCTGCCCAGAAGCCTCAGAGGCAATCTCACCTCGCTCCAACAGCAGTACATCGCGGCCCTGTTCGGCCAGATGGAAGGCAGTGGAGGTACCCGCCATGCCGCCACCGATGATGAGAGTCTCTGCCTCATTAACGCGACCCTGCGCCGCCAAGCGACCGGGTAGCAGGCCGGCAGCCGCGAGTGTGCCGAGGCCGGTGATTATCTTCCTGCGTGTGGGATCTGTTTTTGTCTTGGCCATGGTGGTTCTCTTTGGGTAACGGCTGAACGAACAGGGTAGTTTGAAGGGTGGGGTTTGGCAATGTTGAATGGTGGCACCTAGATCATAAGGGGCGGGCTGGAGGAGTTGGTCTTAGGTAATATCTAATTGAAATAGTTAGAGGAGTAAGCAGGGCGCCCACAAGACTGAGCCCGTAATTTGGTTTTCGCAGCTATAGTCGACTGATCTAAAGCCGCCACACCTTGCTGGCAATTCGAGCAGAGCTTGGATACTCTGGAACCGTTAAAAATTCTGCTCGAGGCGGCCTGATATGAACAATCCAAGCAACCATTCCCGACGACAATTCTTGCAGGCTTCCTCAGCACTGCTGCTGGCCGGTGTGACGAGCGCAAGTCGCGCTCAGTCTGTGCCGGGCAATGGCGATTACTGGCAGCAGGTGCGGGCTCAATTTTCATTCGAGGAAGCCGCCGTGCCGATGAATGCCGCCAATCTCTGCCCTTCCTTCCGGGCAGTAGCAGAACGTGTGTCACAACTAACGGCCGACATCGATCACGATTGCTCATTCAACAACCGAGCAAAATTCGCCGCCATGCTGGAAGACAGCAGGGCCAGAGTAGCCAAGCAACTCAATGTGTCCGCGGACGAGATAGCACTGGTACGCAACACCTCCGAAGCCAACAATATCATTAACAATGGACTGCCTCTCAGCGAAGGAGACCGAGTACTGCTTTGGGATCAGAACCATCCCACCAACAATGTCGCCTGGGATGTGCGTGCGGCACGCTTCGGCCTGCATATCGACAGGGTCAGCACTCCAGTCCAGCCGCAAAATGCTCAGCAGCTCATCGATGCCTTCGCTGCCAAGCTCAGTGACCGCACCCGGGTACTGGCTATCACCCATGTCTCCAATCTCAGCGGTATCGCCTTGCCCGTGACGGAGTTAACTGCAATGGCCCACGCCAGGGGCATCCATGTGCATCTCGATGGTGCCCAATCATGGGGAGCGCTGCAGGTAGACCTGCGGGCACTGGGCGTAGACAGCTACAGCGCCAGTGCTCACAAGTGGTATATGGGGCCGAAGGAAGTCGGGCTGCTCTATGTCAATCAGGCCAGCATCGAAAAACTCTGGCCCTCCGTGGTGGCTCCGGGCTGGGGTAACAGTGCCGAGACTACTCTGACGGGCGCCCGCAAGTTTGAATCCCTGGGCCAGCGCGATGACGCCGCGCTGGCAGGATTGGGGCTGTGCGCCGAGATTCATGACCGCATTGGCCCGGCCCGCATTCAGGCACGCATTAGCGAATTGGCGCAGCGCCTCAAGACCGGACTAACTGAGGCCGGGATACAACTCGTTACCCCAATGGACCCGAGCCTCAGCCACGGCGTCTGCATATTGCGCGTCCCCGATGGACAGGGAGGCAACCTGTCTAACCGACTCTACAACGAGCATGGCATCGCCGCCGCTGCCACGGGTGGCCTGCGCCTTTGCCCGACTATATATAACACCGAACAGCACATTGACCGTGCTATCGCCGGGGTGCGTGCTTTGATGGTCTAGGCCTAAGCGGCCTGAATCAAGGGGGCGGAGTCATGGCTGTCCCTCTTAATCGTTTCTCCAGAAGCTATGAACGGTGGAGGCGGGGGGATTTGAATAGGTGACCTAATTCATTGAAATATAAAGATACAAATTGTAATCGATTACCCTGATGTTACTAAGAGTGTTACTTTAACTTAAAGTGAATGCCGTAATAATCGTTAACCCAATATATCCAGAGAGTATATCTACGTAATCTGGCTTGTGATTTCTCTTGCCCCGTTAGCCAAATTAATTTTTGTTATCTAGCTTGGAAACAGGAATAATCAACCTAAATCCTGTTTAGGATTTTGAGGCAGCTGTATTTGTTCTACTAAGAGAATTGTGGGATATGGACCAAGGAACCAGAGAGCCAGAAATTCGGGATGCGTTGCACAGGAAGTTGCTTAAAAAGCAGCATTCTTGCAAGAAAACCATAGTTATTAACGAGCTAGGGTTAAACCATGGGAGGCAGCGAATTGACATTGCGGTCCTAAATGGAAAACTTCACGGTTATGAGATTAAGAGTTCACAAGACTCATTGAATCGGCTTGAAAAGCAGTTAGCAGCCTATGAATTATATTTCGAGAGATTGACTCTAATAGTCGCTGAAAATCATCTAGAGGGGGTTGTCAAAATGGCTCCTCGGTGGTGTGAAATCATTGTTTTAAGAAAAGGCGCGAGAGGTGCTATCTACTTTAGGCAATATAGAAGAGCACAAAGAAACTCCAAAGTAGACATTAATTCACTGCTCCATCTTCTTTGGAAAAAAGAGGCTCTAGAATTTATCTCAGAGCTGAATATCGATGGGGAATATTCACGCCGATCTAGAGTCAAGTTGTATGAATTGATAGCACAAGTTGCTGGTATAGAGGAAGTTATTGATTGGACAAAAAAATGTTTTGAATCTAGGGTAAATTGGCGAGCTGTTCAGTAACTAGAGTGATGTGGTGAGTCATTCCCACTTGTTTCCATGTACCAAGGGTGCTGTAGTTAGAAGATGCTTTTGACTCTATGTCTGATATTTTTTGATCTCCATGTGAAAAGCCGGCTCCCATGAATTTTCCCGAGTGAACGATAAACTGGCAATGACCAAACATTTGGCTTGAGTCATCCCTAAACGAGCCGCCTTTGCGTATGAGCCAGAATTCATCGTATAAATAGATTAGCTTTCCTGCAGGCTTGACGAAGCGAAAATCAATATCACTAAAGTCAGGAGACTCAATTGTATAATCGCCAAAGGTTGGTCTTCTCAGTTGTCCCAGCGGGCTGTTCAAAATTTCTTTATATAGCAACCATTCGTGTCGATCAAACTCTCCACCTGGTTTGTTCACTTTCTGCATATCTAGTGAAGTCCCTGCAATTGTAAGCGAGCGCCATTGCATAACATTTCCGAGTGCCAAGATGTAATGCGAAATTAGATTTGAAAATCCGTCATAGGGCAAAAACGTTTCTGGACGATTTAGGTCAACCACTATATCAACATCCTCTATTGCAGTATTGAGGGCGTTGCAAAGCGCGACCAGTCTCGTACTAATATCTGCTCTGGCAATGTCGTCGAGAGATAGCCTAAAGGCATATCCGTTATTTGCATTGGGGTCAGCTGACAAAGCGCTTATATAATTGGTACTACAGTTAATGTTGGCTACTGGGATATAAGTGCAGTTATTGTCTGCCAATGAGCTGAGCACAAAATTGATGGCCAAGTCGCCATTAGCCATTACGGCATCAGCAACGGAGTTATGCATATCAACTAGACAAAGTCGCGTTCCCCACTTTTCTTTCAAACGTGTAGCAAATTTTTCTAAGTGTTCGTCAATATTCCTCTTGAGTTTAGCTTCTTCATGATCGTAATCGATAGGTGGGATAACAAGAAGAGGGACAATTTTTGTTTTTGTATTTGCGTCCAGCCTGAGAAGAGTTTGATACTCACTTTGTTTCCATTTGAGAATTGGTACGTAGCTTTCTGGCTTAATCATAACAGCCCTCCGCAAACAATTTTCTCACTGATCCGTAGCCGACAAGATCAGTTAACTGAGTGTAATCGCCTGATTCTTTTCTTATCCTGCCGGCAACAATTGCAGGATTTATGGACAGGCGCTGAGAGTCTGCTAGGACTGATTCCTCACTGCGAGTAAATTTGGACGCACACAAATCCCATTTTTCATCAGGTAATAAGTAGTGAGTTGCAAAATCATCAGCCTCTTGTTCTATTGGGTCTGCTGAGGACGTTTCTCCATCATCAAAAAAATCCAGGACAAGTCCTTGATAAAGATGTTTATAGATATGACCAAGTTCGTGCATCAAGACAAACCAAAAATTATCAAGCCTGTCATGGCGCAAAGTAAGAGCAATGATTGGATTTCCTGAATTTGATAATAAGGCAGCTCCATCCAAATATGTTCTATCAAGATGTTTTTCTACAATTAGACAAATACCCTTCTCAAATAAGAATTCTTTTACTCTCAGAGGAGATTCTTCTTGTTGAGAAAGCTCTACTAAACTGCTGACCCATGAATCATCTAGGACAAATGTAGGAATGCTTTCTGGCTCATGCTCTTTAGAGAATTTCCTTAATACTCCTGCTTGCCATGCCAGCAATGAGAATGAGTGGGGTTTGTTTGTTCCATAGAATTTTTTCCGGTGAAATACAGGGTAGAAATCAGTACCTAGATTTTGTGTCAGGAAAGCAGGAATGGATAATAAGAAGTCTTCGGATTCAGATATCCAAGACCTATTTTTCATTTCACGAATTGGAAATTGAGTGAGTGCTGCACTCGTGTCGATCGGGGCACTATCAGATTCTATTGGGTTATTTCTTGATCCCGTAACCACGCTCGTAATAGTAATTTCTAATGCTTTTGATATCTCGAGAAGTTTGCTTAGACTTGCGCCTTTATAGGCGCTTGCTTCATATCGTTGTACTTGCTGTTGCTTCATACCAAGCCGCTCGGCTAGGTCTTTCTGAGAGTATCCTCGCGCGATTCGTGCTTTGACCAAATATATTGGAAGTTCGTCAAGATCAGAGCATTCCCAATCAAAGCTCTGACTGTTCTTTAGTTGTTCATACTTTTCTATTTCAGATTGCAATTCTTGAATCTGGCTCGCAATAGCAGCGCCGCTAGCTTCAGCAACCCATTCAGGAAGTTTGCCTTCGTTTGGGGAGTCAATATTTACACTCAATTTCTCGAGTGCGCTTTTCGTTGCTCTATATTCACGGTCATTTTGAATCATAATATTGTGCCCTCAGCCCCGACTATATTGAGCCAGCTAAATCCAATTGCACTATTCCTTTTGCGGTACCGGTATGTTTGTCTGCTTGGAAGAAATCCAGGAAACTAGTACCCAGGATGTCAGCTTCCCCGTATGCAGGGAAAAATTCGCCATAGTATTTCAGCTTTTGTGCGGCTCTCTCGTTAGAGAAATCTAGGAGAACCGGGTCCAGTTTTGTTCGATCCATACCGTTATGGTCCCAGCAGCCATCATAGTCACTGGGAATCGGTTTATCGGATATGAAACTGCCATCTAAAAATACTACTAAACAGCCAGCACCTTGAAGGTTCCTTAGTGCGTTTTTTAGGCCTTTAAGCAGCTTCCTTCGATGGCTGTTGTAGCCGAACACCGCTTCAATTTCAGCAATACTTGCTATATGGATTCCCGGGGGTAATACCATCCAAGGGCAATCTTCTAATACCACCAAATTAGGGATCATGACACAACAATAATGTTGTAATGGCTTTCTGTCAAGGTTTTTTGACGAGCTAACAGAAAGGCTGTTCTATATTCCATCGTAGTTCTCTCCTCTTCACTCATAGGCCCTCTAAGGTTGAAGAATGGCTTGTCAGAGCGATCATGTGTATTGGAAATTGCGCATAACTTCCTATCGAATGATAAATGATCCCACGAAAAACGTGAATACGTATTTCGTGGGGGAAAATGGATCATTTGGAAGGAGGAGATGAGGCTTATATATATGTCCTATTTACCCCAGTGCAGCCGCAAAATGCCCAGCAGCTCATCGATGCCTTCGCTGCCAAGCTCAGTGACCGCACCCGGGTGCTGGCTATTACCCATGTCTCTAATCTCAGCGGTATCGCCTTGCCCGTGGCCGAGTTAACTGCAATGGCCCACGCCAGAGGCATCCATGTGCATCTCGATGGCGCCCAATCATGGGGAGCGCTGCAGGTAGACCTGCGGGCACTGGGCGTAGACAGCTACAGCGCCAGTGCTCACAAGTGGTATATGGGGCCGAAGGAAGTCGGGCTGCTCTATGTCAATCAGGCCAGCATCGAAAAACTCTGGCCCTCCGTGGTGGCTCCGGGCTGGGGTAACAGTGCCGAGACTACTCTGACGGGCGCCCGCAAGTTTGAATCCCTGGGCCAGCGCGATGACGCCGCGCTGGCAGGATTGGGGCTGTGCGCCGAGATTCATGACCGCATTGGCCCGGCCCGCATTCAGGCACGCATTAGCGAATTGGCGCAGCGCCTCAAGACCGGACTAACTGAGGCCGGGATACAACTCGTTACCCCAATGGACCCGAGCCTCAGCCACGGCGTCTGCATATTGCGCGTCCCCGATGGACAGGGAGGCAACCTGTCTAACCGACTCTACAACGAGCATGGCATCGCCGCCGCTGCCACGGGTGGCCTGCGCCTTTGCCCGACTATTTATAACACCGAACAGCATATTGACCGTGCTATTGCTGGGGTGCGTGCTCTGATGGCCTAGAGTTAAGTTGCCTGAATCAAGGGGGTCATGGTAGTCCTTCTCAATCGATCTCACCACTGTACATCCGAAATATATGTACATTAATAATGTACAAGGCGGAAATGTGGACAATATTTCCATTGGAGCTTGTATTATAAGTAACAGTCCACTATATTATTTTGTACATTAATAATGTACATAGTATATAGGTGTACAAATGCACTATGAAAATGAGATAGAAATGGAAGTGCTGGGAAAGGCGCTGCGTGCTATACAGCGTGAAGCGGGAGTACACCTGGAAATAACTGAAGAAACAGTGCGCTACGGAGCCCATCAAATCGACGTGGTACTAAAGCTAAACCCATGGGGGAAGAAGCTGTTTGCCGAGATAAAAAAATGGGCACCACAAGCGAATCTAGGAGTGCTTGTAGATCAAGTGCGACGAATGCCAGGAGAGGGCATATTGGTAGCTGACTATATCAACCCAAATATGGCAGAAAAGCTACGCCAGGAGCAGATACAGTATATAGATACAGTAGGGAACGCCTACATCAAGCAACCAGAACTATTTGTATACATAAAAGGTAACCCAGCGCCAAAGAAGCAGTACGAGAAGAAGCCCGATGCTGCACAAAGAGCATTTGAACCAAAGGGATTAGTGCTCGTCTACGCATTCCTATGCTACGAATGGATCGTAGACCAGCCGTATCGCACAATCGCAGACAGAGCGGGAGTAGCAGTAGGAACAGTTGGTTGGGTAATTAACGCGCTGAAAGCCGGTGGTTTTATACGGAAAGCAGAATGGAATGCGGGACGTAAACTAGTTAATCACAAGGAACTGATTGACCGCTGGGTTGAGGCATGGCCACAGAAGCTAAAACCAAAGTTACAGTTGGGCGAATTCCAAACCGAGGATTTCTTGTGGTGGGAAGAAATCGATATCACAGAATACAATGGCTACTGGGGTGGAGAAACAGCAGCAGCAAAATACACGAAATATCTAACACCTCAAGAAGTCACCATATATCTACCGAAAAAGGAGCTTGCCAATCTACTCAGAGAGGCACGGTTACAAAAAGCAGATGATCGAGGTGGCACAAACACCTATAAAGTCCATATATATGAGAGGTTTTGGCCAAAGGCTACTGAATATCTCGACAACGGCTATGATGAAGAGCGAGGTCTAGTTCATCCATTATTGGCTTACGCGGACCTTCTTGCCACAGGCGATGTTAGAAATGTAGAAGCGGCAAAAAATCTCTATGAACAGTACATCGAACGTGAACTTATCCCTGAAGATTAAACTGGAAACTACTGAGCTCTTGCGGGTAGTAAAATCCGTTTGTGAAGAGTTAAATGTGCGCTGGGTAATCGTCGGGGCTCTATTTCGAGTTCACCGTGTTCGCTGTGAATGCGCTTACGGGACTTACCGTTGCGACTATTCCCAGAGCCATTGCCACGAGAATGTCCCAATAACTGTGTAAATCCCGCGATTCATATTAACCTATAGGAGTT
>JBBDIR010000056.1:0-72025 GCA_040880325.1 Pseudohongiellaceae bacterium
AATAGCGCGTGTGGGCAAAGTCACTGCCGAGGGTAGTCCATTCGATAGTGTCCTGAGCGGGCAGGGAATTGCTGAGTAAAAGCAGCGGTAACGTTAGCAGAGCATGTCGACATTGCATGAGTCTATCTGGCATTCTTATCATTGTAGTGCCTCTTTAGCTACTCGAATAAGTATCATCGATATTGAGATGTGCCTGGGCTCGTTTCCTTGCCCGCCAATGCGATATTGGCCCCCACAACAACTATGGTTTTATCCCTAAACCAGCAACTAGCAGACCTGACACTACGCTTGAGGCTACCTCAAGGAATCGTCTCTGTCTATTAGCACAGTGAGCCGGACGAGGGTGTTTTCTGCCGCTGATTTGCAATGGGAGTTTCCTGACCGGGCTTGCTCAAGCACCAAGACCATCCATGCTAAAGGCGGCCATGTGCATCCCGGTCTCGAGCTCTTCAAGTTGCTTGGCGCCCAGCTCGACTAGCGGCGGTCTAACCCGTCGCCATTCATCATCATCTGCAAACAAAGCGGTCGCCGCCTTCAACGCAGGGATCATCGGAAAGATTTGGAACAAGGCGCGGACCTCATCCAGCTCTTGTTGCATCTGCTTCGCCTGCGGGCTCTCCCAGTTGTCGTAGAGTTGTCGAATCGCTCCCGGATTCACGTTAGCCGTCGCGGAGATGCATCCAGCACCGCCGCATTGCATATTCTGCAGCAGGAAGCTCTCGGAGCCGCAGAACACTCTGAAGTCGGGCCAACCGGCTTCGTTGAGGGCGCGAGTATTCTCCCACTCGCCACCGCTATCTTTTATTCCGGCGATGTTACCTGGGTACTCTTTAACGAGTCGATCAATCAATTGCAGCGAGATTGGTACCTGAGAAATAGGTGGAATGTGGTACAGATAGATACGTAGATTATCTGACGCAACGCGCTGGATAACTTCCGAATAGAACGCGAACAAGCCCTCGTCGGAAACACCCTTATAATAGAACGGGGGCAGCATCAACGCGCCGGCACAGCCCAGCTCCACCGCATGCCCGCTTAGTTCAACCGCATCGCTGAGTGCGCAGCCGCCGGTACCAGGCATCATTGAAACAGGGTCGATACCGCCCTCGAGCAGCTGGTCTAGCAAGGTTTTCTTTTCCTTCAGTGACAATGAGTTTGCCTCGCTATTAGTGCCAAAAACCGCCAATTCAACCCCTTCCCCAAGCAACCATTTGCAGTGGGCGAGCAGGCGATCGGCATCGGGGCTAAGGTCTGCTTGAAAAGGCGTAATTACTGGAGCGAGGACTCCGCTAAATCTCGATGGGCTCACGGCTAACTCTCCATTTATTGATAAGGATTCGGTATGCTGCTTCGGTTGAGGTTTGTATCACTCATAGTCCCACATTCATTGTCACGAGGCCAAGGGCTCAACGCTATTTGAAAAACTGACAGTTGGCGTTTTGAATCAGAGAGGCAGGCATGCAGATTATTATCGGAAACAAGAACTATTCATCCTGGTCGCTGCGACCCTGGCTGTTGTTAAAACATTTCGGCGTCCCCTTCGAAGAAGTCGTAATTCCGTTATTTACCGAGGGCTTCGAAGAGAAGATCGCGAAATATTCACCTACACGGCGAGTGCCGGTATTGCGCGATGGCGCGAGCACCCTTTGGGACTCTCTAGCTATCTGCGAATACATAGCAGAGAAATATCTTAAGGGGCAGGCCCTGCCGCTGGACATCGAGGAGCGCGGACTGTGCCGATCCTACTGCAGCGAGATGCATTCCGGGTTCTTCGCCATTCGTAGTGAGATGCCGATGAATTGCCGAGCAAGAAAGAGTCTGCAGATCAGCGCAGCGGCCAACGCCGAGTGTGAGAGAGTAGATCAGTTGTTCTCCGAGGCGAGGGCACGCTTTGGCCATCGTGGAGAGTATCTGTTTGGTGATTTTTCGCTTGCCGACTGCATGTTCGCCCCCATCGTCATGCGTTTCTTGACCTACGGGATTGGCGTCTCACAGAGTAGCCAAAACTATATAGATTTCATGTTAATGAACCCGGCATTAAGGGCCTGGGTTGAGGCGGCTCGAAAAGAGCGTCAAATTCTACCGGATTATGAGTTGGGCGAGGAGGTCAGCCCCTAATTTGCCTGAGCTGCAGATAATTATCCCTAATTGTGCCCGCAATCGATGAAAGTCCCCTAATTGCTACGTTTTTGGTTAATTTCTGCTGCGGCGGACCGATAGTACAGTCTAGAACTGGTTTTTTAAATCAGGCCTTGGCATTGCACGCACGAAAAGCGTCTCGGATCAAAGTCTGTTTCTGGCAGGAGCCAATTACAATGTACCTGGATTATTTCTCTCTTGAGCGTCATCCGTTCAGAATTACACCCGACACGTCGTTGTTTTTCTCGGGTGGAAATCAAGGTAGAGGGGTAGTTCTCGAGGCGATGTTGTTTGCGATCGAGAGCGGCGAAGGAATCCTTAAGGTGGTTGGAGAAGTAGGCAGCGGCAAGACCATGCTCTGTCGCATGCTGGAGGAACGCCTGCCGGCAACCACGGAAATCGTCTATATCGCAAATCCAAGACTGAGCCCGGACGAGATCCTCTATGCCGTGGCATTCGAGTTGAAGCTGCCGGTTAGGCGTGATACCTCCAAGCTACTAGTCATGCAGCAGCTGCAGACCTATCTCATCAAGCAGCACACGGCGAATCGCAAGGTGTTGGTGATCATCGAAGAAGCACAGGGTATGCCGGTAGAGACGCTGGAAGAGATTCGTCTGTTTAGCAATCTCGAAACCCAAGTCGACAAATTGATGCAGATTATCCTTTTTGGGCAGCCTGAGCTGGATAGGAATCTAAGCTCGAAGAATATTCGACAGCTACGTGAGCGCATTACTCACAGCTTTCATCTAAACCCGCTAACTACCGCCGAAGTCTCCGAGTACGTGCGCTTTCGCCTCGGCGCTGCTGGCTGCCCCTGTCCGCAGCTACTAACGCGACGGGCGGAGTGGTTGTTATCCAAGGCATCGGGCGGGCTCACACGTCGTATTAATATTCTTGTCGACAAGGCCTTGTTAGCCGCCTTTGCCGAGAATGTGCTGCAATCCGTGGAACTCAATGCGGGCACGTCTCCAATAATCAGGGCGAGTCACATTTGGGCAGCAATTCGCGACAGTGATTATCTATCTTCATCTCTGCATTCCCTGTTCTCGCCTTTACGCGTCGCGAGTGCAGGAATGCTGGCTGCGGTTCTCGCTGTGGCTATCGTACTCTGGCCGGTACTCTGGCCAGAGGCGGGCAGCATAGCAGGCCAATCTCAGGTGATAGAGCAGATCGAGCGCAAGCAGAGAGATCCACAGTCAGTCCTTGTTCCGGCAACACTATCTCCTGCCGCCCAGGCGATCGTTGAAGAGCGCGAAGAACAATTCAAGCCACAGTTTTTGCCAATGCCAGTGGAGCAGGAAATCATTCCTCTGGACGTGACAGGAAATAAAGCGGCTGCAGAAATCGAAAATCGAGCGCCAGCCATTTCTGAAACGGTTGCACGCCAACCTAAAGAAGAGTTGCACCTTGAATCTACGCCTTTGGAAGGCTTTAGCCAGCCGCGCTGGCTAGCGAATATTGCCGCTAAACCAGCTGCGAAAAAATACACCCCTGTCGAGGCGAGCTACAGCGGTTTCAGGCGAGGCAGTCAGCTGCAGAATCGGGTGATAGCTTCTATCGACTGGCTGCGAAACTCGCAAGGCAGTGGATATACCATCCAATTTATGTCCGGGGAAACAACTAACCTGGAATTCGCGGATGCGTTCCTGCGGGTATTGGACGAACATGACCTTATCGCAGACAGCTATGTCTGCATGTCCAACGATGGCAATAGAAGTTATTGGACCGTGAAATATGGTAATTTTGAAGGCTTGAGTCTGGCGCAAGATTTTATCGATAGCCTGCCTGCAAGCATCCATGAGTACAAACCGTTTGTGCAGAATATGAGCAGTGTTGAATGCAACACAAACAATAGCATTGCCGCCCTGATCCTGGAGTGATCTGTATGTTGAAATTTGATAAAAAAAGTCTGAGCTTTGCTTCTGGCTTGCTCCTGTTGTCCGCGTGTGGCGCGATGCAGGTTGACCCCGCCGCCGCCATTGCAGATCGACCGGAAGCGGGAAGACACCTGGTAGCCCCCGAAGTGGTTGTTGAATCGGATATCCCGGAGATCGTCAGGCCAATCCCTGCGGTATCTGCGCCGCAAGCGGAAACTCCCCTGGAGCTGTACTCGGTCGTCGTGCAAGACGTGGATGTGAGAGAGCTATTGTTCGCTATGGCCAGAGATGCTGATATCAATGTCGATGTGCATTCTTCCGTGACCGGTTCGGTGAGCCTGAATGCGATAGACCAGACTCTGCCGCAGATTCTCGATCGGCTCTCGAGACAAGTCGCCATAGTTTGGAAGTTCGAACGGGAGAACTATCTAACTGTTGCGTCGGATCTGCCTGTGTTGCGTAACTACCGAATTGATTATGTGAATGTGTCTAGAAATTCACAGTCGGCAGTGAACGTAGCGTCTGGCGTGGGCGGGGATGAAACGAATACCTCGACGTCAGTGTTGAGCCAGGAGTCGAACAACGATTTCTGGCGGACCCTGGAGAACAATCTGGCGACGCTATTGGGCGAGGGTGCTGAGGACACTGGTGCCAGCTCCATTATTATGAGTCCTGAGAGTGGCGTAGTTACCGTCCGTGCCACGAGCCGTCAGCACGAAGATGTGTTTGCCTTCATCGAGTCGGTTCGAACCCGAGCGCTGTATCAGGTATTAATAGAAGCGACCGTGGTTGAGGTAAATCTGAACGACAGGTTTCAGTCGGGGGTAGATTGGTCATTGCTCGCCAGAGATAACGGCCAGGTTAGTTTCACGCAAGATTTGCTTGGCCTGAATTTGGACACGAGCCCAACTAATGTTCTCACAATAGATAAGTCAGCTGGGCCAGATGCGATAAGCGCTACAGTGAGACTCTTGTCGCAGTTTGGCGACACGCAAGTTTTGTCCAGTCCGAAGCTCATGGCGCTGAACAATCAAACGGCGATGTTGCGAGTGGTGGATAGTAGAATCTATTTCACTATTGAAGTTCAGCCCGGCATCGCGGCCAGTGCCGCAGGTCCCGGTACCCCAACGGTGTTCACGAGTGAAGTTCATAGCGTGCCTATAGGCCTTACTATGGCGGTGACGCCACAGATTAGTGAGAACGATCAGGTTACCCTTAACGTCAGGCCTACTATCTCGCGGATAATTCGATTTGTCGATGACCCTAACCCGGCGCTGGCTCAAGAAAATGTGATCAATTCGATACCCGAAGTACAGATTCGCGAGATCGAGTCTATTCTGAAGGTGGAGAGTGGGCAGATAGCTATACTCGGTGGATTAATGCAGGATACTGTGGAGAACAGCAATGCCGGATTACCCGGATTCAATCGAATTCCGGTCGTCGGTAGTCTATTTGGCTTGAAAAATGACAATCTGGTAAAGACAGAGCTTATTATTTTTATTCGTCCTGTTGTAGTGAGGCAGCCTAGTATAGACGGTGATTTTGAGAATTATAGGCAGTATCTGCCGACCGGGTCTGTATCGGGTTCCAACCGGAATTCTCTGCTAGCGTTTTAATGCTGCGTAATTAGCATTAATTGTAAAGACTGAGACGATCCCATGAGTTTATTGATGGACGCGCTGCGCAAGGCCGAAGAAGCGAAGAAGAAGGCCGCGCAAGAAGCAAAGTCCGAAGAGGCTGTACCAACACCCGTTGCCGAGGAGCAGCCGGCGAAGGTGACGGCCGAAAAAACTTCCGCAGACTCTCCCGCCGACCGAACTGAACTCAATATGGTTGAATTGGAGGAGGTGTCAGCACGCTCGTCAGTTCCAGACCTGCAAACGCCAATCGAATTCGAAGACGAGGAAGATTATGTGCTGCCTAGTTCTATAGGTAGACCCGGCGAATCCAATGCTACTTTGGATCAGACAGCAGTAAGCGAAGATTCGGCGATCGACGAGCCCGCAGTAGAACAGACTCAAGCTGCAGTTGAGCCGACAGGATCTGTGCAAGAGAATCCGCAGAAAGAAGACGCGCCTTTAATCGCAGAATCGACTCGTTCCAACAAAGCACCCGGTATGGCTGAGCCCCTTGGACTCGATGACCTGGAAGCGGACGGCGCGCCTCAGCTTGAAAGCGTCAAACAAGAGTTGCTTCGAAGTGCGGAATTAGAGTCTAGAAAACTTGAGAGTGCAGCAGCGGCACGAAGTTTCCCAGGAACGGAGACTTCGGCAAAGCCTATGAGTGCGGCAAGACCTAAAGCGCAAGATGAGTCGAGCCGCAGAGTAGCTCAAAATGTTTTTGCCGCGAAGAAGTCTGTCGCTGTAAGTAAGCGTAATATTCAAGTTGCTGTTGGCGTTGGTTTAGCCCTTGTAGCTGCAATCGGAACCTACCTGTTCATCTCTGTGAATCAAGAGTCGACGTTCAATATCCCTGATGGTAATTATGTTTCATCTAACTTTGTCGATGGCGGGACCGATTTTGAAGACGACGATGCGCAAAGTAGTAGCCCCGATGAGGAGCCAATAGATACTGCTGACTTTAATCTGGCGACAACGTCTGTCGATCTGGATCAAGTGAATGCAGGTTCGGCGCTAGAAGCGATACTCGCCGAATCAGAGTTTCCAGACCTTGCGCCGACTGCCGAACCTGAGCCAAGTGGCGCAAACCTGCAACCAGAGATATTGCCAGATCAGTCGCCCAGGCCAGAAACGATAGCGACAGAAACGATAGCGACAACCATCGGCGATTTGCCCGTGGTTACGCCATCTACTGCCGAGAATGTGGAGTCGGAGCAGACTGGGGTAGCTGATCCCATGCCTACGGCAGCTGCGACTGAGCCGATCAAGCTGATAAGTTTTCGAAAACAGGTGAGCGTGCCGGTAGTAGATCCGAATGTCGAACAGGCTTATACAGCATACCAGCGTGGCTCGCTGGACGCGGCAGAAGTGCTCTATCGCCGCGCACTTGGCAGCGATCCCCTGCAGCGTGACGCGCTATTAGGCCTTGCAACTATCTTGAGACGAAACGGTGAAATGAGCGAGGCTCTTGATCTGTACTCAAGGTTGTTGGCACGAAATCCAACAGACCCGCTTGCGCGAGCTGGATTGATGGAAATATTGCCAGCGGGAAGTCCCGCCAGTCAGGAGGCCGACTTAAAGCGCCTGCTTAGCGACTATCCGAATGTCGCAGCACTCGTCTACGCCCATGGAAATTTCCTCGCCTCGAACCAGCGTTGGTCTGAGGCACAGCAAGCCTATTTCAGAGCCTTACAGTTAGCCAAGTCAGATGCACTTTATAGCGGCTTGGTGAATCCGGACTACGCTTTCAATCTTGCCGTGAGCCTCGAGCATCTGAATCAGGCTGCGGCGGCGCAGAGTTACTATCGCGAGGCGATCGACTTCGCAGTGAATCATCCTGCTGGATTCGATCTTGCTGCGCTAAGGCGTCGCCTTGCGAATAGGGATGGGAGTGGTAGAGATGAGTAATCAGGCCAGGCCTGCGGGCAAGAAGCAACTTGGCGATGCGCTGATAGAGAAGGGTATCATTACCGAGGATCAATTGACGATCGCGCTACTGGAACAAGAGTCCAGCGGTCTACGTATTGGCGCGATGTTAATTCAATTAGGCTTCGTCACCGATTCCATTATTCGAGATGCTCTGAGTGAGAATACCGGTTATTCCACGGTCGACATAACGGGCACCGTTATCGATGCAGATGCGATAAAGATGGTGCCGCAAGATCTCGCGCGCCGTTTCAAAGTACTACCGCTTTCTTACAACGCCGTGTCACACGAGCTCACTGTAGCGATGCCGGACACCTACAATATTGTCGCGCTGGATCAGATTCGTGCTCTGCACGACAGCAAGTTGCAAGTGCTGCCAGTGCTCGGTAACGAGACTGATATTGCGAGTACTATCGAGGAGATCTACGGTTTTAACCTATCCATCGACGGCATTCTGGCAGAGATCGAAACTGGAGAGGTTGATCTGGAGTACGTTCAAACCGAGGGCGACCAGTATCACCATCCCATGGTACGACTGATTAACGCGTTGCTGGCCGACGCGGTGCAGAAGGGCGCATCCGATATCCACTTTGAGCCAGAGGAGGCGTTCCTCAGAATTCGCTACCGTGTCGATGGCGTGCTACGTCAGGTTAGAAGCCTCCACAAGAGCTATTGGGCTGCCATGGTTGTGCGACTAAAAGTCATAAGCAACATGAACATTGCTGAATCGAGGGCGCCACAAGACGGTCGTATCTCGCTTACCTTGATTGGCAGGCAGATCGACTTCAGGGTCGCAGCACAGCCAACCACCCATGGCGAGAATATAGTTCTCAGGATACTCGATAGACGCAAGGGTATAGTGCCTCTGGAGACCCTCGGTCTCAGTGACGAAAACCTGTATGCAATCAAGTTGATGCTCTCGAAACCCGAAGGCGTGATTCTTGTTACCGGACCCACGGGCAGTGGTAAGACGACGACACTCTATTCAGTGCTGAATCACATCAACACCGCTGCTATCAATATCATGACGATGGAAGACCCAGTCGAATATCCGATGCCCATGATTCGTCAGACGTCGATAAATGCGGCGGCAAAGATGGACTTCGCAGAAGGCATTCGGTCAATGATGCGGCAAGACCCTGACGTGATCCTGGTCGGGGAGATTCGTGATGACGTTACCGCAGAGATGGCCTTTCGAGCAGCAATGACTGGCCATCAGGTCTTCTCAACCCTGCACACTAATTCGGCTATCGGTTCCATACCGAGACTGACGGACCTGAATGTGTTGCCGGATCTCCTGGCATCAAACCTTATCGGTATTATTGCTCAGCGACTGGTGCGCCAGTTGTGTAAATACTGCAAGAAACCGCAGGAGCTCGGCGATCTGGAGCGCACCCTGTTAAAGCTCGATATAAACGATACCACAACGAAGATTTTTCAAGCAGAAGGCTGCCCTGAGTGTCTCGGTCTTGGCTACAAGGGGCGAACCTCCATCCTGGAAATTTTGCATACCAGTGAGAATCTTCGAAGGTTAATTTCGGAGAATGCGTCTGCGCATGCCCTGAAGCAGGCCGCTAACGAGGAGGGCTTTAAGACTCTGGCCGATGATGCCTGTCGGCGTGTAATGGATGGTACGACCAGCCTCGATGAGATCACACGCGTTGTAGATCTGTCAGATAGGTTGGGAGCATAGTCAGTAGATGTCACTCTTCTCATATAAGGCGATCGATAACAAGGGCCGTAACCAGGTCGGCAAGATGGATGCGGCGAACGAGAATGATCTCGAAATACGACTGAATCGCATGGGGATGTCGCTGATAAAGTGCAAATTCGTTCAGGATAGAGGAAGCCTGGGCGGCGGTGGTGCTATCCGCCGCATTGATCTGATTAATTTCTGCTTTCATATGGAACAGCTAACACGATCCGGAGTTTCCATTCTCGATGGCCTGGTCGATCTGCGAGATAGCGTCGAGCAAGCAAGTTTTCGTCGCGTCATAGCACAGGTAATCGATGACATTGAGAGTGGTATGAAACTTTCACAAGCCTTGGAGGAACACCCTAAAGTTTTCGATGATATGTTTACAAGCCTGATCAATGCAGGCGAGGAAAGCGGGCAGTTGCCCGATGTGTTTCTTTCACTCAATGAGATGATTAAATGGCAGGACGAACTGATCTCGACAACGAAGAAGCTACTCATTTTTCCGGTTTTCGTTGGGCTGGTTGTGATGTTTGTGGTGGGCTTTCTGATGATTTATCTGGTGCCTCAGTTGGTAAGCTTTATCGAAGGAATTGGTCAGGAGCTGCCCTTGCATACGAAGATGTTGATAGCCACTTCGGAGTTTTTTGTTAATTATTGGTACCTGTTTACGTTCGTACCTCTGGTGCTTTGGGCGCTAGTTAAAACGCTTACAAAAGTAAGTTATGAGGCGCGTTATCAGGTCGATTCGTTCAAGCTGCGGGCGTGGCAGATTGGGCCTGTGCTTAAGAAAATCTTGCTTTCCAGGTTTACTAACTTGTTCGCCATGCTCTACAAGGCAGGTATTCCTGTCCTTAAGTGTATCGAGATCACCGAACGTGCATCGGGCAATGAAGCGATTCGGCATGCATTGAGCAAGGCCCGCGATGAGATACAGGAAGGCAAAGGGGTATCAACAAGTTTTCGCAATACAGGCTTATTCCCGCCCCTGGTAGTACGCATGATTAACGTCGGGGAATCAACCGGGCAGCTGGATAACGCGCTTTTGAACGTGAGTTATTTTTACGAACGTGATATCAAGGATTCTATCGACAAGGTGCAGGCAATGATCCAGCCTGCCATGACGGTTTTTCTTGGTGCTATTTTAGGTTGGGTAATGTTGTCGGTAATGGGCCCTGTGTACAGTTCATTGGGCAATATGGCGTTATAGGAAGCAGCAATGTTTGGTCTTCGATCTTCTACAGACAAGCGCATGATCCTCATTAATTTTGAGGGTTTGGCGGTGTATGGCCTGGACAATGGCCGTCTGATGAAGATGGCCACGTTTGAAGACAGCGACATCGGACATGAAAAATTCAGAGACTACATCATCGATGAGTCGCTCAAGCACATTTCCATCGTCGTAGATTCTCCGGCGGAGGACTTTATTGTCGAGAAGGTAGTACACGTTAGCACCTATGACAGAAAGTCATTTCTGAACAGAAAGATGGATCAGCACTTTCGAAATGCCGATTACCGCTCCGCCAAAGTGCTTGGCAGGGAGAAAACCGGGCGCAAAGATGACAGAGTCTTATTCAGCGCTATTACCCAAACCCGAAGCATCGACAATTGGATGCGGGTAATGTTGCAAGAGCAAGTCTCCGTAACGAGCATAACGTCCCCGGCATTTGCTATATGCAAAGTAGCCACAGAGCTAGGGCTAGAAACCACTAATGCGATATTACTCGTTAATTGGCAACGAAACGGTATCAGGCAATCGCTGATATCGAATCACAAGCTCTGGTTCAGCCGTCTCACCCCGTTGCCAACCGATCCGGAAGCAGACCTTGCGAAAGCGATACTTGACGCCACGCTGCAGTCGCGCGAATACCTGGAGCGCGTCGGGCTGCTCGACGTCGAGAATGCTCCAGATTTGCACGTAGTTTCCCCTGTTCTCGAGGACGATGCCTTCGAAGGTCAGCCTGGTTGTGCTGACTTTGGTTCCGTCTATCATCACAATTCCATCGACCTGATGCCCATCGATAAATACGGTGGGCCGCAAGATGAGATCACCGCGATTCTGCTTTGTATGGATTGGGGCGTACATCATGGAGATTTCGAGAATATATATGGGTCTCCGGCTACGATGCGCTTTACCAAGCTACGAATACAGCGCAATTTCATTGCCCTTGGCTGTTTGCTTGTGCTGTTCCTGGGTGGGATGATTAGCGCGCCTGTAATTACTGATGCGATTCAGAGTCGATCCAGCTATCAGGCTATGACGCAGGACATGATGCCGGTTCAAGAGCAATACGATGAGTTGACAGCACAGTTCCCGGCGACTCCGATACCCTCGGAAGCGATGGCGCTGGTAGTCAATAATTATGACCTGATCAATGCTCAAAATTTTGTTCCTGCGCAGTTACTTGGTCAGATTTCGCAAGTTCTGCAGCAGCACTCGACGATTAACCTTTCTTCTCTTGTCTGGAAGTTAAACGGGGGCGAGGAGAATCTCGAGTTAAAGGATGCCATTCTGGCGGACAGTGTGACCGTTGAGCTGGAATTGTATGGAGAGCAGATTGGCGCTAATAGTTATCAAAATGCTGACCTCCGTTTGAAGGAGTTCATCGATGCGCTAGCAGAAATAGAGGGTGCAATTGTTACCCCGATCAGTCTTCCTATTGAGTCAGGGCCCGACACAGCGGTAAGTGCGATTGTCGGCGATCAAGTGCTCAATTCCGAGTTCGCGCTAAGCGTGAGGATAGAAAGCTAAATGGCTATGCGCAGGCGAAACCTGGTAGATGATCTGCGGTGGCTGAAGTGGTGGCTAGTGCTGCTGGCTAGCTCTCTTTCTATCGCTGTCGGCGGCTATTGGGCTTCGCTTAACTACCGCAGCGACATGCGCAGACTTGAACTAGGCACTCGTTCGAATTTCGATGTTATTACTCAGGAAGTGACTCAGATCGAAGAATCGGAGCGCATTATCGTCGAGAATATCGATCGCTATAACATTCTGGTGGCTAATGGGCTGATGGGCGAGGAGGATAGGGTATCCCTGCTTGAAGATATACGAAGGATTCGCAATAGATTCCGGCTCTTTCCGATAGATGTCGAAATTCGAGAACAGACCAGTCAGATACTGGACTATGAAGAGGGCATTGAAAACCCTGAAGAGCAAATCTCGGTGCGCTCAAGCCTGGTCCTGCTGCGCTTGCCTCTGCTACATGAAGAAGATCTTACGCGCTTTCTAAGCGCCTTTCTGAATGCTGGAAGATTGATGGTAACAACAACTTGCAACATTACGTCATCCGCAGTGGGTGCATCGGAAGAGGATGAAATTGTGGCTCACCAGATAGCGAACTGTGAGTTCGTTTGGTTTACCTTTAGGCGAGAGCTCCCATCGGAGAACGAAGAATTCGATGAGTATAGCGAGTAGGTTATTGATGTGTGTTTCCAGTGATGCAAGGCGCCGGATGAAACGTGAAATGACAATGACAATGCTAAGAGCAAGCTGCGTAACGATCGGCACGATTTTAATCCTCAGCGCTGTCGTTCCGCCACCGCTTCATGGACAGTCTTTGAGCCGGCTGTTCCTGACGCCCGCGGAACGAGCAGATTTGGATCGGCGGCGTTTTCAGGCCGCCTCCGGTATAGCCACTGAAGAGCCGGTGGACGACGAGCCTTTCATCGAGATCCCGCTATTCACTGAAGATGAGGAAGATGTTGTCTACGCCATAGGCGGCACCATGCGCAAGACTGACGGCAGCTATACGGTTTGGATCAATAATATTGCCTATGACCAGACTAGTCTACCCCGAAATATGGAATTGCTGTCGCCCTTCAGCCGCGGGCAGTTGAGAATCCGTGACACTAGAAGTAATGCAAGCTTCGACGTCAAACCCGGGCAAGTATTGAACCTCAGCACAGGACAGCTATTCGAGTCCTATCAATATCAGGCAGCACTCGCTGAGCAAGAGGCCGTCGAGGAAAGTCAGGAGACGGGCTCAATCATACTCGATAGCGCTGCGGTGGAAGCGGTGCTCGAGGCAGCACAGGATTTATGAATACCAGCCCAATTGCTCGCACCGGTGTCGTGACAGTCAGACGGCAGCGCGGTGTCATCCTGTTGGTATTTTTTATCGTGCTTTTTCTTGTGGCAGCGGGTGCCATAATAACGGTGTTGGATAACAACACGGTTAGCCTGCGCCGCAACAACAATACTGTGAATGCATTGCGTGAAGCTAAGGAAGCACTAATCGCCTACGCCGTCTTGTATCCAGAGTATTACTCTGCCGCAGGATCTGGGCCTGGCTATCTACCTTGTCCCGACAGCAACGGTAATGGCTTGGAAAACGCGCCTTGCCCCAGCAATTCATTGGGCAGGCTGCCTACGCTGATTACACTGCCTTCTGGGTCGAACTATCTGCTGTCCGACTACAACAATAATATCGATGAGCAGTTCTGGTACAGCGTTTCGGATTCTTTCAGGCGCAGTCCTGCAGGAATATTGAATTCCGCCGTGGCGAGCGCCGTAACTCTCGATGCACGGAATCGCATCGCTGCTGTGCTCATAGCGCCGGGCCCTGCAACTGGCACGCAGGCAAGGCCGAGCAACTCCAGCACGCAATACCTGGAAGACAGCAACGCCACGGCTCCGATTTTTGTAAGCAGCGACTCGGTCAACCCCGAGCTTTTTAACGATCGTGTGTTAGCGATCACGATCGATGAAATAATGCTTCCCGTTACAAGGAAGTTAGCCGATGTTCTGCAGACGCAGCTTGATGCCTATCACGTGTTAATGGCGCGGTATCCTACGGACCTGGAATTCGCCCCTTGGTTGGTAGCGGCGGCGCTGCCGCCTTGGTTTAATGCAAATCTGTGGAATGCGACGACGAATTATGTCCAGAATACGAACGATCAGGCCACGCTAACATTTACTGGCTGTCCCAATATTAGCTATCGATTAACTTATGCCCTGGCAGACTCGCCAGCAAATATTTTGAAAATAGGTGCGCAATGTTGATATCAAATCGAAAGAACTACAGAACTGCGGCCTCGGGATTTAGCATCCTGGAGATGGCGATTGTAATGATTATCGTAGGCACGCTACTTGGTGGCTTACTGGTATCCATCAGTTCGACTCAGGAGCTAAACAATCGCACCGATGCAGATCAGACCTTGGAAGAAATCAAAGAAGCGCTGTATGGATTCGCTCAAACCAATGGCCGGCTGCCCTGTCCCGCCAGAGCGACGAGCAATGGTGCAGAGGACCCAATAGGTGGTGGTGTCTGTCTGCAGCGATACGGTTTCGTGCCCTGGGCAACTCTCGGATTAAGTGGTCCGCTCAATGCAGATAACTTGTTAATGGACAGCTGGCTAAACCCGTATCGCTATTCGGTGACCAATATCGATGGGAGCGCCTTTACCACGCCTGGTCAGATCAGTCTCCTTTCAGTGCCTGATTTGCGCGTATGCAGCTCAGCTGGCTGCGGTGCAGGCACGGTGTTGTTCGATTCGGCTCCGGCAGTAGTTCTTTCCATGGGGGCTAATTGGACGACGTATACGGCCGCTGACGAAGTTGAAAATGCGGAGGCAACGACAGCCGGCTATCGACAGGCGAACGACAATGACTTCGTCACTACTGGCTATATTGAAGACGCGTTCGATGACATTATTACCTGGATATCCCCCAGTATCCTCTACACGAAGATGATAGCGGCTGGTCAATTGCCCTAGTTCATAGCTGATTTCCCAGAACAAAACTTAGAGGCTGCACGTGCACGAAGTGGATAACAATGATTCTAACGAGGCAGACTCGGATCAGCCCATTGAACCGGTGCTGTCGAAAATTCTCCTGGTCGAGGATGACCCTGCGCTTCGGCTAGTGTTACGCAATGTTCTAGAGATGAATGGCTATCACATTGAAGAGGCAGATAGTAAGGCGAGCGCCGAGATTCTCTTGAAAAAGGACCCGCATATAGCGGCGCTGATTCTCGACCTGGGCCTGCCGCCTTCGCCCCATACAACGACCGAAGGCCTGGCAGTGATAAAGCTGGTCATCGATAAGCTGTATAGAGCCAAGATCGTGGTGCTAACCGGGCAGGATGAGGAGAGCTCTGCGCTTGCCGCGATCAAGGAGGGTGCGTTCGATTTTCTTTCCAAGCCTTCACGCTCAGAGGATATATTGAATGCCGTTCAGCGTGCCGTACTATTCTATAAAAAAGAACGCACACTGGAAGATGAAGAGGGTCTTACTCGCCTGCAGATAAACGCGAAAGTCTCCGATGGCCTGAAGGCTGTGCGTGAGGAGGCGGAAGAAAAACTGGTGCGCCATGTGTTAAAAGATACTCAGTTCAATGTATACCAGAGCGCAGCGCGACTGGGGCTCAAGCGCGAGAGCATTTATTACTTCTTGAAGAAATTTGGTATCAAACGTGACGATGGCTAGCCTCTACCCCTATCTGATTCTGATAGGGGCCAGCATAATACTTGCCACAACCTGGTTGTTGAGCCAGGCCAGTCGTCGTGCCCGCATAACAAATGAATTGGTAAATCTTAATGAAGAGTTGGGCTTCGATCTGCCAGACTTTCTTCGTCATTGTTGGGTGCCACTCGAGAAGGCCGGCTTCAAAGGTATTAGTTGGCAGCTGGACTGGTTTGGTTCCACTCTCGCCAAGATTGAAGGAAAGGAGGGAGATATATTCATCCACCGCAAGTTCGAAGTGGATGACATCACACTGGTAGTCAATCTCTACGATGGAAAACGCCGTTTCGAACAGCGTTATTTCAGTACCGTTCTTTCGGAGAGTTTCTTCCTGCTTCTGTATACGAACATGTGGGTCAAACTCGGGACGGTGCAGGGAGCCTTCGCACAAACGGCCAAGCTGAGTGTGTTTTTGCAGCATGACATGAAGAATATCGTGCAACTGATTAGCCTGGTGTCAGAGCAACTGGAGAATACTCCCGCAGGCAGTGAAGAGAAACTGCTTAATAGTCTGCGCACAGTGATGCCGACCCTCCACGATCGCTCGGAGCGATTCCTCAGCACTCTATCGAGGAATTCCCCTGAGGGTGACCGGGGGCCGGTTAGTCTGGGCGATGCGCTCAGAAAGACCGCCGATATCCATGATCTGCGGATAAATATCCAGGGCGATGGCTACGCTTTGATCAACGAGCAGTCATTGAACAGTATCTGTGACAATCTTTTTGGTAATTATATTGACCAGAATCGGCGTAACCCCGAAATAGAGCCCAAAATCGAGATTCTCATTCTCGATAAAGATTCCGGTCTCGAAATATCGATAAAAGACCTGAATGGCAAACCCTGTTTATGGCCAGAGCGCTTGTTTGAACCGTTTTGGAGCGAAAAAGGTGATGGATTGGGTATTGGGCTATATCACGCAAGGCAGCTAGTTCAGGGGGCTGGAGGCACGCTGCAGGCGGTAACACCCGAGAATGATCCCATGAAATTCGTGATTAACCTGCCAAAATCTCTGTAAAAAAAACCTACATATTGTGCCATCAATGGCCGATCTATAAGATGGCGCCATATTCGACGAACTACGTTCGAAAAGTGTTGAAATTCAAGTATTTACATTTAGCCTCAAGGGGATGATTTGATGAAGAGCTCTGTTAAGAACATGAACAAGCAGAAGGGTTTTACCCTTATCGAGATTGCTATCGTCTTAGTGATCATTGGTCTATTGGTTGGCGGCGTACTGCAAGGACAGGAGTTGATTGAGAACTCTCGCGTAAAGCAGGCCGTGAAAGACATGAATGGTACGGCAGCGGCGATCTTTGCCTACCAGGATCGCTATGGCCGCATGCCGGGTGATGATGGCCCTGCCGCTACGCTAACCGCTCGCGGTGCCAGCTGGGCGGGAGTTTCCGCCGGTGATGCCGACGGTCGTCTGGAAGTGGCAACTAATCAGGCATTTACCGGTGCAGGCGAAGCGCAGGAATTCTGGCAGCATTTGCGAGCCGCTGGATTCATCTCGGGTAATCCAGCCGATGCTGGCCTGCTGTCTCTGCCTACAAATGCATGGGGTGGCTTTATGGGTGTTACTACAGCCGCTATGGGTAATAACTTAACCGGTACGAAAGTGTGCCTGAGCCAGGTTCCAGGCTCTTCGGCGATCTCTATCGATAATGAGCTCGATGATGGGCTGGGTGTCTCAGGCCGTCTGCGTGCGACCCTTGGTGCGAGCGGCGTAAATACGAACCCAACCAACGCTGCTGGCCCTGTCTATAGCGAAGACAACGTCTATACCATTTGCTATAGAATTTAATGGCAAGATATAGCTGGATTTAGCTATAAAACACGAAAACCCGACCGGCACTGCCAGTCGGGTTTTTTTGTGGACCTTAAGTTGATAGCACTGAACTAGTTTGTAGAGCGTTCA
The DNA here is from genome assembly GCA_040880325.1 of Pseudohongiellaceae bacterium. Classification (GTDB taxonomy): domain Bacteria; phylum Pseudomonadota; class Gammaproteobacteria; order Pseudomonadales; family Pseudohongiellaceae; genus UBA9145. Next base: position 17,639 of record JBBDIR010000056.1, read on the forward strand.
TCCGCGTTGGCCCGGAAGCTAAAGAACAGCAGGGGCCAGATACCGACATGCACCATGACATCGGCAGTATTGAAGATGTAGTTCCAATAGGGGATGTGCTGAATGTCGATAAAATCGATCACACTGCCATAGACGAAGCGATCCAGTATATTGCTCGCTCCGCCACCGACGATAAAGCCGAAGCAGATGTATTCGTAGCGTTTGATGTTCGGGCTAAACCACAGATAAGCACTTACCCCCAGTAGCAGCGTGATACTGATCGCCGCAAACACCCCCCCCATTCCCTGTAACAGGCCAAACACACCGCCGTGATTGCGGATGTGTGTGAAATGAACCAGGCTATTCAATTCTACCGTCGTGTTCTGTGCAATGGAGCTGTTTACCCAAAAACCGATCAATTGCGAAAGTATGAGAACAGCTGAAACAATGCCCATAAACCAGAGCATATTGATCGTCTTGTTTTCTAAGGCCATAGCGCTGATCTAACTTTGTCCTGGATAGTTTGAGTTATTCGCCCAGTAGTGCGAACAGTTTACGCAAGCGTATCGCATTAGCTCCAACGTCGCCGGTGCCCACTCGAGAAACCGATCTGGCATCGACTAGTGCTTCGGCGCCCTGTTGCTCAATTTTGATAACCACATCGTCCTTGAAGCGAAACCAGAACGTAGTGTCAGTCGCCTCGATTCTGCCCGCATCTGCATCGGCAGCAACCAGTTCCCAACCGAGTTCATCGACGGCAGCTAATGCCTTCTCGAACACCGCAGCGGGTGCTTCACTGTAGCGCTGTGTGACCAGATCCGGGTAGGCCTCGTCAGTCAGCGCAATTAGCTGCTCGGGAGTCATATTGTTCGAGCCGCCATAGACCAGCGTATTTGGTGCATCGGCTCGCAGGGCTACGACGGCGACAAATTCTGGTGGGTCGATGCGGTTCGTGGAAATATCGTGTATCGGCGGGTAATTAACCCCTTCACCGGGGCGAAAGCTCTCGGGGATCAGATAGGCCGTCCACGCTACGGCGGCGCCGAGCACCGCGATGCCGATGAACTTGCCGGAGTTTCTAATAGTGAAAACTTGACTAGCTACAAGCGCAGCCACGGCGAGCACTAAACAGAGCCAGGCTAGCCACTGCCCGTACTGATTGGCGGCACCAAGAAGTGAAAAGCCACGTCTGAAATCCCATAGGCCGATCCAGATGCCGGCGGCGGACGCCAGGGTCAGCAGGCCTAAACCGAGCCCGATTATCAGGCTGGCCATGCCGCCAATTTTCAAATAAAGTCTGGACCTTGACTTCGCTGAATCTGTAATTTCGGTACTCATAAGCACTCCTTATTGGGCGTATTGCAAGATACTGGCCTTGCTCTCGCCGTTACTATCTAGGCTGAATTTAACGATGCTGTGGGCACAATTATGCATCCGTGGAGGCTCCCACAGTTGCTCCATACTACGGCCTTCGACATGACAAAGATAAGATTTTATCAGTGCGCCGTGACTTACCATAGCTATCTTGCAATCTCTCGCCGCTGCGCTCAGATGGCTCGCTTCGATACTGGCGATGGCTTGGATCGCTCGCTGCTGTAGCTCGAAGAAATTTTCCGCGCCGCTAACTCGAAAAAGGTGAGGCCGCTGCCAGAAATGCTGATGGGATTCGGAGTCATGTTCGGCGAGGTCCGCGTACAGCTGTCCTTCCCAGGGACCGAGGAATATCTCACGCAGTTCGTCCAGATAGATTATCTCGCCAGTACCTGGAAAGGCGTGCTCCGCCGTCTGTCGGGTACGCTGGCTGCTGCTGCAATAGATCTTGTCGAATGGTATATGCTGTAGACGTTGACCCAGGCCAGTAGCCTGCTGGATTCCCAGTTCCGTCAGTTGCGACTCACTTTGTCCCTGAACTCGCCGCTCTTTGTTCCAGTCGGTTTCGCCGTGACGAATTAAATGAAGCTCCACTATTGCTTATCCCTATGTGTTGGAAGTTCGGGTTCTGGAGACCGCATCCAACCATCCTTGGTAGCGTCGCTTTCTCCAGTCGTCGTCCTTGCCTGGTGTAAAACTCCGATCAAGCTGCCACTTCTTGCTGATCTCATCCAGCGAAGAAAAGAGGCCGACCCGCAGGCCCGCGACATAGGCCGCACCCAGTGCTGTCGCCTCGGTAAGTTCCGGCCTTAGTACCTCGAGATTTAGCAAGTCCGCTAGCTTCTGCATAACAAAGTTATTGCTCGCCATTCCTCCGTCTACTCGCAAGGCCTCTACCGAGCCGCCATCTGCCTCGATCGCGACGAGCAAGTCCTTGCTCTGATAGCACACCGAGAGCAGCGCCGCTGTGACCACCTCTTTTACGCCGCTATCGCGGGTCAGGCCAAACAAGGCACCGCGTGCGCCTGCATCCCAGTAGGGTGCTCCCAGGCCAGTGAATGCCGGCACCAGATAGACACTCAACTCATCGCTCGCCTGTTCCGCGAGCGCCTCGGATTCGCTCACGTGTTGGATAAGCTGCAAGCCATCGCGGATCCACTGCATGGTGGCGCCAGCCATGAAGATGCTGCCTTCGAGGGCGTAGCTGGTTTCGCCATCCAGGCGGTAGGCTACAGTGCTCAACAGGCGGCTCTGAGATCTCACGATTTTTGCGCCAGTATTTAGTAAAAGAAAGCAGCCGGTACCGTAGGTGCTCTTTGCCATGCCAGCCCAGAAGCAACACTGTCCAAACGCGGCGGCCTGTTGGTCGCCTATAATTCCAGTTATGGGGATACTGGTCCCAAAATATTCAGCATCGCATTCCCCGAAATCGGCAGCACAATCCTCTACGGCAGGCAACATCGAAGCGGGTATATCGAAAATTTCGAGGAGCTCGTCGTCCCATTGCTGTGTATGAATATTAAATAGCTGAGTTCTGGACGCGTTGGTGGCATCGGTTCGATGTGAGCGGCCCTTGCTAAGGTGCCAGAGCAGGAAGCAGTCGACCGTGCCGAAGGCGAGTTCGCCATTCTCTGCTCTTTGCCGTGCGCCGGATACATTCTCAAGAATCCAGCGAATCTTGCTGGCGGAGAAATAGGAATCACAGAGCAGGCCAGTCTTCTGCTGAATAGTTTCTTCTAATTGCTGTGCTTTCAGGCTGTCGCAGTACGCGCTCGTGCGGCGATCCTGCCATACGATCGCATTGTAGATCGGTTGCCCGCTCTCTCTGTCCCAGACGATTGTAGTCTCGCGTTGATTGGTAATGCCGATGCAACGAATCTGCTGTGCATCTATAGAAGCCGATTCCAGCGCCGCGTGGCAGCTGTCCAGTGTAGTTTGCCAGATCTCCATGGCATCGTGTTCCACCCAGCCATTCTTTGGGAAGTGCTGTGTAAATTCCTGCTGACCAACGGAGAGATTTTTACCCTCGACGTCGAAGATCAGGGCACGACTGCTGGTGGTGCCCTGATCGATGGCTAGGATGTAATTGCTCATGTTCCTGAACTCATGAAAATGTGCCGGGTATTGCTCTAGGCTATTGCTGACTCGATAAGGTGGCGTTGGTCTGCAACGTAGTAAAAACAGCTTCACATGTTACACTAACTGCCTGTTTCGTGGGTAAGATTAAGCCTCTTCCTAACAAGGGTATTCGAGTCACATCAGTTATGCATGATCTCCTAATAATCGGTGGCGGTATCAATGGTGCCGGTATTGCCGCGGATGCGGCGGGCCGCGGATTGGACGTAGTCCTCTGTGAGAAATCTGACCTCGCCTCTGCGACGTCGTCCTGGAGTACCAAGCTGATACATGGTGGCTTGCGCTATCTGGAGTATTACGAGTTTGGTTTGGTGCGAAAGTCTCTTAAAGAGCGCGAGGTGCTAGCGGCGGCCGCGGGACATATTATTAAACCGCTGGCCTTTCACATTCCTCAATTACCCCATTCACGCAACTCCTGGATGATCAGAGCCGGTCTGTTCCTGTACGACAATCTGGCCAGACGCAAGCGCTTCGCCAGCTCACGTGCCATCAAGATAGGTCCGGATGGGCCACTCAACTCAGCGATAACGCGGGGCTTCGAATATTGGGATGGGCAAGTAGATGATTCGCGCCTGGTCGTGTTGAATGCATTGCAGGCGAAGCGAAAAGGAGCGCAGATATTCACACGCACAGAATGCATGGCTATGCGGGCGGTGGGGGATGGCTGGCGGGTGGACCTTCTCGATCATGTCAGCGGCAGCCATCGAGAGATTGAGTGTCGGGCCATTGTCAATGCAACCGGCCCATGGGTGGCATCGCTTTCGGAGCAACTTAGCCAGCACAAGGCCGACCATGAAATACGGCTGGTGAAAGGCAGCCATATTGTCGTGCCCCGAATGCACCCCGGCGCTCAGGCCTTCATGTTGCAGCATCATGACGGTAGGGTGATCTTCGTTATCCCCTGGCTAGAAGACTATACGCTGATCGGAACTACCGAACAGGAATATCAGGGGAGTCTGGACGAGGTAGAAATTTCCAAAGAGGAAATCAGCTATCTGCTTTCCATCGTGAACCTTTATTTTAAGCGAGCGATCCTGCACTCGGATGTTGTGTACAGCTTTGCCGGTGTCAGGCCGCTTATAGATGCAGACGAACAGAATGCGAGCAAGGTCTCGCGCGACTATCACCTGGAGCTGGAACTTGACCCGCATCCAATACTTTCAGTATATGGTGGCAAGGTGACTACCTATCGTATTCTGGCAGAGGAGGTATTGCATAAGCTGAAATCGGAACTGCCCAACACAGGTCCAAGGTGGACAGCGAATGCAAAGCTGCCTGGTGGCGACTTCGATCTGCCGGAGCAGCTGTTTCAGAAACTAGTTTCCAGGTATTCCTGGTTAGGCCCAGACCTCATCAATCGCTGGTTGAATAGCTACGGCACACTCAGTTTCGATATTCTTGGAGACGCGAGAAGTATCGGCGATCTTGGCGTGCGCTTTGGTCACAATCTGCACCAGAGAGAAGTGGATTATCTGTGCCGGGAAGAATGGGCAAGCTCGGCGGAAGATATTCTCTGGCGTCGCAGTAAGCTCGGCTTGAAGTTCTCAAAGGCGGAACGAGATTCGCTGGCGAATTATATAGAGCAGTCGGCGCTCTCTAACTAGATGACGGTAATCCTCAATGCTTGAACTGCGAAATATTACACGCCACCAGGGCGACGCTGTCTATCTCGACGATGTTTCGCTCTCCATGCAGCGCGGCGATCTCAATATCCTTCTCGGTCCAACTCTCTCCGGCAAGACTTCATTAATGCGGATCATGGCCGGCTTGGATAAGCCGAACAGTGGTGAGCTTTTTTTCGACGGTGTATCGGTTCTGGGTATGCCGGTACAGAAACGCAATCTGGCGATGGTGTACCAGCAATTTATCAATTATCCGTCGCTAACGGTGTTTGAGAATATTGCCTCTCCACTGCGTGTGGCGCGAATCGAGCAGAGTCAGATTGACAGACAGGTAGCCGAAGTAGCCGAATTGCTGCAACTCGAGGCGATGCTGGATCGCACACCTGACACGCTCTCAGGCGGGCAGCAGCAGCGAGTCGCGCTGGCCAGAGCCCTGATCAAGAAAGCGGACCTTGTGCTGCTGGATGAGCCGCTGGCCAATCTGGATTACAAGCTGCGCGAGGAGTTACGTGCCGAACTGCCAGCGCTGTTTGCAGCCATGGGTGCAGTGCTGGTCTATGCGACCACCGAGCCCACGGAGGCTCTCGTGTTGGGGGGAAACACAGTGTGCTTGCACGAGGGTCGCATCGAGCAGTTTGGCCCGACTCTGGATCTGTATCGAAGGCCTTTCAGCCTGCGCGCTGCTAAGATATTTTCCGACCCTCCACTGAACACGGCACGGCTCGATTGCGATGCTGGGCGTCTGACATTCGCCCAAGGCGGGCAGTTGCTTGGGGCGGCGGGCGCGCAACTTGCGGATGGCAGTTACACTCTGGCCGTGAGACCGCATCATCTCAGCCTCGAGAGAACCGCAGCAGAAGAGTTAGAAGTCGGCGGCAGTGTATCGGTTACGGAACTGACGGGCTCCGAAACCTTCGTGCATTTTTCCATGCAATCGAATCCGTGGGTTGCGCTACTGCACGAGGTGCAAGATTTTACGGTGGCGAGCAGCGTAAACTTCTTTATAAAGCCGCAGCATGTGTTTCTATTCGATAGCGACGAGCGGCTCATATCCGGGCAAGTTATAACAGCGGAGAATTAATCGATGGCTACTATTCAGCTCCAATCGCTCGCGCACCGTTACCGTTCGGCGCCTGACTATGCGTTACAGCCGATGCAGCAAAGCTGGAGCGACGGTGGCGCCTATGCCCTGCTGGGACCTTCCGGCTGTGGCAAGACGACTCTGTTGAATATCATTTCCGGTCTGCTGCGCCCATCGGAAGGCAGAGTGCTCTTCGACGATGTTGATGTCACCGATCTGACAACCGAGCAGCGCAATATCGCCCAGGTTTTTCAGTTTCCAGTCGTCTACGACACCATGACAGTTGCAGAGAACCTCGCCTTTCCATTGCGTAACAGAGGTATCGCAAAGGCTGAAATCGCGCAGCGCGTGGAGGAGGCTTTGACGATGCTCGACCTGCAGCACAGAGCGAACGACAGGGCGCGCTCTCTCAGCGCCGACGATAAACAGAAGATTTCCCTGGGCCGCGGACTCGTTAGAACCGATGTACAGGCTATTCTATTCGACGAGCCTCTGACCGTTATCGATCCTCACCTGAAATGGCAGCTGCGCACAGAGTTAAAAAAGATTCATCAGCGTTTTCGGCACACGATGATCTATGTGACGCACGATCAAACGGAGGCGCTGACCTTTGCCGACCAGGTGATTGTGATGTACGAAGGTGCCGTGGTGCAGATTGGTACTCCGCAGCAGCTGTTCGAGACACCAGAGCATACCTTTGTTGGTAAATTTATCGGCTCGCCCGGCATGAATGTGTTGCCCTGCGAAGTCGACGGCAGCGATGCTGTCTTCGCTGGCAATAGATTCGCTCTCGACAAGACGATCGATAATATCGCCCCTCGTTTCGAGTTGGGCATACGTCCAGAGCACATAAGCTTGTCTCCCAGCGAGGGCATTCCTCTCGCCGTGACGGCACTGGAAGACGTGGGTCGACATGTCATCGTGCGCGGCGAAATAGAGGGCGCTAAAATCAGCGCCCTGGTAAAAGACGGTGTAGCCATACCTGCGCATCCCAGACTGTCCTTCGACCCACGCCATATCAACCTCTATGCAGACGACCACAGAGTTGCCAGCGGCAAGGGAGGCACAGCGCAATGAGCAGCATTAAAGTTCAGAACAACAAGGCCTGGTTGATGGTGTTGCCTGTGCTGATTCTGGTGGCAATCAGCGCGATCATCCCGCTGATGACGGTCGTCAACTATTCGGTGCAGGACAGCTTTGGTAATAACGAATTTTTCTGGGTCGGTACGGAGTGGTTTCAGGAAGTGCTCGCCTCGGAACGCTTTCACAATGCGCTTATTCGAACGCTATCGTTTTCAGCTCTGATTCTCGCCATCGAGATCCCCCTGGGAATTCTGATCGCGCTGGCTATGCCGAAGCGTGGCTGGGGCGTGTCGGTCTGTCTGGTGCTAATGGCCTTGCCTCTGTTGATTCCGTGGAACGTGGTCGGAACCATATGGCAGGTGTTTGGTAGGGTAGACATCGGGCTGCTGGGACACGGTCTTTCGAGTCTCGGCATCGATTATAACTATACACAGAATAACTTCGATGCCTGGATGACGCTGATACTTATGGACGTGTGGCACTGGACTTCTCTGGTGGTATTGCTGTGCTATTCCGGCTTGGTGTCCATCCCTGAAGTGTACTATCAGGCGGCGCGTATCGATGGCGCCTCACGCTGGGCAGTGTTTCGTTTCATTCAGCTGCCTAAGATAAAGCGGGTGTTATTGATCGCGGTGCTGCTGCGCTTCATGGATTCCTTCATGATCTATACCGAGCCGTTCGTGGTGACCGGAGGAGGGCCAGGCAACATCACTACCTTCCTCTCCATCGATCTAGTACAGATGGCGGTCGGTCAGTTCGACTTGGGCCCTGCGGCGGCGATGTCTCTCGTCTACTTCCTTATAATTCTGCTGCTTTGCTGGGTGTTCTATACGGTGATGACGAGTTACGACAATGACGAACAATCCAATGAGGGGAGCATCAAATAATGGCGCTCTCGGCGAGCAGTATGGTCACAGTGAAACGCACCGGTCTCAGCGTTTACATCGTATTCCTGATGTTGCCACTGTATTGGCTGTTGAACATGAGCTTCAAGACCAATCAGGAAATCCTGTCCACGTTTTCTCTGTGGCCACAGGACTTCACGCTCGATAACTACATCACGATTTTTACCGACCCCTCATGGTATAGCGGCTACATCAACTCTCTCACCTATGTGTTGATGAATATGGTCATAGCCATCAGTGTCGCGCTGCCCGCGGCCTATGCCTTCTCCCGCTACAGATTTCTGGGGGACAAACACCTGTTCTTCTGGCTATTGACTAATCGCATGGCTCCGCCGGCGGTGTTCGTACTGCCGTTCTTTCAGCTATATTCGGCGTTCGGCCTTATCGATACCCATATCGCTGTAGCCCTGGCCCATTGCCTGTTCAACGTGCCGCTGGCCGTGTGGATTCTCGAGGGCTTCATGTCGGGCGTGCCGAAGGAGATTGATGAAACCGCCTATATCGATGGTTATTCATTCCCTCGATTTTTTATTAAAATCTTTACGCCACTGATCGCATCCGGAATCGGTGTCGCCGCGTTCTTCTGCTTCATGTTCTCCTGGGTGGAGCTGCTGATCGCACGAACTCTGACTGTGACTGACGCGAAACCTATAAGTGCGGTTATGACTCGCACAGTCTCTGCCTCCGGCCTGGACTGGGGTGTACTCGCTGCGGCTGGAATATTGACGATTATTCCCGGGGCGTTGGTTATTTATTTCGTGCGTAACCATATTGCCAAAGGATTTGCACTGGGGCGCGTTTAGGAAAGGAACGGGTTGGTAGAGGAGATTGCGGGGGCTAGTGCGCCGCTGGCCAACGGCCACAGGCGGAAGAGGCTGTCTTACTAATGCCGTTCCTTTCTATTGCCGCATTCTAGTGATTAATGCGAATTTAACTGGTTTGGTATAGTCTTGCTCAGACCAGTAACGAACAGATTCAACGTCAATAGGCCGGAGCCCGTCACTATGAAGTCCATCCGTTTGTATTCTCTTGTAGTCTTTGTCTCGCTAAGTTTCCTCAGCGTCCAGTTGATGGCGCAGGCACGTTTCTATCCAGCGGCAAGCAGCGGCGGAAACTACATGCACAACTTCTACTTTCCACCTTCGCCGAGCGCGACGCCCTGGGCACCGGACTGGGCCCCCGACGGTGAATGGATAGCGGTGGCCATGCAGGGAAGTATCTGGAAAGTCGACCCGGATACTGGCAATGCTTACGAGCTCACCTATAACGAGGCCTATCATTCATCACCGGACTGGTCGCCGGATGGGCGCTGGATTATCTACACCGCCGACTACGACCATCAACGTATTCAGCTGGAGATATTCAACACTGAAACCGGTGAATCTCACAAGCTCACCGACGATCAGGCTATCTACACCGATCCGGTGTTTTCACCCGACGGCAGCAAGATCGCCTATGTGTCCACCAACCCCAGTGGCTACTTCAATGTGTATGTCAGAGCGATCGAGAATGGGCAATGGGCCTCAGCGCCGGTCGCGGTCAGTCGTGACAACGAATACGGCAGCAACCGATTGTATTTCGGTAGCGGCGACATGCATATCACACCAGCCTGGCTGCCTAGTGGCGATGAGCTGCTTATCGTATCGAATCGTAATGTGCCACTCGGGTCGGGCAATGTATTGCGCGTCCCGGCGCGTGAGGACGGAATTCTGCAGGCCACGACAGTGCTGGCAGAACAGACCTTGTATCGCACACGACCCGATGTCTCTATCGATGGCCGCCGTTTCGTCTATACCTCCACCAGCGGCTCGGCAGACCAGTTTAACAATCTCTATGTGCAACCCACGCAGGGCGGTGAGCCCTACAAGATGACGTTCTTCCAACACGATGCCTTCCATCCACGTTGGTCACCGGATGGCGAATGGATTGCGTTCATCTCTAACGAGGGCGGCTTGCCGCAATTGCAGTTGCTCGAAACCTATGGCGGAAAACTTGTGTCTGTTGCGATGCGCGAATTGCATTTCAAGCGTCCTATGGGGTTCCTGAAAATGAGAGTCGTCGATGGCGCAGGGACCAACACTCATAACAGAGTGCATCTCGAAGCGGCGGACGGAAAGTTCTATACGCCAAACAGCGCCTATGCGCGTGCTGGTACCCGTGGTGACCAGATATTTCACAATGCTGGCGAATTTGAAGTAACCCTGCCCGTGGGCAAGGCTACGCTTAATCTGGTGAAAGGCTTCGAATACATTCCGCAGACTGTCGAGGTTGAGATCGAAGCGGGCGAAGTCGCTAACTTAACTGTCGAGCTGGAACAGATGACCGATATGGGGGCGAAGGGTTGGTACAGTGCCTCTACTCATGTGCATGCGAATTACGGCGGCAATTTGCACAATACTCTGGAGAACCTGATGATGATGTCGCGTTCGGAGGATCAGGATCTGGTGTTGGAGCAGGTGGCAAACAAGGATAATCGCATACTCGATTACCAGTTCTTCGTACCAGGAGGCGGGCAACATCCGCTGTCCGAGCCGGATCAGATCGTGGTAGTGGGGCAGGAATACAGGCCGCCGTTCTATGGCCATGTCTTCATGTTCGGCATGCGCGAGCATCTGATCTCGCCGTTCGTCACCGGCTATGAGGGCACGGCCATCGAGAGCCTGTACCCGAGCAATACCGACATGTTTCGCAAGGCCAAGGCACAGGGCGCAATCACTGGCTATGTGCATCCCTATCTGGGGGAAGACGACCCGCTAGAAGGAAATCTGGGCGGCGGCAAGGGCTTCATGGTAGATGCCGCTCTGGGCACAACTGATGCATTGGAGTGGTCAGATTCTGCGACATCCGGTTTCTATCCGCTCTATGCGGTTTGGAATAATGGTCTACGGGTCACGGCTACCGGTGGCGAGGATTCAATCTCATCATTGCATCGCAGCAAGTTGGTGGGTTCGTTTCGCACCTATGTTTACACGGGTAATCTCGGCCTCGATATGGATGCCTGGTTTAGCGCTTTGAAGCGTGGCCGTGCGTTCGTCAGTTCCGGGCCTCTGCTCGAAATACAGGTAGGCACGGCTTTGCCGGGTGATACCGTGCAGTTGCCGGCATCTGGCGGGGAGGTCACGATCTCTGGCAGGCTGCGTTCAATTACAGATCTTCAAGAATTGGCGCTGGTCTGCAATGGCGAGTTGGTGCAGACCTTTCCCCTGCGCCGAAATGCCAAGCGTCTGGATATCTCGTTCGAGCACAGGATAGAACGCAGCGGCTGGTGTCATCTGCGCACTGAGGGCGAGGAGAGTGAGAGATTCCCGCTAGATGTAGGCTATGCGCAGGCGTTCACCAACCCAATCTGGTTTCAGGTGGGTGAGCAGCCTATTCGGAATCCGCATTCGGTCGACTATGCGATACGCTGGATCGACAAGTTGCAGGAACTTGCCGATGCCTGGCCAGGGTGGCGTTCCGAGTCGGAAAAGGCCCATGTGTTTGCGCAATTTGAAGAGGCTCGCCAAGTCTATAGAAGCAAGCTTAATTAGTTCGGCGTTACTACGGCTGGGGTATCCTGGGGTTCAGCGCGTCGCAGCAGTCCGATGCCAAGCATCGCGAATCCTACCGCGACGAAGACATTGAAGTAGTTAAAGAAGGCGTAAGGCAGGTAGTCGAGCACCGGCACACCCAGCGTCGCCGCATAGAATACACCCGTCGTGGTCCATGGAATCAGCCCTGTGGTCAGAGTCGAACCCTCTTCGACCGAGCGCGACAGAATCGCCTTGTCCAATCCGGATTGTTCGTATTTCTCGCGGAACAGCTGGCAGTTCAGGATGATTGAGATATAGGCCTCGCCCATGGCCATATTGCCGATCAGGCCCGAACAGATGGTTGTGGCGATCAGCGCCGCTACATGCTGTATACGCTTGATGATGCCGGACAGTAGAGTGGCCAGAAATCCGGCTCCGTGCAGAATGCCGCCTAGCGCCAGCGCCATAAGAGCAAGCATCAGGGTCCAGCTCATACTGTATATACCGCCTCTTCCTAACAAATCATCTAGGCTTTCGATGCCGGTGTCGCCGCGTGTATTTTCCCACAGTGCATTGAGCACCAGAGAGCTTGCGCTGCCCTGATAGAGTATGGCGATGAGAACAGCAACCAATACACTGACGGACATGGTTATCTCGGCAGGCACTTTGCGCACGCTGAGTGTCGCCAGTACGACTATCGGTATCAGTGTGACCAGTGGAGACAGCCGGTAACTAGCCGCGAGTGCGGTCTGGATGGCTGCGATCTGCGTGGCGGCAAAGGCGCTATCGCCGTAGCGGCTGCCGAGCAGCAAGAAAACAATAAACGCGAGTAGAAAAGAGGGCAAAGTAGTGAACAGCATCGCATAGATGTGCCGGTATAGATTGGTGCCGGCGCTCATGGCAGCAAGATTAGTGGTGTCCGAGATGGGCGACATCTTGTCACCGAACGTCGCTCCACAGACTATCATGCCTGCAACCAAGGGCAGGGGTATGCCCATGGCGCCGCCGATGCCTATGAATACAACGCCGAGGGTGCCCACCGTTCCCCAGGAGGTACCGGTGGCCAGAGACATGATCGCGCACAGCAACATGCCTACACTCAGAAACAGAGAGGGTGCGAGCCAGTCCAAGCCGAAATACATTAGCGTCGCGATGGTGCCGCTGTGCATGAAGCTGGCGATCACCATACCGATCAGGATGAAGATGTAGACCGCTGGCAGTGCGCGCGCTATGGCATCGCTCATTAGCGTGCGTATGCTGGTATAGGAATGCCCGAGATAACGTGCGTGCAGCCCAGCCCAGATTAGGCAGAGAAACATCAGGCTGTGCAGGCTTATGCCTAATAGAAACAGGCCTGTAGCGATTATCCCTATAACCCCGAAGAAACACAGGACAGCTTGCAGCAGGCTGCTTTGAGTGGGTGCATCGGCGGGGCTTTGGGTCATTCGACCAGCATATAAACAATTGGGGTAAGAGTAAAATTTTGCTAAGCTCAATGCTCTTGATATGCCAATAAAAGTAAAGCGAAGAAGGTATCAATGGATCTCTCCTGGATGGCGTGGACACAGCCAACGGCACTGTTCTTTGTGGTGATAGCCGCGCTGCTGCTCAGCATGTCAGTTTGGGAATTCTTCAGCCCGGGCGGTGGTCCCCGTGTCGGCATCCTGCGCTTCGAGACTACGCGCGGAGACAGGCTGTTCGTCTCGCTGCTGGGCAGTGCATTTATTTGTATGGCATGGCTTGCTCTGGTTGGCTTGAATCTGTGGTGGGGCCTCGGTGCGTGTTTGCTCTACGCCTTGTTAGTTTTCCTGTTTGTTTGAATTGTAGGTCCGCTCAGGCTTTCGGGCGAAATGTAGTTGAATGTATCTAGAAGGGGTTTGGCATGATGGCGGTTGAATTTCGATTTCCTAAAACGTTGCTGAGTTGTGCAATAGTTCTCCCGTTTGCAACAATAAGTCTTGCCGATGTGGAGGATGCGCAGAGGTGGCTAGCACAATTTCAACCCTCGACCCTGAGCCAGCAGCAGCAGCTCGACGAGATGCAGTGGTTCATCGATGCGGCAAGGCCGTTTGCTGGCATGGAGATCAAGGTGGTTTCTGAAACCATCACCACCCACGAGTATGAGGCGCAGACTCTAGCGCGCGCATTCTCCGAGATCACCGGCATTCAGGTTACGCACGATCTAATCGGCGAAGGGGATGTAGTCGAGAAGCTACAGACCCAGATGCAATCTGGTGAGAATATCTACGATGCCTACGTCAACGACTCCGATCTGATCGGCACACACTTTCGCTATCAGCAGGTGCGAAACCTGAGTGACTGGATGGCAGGCGAGGGCAGCGACGTCACGTCTCCCACCCTGGATTTGGAAGATTTTATTGGCTTGTCGTTTACCACCGGCCCCGACGGAAAAATCTATCAGTTGCCGGATCAGCAATTCGCGAATCTCTACTGGTTTCGCTATGACTGGTTCACCGATCCCGAATTGAAGCAGCAGTTTATGGCCAAGTACGGTTATGAATTAGGTGTTCCAGTAAACTGGTCGGCTTACGAAGATATTGCCGAGTTCTTTAGTAACGATGTCGGCGAGATCGATGGACAGAAAGTCTATGGCCACATGGACTATGGTAAGAAAGATCCCTCACTAGGCTGGCGCTTCACCGATGCCTGGCTATCCATGGCGGGTGCTGGAGACAAGGGTAGCCCGAACGGACTTCCGGTAGACGAGTGGGGGCTGCGAGTCGATGGTTGTCGGCCCGTGGGCTCCACGGTCGAACGTGGCGGCGCGACAGACGGTCCAGCGGCGGTCTACTCGGTAACGAAATACGTGGATTGGCTGCGCCGCTATGCGCCCCCGGAAGCTGCGGGCATGGTGTTTAGCGAGGCGGGACCGGTTCCTGCCCAGGGCAATATCGCGCAGCAGATATTCTGGTATACGACATTCACCGCCGACATGGTGCTGCCGGGTCTGCCGGTAATGAATGACGACGGTACGCCAAAATGGCGCATGGCTCCCTCGCCTCATGGTGCCTATTGGGAAGAAGGGCAGAAACTCGGCTATCAGGATGCCGGCGCCTGGACACTGATGAAGTCGACGCCAGTAGATAGAGCGAAGGCTGCCTGGCTGTATGCACAGTTCGTGACATCGAAGACTGTGTCGTTGAAGAAAAGTCACATAGGGCTTACCGTAATTCGTGATTCCGATATTCGACATGAGAGTTTCACCGAGCGTTCGGCCGAACTTGGCGGTCTGGTGGAATTCTACCGTTCGCCCGCCCGCGTGCAGTGGACGCCCACCGGCACCAACGTGCCAGACTATCCAAGACTGGCGCAGCTGTGGTGGCAGAATATTGGTGATGCCGCGTCCGGAGCCAAGACACCTCAGGAAGCGATGACTGCACTGGCTGTGGCGCAAGAGCGCCTGTTGCAGCGATTGCAAAGAGCGGGAGTGCTGGGAGAATGCGGGCCATTGTTGAACGAGCCACAAAGCAGAGAATACTGGCTCAGCCAACCAGGCGCTCCCAAGCCAAAATTAGCTAACGAAAAGCCGCAGGGGATTACCATCGACTATGATGAGTTGGTCAGTTCCTGGCAGTAGTGCGCCGTTGCAAAGCACACAGACTTTTACGGAGAACAATATGCGTCAAAGTAGCACAAAGCTAATCGGCCTGGCAGCCACGGTAACTGCATGGTTACTGCTCAGTGGGCAAGCGGCAGCGCAGGTGCCGCCGGCAACCATTAGCGGCCCGATTGCCGCTGACAAAGCGGGCAGTGGTACTCTGAATACCGTCTACAGCGCGTCCGCGATCGAGCTCGAAGCGTCCGGCTATGTGGAAGAAGAATTTTTCATCGAAGGGCGGGCTAATCGCTACAGCAGCCCCGAGCTGGAGACGGCCGTTATCACTGACAGCGGTCATCGCTACAAGACTCGTCTGATTGTGCGGCGACCAGAAGCGGCGGCCTTCAATGGCATCGTCATCGTGGAATGGATCAATGTAACGGGCGGCCCTGATAAAGATATCGATTGGTGGCAATCGGGTGCGCACTTCATTCGCAACGGCTACGCCTATGTCGTGGTGTCGGCTCAGCAGATGGGTATCGATACCATGAAGGCCTGGAGCCCGGTACGCTATGAATCTCTGGATGTAACTCACGATGGCATGGCGATGAGTGATGAGCTGTCCTACGATATCTTCTCCGCCGTTGGTAGGGCTATCAATCGTATAGGTGAGAGCACAGCAGCGGGAGAGGTCGATATTCTGGCGGGTCTGAAGGCTCAGCAGATCATCGCCACCGGGCACTCTCAATCGGCGAGCCGCCTGGCTACCTACCTGAATAATATTCACCCGCTAGAGCCTGTCTATGACGGCGTTATGGTGCATGGCGGTGGCGGGCGGATCCGCGACGATCAACCGGTAAAGATTTTTAAACTGATGGCCGAGACCGATATGGTGCGTCGAGCGGCGACGCCGCAGCCAGACACCGATACGTTTCGGCAGTGGGAGGTAGCAGGAAGTTCCCACGTAGATGTTCCCTTCGAGATCGAATACGGCAAGGTTCGGAATCTGCGCGAAGGGCTGCCGATAGACAATGTGCAGCCACGTGAGCAGGAGTGCAGCCTGCCACCTTACAGTCGTGTGCCTTTTCGCGACGTGATGAACGCCGCGTTCGAGCACCTGGTGGTTTGGATTCGCGATGATATCGCGCCGCCCACTGCCGATCCGCTGCAGCTAACGCGTATGATGCCAGAGGTGGAATTTGCCCGTGATGAATATGGCAATGTGCTGGGTGGGATTCGACTCGCCGAGCATGCTGTCGCCACCGCCAGGAATACCGGCTTAAACAGTGGCAGCAATCGATTCTGTTTTCTCTATGGCTCACATGAGCCGTTCGATGAGGCAACGCTAAACAAGTTGTATCCCAGCCACAACAGCTATGTGCAGGCGGTTGCGCGCGTAGTTCAGGAGAATCTGGCGGCTGGTTATATCCTGCCACTCGCGGCACAGCAGACTATTCGTGCGGCGCAAAGCTCGGATATTGCTCGATAGTTAACAATCTGCTTATCCAGAGCCTATTTGCTGAGCTGAGTTGATAAAGCCTTGAGTCGCTCTGACCACTGCTGCTTTATTTCATCGCCGTAGTGTTCCAGGGACTGGTCGATCTGCATCGTTAGCTTGAGCTTCGTCTTACCGTCCTGCGGGTCAAGGCTCAGATTAACCTTGCTCTTGTGAGCGGTCTTCTTCGCAGCCTCGCGCCAACTAAAACTTAGACGCTTCGGTCGATCTATCTGTAGGTATTCGCCGTCGTGCAGCACTTCTTTGCCGTTGCGAGTAATTTTGTAGTTGTACGTGCCGCCAGGACGTACCTCGTTCTGAAGATCGATCACCTTCTCATTGCCTAGATGTTCTCCGAACATCCACTTGCCAACGAAAGTAGGAATCAGCC
The DNA here is from genome assembly GCA_040880325.1 of Pseudohongiellaceae bacterium. Classification (GTDB taxonomy): domain Bacteria; phylum Pseudomonadota; class Gammaproteobacteria; order Pseudomonadales; family Pseudohongiellaceae; genus UBA9145. Next base: position 34,773 of record JBBDIR010000056.1, read on the forward strand.
AGCGATCAAATATTTTCTCCGCGGGAACCGGGAGAGTCCTGCTGAGAGAAACATTAAACGATTTAAATTTAGACGCAGGTTTCTCAGCGCCGTTTTCTTCTTCGAACATGGACAGTTGATCGGCGCTCATTAGTTGGCTTGGCTGCTCACATTGCTTGGCATGAGATGTTGAGGCAGGGCAGCTCGTCGCGAAGTCGCCTTCTGCCCGTAGTTTGTCGCCAGGTAATCCAATATCGTGGCTTCGACCTCGGCTTCGAGTTCGCCAAGCCCTTGAGAATCCTGCATCCACTCGATGCGGCTCTTCCACACTTCACGATTACCGGAATTCTGTACGATGATCTGGCTGGAGTGACACTCCGTGCAGTTGTCGCGCACCAACTGCCAGCCATTCTCTTGAATCAGTCCGGCAGCGCTGCTCTCCTGAGCGGCTGTGTCCAAGCTTATTGGAACAAGCGCTACTGCCAGCACCGCCGCTAAGCTCAATGACCCCATTCTCACATTCATAGCATGCATCTCCAGCTAGACGACCTGCACCGCCACCCTGTGGCAGGCGTTATTCAGATAACCTCTAGGATTCCAGCCCGGCACCACCATGGGCTGAGAACGTCCTTGCACATCCATGGCGCGCGCCCAAACTTCGTAGTAGCCGGGTTCGGGAAATTGCACCCAGGTATCCCAGTTCTGCCACGCCAGTCGATTGGCAGCTCCGGCTAATGCACTGGGCAGCCATGTGGCCCCGAAGTCAATAGAGATAAACACGCCAGCTACCTGGTTGTCACCGGCCCAGGCATGGCCGCGCACGGTCATTCTTTCCCGTATATCTTGAGTTATGCCTGATTGTGGAAAAGTAATCAGGGATCTAACTGGCATCGATTCGATGATACGCATGTCCTCGTTCGGCACTCGCGTACCGGGCGCGACCGGTGTCGCTGGCACGGTATAGGAAGGGGCAGACATCTTTTCGCCATCGTGAACCTGGTTGCGGATATCGATTCTGGTCAGCCACTTACCACAGACCGATGCAGGCCATCCAGCGCAGACAAGGCGCAGTGGGTAGCCATTCTGTAACGGGATGTCCTCGCCATTCATCGCCCAGGCGATTATTGATTCGCGTTCTAGCGCTTTCTCTATGGGCACACCACGGGATATAGGGTCAAGATCGGGGTTTCCGCTGAGGTGGGTGTCGGCACCGTAGTAGCCAATATACTCAGCATCGGCGAGCACGCCACAGTAGTTAAGAACGTCGCGTAATCTCACCCCGGTGAATGTAGGGCAGCCGATGGCGCCGGTAGTCCACTGGTTGCCGCTGGCACCAGGTACAAATTCACTGCGGCCGTTACCGCCACACTCTAGTTGCAGCTGCAAGTTTACCGTTTCAAAACGCTGTCGAAGCTCGGCTATGGTAAAAGTAGCAGGGCGTTCAACCGATTCCCCACCGATCTCCAATTGCCAGGTGCCGGGATTTATATTCTCCGGTGCTATACCATTGTTGCGGATGAACATGCGGTGATTCGGCGTGACGTCATCGTCCAGGAGGTGAGCAGGAGTCTCGGCATTGAGAGGGCGATCGTTGAGTACGATGAGACCGTCTTTGCCCGGTATTTGTAGCGGAGAACTCTCTGCCGCGAAAGCTGCAGGGATGAGTCCGGCTGGCATGAAACGAGAGAAGGGTATTGTCATACCCAGCGCCGTGCTCATGGCGAGAAGACCACTCTTCTTCAAGAAGCCGCGTCGGCTTAAAGCATCGCTCTCGCGGCCCCACAAAACTCGATCGGCGGCTATCGGGTCTTTGTCGTACAGTTGATTAATGCCCTGTATTCGCTTCTTACTCATAAGAGATCTCTTCTGTTGTTCGGCGTGCTGCTAGCGAAGCATCGCTTGCTTCACTGTTCGGCCTCGTCCAGCCTTGCACCGGCAAGGACTCCTGGCAGGGAGTAGTTCCCTTCATGGCAGGCATACTCATAGAGAATGTCGTCGGTTAGATTCATCGGCATTTCTGCTGAGAATGACTGCACGAAAGTGTCTGGATCGTGTGCGGTGAAACTGTAGTTCAATACATTCTCTGCAACCCGCGTGAATCTTTCGGTGATTCGAAATTTCTCGGTCGAGTTTCGGAAGTTTTGATTTGGATTAAATTTGTCGGTCTCTACCACCAGCGTATCGCCTTCCCAGTGTCCGACGGAGTCGCCCATCCATGGCCGAAATACTTCCGGTAGAGGTTCGCCATCGATGCGTATGATGCGTGCGTCATGCACCATCTCTACCAGTATCATCACATAGCCTGGCGATTGTACGATCTGATAGTGATTGTTGTAGAGAATGGGCAACATGGGTGGGCCACTGCTAGAGCCAAAGGACAGCAGGCAGCGTTCTGCCAGAGGTCGACTCTCGGGCCCGGCAAAGGCACCGCGCTCCTCGCGTATCTCGGCGGCCAGTCGCAGCCGCTGTTCGGCAGCAGGCGTATAGGCCGGCATGCGGCCATTGGGTGGATCGATCAGCAGAGAACTGCGGAACTCACCGTTGTAACGGGCAACGTGGGTGCCGTCGTCAAACCAGAAATTATTGTAGCTGTCCGCCAGCTCGATTTGTTCTTTCACCGGCGCTATTCGATCTGGATCGCTAGGCAGATCCTGTTCGGCGGTGTAGTCCGCTACCGCTTGCTCTAGCTGCATTGCCTCTGCGCGATTCAATACCAATTTGTCGCCAAATTCTTCGGGACGACTGAAGGGTGTAATGGTATTGCTGGTCCACATGCCCTGTATATCCGGGCTGCCGTCTGCGGTGCGGGGTACTACATAGTCGGATTCCTGCGCCGTCAAAGTAGATAGCGGTAGCAGGCTTAGTGATACCGCCGTTGCGCCGGACAGCAGCAGCGATAGTAGGGGTGTGGCCGGTTTAGTCGCTGCGGTCGAATTAGCTTTTGTTCTCATTTTATCTTCTCTGTAGCCTGAATTCGTGAGTTGTAGATGATGGCTAAATTGTTCGGTCACGCGAAGCTGAGGTTACCAAAAATGTGCAGTCAACTCTACGGGATTCGCCGGCTTATTCGCGTTCCGGCGTGGCCTGAAACTAGAGTGGCTTGCGTAACTTCAACAGGAAGCGATCGGTACTACGGTTGAGCCTGGGATCAAATATGCTGCGACTGTGATCGTCTTCGGCAACGCGTAATATCTCGCTCAGCTCTACCTCGAAGCCAGCCTGATGTGCGAGGTCGACGGCCTGGCGAATTTCCATGCGGTGCAGATCACGATTGTCGTGGCCGGCAATACCAATATGATCTGTAATGCCAAGCACGGCACCGGGCTTAAGCAGAGATTTAATTTGTAACAACATCTGCAGTGCGCGATCAGGGTTGGGGTTGTAATAGTCGTGCAGGGTCTGGGCTACAATCACGAGGTCCAGGGATTCTTCATCGAGGCCGATCTCACTCAGCGGTCTCACTATTTGAATGACATTGCCCAGCTTTCCTTGCTCGATCTTGGCATTCAGCGCCTCGCCCTGGGTGATATTCTGGCGGTCCTCCACGAAGCGCAGTCCGCGCTCGGTATTTTGCGCATAGACAGTTCCCGTTTCGCCGACAGCTTTAGACAGTATATAGGTGTAGTAGCCCCCGGCGGCATACAGATCCAATACTGTCATTCCAGGCTGCAGGCCAAGGAATTCCAGGACTTGAATCGGCTTTCGCGTACTGTCCCTGACGAAATCAGTAACTTCCCGGCTGGGGTCAGACAGTGCCATTGCCAGTGCACGGGTGTCCAGTTGTTGCGCAAACACAGACGCGGCGAGGGCTGCCGCCAAGACAGAGAGCAAAAGTGTTGGGAGCTTCCCCTTCATATTAAGTCCCTAAAATACTGTGTCACGATAGGCTGTAAATATAGTGAATTGCACGGCAGATGTATTGCTCTATTGGGTGCAATCGATTAAGCGGGATATCGCCTAAGGATTGAGACCAATTCCGCGTGACATTAAAAGTGCAAGCAAGGGAATAATAACAAGAAGCACAAGTTGAAACTTGAGTATCAGTCTCAGTAGCGCGGGGACCTCGATGCTGATCGCTTCTGATTTGCGGTGTTTCAGAAAGAACAGAGTAGGGGAGATGGAAAGCAGGCCCATCAGCACAAATAAACCGAGCTTCACATGAAAAACAGGATTCGTCGAATAGAATTCGCTGGGCTTCCCCACCCACAGCCACAGCGTTAGGCCGATGCCCAGAACGAAAACTGCGCTGATTCCGTAGACGGCATCTACCTGCGCCAGATTACGCGCATCCTCGCCGCTGATTTGTGGCTTGATAGCCATATTCTCTATGACTAGCGCGCCTGCTAAAGCGAAGATGGCGGCGAAATGAAGTAACCTGAAAAACTCATAGTACATCTGTGCAATCATACTGGATTTTCGGGCGTTCGACGCATTTTAATGTGGCGCCCAATAATTTCCTGTTATGCTGCAAGCAGGTCTGACCCGAGGCCACTAATAATAATTAGATAGTTACTGGAGGCATCATGGTCGTTGATACAGGCTCCCCATCCGACGTTAATTTTGAAAGCAAAGCTCACATCGAAGCAAATATGCGTAAGGTCGCATTGACCGCACTGGCGGGCACCAGTATCGAATGGTATGACTTCTTCCTGTATGCCACCGCCGCCGCACTGGTTTTCCCAGCGGCATTCTTCCCGGATAGCACGCCGACCATAGGCTTAATCCTTTCCTTCGGCACCTTCGCATTCGGCTTTATAGCGCGGCCTTTGGGCGGCATTCTCTTCGGCCATTACGGCGATCGAGTGGGTCGCAAGCGTACGCTGGTTATAGCCCTGATGATGATGGGTATCGCCTCGACGCTGATTGGGCTTCTGCCCACATTCGCAACCATCGGTATTGCTGCGCCGATTCTGTTAAGTCTACTGCGCTTCGCCCAGGGGCTTGCCATCGGAGGGCAGTGGGGAGGAGCCATGCTGCTGGTTACCGAGAGCGGACAAGCGGGGCTATTACGGAGCCTACGCGCAGGCTGGGGCGCCATTTGGGGTCATCCTGGCTAATGTGGCCTTCATGATTATCAGTTACACGGTGTCAGAGGATGCGTTCATGCAGTGGGGATGGCGTATACCCTTTTTATCCAGCGTAGTGCTGATCGGTATCAGTATGTATGTACAGCTTAATATGGAAGATACCGATGCCTTCAAAGAACTGCAGCAATTACAGAAACTGAAACTGGCTGAAGCGCCCCAGGCGACGGTAATCAAACGTTCTCCTGTAGTGGAGGCGATACGGAAGTACCCGAAGCGCATCGCGCTCGCCGCCGGGGCGTTTCTCTCAATCCAGGTTACTTTCTACATTCTGATCGGATTTGTGTTGGCCTACGGTACCGATCCGAGTGGTGCGGCATTAACCAGAAATGAGATGTTATTTGCCGTATTGCTTGCCTCGGCATTACAGGTTCCTTCGCAGTTTATAGCGGCGGCCTATTCCGACAGACATGGCCGGCGCGGCATATTTATGTTGGGAGCCATTCTTACCGGAGTCTGGGCATTCGCCTTGTTTCCTTTGATCGACACCGGCAACTTCTGGCTCATTGTGGTGGGTATTAGTGGTGGTCTAATGTTCCTCGGCATGATGTATGGGCCACAGGCGGCATTCTTCACCGAACTGTTCAGCACGGAGGTGCGTTACTCCGGTGCTTCGTTGGGATACCAGATGGGAGCGATTCTCGGCGGAGCGTTTGCTCCAACCATAGCGACTATTCTATGGACGGAATACGATATTTTCTGGGTCTCGGTGTATATTGCGATTGCTTCGTTGCTGTCATTGATTTCAGTAGTGATGTTGACCGAAACCTACAAGACTAACCTGCATGATACCGACTAGTGCCGTCTGACTGTCGGTCTTTCAGTCTTTCATTGATGTGGTTAGCGCTTCTATGCCCAACTCGAAGGCTGAGAATCCAATTCGTTCATTCAATGCTCAAGACTTCTCGAATCGGTAGTTTGGGGTAGAATCGGCGATGCCGTTCTCTTCTTCATTCATGTCTGCATCGATGCCTTCGAACAGAGGTGTAGACAGATAGCGTTCTCCCGTATCAGGCAACATGCAGAGAATATTGCTGCCCGGTTCCGCCTGTTCCGCAATCATCAGCGCGCCGGTGAATGTCGCGCCCGCGGTGATGCCGGTAAAGATGCCTTCCTTCTGCGCGAGAAGTTTGGAATTTCGAATCGCGTCCGGCCCTGCGATGGCAAGCAGTTGATCGATATGTTTACGACTCGTGGCCTGATCTACCAGATGGGAGATGAAATCAGGGGTCCAGCCCTGCATCGGGTGTGGATTAAAAGCCGGGTGGCTGGGGGGCAATCCGGTCGCGGGCGCTGCCGGTTGCGAGGTGCCGCTGCCCAATAACTGTGCGTTGTCCGGCTCGCAGCAGACAATCTTCGTTTCTGGTCTTTTCTCTTTCAATACTTTTGCCACACCATTGAGTGTGCCGCCGGTGCCAAACCCGGTAACCCAATAGTCGAGGCGTTCGTCCTCGAAGTCGCGAAGAATCTCTACGGCGGTGGTGCGCTCATGCATGCGAGCATTGGCTTCGTTTTCAAACTGACGAGTCAAAAACCAGCCGTGCTCATCGGCGAGCTCCTTGGCCTTGGCGACCATGCCGCTACCCTTCAGTGCCGCGGGCGTTAGAATTACCTTTGCACCGAGGAAGCGCATCAATTTACGGCGCTCCACGCTGAAGCTTTCAGCCATGACGATAACCAGCGGATAGCCCTTCTGTGCGCACACCATCGCCAAGCCGATGCCAGTATTGCCGCTGGTCGCCTCCACCACAGTCTGTCCAGGCTTGAGTTCTCCGCTGGCCTCGGCATCTTCAATGATACCCAAGGCGAGTCTGTCTTTTACCGAGCCAGCAGGATTAAACGCCTCAAGCTTCACGAAAAGATTCACATGATCCGGTGCGAGTTTATTAATTCGCACTACCGGTGTGTTGCCTATAGTGCCGAGTATATTCTCAAACTTGTTTTTCACGATAATTATCCTTGCAGATGCATTTATTGGTCAGGCTCGGCCATTCTAGCTATATTTTGAACAGACTGTCACCGGAAGTTGTCTGTCTATGCCGTAACTGTCAGCTATTGCCGTCAAAGTTTGCCTTTGACATTGCGGGCTATATGGCTTGCAATGGGTGCTCGTTCTTTTTTTACCCTTGGTTAAGCTTATGAACAGGATAATATCTGTATTGCTCTTGAGTATGATTGCATTGGTGCACACAGGCGTCGCGGCACAGCCCGCCGGTTTGGAGAAAGGGCTGCCAGAAGATTTAGGGTTTTCATCTAGAAGGCTCGAATTGCTGCATGAAATGCTGGCTCAGCATGTAGAGGATGGCAGGGTGGCAGGACTTGTCGCCGGTGTGGCGCGCAACGGAAAAATGGTCTATCTGGAGAGCATGGGCTGGAATAACATCGAACAGCAAAACTTGATGCTGGATAACTCTATTTTTCAAATTCGTTCCATGAGCAAACCGATTACCGCAGTAGCCGCGATGCAACTGGTAGAGCAGGGAAAGATGAAGCTTACCGACCCGGTATCGAAGTACATAGCAAGTTTTGGCGAGATGCAGGTTTTTCTTGATCCAGACGAGCCCGATTTCTCGAAGACGCGCCCCAGTCAGCGCGAGATGACGATCGCGGATCTGCTGTTAAATACCGCTGGTCTTAGTCACAGGTTTGGTGCACTGTATAGACAGAACGAGGTACGCTCGCGTACAGATACTCTGGAGCAGCTGGTCGAGAAGGTGGCTGCAGTACCACTTATCGGCGACCCGGGCGAGCAGTGGGTGTACAGCATCTCGGTTACTGTGTTAGGGCGCGTGATCGAGGTCGTGTCCGGACAGAGCTTCGATGAATATCTGCATGACTATGTTTATGCGCCATTGCAGATGATCGATACGGCATTCTATGTGCCCCAGGACAAATCATCTCGCCTGGCAAGAGCCTATAGGATTGCGGCCCAAGGCCGAAGTCTGAACATGCTGCCCGAGATGGGTGTTCCTATAACGGAAGACCCTCCGCTTTTGGAAGGCGCAGCAGGCATCGTCAGCACAGTGCCTGACTATCTACGCTTCCTGCAGGCGTTACTCAATGGCGGCGAACTCGATGGTGAACGGATTCTCAAGCGCGAAACCGTAGACCTCATGACACAGAATCACATAGATGAATCGCTGATGCCGTTCGGAACCAATCCGAATAATCCGATGCTGGATCGGGGTTGGGGCTACGGCATGGCGGTGGTGGTGGATGCCACAAAGAGCGCCTATGGCACGAATAACGGCGAATTTGGCTGGAGTGGGTCTCTGGGCACCTTCGCCTGGGCAGACCCTGTGTCTGGAACTAGCGCGGTGATCATGTTGCAGATAGAGCCGGCGGGTGCGTACAGCATTTCCTCCAAGTTTAAATCGCTGGTTCACCAGAGCATGATCGAATAAATCAACGGTGATAGATGATAGATGATAGATGATAGATGAGAGATAGAGATGATATTTAATACCAGGGAGTTCGCACTATGTGGTTAGCTACAAGCTGCGACTTCGAGTTCGAAATAAGCGTTCCCACCCCTTTTATTCTGATGCTAAGACCTCGCAGCGGTGAGCAGCAATGGATTAGCAAAGAAGAGTATAAGCTCTCGCCCAGCGTTCCTGTGGTCGAGTTTACGGATAGCTACGGCAATCTTTGTCAGCGCCTGGTCGCGCCATCGGGGCGGTTTACCATACACACAGCGGCGCAGGTGATGACAAGTGATGTCATAGATCGGGATTACGGGGCTCCCTTTGTCGATATCAACTTGCTGCCGGATCAGGTGTTAAGTTTTCTTTTGCCGAGTCGCTATTGCGAATCGGAGAGTTTTAATCAAATGGCGACTGAAATTACCGCTGGTTTTCTGTTGGGCTTGAATCAGGTAGAGGCAATCGAAACTTGGCTCAGAGAGAATATTAGTTATATTCCCGGCAGCAGTGACGATCCTATCTCGGCGATAGCTGTGAATGAGAAGCAATCGGGAGTCTGTCGTGACCTCGCTCATCTGGGCATCGCGTTGTGTCGCGCCATCAGTATCCCGGCCAGATTCGTTGTTGGCTATAACTATGGCCTGGTCCCAATGGATATGCACGCGTGGTTCGAGGCTTACGTTGGAGGTCGATGGTATGCATTCGACGCCACACAGAGGGAAATGACAGCGGGCTATGTTGCTATCGGCTATGGTCGTGATGCCGCCGACGTAGCGGTTTATAATCAATTCGGCCCCGCGGTCTATCCCATATCGCAGCGCGTAAGCGTGGAGTTATTAGAGACCGAAGACTAGTTGCGCTACTTGCGCCGGCTCTTGAATAGATTGTTGATTTACTCGCTGTAAGTTTAAAATTTCAGTTTTCTGAATAACCCGGTATAAGGATCGGGGGCAAGTGGGGGCAGGACGCAATCCAGACATGAGTTTGTTTGGTGTCGACTATATTGTCCATGCTCACATTACAGTGGGGGCATTGAACATAGTTAACGTTGTCGATGTTTCTGCCAATAAATGCGCACCCTGTATCGAGAAAAATCTCGGCCATCCCTTCTAGCCCATTGTCTGTTCGAGCATTTCGGGCCATCCATCGTATTCTCCAAAAGCAAGACTACCGATGTGGAATCCTATCGAGAGAGCGCCAGCTATCTGACGCTGTCCATCCTTGATACGCCATTGCTACACTCTATGAATGCTGGAAAGAACGTGCTTTTCCGGTTAGTCTTCGGCTAACAAATTGGCATATGTTGCGACAACGAATTGATTGGACGGGATATAGATGCATCCAGAAGCACAAATTGAAGCGAACATATTGAAGTCTGTAGGCTGGAGAGAGTGGGTACAACTTCCAAATCTGGTTGATGTGCCAATCAAGGCAAAGGTGGATACAGGTGCGAAGACCTCATCATTGCATGCCTTCTTCATAGAGCCCTACACGAAGAACGGCAACCCCTGGGTTAAATTTCTGCTGCACCCGAATCAAAAGGACTCCGATCTCGAGGTCGAATGCCATGCGGCGGTATCTGACAGGCGGGAAGTTTCCGACTCGGGTGGTCACAAAGAAGAACGCTACGTGATCGAGTCGACGATTGTGCTTGGCAAAGATATTCTTATAGCCGAATTGACACTCACCGATAGAGATTCGATGAGCTTTCGAATGTTAATAGGTAGAAACCTGTTGCGTGGTACCTACACGGTAGATTGCGGTTCATCCTTTCTTATGGGGGGCAACTCCAAGAATCCTGATCTGCCTATTTAGAGCATAGGCAGCTTAGAGCATGCGCAGGGATTTTCCCAGCCAACCCACCAAGGCGCCGATTAGGAAAATAGTCAGATAGATGATTACTCTCGACGCTTCGAGGCTCCAGAGTAAGAAATTAACCTGAACCACTTCCATATTCTGTAGTACGAATATTCCAGTCAGAACTAGAAAGACAATGGCGATAAACACTTTTAAATTCATGAGTGGGTTCCTGTTTTTCTCAGAGTAATGTGTCGAATCGCTCAGGCATCTCTGCTGCACGGTTACGGCAAGCTGATTGTACTAATCTGTAGTCATTTTTCGATAGAGTGAGCGTAAGCTAATGCCAAGAACTTTTGCGGTTTTCTCTTTATCATCGCGGTGCGCAGCCAGCACTTGTTTTAGATAATTGCGCTCGTTGGTTTTTAAGTCTACCCAGAGCTGATCTTTCTTATTTCCAGCTTTGTGCGAGACGCCCTGGTAGACCGCATCTCTAATTATCGAATCTTCTTCTATGCATTTATGAATCACGTGATTGTCTATTATGTTTGTGTCGGTGATTACGATTGCACGATTTAGCAGGTTGCGTAATTCTCTAATATTACCCTCAAATTCATACTCTGAAAGCGCTCTGGTGGCCGAAGCGGTGAGGCGAAAGTTCTTCGTGGGTGCCAGGCGTTCTAGTAGTGACTTGGCGATTATCGGGATATCGGCTGTGCGCTCTCTCAATGCAGGAACATGAATAGGGTAGACGTTAATGCGATAGTATAGATCCTTACGAAAATTTCCATCTAATACCATCTGATAGAGATCTTTGTGAGTTGCGCATACCAGTCTGAAACTCGATGAGCGCACCTCGACGCTGCCTACCGGCCTATAAGTGCCAGTCTCAAGCAGCCGCAGCAGTTTTACTTGCATGGAATGCGGGATGTCTCCTAGTTCATCCAGAAAAAGAGTGCCCCCGTCGGCAAGCTCGACCAGTCCCTTCTTGTTGAAGTGCGCCCCTGTAAAGGCTCCCTTTACATGACCAAACAGCTCGCTCTCAAATAGCGTGTCCGACAGACCGGAGCACTCGAGTGTGACCAGTCGCATGTCTTTTCTCTTGCTCGCCATGTGAATCGCGCGTGCGGCGAGTTCCTTTCCCGTTCCCGATTCTCCCAGCAGCAATACCGAGGCTTCGACTTCGCCGACTCGCGCTATTTTTCCTAACATCTCGTTGAATACGGGGCTATTGCCGACTAATTCCTGATCGGCTACTGCGCCGCTAGCTAAAGGTACGGGCTTGAGTAGCTCGACAAAATAAATCAGCTCCCCTGCGTCATTGTGAATCGGTAGCATTTCTACATCGACATGCTCTTTCCCGCGTGGTGTTTGATGAATGTGCAGCACTCGTTCTTTGTGACCCGATCGCCGAGCGGCTCCCAGAGGACAGTCTTCTCCTGATTGGTCGCAGGGCTTGTCGTAGCCATGAGAGACAGCGAAACAGCGTGGGGCGCGACTGATATCTATATTGCCGAAAGCCGTTTCGTAATTTCTATTGAATGCCAGTATTTGATAATCCACAGAGACTAAGATAGCGGGACAATTATAGGCTTCCAGCATGTCACCGAGAGGCTTGCCTCGGTCGGAGAGAATAATGTTCATGAAATTTGTCATAATTGGCGAGAAACTTGTCATATTTGACAGGAATGCCGCCTAATGTCAATTAAAGTTTTAAGGCCCTACGGGGCTGTGGTGAATAAAGCTATAGATATCAGGTAGGTAGATTTTTCTCCGTGGAAATGGCACGACCCGTGCACTGTTTTTAGGGGAAGACAGAAGGGTAAGACAGAAGAGGAAGACAGAAGGGGAAGACAGAAGCTCAGCGGCAATGGGCCAGGTTCTGGCTCCGATTTTGGTAGAGGAGAATTTAAAAAATGATACACGTCAAATATATGGTTTCAATGATGCTTATTCCTGTAATCACTGCGTTAGTATGTTGGGGGGTATGGGTATATCTGATGTAATTGGGCGCGGTCTATAGGGCTATATTCCCTGCGCACTGCGACTGGATTCGGTTTTCTGGAATTGAAGGTAAACAAATATGCTTAAGCTTAAACGTCGAGATTTTATCCACACGCTCAGTGCCGGAACAGCAGGACTGCTCTTGCCACTTTATACATTCGGGCAGTCGCAACAGCTTCTGAATGAGTTGAAGATTCCAGCGCTACTGGATGGCGAGCTGCGCGCGGGAGCGCGTCACTTTCACCTGACTGCGCAAACAGGCACTTCCAGCTTTCTCCGCGGGCTAAGTACGCCAACTCTAGGTTTTAATGGTGACTTCCATGGTCCCACGATGCGTTTTAGAAACGGCAATGACGTTTCCATCTCTGTTGACAACCAACTCGGTGAGCCTACAACCGTACATTGGCACGGCTTGCACGTGCCAGCTAATGTTGACGGTGGCCCGGCGCAGGTGATCGCTACCGGAGATACCTGGAATGTTCAGTTTCAAATCATGCAGAAGGCCGGGACATTCTGGTATCACTCACATCTAATGGCGAAGACTGGGGAGCAGGTCTACCGCGGGCTATCGGGCATGATCATTATAGATGATGACGAGAGTGCGGAACTGGATCTTCCTTCTGATTATGGCGTAGACGATATACCACTCATCGTGCAGGATCGTCGATTCAATGAAGACGGTTCGTTTCGGTATGTGGGTATGCGCCGAGATCTAATGACTGGTGTATTCGGAGATCGTATTCTGGTAAATGGGACTACTTCGCCGATGTTTGCGCCGCGAACCACGAAGGTGCGGTTTAGAATACTGAATGCCTCGAATGCACGTAGTTATAATTTCGCATTCGATGACGGCAGGGAGTTTGAGACTATATCAAGTGATGGTGGCTTCCTGCGACAGGCAGTGAAGCTCACAAGTCTGGAGCTGGCACCGGCAGAGCGAGCAGAAATTGTTGTTGATTTCAGCAATGGCAGGCCGGTTAATTTGGTCTCACTACCGATAGCAGCGTCCTCGCCCTACGCACCCCAAGGCATGATGCGCAATATGCATCCGATGAATGTGGAGACCCTGAATATCCTGTCTCTGTGGCCACAATCGAACCTTGAAAGTTCCGCTGTCACACCAAGAGACCTTACGACTATCAGACCGATGAATGAAAGCGAGGCGGTGCGTACTCGCAGGTTTACCTTGGCTATGCCAATGGGTATGGGGATGATGGGTCGAGGCAGGGGAGGCGGGGGAGCCGGGGGAGCCGGGGGAGCCGGTGGGGCTATGAGAATGGGCGGGGAGTTTCTGATTAATGGAGTATCTATGGATCTGGGGATAATCAATGAGAGAGTTGCTGTTGGCGATACCGAGATATGGGAGATTCAGAATGATTCAATGATGATGCATCCCTTTCATGTCCATCATGGCCAATTTCAGATACTCGATCGCGACGGTGTCGCGCCCCCAGTTACGGAGGCTGGCTTCAAAGACACACTCAGAATTGGGCCCGGACAAACTGCGAGATTTATCATGAAATTTGAAAATTTCCCGGATCCAGAAACAGCCTACATGTATCACTGTCATATTCTGGAACATGAAGACAACGGCATGATGGGGCAGTTTACAGTCGAATAAAATATTTACCTATTGCGCGTATTACAAGTGCACAAGTACTACGCCAACTCATTTTCCAGGAGGTCACTGTGCAAGAATCACCAAATACTGACAGAGCTGTTAATGTAAACCCTGTGGTCACTCACTTCTTCGACGAAGAGAGCAATACCTTTTCCTACGTGGTAAAGGACCCACAATCCAAGTCCTGTGCGGTCATAGATAGTGTGCTTGATTTTGACTACGCATCGGGTGGAACCTCTCACGAAGGGGCAGATGCGATCATCAAATACATTCGAGACAACGGTTTGGATCTAGAGTGGATCGTGGAAACTCACGCGCACGCCGATCATCTATCTGCAGGTCACTATATTCGCGATGAGATTGGTGGCACTCTGGCGATTGGAGAGAAAATAAGAACAGTACAAGAAGTTTTTGGAGGTATATTCAATCTCGGAGATGGATTAGCACACGACGGTTCGCAGTTTGATCACCTCTTCGAAGATGGTGAAATTTACCATATAGGAAATCTCGAGGTGCGAGTTATACATACCCCGGGGCATACTCCAGCCTGTATGAGTCACCTGATCGGCGATGCGTTGTTCGTCGGTGACACCTTGTTTCTCCCTGACTCGGGTACCGCGCGGGCAGACTTTCCAGGTGGCGATGCGAAGACGCTATATAAATCTATACAGAAACTTCTGGAGTTGCCTGGAGACACGCGTGTATTTATGTGCCACGACTACGGGGAAGAAGGACGTGAACTCGAATACGAGACCACAATCGCCGATGAGCGTGCGCGAAATATTCATGTGAACGACAACGTCAGCGAGGAAGAGTTCGTAAAGATGCGAACTGCTCGTGACAAGACTCTGGGCATGCCCCATCTCATCTTGCCTTCCTTGCAGGTGAACGTGCGAGCCGGTGAATTTCCTGCAGCTGAAGACAATGGCATGGTCTATCTCAAGGTGCCAATCAATGCATTCAAATAAAACATTTCAAGAGCAATTATCCTGCTGAAAAGCGTCATGGGCAGTAGCCGTTTTCACTAGTCGCTGCTGCGCCCACAGAAGGAATTAAATATGCGAATAATGCGTCTAAGCGAGGCGATGAGTGTCTCGGCCCAAGTCCAGATAGAAGAATTAGCAGAGCTGCAAAAACACGGAATCGCGATACTGGTCTGTAATCGGCCGGATGGCGAATCCCAGGATCAGCCATCGATAGAAGAACTCAGCGAGGCGGCGAGTAAATTTGATATGACAGTCGTGTCCTTGCCCTTCAGATCTGGCGAACAGACGAGTGAACAGGTCGCTGAATTTTTACAACTGCTGCAAGATGCCGAAGCGCAGGGTAAGAAGGTGCATGCCTACTGTCGAACTGGAAATCGTTCGACATGCCTGTGGGCGGCGGCCAGGGTCAGCTCCGGTGATAGTGCGGCCGCCGTGTTGGCGAAAGCGAAGGCGGTAGGTTTCGACGTTAGCGATGCGATCAAAGACTATGGCGCAGAGCCACAGATGGCTGTGACAGAAAGCAGCAGGGAAGGGCGCGCCAAGCCTTCCTATGATGTGGTGGTTGTAGGAGCGGGATCCGGTGGTATTGCTGTCGCTGCCAGCCTGTTAAGACGCAAAAGCAGTCTGCGTATAGCCCTGGTCGACCCGGCAGAACATCACTACTATCAGCCCGGTTGGACAATGGTGGGGGGCGGTGTCTTCAGTGCCGTTCAGACCAAGCGCAATACTCGTGACTTGATACCGAGCGTTGTTTCCTGGATCAAGCAAGCCGTGGTCGGCTTTACTCCAGATGAGAGCACGGTGCAGCTGGATAATGATCAGTCAGTTCATTACAAGCAACTGATCGTGGCTCCAGGTCTCACACTCAACTGGGGCGGGATCAAAGGATTGAAAGAGAGCTTAGGGAAAAATGGTGTCACGTCGAATTATTCGTATGAGCATGCTCCCTATACCTGGGAGCTGGTCAACAAGCTAAAACAGGGGCGCGCGATATTTACACAGCCGCCTATGCCTATTAAGTGTGCGGGAGCTCCGCAGAAGGCACTCTATCTCTCGGCGGATCACTGGTATCGCACTGGGGCAATTGAAAATATTACCATTGATTTCTATAACTCCGGCGGAGTGTTATTCGGCGTAGCAGATTATGTACCTGCTTTGCAGAAATACATCGATAAATACAAGGTTAGAACCCATTTCAATCATACCTTGGTCGAGGTGGATGGAGAGTCGAGGCGCGCATACTTCAAATCCAGCGAGCCTGGGCGCGAAGACGAAGTAATCTGTGAAGAATTTGACATGCTGCACGTGTGTCCTGGCCAGTCAGCGCCTGAGTTTGTAGCAAGCAGTCAACTAGCTGACGATTCGGGTTGGCTCGATGTCGATCAATTTACCCTTCGACACAATAAATTTGCCAACGTATGGGGGCTTGGTGATGTGATGAATGCGCCGAATGCCAAGACCATGGCGGCAGTGCGTAAACAGGTTCCCGTTGTTGCCTCCAATATTATTAGCGTGCTGGCGGGCCATGAGCCAGAAGCAGCTTATGATGGATACGGTTCCTGTCCGCTTACCGTCGAGTGCGGTAAGATAGTGCTAGCAGAATTCGGTTATGGCGGAAAACTGCTGCCATCGTTTCCCAAGTTTTTGATCAATGGTACTCGACCAACTCGGGCCGCCTGGTTTTTAAAGAAGAATTTGCTACCGTCTGTGTATTGGCATCTAATGTTAAAAGGCCGCGAGTGGCTGGCTGCACCGAAGAAATTAAAATCTCAAGCCTGAGTGTGCTTGAAGTAGTTAGTAGAGCCTGAGCGACATTGGCGGAATTGTTGATAGAAGGGCTAAGGTATGGGGAGGTGGAATAAGTTACTGCCGGCGCTTCGCTGGATGCGCAACTATGACAGCGCAACGTTTAGTAGCGATCTGATTGCGGCACTGATAGTAACGATAATGTTGATTCCACAGTCGCTCGCCTATGCTCTGCTAGCAGGGTTGCCGCCGCAGGTGGGCTTGTATGCGAGTATCCTGCCATTGGTGCTCTACGGCCTGTTCGGCAGCAGTAGTACATTGTCGGTTGGGCCCGTTGCCATAGCCTCGCTTATGACAGCGGCAGCAGTTGGAGAGGTCGTCACGTTGGTGGATGTGAGCGTTACCTCAGCGGCAATAACGCTTGCTGCACTTTCCGGCGCCATGCTCGTGGTTTTTGGTTTCCTGCGTCTGGGTTTTCTGGCAAATTTCCTCTCCCATACGGTAGTTTCTGCGTTCATTACGGCTTCAGCTATTATCATAGCGCTTAGCCAATTGCGTCATCTTTTTGGGGTCCCGGCCAGCGGCGATACTATCATCGAACTAGCCCACTCTCTCTCGCAGCAACTAGCTGGCTTCAATATCCCAACACTACTGATCGGGTCGAGTGTTCTCTGCCTTCTTGTTTTCTTTCGCAGTCGCGGGATTGGTATGTTGGTTAAATTAGGTTTCAGTCGCCATCATGCGCAATTGATGACAAAGGTGGCGCCAGTAATTGCTGTGATTCTTTCCATCGTTGTCGTTAGATATTTTGATCTCGAGCCCATGGGTGTGGCCATCGTTGGTACGA
This sequence comes from Pseudohongiellaceae bacterium, assembly GCA_040880325.1. Taxonomy (GTDB): domain Bacteria; phylum Pseudomonadota; class Gammaproteobacteria; order Pseudomonadales; family Pseudohongiellaceae; genus UBA9145. Next base: position 52,259 of record JBBDIR010000056.1, read on the forward strand.
TACCTGTAGGGCTGCCGACACTTGCACTGCCTGAAATTTCAATGAGTTTGATAGAGATGCTCTGGCTTCCAGCCTTGCTGATTTCGATTATTGGTTACGTGGAGTCAGTTTCCGTTGGGCGGACACTCGGCGGCAAACGACAGCAACGCATCGATGCAAATCAGGAGTTGATTGGCTTGGGTGCGGCAAATCTGGGGTCTGCTTTTTCAGGCGGCCTACCCGTTACCGGTGGTTTTTCTCGGTCGGTTGTAAATTTCGATGCAGGGGCGATTACGCAGGCGGCAAGTATTATGACCGCCGCATTTATCGCAATTGTTACATTATTCTTCACCCCTTTTCTCTATTCCTTGCCCAAGGCTACGCTGGCAGCAACCATTATCGTTGCGGTGCTTGCGCTGGTAGATTTTTCGGTCATTGCAAGGACTTGGCGAGTATCTCGAAGTGATACCGCGGCTATTCTGGTTACCATGCTGCTTACACTAGGCTTTGGTGTTGAAGCTGGCGTATCGTTCGGAATATTGTTGTCGATCGTCCTGCACCTGTATCGAACTTCCAAACCGCATATTGCCGAGGTAGGACTTATACCGGGGAGCGAACACTTTCGGAACGTGCAGCGCTACCGAGTCGATTGCTATCCACAGATACTCAGCCTTCGAGTAGACGAGAGCCTGTTTTTTGCCAACGCGGCTTATTTGGAGGAGATCGTTTATGCGGCGGTATTCAACAACGGTGAAATTGCCCATGTCATTCTAATGTGCACCGCCATCAACGAGATAGATTTTACCGCGCTTGAGACTCTGGAGCAGATTAATCTTCAGCTTAAACAACAGGGAATTACGTTAAATCTTTCTGAGGTGAAGGGGCCGGTTATGGACATGCTGAACAGAACTGATTTCATCGAACATTTAAGTGGTGAAGTGTATTTAAGTCAGTATGAAGCGTTCAGTGATGTGAGGAAAAAACTCGGTATCGTTTGAGGAGCGAGTGGGCTGCTTATTGTGTTCCCACACTCGAATATTTTTCCTTATCGGATAGCTTCAGCCTAGACGATTGGAGGTTCCTGCGAGGGTTTAGAATCGGTGGTAGGGTCCATCTCATTCTGAAACATGCCCACGGTCTCTTGCACGCTTTCTGCATCGGTAAACTTCGCGATATGAAAGAGCGCCTCTCCTTCGTTGACCAGAGGAATATTTGTACGTCCGATGATGATGCCTTCGCCATTGGCGACTACGTTCTCCTCTGTCGAGCCAAACGGGTCCGAGATCACGCCGAGAGATTCCCCGTTGCTAACTTTCTCACCCAGGGTCTTGTTCGCTCGCAGTATTCCACTCTCCTCGGCGCGTACCCAGTAGCTGGAGCTGGCAACGAAGGGGTCGGTCTTTTTCCTTCGAGTCTTTACCTTCGGAATCATTTCCAACTCACGCATGACGGATACAACACCTTTCACGCCGGCGCGAATCGCCATCTCGGAAAAGCGCAGCGCCTCACCGGCCTCGTAAACTATGACGGGAATGCCAAGCTTGGACGCCGCATCTCTAAGAGTGCCTTCGGCTACCGGTGTATTGACGATCACCGGTGAATTGAAGGCCAGCGCCATACGTTTGATTTCCGGATCATGCAATTCGGCACGTACTTGTGGGAAATTATCACGATGTATGGCGGCTGTGTGTAGGTCTATGCCGTGAGTACATTGTGACACCACTTCGGTAAGGAACAGATGTGCCATGCGCGCGGCAAGAGAGCCCTTGTCCGAGCCTGGAAAAGAGCGATTCAAGTCGCGTCGGTCGGGAAGATAGCGGGTCTGTGCGATGAAGCCGAGGATATTCACCACGGGAACGGCGACGATGGTACCCCTGACGCGATGTAGTGACTTTCGATTCAGTACGCGTCGAATAATTTCGACGCCGTTGATCTCGTCCCCATGAATGGCGCCGGAGAGAAATAGAATTGGACCAGGGCGTTTCCCGTGTATCACATACACCGGGCAGAACATCGGGTTGTGCGTGTACAGAGCGGGGATAGCAAGGTCGATTGCCTCATGAGTGCCCGCTTGAACCGATACATCCCCAATGACAAAGGGTTCACGCATTCTCTAGCCTGCTCCTCGCGTTTTGGTCGTACCTGCTTTAATATTCTTTTCCATGAAGGCGATGATCAGGCCCGCAATGTCTTTGCCCGTAGCCGTCTCGATTCCTTCCAGGCCCGGTGAAGAATTAACTTCCATAACGACTGGCCCGTGGTTGGATCTTAGAATATCCACACCGCAGACATTAAGGCCCATAGTCTTTGCGGCTCGCACAGCCGTAGAGCGTTCCTCGGGGGTGATCTTGATAACCGATGCGGAACCACCTCGATGGATATTCGAACGGAATTCGCCTTCCAGTGCCTGACGTTTCATCGCGGCTACTACTTTATCGCCAATGACGAAGCAGCGAATGTCAGAACCCCCTGCCTCGGCAATATATTCCTGTACCAACACACTTATCTGCAGCCCTAGAAAAGACTCGATAACACTCTCGGCGGCCTTGCGCGTCTCTGCGAGTACGACCCCGATTCCCTGTGTGCCCTCGAGGAGCTTTATAACCAAAGGGGCACCGCCAACCATCTTGATAAGATCCGGAATATCATCTGGCTTGTTCGCAAAGCCGGTGATGGGCAGGCCAATGCCCTTCCTGGAAAGCAGTTGTGAGGCTCTCAATTTGTCCCGAGATCGAGAAATCGCCACAGATTCGTTAAGCGGGTAGAGCCGCATCATCTCAAATTGGCGTAGCACCGCGGTGCCATAGAACGTAACCGACGCGCCGATACGCGGAATAATGGCATCGAAGCCGGTAATCTCCTCACCCTTATAGTGAATCGAGGGCTTGTGTGACGTGATGTTCATGTAACAACGCAGGGCGTCCAGGGTGCGCACCTCGTGGCCACGCTCAACAGCAGCCTCGATGAGCCGACGGCTTGAGTATAATTTCGGGTTGCGCGATAGAAGAATAATCTTCATTAAATATCTCCAGTGAGCTATCGAGATCGATATCTCTGTTATGATTCATTTATAACCTAGCGTTAGTTTGTCTACAAGTATTCTAATCAGCCCTCGTGGGCAGGCTGCCAATAGCAGATGATCGTATGTGCAGATCTCGTTGCGGGTAAGGTATTTCGATGTCGTTCGCGTGGAACTTATCCCAAATTCGGATTAACAACTCACTGAGCACGCTGGCGCGACCATTCATAGGGTCGTTGATCCAGAGTATTGAATCGCTTTGCTTTACTCTTTCCAAATCTTCAACAACTCGTTACCACCGAACTGGGTCGATTGAGTCTTGCGGGTTGAAAAGTATGCTTTGCATCGTCACCTCGCTGTTCAGCAGCTGTTAGGTTTTCCGGATATATTCCGATTGTGATTCAGTATGGGTGAGAATACTATAAATTAAAGGGTTCTTCCTCTGGCAGGAGGCATGCGGCGAGCCCGCGGGGCTGGAGTGGGTACAGGTGTAGGGTGAGCTCCCTACCGAGCGGCCTTTACTTCCTGACCCAGGCGCCGCTGGCGTCTTGTAGATACTGGCCAACAGGAGTGGCTTCCACCGCCTTGGTGAAGGCCAGGGCTGCAACTTGTTCAACGCTAATGCCATTTTGTTGTGCAATTTCTCGATACAGCTCCCGGCGCTGATTGTTAACATCGCGTACCAGTGCAAGCACTTCAGAGTTAACAGACTCGACCACCAGGCCGACATAGCCGCTTTGCAGTTCTCCCACCAGCCCGGAGTTTTTTGCTTCTTGCAAAGTCAGAGCATAGCCAGCCGGAATTAGCAGCAAGAAGCAAACTAAAATCAGGGATTTAGAGAGTACGTTCTTCATAATGCGTGTTCCTCAGAAAAGTCCACTGTCTAACGTGAATATATCATCCAATTCTTCCTCCACCCTGACTCGAATCTCATGCTCGATTCTGACATTGAGATTGATGGTAATCGGTTCGTTTGGCATAGCCACCTGAACGGTGGGTGTGCAGGCGCCGAGCCCTATCGCCAGGAGTGTCCAGCAGCTGCCGGTGCGCAGCATTTTTAGAAGATAGTGACTCTGCATAGTGTTGCCTGACCCTGATGAGTGTTTAATATTACAGGAATTCCTGACTAAGCTGTAATTGGCACCGACTTAGTCCTGTGTTCACTAGTTTAGCTATCGAACATGAACACTTGCTTAAGTTTAATTCGAACAGGCAGCAGAGCGCCATAGAATAAAATAACTAAGGTCTGGCAAGAAAGCGTTCCAGCTCGTCTGTAATGACTCGGCTAGCCTGTAGGCTCCTAAGCAGTGAGGGTATATTGTCGCTTATGTTCACGTTCAGGTTTATCGCCTGCCCATCGTTCATGTTTGGATTGCGGCCCTGCAGCTGGACATTCAATAGCAACTCCCCCTCTTCGTCATAGTACACTTCGGTGTTCATGATTTGGTATTGATAGTTGGCGAGGGCCTCGTTGACCAAACGTAGACTCGGATTACTGCTAGGCGCCGGAGATTCGGGTGTGTAGCGAATACTGCCGCCGGGGTTGAGCGCGCCGATTAGCCCCCTGTCTATGGTAATCTTGTTGCCTTCCAGCACGAAGGGAAGGTAGCCGCTGATCAAGCCATCGGCTTGCAACTGCGGGTAATCCGCTAATCCCACTAAAGTTGCTACATCGATATCGGCAAGCACCACATCTATCTGCTGGCGGTCTCCCGTCAAACTGTAGCGCGCTGCGGGAATGCTGAGCCTGCCACCTAATACCTCGGTGGTGAAATCGTTTAGCTGCACCGCGCTTGTTAGCGTGTCGAATCGATACTGCCAGGAGAGGTTTTGCAATGGGAGACCTATGTCTATGCGGCCTAAGCTAGCGCTGGAGGGGTTCGTCACCTGCATCCCCAGTGGTGTCGTGGCCTCGGCGAATAGCTTGGTGCTCAGGTCGACGAAAAAATAGTCAGTGTAGTAGCCACTGAGTCGATCCAGGCCAAGAGCGATAGGCCCGCCGAAGCGCCACGAGTCATCTGTTTGCTTGCTCCAGGAGATGTTCGCGTATCCTTCTATTTGTCCGGCGAGTAGATCGGCTTCCAGGCCTTTGACTGTCAGTAGGGAGGAAAGAGGTTCGGCCTCGCTGAATTCCAATGCCGCCAGCTGTAACACTACGTCCCCCGTATCTCTGAGGAAGAAATGCTGCAGGCCAATACCGAGACGAAGGCGTTGGTCTAGATCGAGCTCCAGGATACCGGTGAGTACATCATCCTCTAGTTGAAGTTTTCCAGAGTAAGCCGGATTTTCCAGGTCGATCAGGTAGTTTTCTAAATTTAAATCGCTGCTATTAAAGTTGAAGCCGCCACTAATGACATCGCCTACCCGAAACTCCAAGGCATCTAGTTGCAACGTCGTTGCGAGATCGAGCATGGCAGGGTCGGATTCACTTTTAAGAGAAGGAAGTCTGATCTGAACCAGCTCTGAAGCGAGACGCATCTCGTCATTGGAATAGTTAAAGCGCAGCGCTGCTGTCACGCCAAGCTTGTCTCCGACGTAGTCGCCGAAACGCCACTGAGTCACATTACTCTGCCATTCGCTGCGTATATCGCAGGATGTGAACGACGTGCAGTGCAGCTGTATATCGGTAAAGCTGCTGTCGGCGCTAAAGTTAGCGTCTGCAAGACTCCAGTTACCGCTGCCATAAACTTCGCCCAGGGTTAGCTGCATCTCGCCTGTGCGAGTCGCTATGTCGCCTTGTAACCGAATCGGCAAGCGCAGTTGCATCTCGCTCGCTCCGAGGTCCGATTCCTGACTAATATGAAGCATTGAATCGGGGCTTTGGAAGACGAGATTAATGTTCGAGATCGAAGCTTCGCCAAAAAGGTCTTCTATATCGAATGCGCTCTGCAGGCTTAGGCTATCGTTGGATATCACCGTCGACGTCGGCAGCAACTGATACAGCTGCTCGCGTAGCGGGTTCAAGAAGACTGTGCTGGTGCCGCTGAGCGATACTTCATTGCGGATGGCTTTCAACTGAATACTGGATATGAAGATCGACTCATCAAGTAGACGGGCGCTGGATGCGATGTCGAAATCGCTAGCTCCTGTTCGCTCTAGCACAAACTCGAGAACGAAGTCGGGCAGGGCTTTGAGCTGTGCGCTGCCCTGTATCTGCAGTGGTGGGCTTTGTACGCTTAGTTGCGCCTCGATGCCGTTTTCGGCATCAACTAAAATTAACTGCCGCAAGCTGAGAGTGCCGATTCCGAGGTCATCGAAAGTCGCAAGTATCTCGGCTGGCGCCATCTGATCGGAGTCGGTTGTTTGGTCTGAATTCGAATTGCTGCGTACCGTAGTCTCAGCAATCTGTACCGATTCCACTCGGCCTGCGAGAAGCCCGGTTGGGGAATAGCGAACGATCAGGTTGGTAAAATCCAGCTGTAGGTCAACGCTCGACAGGCTTAGCTGAGCGAGCGTCATCGATCTAGCGCCGAGTTGACTCACTTGCATCGATACAATCTCATAGCCGAGTTGGTCTGCGCTGGATCTGAGCAGTGATCCAAGTACCAAACCGGGTCTGAAAAGTACAAGGCCGAGCGGGATGCTGACTAGAAGCAGCAACAGTATCGCGGCCTTGAAAATGCGGGACATGGGCAAACTTCCTGCTAAGTAAGGCGCTAGTTTCTCGTTTCGCCTCTAGCAACGCAAGCGGCTATCATCCGCGAACAACTGCCAAAACGAAAAAGGGGGCTGAATCAACTGATTCAGCCCCCTTTTTCAAGCTGAGACTTCAAGAGTGTATCTGGTCTCTACTGTGGGGAGGACATGATCATATTGTGTTGCATGTTCATGGCTTCGCGGGCACGATTGCGCTCCGACTGCATGAGCTCCCCAACCGCAGGACCACCCTGATTGTAGATGCCGCCGCGGAGCGCGAATAGCAGATAATCCATGGACTCGGCATTATTCGTTTCCTTGTCAGTAAAAAACACGACGGCCTGATCCATTAACTCATCGCGATTTTCAACATTTGGATAGGCGAGGATATCGGCGATGACTGTCTCCAGAAGATTCAGATTGTCCAGGATGATCGCAGCCTCCGGTGACTGGCTGTAGAGATCCGGGGCGATCGCTGGCGCCATCGGTAGTTCGCTGGGAGCAGGGTACATAGTCATACCTCCAGCAGAACCGATCTTGTTCCAGAAGCGCTCCAGGGCTACGTTGACACCGCCATTGAACTGGCTGTCCAGGCCTTGCAGAATTACTGCCTCAAGCGCCGCGAGCTGCAACCACTGATGGGTCCAAAGGAACCCACTCAGCAGCGGGAATGCAGATTTCAGCCCGTTGGCCTGGTCGTGCTCTAACAGGTAGTCACTCTCTTTCGGTGCCGTCGCCACGGAATGCTGGTCGTCGCTCAGATAGTCCTCGATCGCCGTAGCAACCGCGGCACGCTTGTCATCGATGGAGTCATCGATGTAGATGGTATACAGCCTCTCCTCGAAACCTCGCCCACGTTTGAATACTTCGGCTGTATGGCGATTTATCGCCGAGCTATTATTAAATGCGGAGCGCGCCGCCTCATGGCTATGCTTCGCGCGTGTCATTTCTAACAGTCGTACGCGTGCCTCAACTTCCAGCTCATGGTGCGGGCCATTGCTATTGCCCATGGCCATACCACCGCCGTGGCCCATACCAGCAGCCATCATCTCGCTCATGCTCATGTTGGCCTGCATCTTCAGGCTCATCAGTAGTTCATTCTGAGCCTGCTGCGTTGCAGGATTGGCGTTGATCGCCACGATTTCCTCTAGCGCTTTGGCTTGCGTTACGTCGAAAGCATTAAAGAGATCGGCAATCTGGGGATACTGCTCTCGGATCTCGGAGTCATCCTGGGCAGCCAGGCCAGAGCTGAACAGGCCGGTTAGCACCATGGTTGAAATCAGCAGAGTCTGCTTTGCGACCGCTTTGGCTTCGATATTAATAATGTAATTCATGCTCCAATTCCTCGATTGGTTTAAGCGCCGCAGGCCGTCGTATTGAGGCTGGCGGAAAATCAACCTACGTGATGATCCCTGTTTCGGGAAGTGAAAACAGTATAAACGCATCCCTTGGCAGGTGCCAACGAACTCCCGTGGTGCGCGACGCCAGCTACGAGATCCGCTGGATTTTCAGGCGCAAGTGGATTGCGCGAGCGCAGAACCGTGGCGCTGCAGGTCACGGAAATCAGCGCTTTCTGGTAAGGACGAGTATATTCTGCTGGGGATCGCGGATATTGACCTAGAACAATTCAATTTTCAGTGGATGTAATAATTTGTGACAGCTGGGGTAATTCGCTGCTCTAAGTAGCAGTGGGGCAGACGCGGCGTTTGACCCACTGTTAACAACTTAATCAAGCAGACAGACCTAGCGTTGGAAAAGATAGGAGAACTTCACAAATACCTGGTCGCCGTCTCTCCTGAGGTCGTTCGATACCACAACTTCTCTTTCACCTTCCATCTCGATGATATCGAAGTTGCTCTGGTTGGTGTTGTAGCCAACATAGAGCGCAGACCAGGGATTGATTACGTAGCGAAGCAAGAGGTCGAAGTTCAGGTTTTCGTCGTCCACTAATCGAGAAGCAGGGCCGGCATCAGTCTCGTCGTACTGTGCTATGAAGCGAAGCGACCATTCTTTGGTGAATTGGTAGTTCCAATTACTTCGGAATATCTTGTTGGTGAAGATATCGGCGCCGCTAGCTTCGTTCTCTAATGTGGTATGGAAAAAGGCACTGGAAACACGCAATCTATCAATCGGACGCCAAAGCACATCGAAATCAAAGCGCGTAGTTTCGGCAATGTTCGGTAACAGACCTGTCGGTGGAACGAGGTTCAGTGTTGTACCGGTTCTAAAATTGGCGCTGAATGAAAGCGTGTTAAGTGTCGTGTTCGTATAGCCGAACTGCACATCGTCGTACTGATAGACGCGATTCATTACTATGCCAGCGAAATCTTTCGGTCTAAGCGTCTCGGAATAGTCTGTGTAGCCGACGTTGAAAACATGTGTGTCAAAGTTGAGCCCGAAGCCCGGCCCAAGTTGCGTGTATATCTTATCTCCGCCAATGTCATCGATATAGACACCAAACAGATTGGCATTCCAGCGATTGATGGTGGAGTCTTCGGGATAGAAATTAAAATTCACGCGCTGGTGGATGCCCGACGAATCGGAGCGGAAGAAGCGTGATTGAAAGCCCAGCTCGGCGCGGAAGTCGCTGGTGGTCTCGATAAAATGTGTGTGGTTGCTGAAGGTACGTCCGGCACGGTTAATCTGGATGTTGCGTTGGTAGCCCGTGGTCTCTGCGCCGCCGTTTGCCGGCTCACTTTCCGTGCCCACGAGTTGCACCTGAGTGGTCCAGTTATTGGTCAGTTTGAAGCGGCCGTCCAGGCTTGCCACGCGATTATAGCCGTCGCCGAGATCACGATTCGTGAGTAGTACGCCGACTCGGTCCTGATTGGACATGTCCATAAAGCCGCGCAGGATTGCAATATTCGCCTTCTCGCCCTGAAGAGGGTCGCCTTCGGCTCGATTCAGTCCAGGCGCCGCATCGTTGATCAGGATGCTGCCAAATCCATAGTTGCCGGCGCGGCCGGTGAAGCGCGCGCCACCTTCAGGGTCGATGATTCGGCGAGTGAACACGAGATCTGAATCGGTAGCGAAGAAGTCCGCGTTCTCAACGAAAAACGGGCGACGTTCGGGAAACTGTACTTCGAATCGCTGGTTCAGCGTTACCTGCGGCTGGTCAGACTCTACCTGGGAGAAGTCGGGGTTGAGAGTGACATCGAGTACCATAGAATCATTGAAGACAAACTTCGCATCCAAACCAACTTCCTGCTCGGAGTTCCCATCGAACTTGGGGCCGCCGGTTGCACCCGGATCGAGAGCGTCGACTTCTCTGGCAAAAATAAAAGGAATGATCTGCGAGTTACTACCCGGCGATACGTCGCGTATACCGGTCAGTATCGCGGTCTGATTCAACCGGCCCTCTACGTCGACAGAATAGGGCGGCCAGTAAGATCCCTCGCTCAATCGCGGAATATTTCTGGCGAACTGGATGCGCCAGGTCTGTTCTGAGCTGTCCGGAAAACGCAGGCTGCGCAGTGGGATTGACATTCTAGCCATATAACCCTGGTCGGTAAGTTCACCATCGCTTTCCCATACCATTTCTAATGTGGTGTCAAAACCGCCTCGACGTGATGAGCCTTCAGTCCAGCGGGCATCCCATTGAATGCCAAGAGGAGTCGTTCGAAATGAGAATGCAGCGCGTTGATCGTTAAATGTATCGAAGGTGATTTCGACGTGATCATCGCCATCGATATTCTCGCGCGATGAAAGATTGGCGCGGATCTGGCTCGGGTTTGAGTCGAAGGCGAGGAAGACTACGTGGAGTTCTTCGCTGTCGTAGCCAATATAGACCTCTGTACGCTGTGCCGACGGTTGGCCGGGAGCAGGTTCGCGTTGGATGAAGTTCTCTACTTTGGCCATGGAGCGGGCGAGAACTGAAGAGGGAGCCATGTTCTGGAAATCGTCGAAGCTGGGCTGGCCATCGATCAGCGGCATAACCAGGCCTTCGGCGGCAAACAGTGATTTCGAAAACAACAAGGCTATTGCTGTGCTTAAGATGCACAAATTCATCCACGACTTGCTCATTGGATCCTCACTTAAGTGATATTTCGAAGGCGGGGGGATAATACTTGTATTTGTGGAGCGTGGGAACCTCCCGTAACAGATGGTTACAGACTGGTTCAGAGGTTCCCTGATGAGGGTTTACGGGGCTTGGCTGCTATCGATGAAGCCGTCCTTGTTAGGCATTTCTACCTGCACAAGAGAGGTCTTATCCAACACTCGAGAGTCCTCAATAATCTCGTTCAGATACAGCACATAGGCAACTACCTGATAGACCTCGGAGCTGGAGAGGGATTTCGGCGCATCGGCCGGCATCGCGCGCTGTACGTAGTCGAAAATGGTGCTGGCGTGGGGCCAATAGCTGCCTACGGTGCGAAGGGGGCTCGTCTGGGACTGCATATCGCCACCGACCAGGCGCGTCTGCGCGGAGGTTCCTTCCCCGCGCATGCCATGGCAGGCAGCGCAGCGTCTCTCGAAGACTTCCTTGCCCTGTATTGCCGTGCCACTGCCTTGCGGGTAACCACTACCGTCCGGTGCAGCGATCAGGTCGAAATCACGCAGCTGATCCTCGCTGATTGGCGTGCCCAGGGTTTGTGCATGAGTGGTAGTAGACAGACCGATGGCAAGGCCAAGCGTCATCACAACGGTAGATACGAGCTGCTTAAGCATAGACATTGGCAACGTCTCCTGCGCTATTTACGGCCCAGCTTTGGATGCCGTGGAAATGATAGGTACTGATATTACCTTTCTCGCTGACGAGGCTGGAGCGTGTTGGTTGCACGTTACCCTGACTGTCGGTCGCCCGGCTCTGCAGAACCGCTTCGCTCCCAGACCATTGCCAGGGGATGCTGAATCTTGCCAGCGCTTTTTCGCTCTGGTGGGATTGCAGCAGGGCGTCGGCCCAGCTGCGCCCGCCATCTGCGCTGACTTCGACTCGGCGAATGCTGCCGCGGCCTGACCAGGCTAAGCCGCTAATCTGATAGATACCTTGTCTTTGCAGTTTCATCTGACCAGAAGGCGACGTAATAACCGATTTCGTGTCCATCGGTAAGGTGAATTGCAGACTCTTGCGGTCCGGTCTTGTGTCGGTGTATTTGCTAGTCTCGTCACGGAAATGACTCGGCTCGGTAGAGAGCTTTATCTGAGTTAGCCATTTCACGCTAATATTGCCTTCGCAGCCGGGTACGAACAGGCGCATTGGATAGCCCTGCTCGGGTCTGACTGGCTCACCATTCTGGAACAGTGCGAGCATTACATCATCCATAGCACGATTGAGAGGAATAGAGCGGCCCATGCTGGCGGCATCGGCACCCACCGCATTAATCCATCGAGCTTCGGGGTCTACCCCCGCCTCATCAAGAAGAGTTGATAGGGGTATGCCGGTCCATTCGGCACCCGATACGAGCCCGTGAATGCTCTGCGCGGTGCCATCGACTGGGTTCGGTCCGAATAGCGTGCCGCTGTTTCCTGAGCATTCCAAAAAATAAATTTTACTGACCATCGGATAGCGCAACAGGTCTTCGTAGCTGAACATTAAGGGCTGGCGCACCAGACCATGTATTACGAGTTTATGCTGCGCTGGATCGATATCCGGAACGCCGGCATGATGTCGTTCAAAATGTAGGCTGTTCGGCGTGATGCTGCCTTGCAGTTGATGCAATGGGGAGCGCGACGCGCCGCCGCCGGGATACAGAGGGTTTGGATTGCCCGACATTCTCTGTATGTCTTCGGTAAATCGTGAGCGTGAACCGTAGCCGCTTGCATTCTTGCCCGGTGTTCTGGACCAATCTGGTATTTCCAGCTTGAGCCCTGCATCCGCCCCTAACAAAGCGCTGGACGCGACTGTTCCCATGCCGGCTAAACCGAGGCCGAGCAGGTGGCGTCGATTAATCAATCCATTGCCGGCAACTTTTTCTAATTCCTGATTGCTCATAGCGCTTCTCTTCTTGAGTTTGAAGTTGAGGATCCAACGAGGTGTTAGTAACCCAGGTATTGCTTTGCTTCCCGAACGGCTGGGTGGCCGTCATCACTCCAGATAGCCAGCAAGGAGTGGTACATGGTCGATGCTCGGGCTTTGTTATTCAATCCTTTATAGCTGCGCGCTGCCCCCAAGAGCGACCAAGGGCGGTTCGGCAGGCGCTGCAGCGAGACATCGAACAATTTTGCCGCTTCCTCGTATTGGCCCATCTCCAATAGCATTTCTGCGGCTAGTTCATGCACGGGTTTCAGCGGAGTGGCGGCGCCATTAGGAGGACGCTGAGTTTCCTTGAGTGCCATCGCTTCTTGCATCAGGTCGATGGCCTGCTGGCGCTTCGCTACGTCAACCATTGATCCTTGCATGGATTCCTTGTGCAGGGTTAGAGCGGCAACCTCATGATGGACTAATTTGATCTGGGAATTTCTGGGGTTGGTCGCGAGCATGCTAGCTAATCTTGCAACGACCCGATTGGCTAGCGCCAGGTCGCCCAGACTGGCGGCGCTCAGCCCCAGTGCGAGTAGCTCCGTATCATCTAAATCATCGCTTAGAGGCTGTATCTGCCACTGCTTACTCTCGATAATGTGTCTTGCTTTCATCGTCTTGACTGTGCTGATCGAGCGCGCGCTAGTTGGATCGTTGTCGAGGACCAGTTGGCCGCGTTGAATCCAGCGCCGGGATTTCTCCAGATCGCCAAGTTGCAGATCACCGTATTGACCCCAGTCGGAAGAATGGTTCATGTCGCCGGTTGAATCCCCTGGCTGCCAGAGTTCGAGCCCGGCATTGAAGGCCGAGTCATTCCATAGTGATACTTCGTTCCACATGCCGTGTTGAATGAAGATATGCGTTGGCATGTGGCGAGCGTGCGATACCGCCGGTGCGATATCGGCATAGGCGGTAGCCGCTTCCAGAGCGATGGGGGCATGGACTGGATCGTCGAAGGCGTGAATCACATAGTGGGCCGCGCCGGGGTGCTTGTCATTCTCCTTAAACAGCCCCAGGGCGAGGGCGCCAGCTCGCATATTGAGGCGTTCCCGATCGTTCTCGGCGGCCGTTGCTCCCGCTAGCATGGAGGCGGCATAGAAGGCCTTCACTTCGGCATCATCGGGGTATTGGTCGTAGAGGTCCGCCATGGCATTCATCCAGGCGGTGCGTCTCTGGGGCATGTCGCCAACGGTTAGTGCGTAGGCCTCGGCAGCGCGCAGAAAACCCTTCTCTCTCTCGGTAGGTGCCTTGGCGAGTCGCTCTTCGCTGGTTGAGCCTAAGCGCATTAGCGCCTCACCAGGCCCCGCGTCTTTCTGCCCAAAGAAGGGGTGCTGGTAGGTGAAGGCCTCTCCCCAGTATGCCATCGCAAAATCTGGCTCGATCTCCTGAGCGCGTCGAAATTCGCTCTGGGCCTGTGTCATGCCGAAACTGTGCAGATAGCCAACGCCCAGGATGAAATGCTCTTGCGCCGCCGGGGAGCCTGAAGTGGGGAAGTCGAAAGTGCCTATTCGGTCCAGCTCGGCGGCATGGCTATGGGTGCTGAGGATCAGGGTGAAAAGGCTGCAGAGGGTTGCTATGATTGGCTTTGAAACACATCGATGGATCATTTTGGGTCCCCTTTTATTGTTCCTGGCTGCCGCTTAGGGTGCCAATTACGCCGGTTGTTTGCAATCTCTATTTGCTGGGCTATTTGGTGAAGAGCTATTTGCTGAAGAGCAAGGCCTGGATGAGCTGGGGGCTTGCATCAGGCGCTATCCACTGGCGGCTGGTTTCCTGCAAGCTGAGCAGCTGCTCGAATACGCTACTGTAGCAGATGATCGGCAATCACACGCAGGAAGGCAGGGCCGTACTTTTCCAGTTTTCTCTCGCCAACGCCACTGATCAGGCCAAAGGCACTCATGTCCTGCGGCAGGTTTACGCACATCTCCTGCAAGCTGCTGTCGTGGAAGATCACATAAGGTGGCACGCCTTGCTCCTCGGCGAACTCGCGTCTGCATTCACGCAGGGCCTCCCACAGTGCTACATCTACATCGGCAGCGAGCGGCGTCTTGGTTTGCCGCTTCGCTGTCTTGGGTTTCACATCACTCCTGAGTTGCAGGGTTTCTTCCCCGCGCAGCAGAGCTCGGCAACTCTCCTCCAGGCGCAACGCTCCATAGCGCTCCAGGTCGACGCTCAGATAGCCGCGGGCGACCAACTGCCTGAATACCGAGCGCCACTGAGTATTGTCCAACTCCTGCCCAATGCCGTGAGATGCGAGTCGATGATGATTGAACTGAAAGACCTTGTCGGTCTCGGCACCACGCAACACGTCGATAAGATGGTTTACGCCGAAGCGTTGATCGGTACGATAGGCCACACTCAAGGCTTTCCGCGCTGCCTGGGTGCCGTCCCAGGTCTGTGCCGGTTGCAGACAGCAGTCGCAATTGCCACAGGGCTTCTCCAGTCGCTCGCCGAAATAGGACAGCAGTGCCTGGCGACGACAGCTGGTTATCTCGCACAGTCCCAGCATGGCATTCAGACGATGCTGCTCGGCGCGCTTGTGCTCCGCGCTACCATCGGAGCCTTCCATCATCTGCCTGAGCTTGATGACATCTTGCAGGCCGTAGATCATCCATGCGTTAGCAGGTTCGCCATCGCGGCCGGCGCGGCCGGTTTCCTGATAGTAGGATTCGATAGTCTTGGGCAGGTCCAGATGTGCGACGAAACGTACATCGGGTTTATCGATGCCCATGCCAAAGGCGATGGTGGCGACGATGATTACACCTTCATCACGCAGGAATCGACTCTGATGATCCGCTCGAGTGTGCGCCGGCAATCCGGCATGGTATGGCAATGCATTGAAGCCCTCACCCTGCAGCCAATAGGCGATATCCTCGGTCTTTTTTCGGGAAAGGCAATACACGATGCCGGCATCGTCGGCATGCTCGGTCTGCAAGAATTTCAGGAACTGTTGTTTGGCATTGTATTTAAGCGCGATGCGATAACAGATATTCGGTCGATCGAAGCCAACTATAAATTGTCCGGCATGTTCCAGCTGGAGACGGCTGATTATCTCGCCACGAGTTCTGTCATCCGCGGTCGCGGTAAGCGCGATGCGCGGCACCTCGGGAAAGAGTTCATGTAATAAGCTTAGCTGCAGATAATCGGCGCGGAAATCGTGCCCCCACTGCGATACACAATGGGCCTCATCGATCGCGAACAAAGAGATGCTAGCCTCTCTTAATAGCTTGAGGGTGTTTGCCTGAGTGAATCTTTCGGGGGCGATATACAGCAGATCCAGTTCGCCAGCGCGCAAAGCGCGTTCGATCTCGCGCGCTTCGAGGCCGCTAAGTGTCGAATTTAGAAAGGCAGCGCGTACGCCTAACACCTTCAATGCGCTCACCTGATCCTGCATCAAGGCAATCAGCGGCGAGATAACGACACCACAGCCCTCGCGCACCAGTGCAGGAATCTGATAGCACAGCGACTTGCCGCCACCGGTTGGCATCAATACCAGTGCATCGTCCCCATTGACCAGGGCGTCGATTATTTGATCTTGGGGAGGGCGGAAAGATGAAAAACCAAAAACAGATTGTAAAATGTCTTGTGCACTACTCATTGCGGGGCAGTATACCGTATAGTGGCTGGATTGAATTGCTACTATTTAGAATAGTTGAGAATTACACAGCAGCAAGTTTCCAGCACTGCTTGCTCTGTATGGAAAAATTCCGGAGAAGGCGATGTCAGATGGGCCCAAATTGGTAGCAATTAGCTTGCTAGCAGCAGTGCTAGTTTTACCTGTCAATCACTCGTGGGCACAACACAGCGGTTGTAGCGAGCCGCAGTTCCGCGCATTTGATTTCTGGTTGGGTGAATGGGAAGTCACCGACAATGTGAGTGGTAAAGTGGCGGGCAGTAACAGTATCCAGAAGATGGAAGGTGGCTGCATGCTGTTGGAGAGCTGGCAGGGCGCCGAGGGTAGCACAGGCACCAGCGTCAACTACTATAACCCTGAGCAGGGGCAGTGGCGACAGCTGTGGATCTCGCAGGGGCGTTACTCCATCGATATAGCAGGCGGAATGCTTGCTGAGGAAATGCAACTCGTGGGTAACATCTATCCGTTTAACGGCAGCGCGGCGCGTTTTCGTGGAACCTGGACGCCCAATGCTGACGGCAGCGTGCGGCAGTTCTTCGAGCAATATAACGATGATACCCGCAGTTGGGATGTGTGGTTCGATGGCCGCTATCTGCGCAAAGATAATTAAGAGGGTCCGGTGGCAAATATCTTCAACAGACTAGAGAAGCTCAAGGCGAAGCGCCGTGGCGTGAGAATTCAAGATTTCGCAAATATCAGCGCGCAGTCTCACCTGATCATGGAACAGCATTCTCGACTCGGTAATGTGCGCGTTCGTCTGCCCAGGGCAGATAGGCCGTTGCGCATGGGGGCTTACAGTTATATGCGTAATGGCGGTGAGATTTTGAATCTCGACTCTATCGGCAGGTTTTGTTCCATCGGGCGCAATGTGGTTCTGGGTCAGCCCACCGACAATCATCCAATTAACTGGGTTTCCAGCAGCATGTCTGTAAGCAAGGGTTACCAGGCGAGCTGTGTCTACACCAGCATTGGTCACGATGTTTGGATTGCCCATGATGTGGTTGTTATGGCTGGAGTGAAGATTGGTAACGGTGCCGTAATCGGACGCAACGCCGTAGTGACTAAGGACGTCGAGCCCTACCAGATTGTCGTAGGGAATCCCGGCAAGTCTGTGCGCTCCCGCTTTGCCATGGAGCAGATTGTAAGTTTATTGAAGAGTGAATGGTGGAATATCGACGAAACGGCTCTCGCCGAATTGTCCTTCGACGACGTCGATGCTTTCTTGCAACAGCTTGAGGCAGAGATGCCTGCGGCTTCCTACGCGGAAATCGAGATTCAAGATAAAAAAGTCCTGAGTAGAAAGTAGCGGCTATCTTGTCGCGCTATTACTCACTATCAAAGAAGCAACTGTCAGGCCGTCGAGAAATCATGTGTTGAGATATGCAGCAATAGAGCAAGCGGTAAACACTTTTTTCAGTGTCGAGCAGCTAGATGCGCGGCGGGTCTTTCATGGTCGCGGTCAACTCTACCCTGATTTGGAACACGTCTGCATCGATTGGCTGCCGCCGCTGCTATTAGTCTCGGCCTATGCAGAAATCGAGGAGGTCTCGGCTCTTAACGAGATATTGCTGCGCGCCGATGCCCACAAACAGATCGTAAGCATAGCTCTGCAGAAACGCTATGAGAGGGGTGCCCCTGCGGAAATGATGCATGGTTACGAGCTGGAGCAGCTCGTAGTTACCGAGGGCCGCTTGCGCTTCGAGGTGCATCCAGGTGCGCAGCAGAACTGTGGCCTGTTCCTGGACATGCGTTGCCTGCGCGGCTGGCTCCTGGAGAATAGCCGCGGAGCCAATGTCTTGAACCTTTTTGCCTACACTTGCTCTCTCTCCGTTGCAGCGCTCGCCGGTGGTGCCCGGTCGGTAACTAACGTGGACATGAGTAAACCCAGTATTAAATGGGGCGAGCACAATCATGTGTTGAATGAGCAGGATCTGGGAAATGTAAAATCGATACCCCATAATCTCTTCAAATCCTGGGGTCGGATCAAACAGTTTGGCCGCTATGATCTTGTTATAATCGACCCGCCGACGCGACAGCGCGGAAGCTTCGATGCGGCAAAGAATTACGGCGCGGTGATGAAGAAGCTGAGGAGCATTTGCGCAGCGAACGCTAAAGTAGTTGCCACCATCAATAGCCCGTTTCTCAGTACCGGTTTTCTGGTGGAGCTCTTCGAGAAACACAATCCAAACGGACGTTATCTCGGTGAGTTGCCTGTCGCTGCTGAATTCGAAGACAAGTATCCGGAGCGCGGCCTGAATATTTGTGAGTTTGAGATGCCGGGCCGAGAAGGCGCAGTGGAGTAACGTGAGGAATAAGCACAGGCGACTGGCGGAACCGCCATGGGCGGCGGTTAATTGACTGGCCCGGGGTATGCACGGCTAGCTTCCATGATGCTGAATTGAGGAGCGAACTATGAACAAGGAATCGATCAATTCTGGGTTGCAGGGTGAGGACAAAAAAGGCGCTGCCGTAAAGTTTCCTCCTCCGGCGATTTTCGCCAGCCTAATCCTTGTTGGTGCGGCAATACACTACCGCTGGCCACTAGGCATGGGCATAGCCGAGTCGCTAGAAATCCTCGGCTATCTGTTCGTCCTGATCGGCATCGTGATTGCTATTGTGGTGAATAGTTCGTTTAATCGTGCGGGCACGGCTATAGAGCCATGGAAACCAACTACCGCCATCGTGACAACGGGCTTCTACGCCTGGTCTAGAAACCCAATCTATCTCGGCTTCTGCCTGATCAATATGGGCATTGGTATCGCGACTAATAGTCTCTGGATATTCATCAGTTTTTTTCCCGCCGCGATACTTCTTTATTATATTGCGATCGCGAAAGAAGAGGCGTATCTCGAGAAAAAGTTTGGTGATGAATACCTGGCTTACAAGAAGAAGGTTAGGCGTTGGATCTAGCTGTTAATAAATTCAAAGACCTGATTACATAAAGCATAGTAGGGTTGTTTGAAATGGGCAGTAAATTATCCCCAGATTAGCCACACCGCCTGCGGTCTTATCGTTGCCAAGGAGCCGCAGCAGTTTCACACTGATTTCGATGGACTAAAGCGGATGGGTTGGGCAAGTAGCCGATTCGATACGATTACCCAGCGCCAGGCTTCTGATCAGAAAGTTAACTTTGAAGTCGAATACAGCCGCCTTGACGCGACCGGAGAAGTGATCGGTCGTGGTTATGTTTTCTATATTGTGACCGATTGTGCCGGACAGTGTATCTACGCCGAAGATGCCGCCGCGCCGATCGTATCGATGAATTTTGATCGTCTGCGCGAGCGGGAAAACTGGCATTCCAGCGGCTTAGGCGATTTCGAGATCGTCAACCTGTCCCCCAATCAGGTGATAGTCGAGCTCAGTTTTGAGCGATTCGACCCGGATGGCGTGCGCTATTTGACCGGCCCTGCTGTGTGGGTACTATGCAGACGTCAAGATAGATGGGGTATCGAGTTCAGATCTCTAATGGCGCCCACGCGATATACAAACTAGGAGGCTGTCGGACTTAAGCGTTCGTAGCGAGGGAAAGTCCGGTTTGAG
>JBBDIR010000057.1:0-12159 GCA_040880325.1 Pseudohongiellaceae bacterium
TGAGCTGCCTTCTTCAGAATATCCATGCCTAATATATTATGCTTGGCACCTGGAATCACAGCCACTTCCAAAGGCCCAACATTGCACTCTTGGCCCAGCATCAATTGCTCAACTTTGTAGACGTTAACAGCCTTGGTACGACCATCGGCTAATCTTACTGCTATCCGTTTGCTCGGTTTCTTATGCGATACCCGAGACAGTGACTTGAAGGTACTTTCTGCAAGAATTACCATTCCAGCCCCGGTATCGATTAGGAACTCGACCTCGTCGTTATTCTCCAAGATTCCTGCGATATGGTAGCTACCCGAACTCTGCTGAGTAACAGGGATCTTGAACTCGAATTCTTTCGCGAAGCTGAGAGGCGAGAACGCGAACAGTACGAGGCTTAGGAGGCTTAGGAGGCTTAGGAGGCTTAGATAGGTGAATGGTAGATGGCGCATAGCTACTCGAATAATTAGACTTTAGCTTATACGTAGCAATAAATGAGCCACAGCCACAGCCCACTGATTCCGCTGAGTCTCAAAAATCACGGCGCAATAACGCACCATAATAGTGCCTAATATGCATCAAAATAGAGCATTCTCCCGCTCTCGCGAGCCGTTTGTGGAAAAGCCTGTTATAACTAATTCTTATAGGTAATGTTGCCTTTCTTCATAACGCTTTATTACTAATCGAAGGTAGAATCAGATCAATATATGAAGAACATGCGTTAATAGAGGAGTGAAAATCTGATGCGTACTTTGAATCTATTAGCTATTGGTTTAGCCGTGTTTGCCAGCAATTCGCTGATTGCCGCTGAGGATTGTACCGGGAATTGTGTGGCTACTGTCGTTACAGACTTTAGTGGCAAACCACCCTTCAAACGAAGAGTAGAAATGCTGCCCGTGGTTGAAGTTGCTGAGGTTGAGATCGTGACGTCCGATCCGGTGTGGGTCGATGTTAAAACAGTAGACTTCAAGGGCAAGCCTCCGTTCAAGCGAAGAGTGGAGCGTCTGGAGCAGACTGAGGTTTTGGAAGTAGAAGTCGTTGATGAGCCTGAGTCTTCAGCGAAGGGGCCCAGAAAGACAACCGGCAACTCCATCTTCAAACGGCACTAAACAGTAAAGTGCACGTATCTGCCCGCAGGTATTGGCCCTTTCTCTATACATCAGTTGTTATTCTGCTGTCCCGCATCGAGCCACGATTCAAAACCCGCAACCATGCAGTCAGCGATCATGACGATGTCGCCTCGGGCGGCAACCGTACACTGATTAAAATGGGTCGAGGCAATCTCGAGCGTAAATTGGTTGGCCAGCTGGTAATTGCAGGCGTGTATGTTGACGAACTCGGCACTCTGCCAGGTACGCGTGCAATGATCGTTGATCAAGGCACCGGCCATAGACAGAGTGTAATCTGCAGCTTGAGGTTCCGCCGCGCTGGCTGATTGGGTTGTCACAACGCTTAAAAGTAGAAGGGGTAAAATCTTGACCATGGCTCATTTGCTCCTTTGTTAAGCGGAATTTGTCTATCTGGCAAAAAGCTGCCCAATATCTTTGAACGCTTTAAATTCCAGGGCATTGCCGCAAGGGTCATAGAAGAACATCGTCGCCTGTTCCCCAAGTTCTCCCTTGAATCGAACATAGGGCTCAATGACAAAATCCAGATTCAGCTTTTCTAATCTGCTTGCCAGCTGTTCCCATTCCTTCCATTCAAGAACGATACCAAAGTGGGGTACGGGGACGTCGTGGCCATCTACGGAGTTTGTGTTTACCGCTTTTTGATAGTCTGTTTTGGGGTGTTCGTGGATTACTAGTTGGTGGCCGAAGAAGTTGAAGTCTACCCATTGATCACTGCTTCGGCCTTCTGCTAAACCTAAAACCTCCTGGTAAAATGCCCTGGCGGCAGAGAGGTCGAATACTGGTATGGCTAGGTGGAAGGGGGATAATGTCATGTTTTTTGCCTCTAAATTCGAGCGCCGTCTTATTAAATTACGCAGTCATAAAATTATCATTAACGCCGATACCGGCATTCTAATTTATATAGGCAGGGATAAGAAGACCGCCATAAGAAGACAGCTATAAGATAGTAAAATATCTACGCGAGTTTGTTGAGTCAGTAGGCTCTCGTCCAGGTGTTCCACGTCGATAAGCTATGAGTGTCACTTATCTGCCGGGTACGCCACTTCTACCATAATCTCATTTCGCCGCATGAAGGGCGGGATGAACGGGGGATTGTAGACGGCCGACTCCGGAACTCCCAGCGTCTCTATATTTGCCTCCGCCAGTGCCTGTAATAATAGCGACTCGTACTTGTCAAAGTTTCTCGCACAGTCCAGCGCTCCGAATAGCGAAGGGCCGCCATTACCTTCTTGGGAACAACACGAAGCCTTATGCGGCTATCCTCAGGCACTGGAGTGTCGGTCATCGTGTAGCCAGAGGGCAACATGAAGGCTATCTTCCAGCCTTCTCCATCGGGTAGCGGTTTAGCTTGGTCGATGCGCAGATCCTCACGTCGAATCTTTCTCTGTTGAACGGGGGCAGTCATCGCAATCTTTTCCGAGCCGGCATTGCTGCCCGTAATGTAATTGAATAACCGCGCGAACCCTTCGTTGGCCGCATCGTTCCAATCTTCAACGCCGACAATTTCAGTCTCCGCAATGATGAATGATTCGTAACGGCGAAACTCAACCTGACCGCTCTCGGAAATGACTTCGTACTCGGGTTTCTCAATTGCCGATGCCATAGGACTGAAAGCGACTCCTAAGATAAATGTTAGCTGGGTAATTACTGACCTAAATTTGGACATAGTGTTCGCATTCTCTGAGCGCTTGAAGATAGCACTGAGCTTATGACTACGACCAACTTGCCTATCTGGTTCAACATTGATGCGAATTAAACCGGTATCAAGGTTATTTGAATTATAAATGATCTGAACTTGGCCAGGCAGCGTTCTTGGCAGCGTTACTAAGCTATCTATTACTTTCCTATTACTTTCTTTTGGAGAAACAGACCATGAACATTCTAAGACGAAACCTGCTAGCCGTTGCTGCGCTTCTACCTCTTACACTTGCAAGCGTTAGTGCCAAGGCAGACGACATAGTTGATACGGCAATCGCCGCCGGTCAATTCTCTACATTGGTTGCCGCGGTTCAGGCAGCCGGGCTAGTGGACACGCTAAAAGGGGAGGGTCCATTCACCGTATTCGCGCCTACTGACGAAGCGTTCGCTGCGTTGCCAGATGGCACTGTGGAGAATCTATTGAAACCTGAGAACAAAGACCAGTTAGTCGCCGTACTCACCTACCATGTCGTAGCAGGCAAGATCATGTCCGCCGACATCGCCGGTAAGATCACCGAAGTAAATAGCGTACAGGGCAGCGCCCTGAGCGTAGACGCAACGGATGGAGTGAAGATCGACAATGCCAATGTTGTTATGGCCGATATCGAAACCAGCAACGGCGTAATACATGTTATCGACTCGGTTGTTCTTCCGAACTAGCCTTGAATTTCCCAAGGGGATTAGGCAGCACAGCAGTTAGTAAAATAACTGATAACGTTTGTTGAGTGTCGCCTGAATTTTTCGTGAAAAAGGAAAAGGGGACTGATTTTGGAAATCAGTCCCCCGATGTGCTGCAGGAGTTCTGGATTACATGAATCTACCATGATCTTTGAATGTCACCATGACTATGGTAGTTCTGATCTCCTGGAGCTTTCGTTAGTCGTTTGAGGGATGTGTATAGAAATGGTGATTTCCTCTATATGTAATGGCTAAATATGTATAAATATTTGAAAAATCTATACATATATCTAATAATATGTATAGATTTAGCAGAAAAGTATACATATAATGCTGAAAACTTAGTGGGAACTAAGTTATCCTGAAGCGAGATTACATGTCATTTGAGCCCCAATACCTCCCATATGCGGGGGAGCCGGATATTGAAAGCAAGGCAGTACTAAAAAAAGCAGCCCTGGCGAATCGCTATTTGGCAGAGCTGAAAGGGGTAGTGTCATCTGTCCCTAACGAAAGCATTCTGATAGCAACCCTAACACTCCAGGAAGCGAAGGACTCGTCTGAAATAGAGAACATCGTAACAACCCATGATGAGCTTTATCAGGCAGGTGTGCAGATCGATGCCCCGGCCCCGTCCGCCAAAGAAGTCCAGGACTACGCAGCAGCACTACAGGCGGCATTCCAAAACGTCAGAAAGACGAAGATGATCCGCTTGCAGGATATCCTAGATATTCAGCAAACTCTGGAAGAAAACAAGGCGGGACTGCGGACGCAAGCGGGTACAGCGCTAAAGAATCAGCAAACAGGGGAGCTTGTTTACACACCACCACAAGATGCGGCTCGGATTAAGGCCCTGATGGCAAATCTGGTGGACTACATCAACGACTCTGCAATGTCAGACTGCGACCCGTTGGTGAAGATGGCAATTATTCACTTTCAGTTTGAAAGCATTCACCCATTCTACGATGGAAACGGGCGCACCGGGCGCATACTGAACATCCTGTACATGATTGTTCAGGAGTTGCTTGATCTGCCTGTTTTATACCTGTCCAGCTACATCATCCGGAACAAAGCTGATTACTATCGCCTGATTCAAGGAGTCAGGGATGAGGATAAATGGGAACCTTGGCTACTATTCATGCTCGACGGAGTCGAACAAACTTCTCGGCAATCAGTATCAATGATCAGATCAATCAGAGAATTGATGAAAGACTGCAAAAAACGAATGCGGGAAGAGCTGCCGAAGATCTATAGCCAGGAGCTTTTAAATAATCTGTTCAGGCACCCATATACGAAGATTGAATTTGTTGAAAGGGATCTCAAGGTAAGTAGGTTGACGGCAACCAAATACCTGGATCAGTTAACTGAAAAAGAGGTTCTGGAAAAGCAAAAGCGGGGGCGTACGAATTACTATATAAATAAACCGCTTTTCGAACTGCTTACATCATCTTCAAAAATGGCGGTTACGCAGCAAGAGTTAGACACGATAGCATCCTGAAATACTAATCGCGCCTAACTTATTGAGATGGTAGCTATGGGTGGACTTGAACCACCGACCCCAGCATTATGAATGCTGTGCTCTAACCAGCTGAGCTACATAGCCAAAATTTTTACTGCGGCTTCCGATTGCACTGCACCTGAAAATTTTTATTAGCATTTCATGCTCGATGTATGTCTGTATACACCTGCGCGTGAAATGCTAATTAAAATTCCCAGTTACAGCACCCTCGAAACCCTCGCTACAAAATTTACAATTTTTACTGCGGCTTCCGACTGAGTTCCCTCGGAGCCCTCGCTACGAGAAAACAATTCCGTTCTTTGTAAGCGATAATCTTCTTGATGCCGAAAGGCCGCGAATTTTCGGCATTTCGGGAGAATTTGTCAAGTTAGACGTTAAATCGGAAGTGGACTACGTCGCCATCCTGGACTATGTACTCTTTTCCCTCCAGGCGCCATTTACCGGCATCCTTGGCCCCGTTTTCGCCGTTATTGTCCACGAAGTCCTGATAGCCTACGACTTCTGCTCTGATGAAGCCCTTCTCGAAGTCGGTGTGTATGACGGCCGCGGCCTGGGGGGCGGTGGCGCCGACTTTGACCGTCCAGGCTCTCACTTCCTTCACCCCGGCGGTGAAATAGGTCTGTAGGCCTAGCAGGGTGTAGCCGGCTCTTATTACACGGTCCAGGCCGGGTTCCGTCATGCCCAGGTCGGTAAGGAACTCCAGCTTCTCGTCGTCCTCCAACTCGGCTATCTCGGCCTCCAGCTTGTTGCAGATGGCCACTACTACCGAGCCTTCTTCCTCGGCGATGGCCTTTACCACGTCAAGGTGGGGGTTGTTCTCGAAGCCTTCTTCATCGACGTTGGCGATGTACATGACCGGCTTAACGGTTAACAGGTGCAGGCTGTACAGGTCTTTGAGTTCTTCCTTGCTCAGGTTCAGCGAGCGGACCGGCTTAGCTTCGTCCAGGTGGGCCTTCGTCTTCTCCAGCACGGCTACCTGACGCTGGGCGTCTTTGTCGCCGCTCTTGGCGACTTTCGCTGTCTTCAGCAGAAACTTCTCTACGCTCTCAAGGTCGGATAGTGCGAGTTCGGTGTTGATAGTCTCTATGTCCGAGGCGGGGTCAATCTTGTCCGACACGTGGGTGACGTTGCTGTCTTCGAAGCAGCGCACTACGTGGGAGATGGCATCGCACTCGCGGATGTTGGCGAGGAACTGATTGCCGAGACCCTCGCCCTTGGACGCGCCTGCGACCAGGCCGGCGATGTCGGTGAATTCCATGGTGGTGGGGATGACTTTCTGGGGTTTAACGATCGCAGCCAAGTTGTCCAGTCGTTCGTCGGGGATGGAGACGATGCCGGAGTTGGGCTCGATGGTGCAGAACGGGAAGTTCTCGGCGGCGATGCCGGCCTTGGTAAGCGCATTAAACAGTGTGGACTTGCCCACATTCGGTAGTCCGACGATTCCACATTTAACTGCCATGGCTGATTCTCTACTGCTCGTTTTTAGGTATTTGTCAGGTAATAAGTATTTAAGTATTAAGTATGTAACAGGCGCATGGCTTCTTCCCATTCGCCCTTGACCGCCTTCGGCGTTACCCGAATCGCGTCTTCAATGTTCGACATGATGAGATCGGCCTCCGATCTCGATGGGTCGCTTAGCACGTAGTTTGCCACCATGGACTTGTGTCCGGGATGGCCGACACCGATTCTTAGTCGGTAGAAATCTTTGTTGCCGCCCAATGCGTTGATGATGTCGCGTATTCCGTTATGGCCGCCGTGGCCGCCACCGTATTTCAAGCGCGTGACGCCGACGTCGAAATCTATCTCGTCGTAGGCCACCAGCATGTTCTCCGGCTCGATCTTGAAGAAATTGCACACGCTAGCAACAGACTTGCCGCTGTGGTTCATGAAGGTAGTCGGGAATAGGAGCTTGATGTCGGCCCCGTCGATATTGACCGTGCCGAATTCGCCATAAAACTTGCTCTCTGGCCGCAGATTGGCCGAATAACTCCT
Source organism: Pseudohongiellaceae bacterium (assembly GCA_040880325.1). Taxonomy (GTDB): domain Bacteria; phylum Pseudomonadota; class Gammaproteobacteria; order Pseudomonadales; family Pseudohongiellaceae; genus UBA9145. The sequence continues at coordinate 7,003 of JBBDIR010000057.1, forward strand.
AGCCAGATGGTGGAGAAAGATGACGCCGGCGTTATGGCGATTGGAATCATATTGTGGGCCTGGATTACCCAGGCCCACAATAAGTTTTAAGGAATTGCCTTGCATAAGATTTTAGGACTAGCCTAAAAAGCGAGGTTAGTCGTCCTTGTCCTCGGATGAGTCGTCATCGCTATCATCGCTGGCTGCAGGTACATCTGCATCCGGCACTTCTGCGGCTTCTTCCAGATCATCCAGTTCTGCTTCAGATCTCGGAGCGCCGACGGTGACGATGCTCAGGTCGCTGTCTTCCCCGTGCGAAAGCGCAACACTGGCTACGCCTTCAGGCAATGCGATCTCTGAGAGGTGAATCGAATCGCCGATTTCCAGGTCGAGCAGGTCGATTTCGATATACTCGGGCAGGTCTTTCGGGAAACAGATGATCTCGATCTCGTTCAGCGTCCTCAGGATGCTACCGCCGCCGAGTTTAACGCCCTTACACTTGTCCTCATTGAGGAAGTGAATCGGTACGTTAACAGTGATCTCTTCGTTATCGCTCACGCGCTGGAAGTCAGCATGCATGAGAAATGGCTTTGCCGGATGACGCTGCAGCGCCTTGATAACGGCTTTCTGCTGTTTCTTCTCTATATTCAATGTGATGATGTGCGAGAAAAACGCCTCGTTTTCTGTAGCCTTGGCAATGTCCTTGTGGGCGATGGTTAGGGAAACGGGGGCTTCGCCACCACCGTAAAGTACGGCTGGGATATCATTATTCAAACGACGCAGGCGGCGGCTCGCACCTTTCCCTAGCTCCGTTCGAACTGTGCAGTTCAATTCAAATTCATTAGCAGACATTAGTCTCTCCTAATTGATACTGTAGCTAACTTGCGACCGGCTAGTTACAGGATTATAAAAAGTCATTCGATACCGGATGTATCTGCGACTATGGGTTTATCCGCTCGAGGTTTGTAAAGCTCAGAACAAAGTCTAAGTGTTATCAAACATCGCGCTTATGGATTCTTCATTGCTCACGCGGCGAATCGACTCGGCTAATAACTTGGCCATCGACAACTGTCGTATGCGCTTACAATTCTTGGCTTCTTCTCGTAGCGGGATGGTGTCGGTCACCACCAATGCGTCGAGGCTGGAATTCTCTATGTTCTCGATTGCCAGGCCGGACAGTACCGGGTGCGTACAATAGGCGACTACTTTCAATGCGCCGTGTTCTTTCAGTGCGTCTGCCGCCTTGCAAAGAGTGCCCGCGGTATCCACCATGTCATCGACGATCAGACAGCTACGGCCATCGACGTCACCAATGATGTGCATGACTTGTGCGACATTGGCCGCCGGCCGCCTCTTGTCGATGATCGCCAGATCGACATTCAATTGCTTGGCTACTGCGCGCGCTCTTACCACGCCGCCGATGTCTGGCGAGACCACCAACAGGTTCTCGTAGTTCTGCCGCTCGATATCGTCGGTCAGTACCGGTGAGCCGTAGACATTGTCCACCGGGATATTGAAGAAGCCCTGTATCTGTTCTGCGTGCAGATCGACAGTCAGTACACGATTCACGCCGACTGTACCGATCATGTCGGCGGCGACCTTGGCGCTAATGGCAACGCGCGCCGATCGTACGCGGCGATCTTGTCTGGCATAACCGAAGTAGGGAATAACCGCCGTAATTCTATTGGCCGATGCACGGTGCAGAGCGTCGGCCATCAACAGCAGTTCCATGATGCTGTCGTTAGTCGGAGCGCAGGTAGGCTGAATAATGAATACGTCCTTACCGCGAACGTTCTCGTTTAGCTCGACTGAAATCTCACCGTCGCTGAACTTGGAGATGCTCGCATAGCCCAGCGGAATACCGATGTGCTTGGCAATATTGTCCGCCAGTTCCGGGTTGGCGTTGCCGGTGAAGACCATCAAATTATTTGGCACGGTGTGTTCCTATAAGTGTTGGTACATGCAGTTCGGTATGGCGCATTCGGTACAGACTGGCGACACTGTTTTTCGTTTATTTACTATCTATATGGTTCTTTTATCTATCTCAGAAAATGGCTGGGGTGGCTGGATTCGAACCAACGCATGCAAGGATCAAAACCTTGTGCCTTACCACTTGGCGACACCCCAATAATTCGTCTTTTCTTTATACCCTGCCTCTAGCTGCAATTCTGTTCCAGTGAATCGATGCCCCTGGCAACGAACCCTGGCAGAGTTGCCGGCAGCTTGTTCAACACTACTCTTGCTGCGGCCTCAGTTTCGAAGCGGGCGAAGAGGCTGGAGCCGGTTCCGGTCATCCTGAAATCGGCAAATTGCGTTACGATTTCGAATGCCTGATCTACCTGGGGGTGCAGTTTTCGAGTGACTGATTCACAGTCATTTCGGGCGGTGCCTCCCAGAAAGTCGGCCATTTTGATGGCTTGGGAGTTCCGTGTCAAATGTTCGTCGCAAAAAATCGCAGCGGTTGCCACGGAACAATTCGGGGATACAACCAGATACCAGCTCTCCCCCAATTCTACGGGGGAGAGCAGTTCTCCGATTCCCTCGGCCCAGGCCGATTTCCCGCGGATAAAAACAGGGACATCGGCGCCCAGTTTGACACCGATCTCGCAGAGTCTGTCTGCGCTCAGATCTAACGCCCAGAGTCGGTTCAGGGCAGTAAGACAAATAGCGCCATTCGAGCTGCCGCCACCGAGGCCGGCGCCGCTGGGAAGGCGTTTCTGTAGCGTGATTCTTGCTCCCAATGCAGGATTGCCAGTCTCGGCTCGCAGCAGCTCGGCGGCGCGTATCACCAGATTATTATCCAGCGGCACATCCTGCTCGATGCCCTCGGCGTAGCTCAGATGGAGGCTGAGTATACCCGTGCTGTTGACCTCGAACGCCATGGCGTCACCGTAGTCCAGCAGCTGAAACAGGGTCTGCAGTTCGTGATAACCGTCGGCGCGGCGGCCAGTGATATGCAGGAACAGGTTGAGTTTGGCCGGCGCCAGATAGTACTGGGTTTGTGCTGTCATTGCTCGAATGCGTCGTCTGTCGTCCAGTTGAGTCCGATGAAACGCAATCGAATATCGTTGCGTGGACGAGTTAGTTCGACGCGGCGCGGCAGACTGATTATCCCGTATTGACGCATATCACTCAGCTGTATGGTCCAGTCTTCCTGTCGAATAGTAGTGAGCTGATTCAATTCGTTGAAGCTAAGATCGGCTTCAGTATCGGGGGCGGGCACGCCCTTGATCCAGTAATTCAGTTGTGAAACCGGCAATTCGTAGCCGAGCTGCTGCAGAATCAGATCTTCTGGGCTGCTGGCAGTCAGGGTCTCACCATCACTTTCCAGCGTGACATAGCCGGGGCTGCCGGTGATGAGAGTGTTCCCTGCATTGAAGGTGCCCCACAGGCGGATGTGGTATTCGCTGTTCTGCTGCAGCCAGTTGATGCGTGGCGTGTGGGACTCGTCATCGTAGCGCACGTTGACGCGGCCACGTAGTTCCCAGGAGTCGAGACCGATCAGTTGGTCCCGTTGCCGTGCCCAGTCGCTATTCTCCTCGGCGGGTGGCGGGAGAGTGGAGCAGGCGGCGAGGAAAATCGTGACGAGAAGTGTTGAGACAACAGGTCGAGCCCCGGCCGCAATGAATTCGTCGATGGAGAATGTCAGCGTCATTGTGCGGCTTTCAGTCTTTCCATCGCCTCGATGATTAGCTCGCTGCCGGGCTCGTCCTCCAGTGCATCCTGCCAGACCCGCATCGCTTCATCGTAGCGCTCGAGAGCCCAGAGTACCTCGCCGAGGTGAGAGGCGACTTCATCGTCGCGGAAGGCTGCATAAGCGCGGCGCATCTGTACCAGAGCTTCTTCATAACGACCGACTTTGTACAAAGCCCAACCGAGACTATCGATAATGGCAGGGTCGTCCGGTGAGATGGCGATGGCGCGTTCGATCAGTTCCAGCGCTTCCTCAAACCGTGTGGTCTGATCTGCAAGCATATAGCCGAGGTGATTTAGAGCGCGTGAATCTTCGGGCTGCATGCGAATAATCTGGCGCAGATCGCGCTCTGAACCGGCCTGGTCACCTTGGGAATCGTAGTAGAGGACCCGCGCGAACAACAGGTCCGTCTCGTTCGGAAACTTGTTCAGAGCCGTGTTCAGGAGCTGTTCCGCCCGATCGTTGTAGCCTTGCTGAAGCAGCAGCGAGGACTCGATCGTAGTAAAAAGAACTTCGAGCCGAGGTTGGCCGCGGGACATACGGTTGAGCCAGGCGTGGGCATCGTCGAGGCGCCCTTGCCCAATAGAGAGTCGAGTGGCCTGCTGCTGCGCCGCGAGAAAATTATTGGTGCCGATGCGTACCTGGCGGAAGTGTTCTATCGATTTGTCGATCTCGCCCATTTCCTGATAGATCAGTCCCAGGTTGTACTGGCTCTCATCGGCGCGCTCATCTACGGCAATCAATCTGGTGTAGGCGGCAATCGCACGATCGAAGTTTTGCAGCTGTGTATCGAGTAGTGCGATCGAATACAGTGTCTCCCAATCTTGCGGGTCTTGCTCAACCAGAGCCTGAAACTGCTCCTGCGCAAGATCATAGTCTTCATTCTGGATCAGCATGCGGGCATAGCTAAGGCGCAGGGTTTTGTTGTTAGCGAATCGCGTGGCGCCAGTTCTCATGATTCGAAGTGCGCGAGTCGGTTGTTCCATACTCTGTAATATCTGGGCTTGAAGCATGACCATATTCGCGGTTAGATCGGTCCTGTCCTTTAATGCGGCGAGCTCATTCAGTGCCTCCTGGAAACTACCATTCTGTGCCAGTAGTTGCACGAGTGTGAGGTGGATGGTGTGTTGGTCACTGAACTCGGTTTGCAGAAGACGCAGATTATCGATTAATAGCGATCGATCCTGCGGGTTCAGTCGGCCAGTGCGCGAGGACAGGGCGGCGAAATCTATGTTGCCGCCAAGTTCGAGGACTCGCGCCATATGGGAGATCGCCTGCTGAAAGGCGCCGCTGTCCAGAAACTGGATGCTTAGCAGTAGCTGTGGCTGTGGGTTGCCGGGCTCAATCTCAGCCCAGAGCATTCCCAGTTGCAGCAAGGCATTGGTGTCGTTATTGACCGAGGCAAACTGAATGGCGCGCTGGATTACGGTAATGTCTCGAGTGGACATGGCCAGTTCGAAATAATTGTCTCCCGCCTCGGCAAC
>JBBDIR010000057.1:12169-71512 GCA_040880325.1 Pseudohongiellaceae bacterium
CGCTTAGCTCGCTAACGATGGCCTCATACAGTTGATCTTCGGTAAAGCTGCCGTACTCGATCTCGGCGGGCGGGGGCGGGGGTGTTGGCGCTGCTGGCGCAGCTGTCGCTGTGGCGGGCTGCGTGATATCCGCATTCTCTACACTTGGAGCAGAGCTAGTGCACCCATTGAGGCTGGACAGAGCGAGGATGATTACGAGGCTATTGATTTGTTTCATATTTTACAGTCTGCGCCCTCGATAGGGCGGCTCAATGTACCAGGCAGCCATTGTAACAGCTACTCTGGGTCGCTTCAGAGCTGATTTCTAGATAATGTCCAGATCACAGCATAGAACCTAATGGGAACTGGGGTGGATATTTAGTAACATAGCGACCCCTTTAATTTGGCCTGCGACAAATTGGCTGGCATCGATCTTCGCGATTTCACCAAGATCCGCTTTTACGGTTAATCCATGGCACTGGTACTGGTAGGTATAAACCACAATACGGCGAATATCGAGCTGCGCGAGAAGGTAGCTTTTCCTCCGGAAATCGTGGAGTCCGCGCTTGCCGATGTGCTTACCCTGGCAGCGGTCGAGGAGGTGGTTATTGTCTCCACCTGCAACCGCACCGAAATCTATTTGGATTTCGTCCCGTCGAACAAAGAGGGCGTAAGCAATAACGAGCTCTCCCGGAACAGGGAGCTATTAGACAGACAGGCGCAAGTCGTGACCTGGCTATCGAAATTTCATAAGCTGGATATTGCAGAGCTAGAGCAGTGCAGCTACTGCTTCAGCGATGAGGATGTGGTTAGACACCTGATGAAGGTCGCCTGCGGCTTGGACTCCATGGTGTTGGGCGAGCCACAGATTCTCGGTCAGATTAAATCGGCCTATGCTGTATCCAAGGATCAGAGCGTGGTCGGTCAATCTCTCGGGCGTGCGTTCGAAGAAGCTTTCTCGATTGCGAAGCAGGTACGTACCGACACCGCGATCGGCGAGAATCCGGTGTCTGTCGCTTATGCAGCGGTTACTTTGGCCGAACGCATCTTCTCAGACCTGCCAAGTTTGGGTGTCTTGCTTATCGGTGCGGGGCGCACCATAGAATTGGTTGTAAAACATCTGGTCGACAAGGGCGTAAGCAAGATCGTGGTGGCAAACAGAACATTGGACAATGCGCTGGAGATCGCCAACCGATTCGATGCGCACGGCGTGTTGCTCTCGGAGATCCCAGAGCAACTCGTGCATGCAGATATCGTGGTTTCCTCTACCAACAGCCAATTACCTTTGTTAGGCAAGGGTGCGGTCGAGCGCGCACTGAAGCAGCGCAAGCACAAGCCGATGCTGTTGGTAGATCTTGCCGTGCCACGGGATATTGAAGCGGAGGTAGCGGAGATAGCCGATGCCTACCTCTATAGCATCGATGATATCAGCGAAGTTATCGAAGACGGGGTGAAGAGCCGCGCCGAGGCCGCGGACCAGGCTGCATCGATCATCGAGCGTGGCGTAGAGGAGTATCTGAAACAACTGCGCTCCTTGAATGCGGTAAGTACTCTGCGAGCCTTTCGCGACAAGGCCGACGCGATTCGCGAGCAAGAGTTAGAGCGCGCCCTGAAGGCGTTGGAGAAGGGCGAGGCTGCCGATGTCGTACTGAATAATCTGGCGCGATCGCTAACCCAGAAGTTAGTACACTCGCCGAGTGTGCAGATGAAGAAGGCGAGCGCGGAAGGCCGAGACGAACTTTTAGACCTCACCGCAGAACTGTATCAATTAAACTCAGAGTCTGTATCCAATAAGGATAAAGACTCGAACTAAGAAGCGGACATCAAGATATAGCACATGAAAGACTCCATAAAAAATAAGTTAGACAATCTGAAGGATCGCTTCGATGAGCTAGAGGCCTTGCTCAGCGATGCTGAGATAATAGCGAACCAGAATAAGTTTCGTGACCTGTCGAAGGAGTATTCCGAGCTCGAAGAGCTGGTTAAGACCTATGGCCGGTTCTCACAGGTAAGCGAGGAACTCGAGCAGACCAAAGAGATGCAGAAGGATGCTGATCCGGACATTCGAGAGATGGCGGATGAGGAATTTAGCAGTAACACCGCCGAGCTGGAAAAACTGGAATTGACGCTGCAGACCCTGCTGCTTCCGAAAGACAGCAAAGACAGGCTCAATGTGTTTGTCGAGATTCGTGCCGGCACCGGCGGCGACGAGGCGGCTATCTTTTCCGGCGATCTGCTGAAAATGTATTCGCGCTACGCCGAACTGCAAAGTTGGAAGATGGAGATCATCAACGAACGTCACGGTGAACATGGGGGCTATAAAGAAGTCGTCATTCGTATCGAAGGCAAGAACGTCTATGAGAAGCTGAAGTTCGAATCCGGAGCGCATCGCGTGCAGCGCGTGCCGGAGACAGAGACTCAGGGACGTATCCACACCTCGGCCTGCACCGTCGCCATCATGCCGGAGATGGATGAGCTCGATGATATCGAGATCAACAAGGGTGATCTGCGAATAGATACCTTTCGCGCCAGTGGCGCTGGCGGTCAGCATGTCAACAAGACCGATTCGGCGATTCGGCTGACTCACATCCCCTCGGGTATCGTCGTCGAATGCCAGGATGAGCGCTCACAACATAAGAACAAGGCCCGTGCGATGGCATTATTGCAAGCCAAGCTGATGGACTTGGCGCAGCAGGCTCAGCAGGAGGAAGAAACGGATACGCGGCGCAAGCTGGTCGGCAGCGGTGACCGCTCCGAGAAGATTCGAACCTATAACTATCCGCAGGGCCGAGTCACCGATCATCGCATCAAGCTGACGTTGTATAATCTGGCCGAGATCATGAATGGCGATCTCGCCGTCGTAATTCAGCCTCTGATCAACGAATATCAAGCGGACTTGCTGGCGGGCCTGGCTGAAGACGAATAGGTAAAGACCTGTCGATGGTTACTATAAAGCAAGCTCTTGACCAGGCTAATAACTTGCAACAGATCAGCGATAGCTGGCGTCTCGACGCCGAGTTGTTGCTCGCGGCCGCGATAGATCAATCCAGAGAGCATCTGTTTACCTGGCCAGATCAGGATTTAACTCGGATACAATTGCAGAGCTTTGACGACTACTGCGACAGACGCCGCAGCGGGGAGCCTATCGCTTATATACTCGGCAGACAGGCGTTTTGGGATTTCGATCTGATAGTAAACCCATCGGTTCTGATCCCGCGGCCGGAAACCGAGCTCCTGGTGGAGGCCGCTATAGAGTTGCTCGAATCGGACTATTCCAGTGCGGCGACTCTACTCGATCTCGGCACGGGCAGCGGCGCGATAGCCCTGGCACTAGCGACTCATAATGCGCGCTGGCAGCTCAGTGCGGTGGATAACAGTGAAGCGGCTCTCGCCGTAGCGCGAGAGAACGCGTCGATGCTTGGCTGCACAAATATTGAGTTTATAAACACATCGTGGTGTGATGGCTTGCAGTCGAATCATTTCGATCTGATCGCGGCGAACCCACCCTATGTGGAGCGCGGCGACAGTCATCTGTCCAAGGGCAGCCTGCCGTTCGAGCCGATCGGCGCTCTGGTTGCAGAACAAAATGGCCTGGCGGATATAATCGCAATCGCCGAACAAGCGAAAATCTGTCTCAGAACAGGTGCATGGCTTCTGATTGAGCATGGTTTTAAACAGAAGGACGCTGTTAGGAAAATATTGAATGAAGCGGGCTATCAGAATATCGAGTGTCTGCAGGACTTGGCTGGTCTCGACAGGATGACTAAGGCGCAGTGCGGGAAATAAAATTCCAGAACATTTTTTTTTAAGCTAAGCAGAAAACAGCAATGAAGGACGAACAACTACTCAGATACTCGCGCCAGATCATGTTGCCGGAGATGGATGTCGCCGGACAACAGAAGCTGATCGAAGCGACCGTGCTTATCGTAGGAATGGGCGGGCTGGGTTGTCCGGCAGCTATGTATCTGGCCGCCGCCGGTGTTGGGCATCTGATCATCGCCGACGATGACGTGGTAGAGCTAACCAATCTTCAGCGTCAGATTGCTCACAGTCAGTCTACGATAGGGGAGCCGAAAGTGATCTCCGCCCAACAGACCTTATTGGCTCTGAATCCAGATTTGAAAATTACGGCTTTGCAAAAGCGTCTGACTGGTGTCGAGTTGAGCGAAGCGGTGGGCCAAGCCGATCTGGTCGTCGATGCCTGTGACAATTTCAGCACCCGCTTCGCCATAAACTCTGCGTGTATCGAGCAGCGTAAGCCGCTCGTCTCGGGTGCGGCGATTCGTATGGAAGGGCAGGTGGCCGTCTTTGACAGCCGCGACCCACAGAGCCCTTGCTATCAGTGTTTGTATGCAAAAGGCGATGACGTCGATGCGAGCTGTTCAGAGAACGGCGTCATGGCGCCACTGGTAGGCATAATCGGTGCGGTGCAGGCGATGGAGGCGATAAAACTGCTGTGCGGGATCGGGCAAACGCTCACCGGGCGCCTGTTATTATTGGATGCCAGTACCCTGCAATGGCGTGAGATGCGGCTGCCCCGCGACCATGACTGTGAAGCCTGTGGCCACTAGCATAGGCCGTGCGGGCATTGTGCTTCAGGCTTTTACACAGTTTTTTACCGGCAAATTAGACGGCGCAAAATTTGAAGTGTCCAGCACATAGGGCTATGATGCTCGCGCTTGAGCTAGCCTCGGCTTTCCCGCCTCCTAATTTCTAGCTTGTCATACTTTATATATAGTTTTGGTTAATATGGATTCAGCAACAGAACAGAAGAAACTCCCCTTTAGTCATTTCGACCTGCAGAAGCCTCTGGCCGCTGCGATCAAGAAGATCGGTTTCGAATATTGCACGCCGATTCAGGCAGAGTCTCTGGTGCACACCCTGCAAGGGCACGATGTCACGGGCAAGGCGCAGACGGGTACCGGAAAGACAGCGGCCTTTCTCATCACCATCATTAACGACCTGCTCTCGAACCCTATTGAGGAAGAACGCTACATCGCCGAACCGCGCGCACTGATAGTGGCGCCAACACGTGAGCTAGCGATTCAGATCGCCAGTGATGCCGAGTTGCTGACGCATGACTGCGGCATGCACGTCGTCACTCTGGTTGGTGGAGAGGACTATGCGAAACAGAATCGGGCGTTGGATGCCAAGCCGGTAGATATCGTGGTGGCGACGCCTGGCCGGCTATTGGATTTTGTGCAGAACGACAATCTACATCTCGGTGCTGTCGAGGTGCTCGTTCTCGACGAAGCAGATCGCATGTTAGATATGGGGTTTATTCCACAGGTGCGCGCAGTTGTATCGCGCACGCCAAAGAAAGAATGTCGCCAGACCTTGCTGTTCAGTGCGACGTTTACCCCTGCCATTGTGGAGCTTGCACAACGCTGGGCAGTCGATCCGATCATGGTGGATATCGAGCCGCTGCAGGTAGCAGCCGACGCTGTGGATCAGAAAGTATTTCTGGTCACCACGGCGGACAAGTACAATTTGCTGTTCAATCTAATCTCCGAGCCGCAGGCTGAGAAGATCATAGTGTTTAGTAATCGCCGTGATCAGGTACGCAAGCTCGCCGACAATCTTTACAGAAATGGCATCGAATGCGGCATGCTCTCCGGTGAGATCGCACAGAACCAGAGAGTGCGAACGTTGGACGCATTCAAGAGTGGCAAGCTGAAAGTATTGGTCGCCACCGATGTAGCGGGGCGTGGATTGCATATCGACGATGTTACCCATGTGATTAATTACACGCTACCCGAAGAGGCGGAAGACTACGTGCATCGCATCGGTCGTACCGGCAGGGCGGGAGCGATAGGAACTTCCATTAGTTTCGCCTGCGAGGAAGATTCGTTTCTATTGCCGGATATCGAAGCGAAGCTCGGTGCGAAACTGGATTGTATCCATCCCGAAGATTCACAGCTAATAGCGGCTCCGGCGTTTGAGAGAGCGTCGAAGTTTAAAGCGAAAGGGACAAGCCGGCCTGCTGGCAGATCGAATTCCGGCAGTCGCCGCCCCAGTCGGCCCCGTTAATAGCTCTCTATGGAGTCAGGGTTTCGAGGTGGCGCCCGCCGCTTTAAGTATCTCGGCGTATTCGCCGGATTTTCTATGGCGTGACAGCAGATCGAGAAAGGTGCTGCCGTCGGCCAGGCTAATATTGATATCGTGCCCCGCTTCCATGTAGAAAGGAATAAAGCGCGCGAACAATTCGGCGGTCATGCCACGATAGGCGCGCAGAAGAATATTGTAGTCGGCCGGCATGCCCTGTGGTGGTAACACATCGAGACAGGCCTTCAATCGATCGTCGGACCACTCTTCGTTGCGAGTTGCCTGCTGCGTCCTTGCCGCACCGGTCTTCTTCTCTTCCCTCATTGCATCTTTTCTCTTAGTAGTTCGTTTACCTGAGCCGGATTCGCCTTGCCTTTGGATAACTGCATACACTGACCGACGAGAAAACCGATCACCTGTTCCTTGCCGTCTTTGTATTGCTGTACCTGGTCAGGGTTGTTCTCGATCACCTGCAATACCAGCTTTTCAATCGCACCGGAATCGGTGACCTGCTTCAGTCCCTTGCTCTCGATGATGGCATCCACGTCGGACTTATCCTCGATCATGGTTTCGAACACAGTCTTGGCGATCTTGCCCGAAATTGTGTTGTCTTTAATGCGCGTGATTAGCCTGGCGAGTCGCTCGGCCTGAATCGGTGAGTCGCTAATCTCCCAGTTGTTCTTGTTGAGCAGGCCTAACAGATCCTGGCTGACCCAGTTCGCTGCCAGTTTGGCATCTTTACTCTGGCTCGCTACGATCTCGAAGTATTCGGCCATTTCGCGGCTAGCCACCAGCACGCCGGCGTCGTATTCGCTCAAGGCGTATTCCTCCACGAAACGAAGCCTTCGTGCATCCGGGAGTTCGGGCAGCTGCGCCTTTACGGCGGCGATGTACTCATCATCGATGACGATGGGCAGCAGGTCTGGCTCGGGGAAGTAGCGGTAGTCGTTGGCCACTTCCTTGCTGCGCATCGGCGTGGTCTCGTCTCTGTCGGCGTTGTAGCGGCGCGTCTGTTGAATGACGCGACCGCCATCCTCGATAAGCTCCTGTTGGCGCCGCACCTCGGAGATGATTGCTTTCTCTACGAAGCGGAAGGAGTTGATGTTCTTGATCTCGGTGCGGGTGCCAAGCTCGGTGTCGCCTTTGGGGCGAATCGAGACGTTCACATCACAGCGCATAGAACCCTGTGCCATTATCGCGTCAGAGATATCCAGATAACGGATAATCGTGTGCAGCTTTTTCAAATAAGCCACCGCTTCTTCGGCGCTGGTAATTTCTGGCTCCGATACGATCTCGAGCAGAGGCTCGCCAGCACGATTCAGATCGATGCCTGACATACCGCTGAATTCTTCATGCAGCGACTTGCCCGCGTTCTCCTCGATGTGGGCGCGGGTTACGCCGATCACTTTCTCGCTGCCATCGGCCAGGGTGATGGTCAGCGAGCCCTTGCCGACGGTGGGAAAATCCAGCTGGGTTACCTGGTAGCCCTTGGGCAAGTCAGGATAGAAGTAGTTCTTGCGATCAAACACCGAGCGCTTGCCGATCTCGGCGCCAATGGCCACGCCGAAGCGAACCGCCATGCGCAGCGCCTCTTCATTGAATACCGGCAGTGTGCCGGGCAGGGCACAATCGAAGATGTTGGCCTGAGTATTGGGTTCGGCGCCGAACTGTGTGGAGCTGCCGGAGAACAGCTTCGATTTCGTGGATAGCGAGACGTGGACCTCCAGTCCGATGACTGTTTCCCATTCCATGATCACAGCCCCCCTTTGCTAGAAGCGATGGCGGTTGGCTTTTTCTTATGCCAGTCGGTGTGCTGCTGAAATTGATGGGCGACGTTCAATACCCTGGCCTCTTGAAAGTCGGCACCTATTATATGCATACCCATGGGTAGGCCGTCCCAGACGCCTACCGGAATGGAGGCGGCAGGCAGGCCGGCGAGATTCACAGCGATGGTGTAGATATCCTCTAAATACATAGAGACAGGGTCGCTCTTCGAGCCTAGCTTGAAAGCAGTGTGTGGTGACGTCGGACCGATGATGACGTCGACGTCTTTGAAGGCCTTGTTGAAATCGTCTTTAATTAAACGGCGAATCTTCTGCGCCTTGCGATAGTAGGCGTCATAGAAACCGGCGGACAGTGCGTAGGTGCCGATCATGATGCGGCGTTTTACCTCTTCACCGAATCCCTCGCTGCGGGTTCTCTTGTACATGTCCTCGAGATCGATCGGGTCTTTGCAGCGATAGCCATAGCGCACGCCGTCGAACCGCGACAGGTTTGCCGATGCTTCGGCTGGAGCGACTACATAATAGGAGGACACCGAAAGATGGCTGTTAGGCAGATCGATATCGACAATAGTCGCGCCGAGTTTTTCATATTCTGCGAGTGCATCGCGCACTGCCTTCTCGACTTCTGCGCTCAGGCCTTCGGCGAAGTGTTCCCTCGGAACGCCGATGCGAAGCCCCTTAATAGAATCATTGAGCGAGGCGGTGTAGTCCTCCACGGGCCTGTCGATGCTGGTGGAATCTTTCGTATCGAGCCCGGCGATGGCATTTAACATGAGTGCGGCATCTTCAGCGTTCTTGGTGATGGGGCCGGCTTGGTCAAGGCTGGAAGCGAAGGCGATCATTCCCCAGCGAGAAACACGCCCGTAGCTGGGTTTGAAGCCAGTAATGCCGCAGAAAGCTGCAGGCTGGCGGATAGAGCCGCCGGTGTCGGTGCCGGTGGCCATCGCACACATATCCGCTGCAACCGCAGCCGCGGAACCACCAGAAGAGCCACCTGGCACACATTCCAGATTCCAGGGGTTTTTCACGTCGCCGAAGAAGCTAGTCTCGTTGGAAGACCCCATCGCGAACTCATCCATATTGGTCTTGCCAAGTAAGACGACGCCTGCATCATTGAGGCGTTCTACGACAGTCGCGTTGTAGGGTGAGACGAAGTTGTGCAACATGCGCGAGCCGCAGGTAGTCAGAATATCTCTGGTACAGAAAATATCTTTGTGCGCGAGGGGAATTCCTAGTAGTGGATTCGTGTTGCCGTTCGCGCGCGCCTCATCGGCGCTGCTCGCTTGTTGTAAAGCGGATTCTGCACAGACGGTTATATAGGCATTCAGTTCACCATTGAGCGCAGCGATGCGATCCAGGTACGCCTGCGTGATTTCGATACTGGATATGTCGCCCGCGGCAAGAGCGGCGGAAATTTCGGCGACGGTACTATTAATCATTGCTGGATTCCGTTAGAGATGTTCGTTAGTAAGGATTGATCAGGGCTCAGATTGTCGGATTGATCACTCGAGTACTTTTGGTACCAGATACAAACCGCTTTCACTGGCTGGAGCGAGTTTCTGTAGTTCGTCGCGCTGATTCTGTTCGGTAATCTCATCGGCGCGCAGACGCTGGACGACGTCCAGGGGGTGAGCCAGCGGTTCCACCGAATCGGTATCCACGGACTGCATCTGATCGATAAGCGTCAGGATGTCGGTGATTCGAGTCGTCACTTCTTCGGCTTCAGAATCGCTGATATGCAATCGTGCCAAATGGGCAATTTTTTCTACTTCTGACTTGTCTAAAGCCATCCAGGTTCTCCGGAAATTAGCGTATCGGGGTCGAATAGCTTGCAGTATTTGCGGTGCTTCAAATATTTGTGTCCTGCCGCTTGCTCAAAGCTCTAGCCATTGCTAGAGTGCGTGCTATTCGCGCAGGAGGCGAGATTATACTTGAATTTTACCGATGTTCCCAAAAAGAGAAATCGGTCAATCGCTCCAGGAGATTCCTGCCAGAGTCCTAGCCTTAAGTCCCAAAGCGGGTGAGAAGGGCAACTGGTTAACCCTGTTTCGTTCCAGGCATGAAATAAAAGCGTGCAATTGCTAAATCATTGGGTAGAAATGCCGCTTAAATGAGAATGCATGCCAGAAATGGAATCTTTTAATTGAGGTCTATGAAAATCCATGTTCAAAAAAATTAGGGGAATGTTCTCCAATGACCTGTCTATTGATTTAGGCACGGCCAATACACTGATTTATGTGCGTGACCAGGGGATCGTGCTAAACGAGCCTTCGGTGGTCGCTATTCGGACCCACAATGGTCAGAAGACGGTCACCGCAGTGGGATCCGATGCCAAGCGCATGCTGGGCCGAACGCCAGGCAATATCACTGCAATCCGCCCCCTTAAGGATGGCGTAATCGCTGACTTTCAGGTTACCGAGAAGATGCTTCAGCACTTCATTAATAAGGTGCACGAGAACAGCTTCTTCCCGCCTAGCCCAAGAGTTTTGGTCTGTGTTCCCTGTAAATCCACTCAGGTGGAGCGCCGTGCAATTCGCGAGTCTGTGGCCAGCGCCGGCGCGCGCGACGTGCGTCTTATCGAAGAACCAATGGCGGCGGCTATCGGTGCCGGTCTGCCGGTGGAGCAGGCGAGTGGCTCCATGGTGGTGGACATCGGCGGCGGAACTACCGAGATCGCCATTATTTCATTGAATGGTGTGGTCTACGCCGAATCGGTTAGGGTTGGTGGCGATCGTTTCGATGAGGCCATCACTACCCACGTGCGCCGCAACTATGGCAGCCTGATCGGCGATGCCACTGCCGAGCGCATCAAGAAAGAAATCGGCTGTGCCTATGTGGGTGCGTCGACCGAGATTCGCGAGATCGACGTTCGCGGCAGAAATCTGGCAGAAGGTGTGCCGCGCAGCTTTACTCTGAATAGTGATGAGATTCTCGAGGCGCTGCAGGAGCCCCTATCAGCGATCGTGCAAGCAGTGAAGAGTGCTCTGGAACAATCTCCACCGGAATTGGCATCTGATATCGCCGAGAGCGGCCTGGTTCTAACCGGTGGCGGTGCGCTACTGAAAGACCTCGATAAACTGCTCTCTGAAGAGACCGGACTTCCGGTGATCGTTGCCGATGACCCGTTATCCTGCGTGGCTCGTGGCGGTGGCAGGGCGATGGAACTGATGGATGCCCACGATATTGATCTGTTGACCCTGGAGTAAACCGCCCAGTCGGCGCGGTCGTTTACGCCTTTCTGGGCTGCTATACTCTGGTTTTAGCCTTTGCGGTTCTGCCCAAGTGGCTTTGACTTGAGGTTTTACAAAAACCTCGTTTCGCACCCAGTGAAGAGGTTCGATAGCCATCGATAAAACTCTATTTATAAAAGGTGTCGCGCTTGAGTACCGAGCGCTCACCTTTATTGTGCTCTCCGTCTGCATCATGGTCGCCGATGCGCGCTTTGGCTATCTGGAACGTATTCGCTACGGCCTTGGCTATGTCACCACCCCGGTTTACTGGGTAGCAGATATTCCGACCAGTGTCTCATTCTGGATCGATGATGTTTTCGTATCTCGCACCGACCTCCTCGATGAGAACGAGAGCCTGCGAGCCGACTTGTTAATAGCCCAGCGCGAATTGCAGCTGCTGGAGAGTCTCGCCAGCGAAAACAACCGACTGCGTGCCCTCGATGAAGCCACTCGTGGAATCAATGGCGAAGTGTTGGCTGCAGAAATTATTAATATATCACCCGACCCCTATTCAAAGAGGGTGCTGATAAACAAGGGCGCGCGCGATGGTGTGTTTGTCGGCCAAGCGCTGTTGGATGCGAATGGCTTGATGGGGCAGGTTGAGGAAGTACTGCCCTTTACGGCCTGGGTACTGTTGATTACCGATCCCCACCATGTGACCCCGGTTGAAGTAAACCGCAATGGTGAGCGTGCCTTGGCCCGAGGCAGTCGTACCACGGCCGCGGAATTGGAATTGGAATTTGTAACTCAAACCCAGGATATGAAGGCCGGCGATAGGTTGGTGAGTTCCGGCATGGGACAGGTCTACCCCAAGAACTATCCGGTAGCCGAGATCATCAGCGTATACGCCGACCCGGGGCAGGACTTTGCGACAATCAGGGCACGGCCGTTGGCACAGCTGGATAGCACGCGTCATGTTGTCTTGGTCTACAATACTGAAGCACCGGCCGTAGCAACAGTACCTGAATCGCTTGCCGAATTGCCTGCAGAATCGCGTGCCGACGAAGAGTCGGGGGCTGCAGAGCCGGCGACTCAGGTCGCTTCCGAACCAGTGCTGCAATAGGTCCGGCAATGGAAGCGAGAGCACATTCGATCTGGGTCATCTTTTTAAGCTTCTTCATAGCCTATCTTCTGGCTATCGTTCCCTTTCCCGAATGGGCGATGAATTATCGACCGGAATGGGTGCCCATGGTCATGATCTATTGGGCCATGGCGTTGCCGTATCGGGTCGGAATTGGTTCGGCCTGGGTGGCTGGGCTGGTTCTGGACGTGCTCGAAGGCTCTACCCTCGGCGTGAATGCACTGGCGCTAGTGGTCATTACCTACGTAGCACTTAATCTGCACCTGCGCCTGCGCATGTTCTCTACCTTACAGCAGAGTGGCCTGGTGTTAGCACTGGTGGGGCTGAATCTTATGCTCTGCAACTGGTTGCTGATCGTCACCGGGCAAAGCGTTTCTTCCAACTTGATGTTTCTCATGGGCGCGCTCACCAGTGCTGTCATCTGGCCCTCTCTCTTTCAACTGCTTCGACAAATTCGCCGCAGCTTCGATGTGCATTAGGCAAGGACTGCGATGGAGCCGATCATATTAGCCTCCGCCTCTGCCAGACGGCAGCAGTTGCTCACTCAGATTGGGGTGCATTTTATTGTTCGCGGGCAGGACATCGATGAAACTATTCGAGATGCCGAGCTTCCCCACGATTATGTGGTGCGCATGGCGATGGAGAAAGCTAACTCGGCGCTAGACGAAATCACCGTAAACCAAGAGAACGCTCACTCGATCGTGTTGGCCGCGGACACCAGCGTTGTCTGCGACGCCGATGTACTAGGTAAGCCAGGGAACGAGGCCGATGCGCTGAGCATGTTGCAGCGTCTATCGAATCGCGAACATAGAGTGCTGTCTGCAGTTACACTTGCCTCGCAATATAAACAGCGCACCATTCTCTGTGAGTCTCGGGTTAATTTTCGCAAAATCACCCTCGATGAGGCGCGACAGTATTATCGAAGTGGCGAACCCCAAGGCAAGGCTGGCGCCTATGCGATACAGGGGTTCGCTGCAGTATTCGTAAGAAGACTTACCGGCAGTTACAGCGGTGTCATGGGCCTGCCGCTGTTTGAGACGGCGCAGCTTCTCGCCGAGTTTGGCGTGCCTGTCACGCTATAGATCAGACAAATTAGTTGAGCGTTATGAGCGAAGAAATTCTTATCAATGTGACCGCGCTGGAGACTCGAGTAGCACTCATCGAACATGGCCTGCTACAGGAAATATTTATAGAGCGACACAATCACCGCGGCCACGTTGGCGATATCTTCTACGGCAAGGTCGCTCGGGTGATGCCGGGATTGGAGGCTGCCTTCGTTGATATCGGTCTGGATCGGGCAGCCTTTATTCACAGCGCCGATATAACCGCAATTGACGCCGATGGGTTTGAGGTTCCGGATGACGGACCCAAATCGATTCAGCAGCTGTTGCGAGAGGGGCAGTTCATTATCGTACAGGTAGCGAAGGATGCGATTAGTACAAAAGGAGCGCGCCTTACTACTCATCTGACTCTGCCATCTCGAAATCTGGTTTATCTGCCGCGTAACAGAAACCTCGGAGTGTCGCAGAAGCTTGGGGCGGAGGATGAGCGCCAGCGTCTGCTGCAGCAATTGGAATGTTGTCTCGAACGGGAGGCCTGGGACAAGCGCGGCGGTTTCATCGTCCGTACTGCGGCAGAAGGCGGCACGGCGCAGGAGTTCAGCGAAGACGTGCGTTACTTGCGGCGCCTGTGGAGCAAGGTGGCTGAACGCATCGAGAGAACTGAAAAAATCAGCACGGTGTACCGGGAAGAGCCGCTCTATATGCGGATCGTTCGTGATCTTATTACGCCGCAGATGGAAAAAATTCGCGTCGACAATCAACAGTCTCTTGATGAAATTCGTCGATTTCTCGAAGACTTCATCCCGGAATCTGCTTCGAAACTGGAGGCGTATAGCGGTGATCGTCCGTTGTTCGATCTTTTCGGTATTGAAGATGAAATTAACAAGGCTCTGGGTCGGCAAGTTATGCTGAAATCCGGCGGTGACCTGATCATAGATCAGACCGAGGCGATGACCACTATCGATGTGAATACCGGCGGCTATATAGGCAACAAGAATCACGCCGAGACGGTGCTTAAAACAAACCTTGAGGCCGCCACGGCGATAGCGCGGCAGCTGCGCGTGCGCAATCTTGGTGGAATTATCATTCTAGATTTCATCGATATGCTTGATGAGGAACACCAGAGGCAGGTTCACCGTGCGCTGGAGAAGGCGCTGGAGAAAGACCGGGCCCGAACTACCATAACAGGAATCTCGGAACTTGGATTGGTGGAGATGACGCGCAAGCGAACCAGGAAGAGTCTGGGTCAGATGCTAAATAGTAACTGCCCGGTTTGTGATGGCCGTGGCACTCAGAAGTCTCCGGAAACGGTGTGCTATGAAATATTCCGCGAGATTATGCGTATCGCCCGCGCCTACGAGAATGATGTTCTACTGGTGATGGCATCGCAGCTTGTCGTCGATAGATTGCTCGACGAGGAGTCGGATGCGCTGGCTGAACTGCAGGAATTAGTGGCCAAGACGGTCAAATTCGAGGTCGAACCCATGTATACTCAAGAGCAGTTTGACGTTGTACTTTCTGGCTGAAATGCTCTAATTCTGTGGGACTATAGCTGGCTCGCTTTCAGTCACGGTTCAGCAAATCTGTGTTATACCGTATAGAAAGTTGAGAAGCCTTCACGTCTACTCATAGTGGGGCTATGGTCATCTACCAAGAGCTGTATCATTATCCGAGCATGTTAAGTCCAATTCTTAAAAAAGTTCGTCAACAGCTGGTACTAATGCTGGCAGTCGCTTTAGTGCTGGTGGCGGCCTATGTCAGTGCTGGGCGACAGTTTATGCCAGCCATTTCAGGCTACGTCTCATTCTTCGAAGAACAAGTACTGGAGCTTAGCGGTATTCCCGTAACTATAGAGTCGCTCGAAGGAGACTTCGAGGGTTTCAATCCGATTGTGCACGTGAATGGCCTGTCACTGCTAATCGCCGATTCCGACCCGACCACCATCTCTGCAGAAAAGGCGGCGCTGTATCTACAACGCGCCACTGTAGTTGTCGATATTCCGCAGAGCATCTGGCAACGTCGATGGGTCCTCGAAGACTTCGTTGTCGATGCGCTGGAGTTAAATTTCGATCAACTCGAATCCGGCGCTTGGCAGATGCGAGGGCTGGCGGCGGGCAACGATGTGGCAATGGACTTCGATAGCTTGTTTCAATCGTTGCAACAAGTCTCGCAACTCAGGCTGAGCAATGTGGTTATGAATCTGCGTAATTTCGACGGTGGCACGCTTAGTTTTACTAATGGGCTCGCTACCATCTCCAATCGTGATAACAGGCATTACCTGCATGCGGATTTAACTCTGGAAGACTCTTTGAGGCAGATGCAGCTGTCGTTCGAAATAACCGGAAACACACTTGCCAACATGGCGGGGCAATTGCACGTGGAGCTCCCGCGGGCCGACTACAGTGAGCTTTTTGCGCGTCAATCGTTGGCCGAATTGAGCGTCGGGGAATTACACGGCAGTGGAAATTTCTGGTTTAACTTTTCTGGCGGCCAACTCAGTGACTTCGTTTCTGATCTGCAGATCGATACCTTGGCATTGCAGAGTAGTTTGTCGGACTCCTTGGCCCTGCGCGACTTGTCGGGATTGGCTAGCCTGCGTAGACGGCCCGAGGATAATTTGTGGGAGCTGGCTCTTTCCGATATGAGTCTCTCGTGGCGGCAAATGGAGTGGGAGAATTTTAACGTGTTCATGTCGTTGGTTCCAGAGGCTAGCGTGGAGCTTAGGGCAGACACGATTGATGTTTCACTTATTGCTCAGTTCGCCACAAGCAGTGGCATGATGAGCGAGAGTGCGCGCGAACAACTTGAACAGTATGCTCCCAGGGGCATGTTGGAGAACTTCAGTCTCCACGCACCCCTGGATGAGAACACTACTGAGCATGTGTTGATAAAGACCAATCTAAACAATGTCGATGTAGCTTCGGTTCGAGGTTCACCGAATATCTGGGGTATACATGGTTATTTGGAGGTCGACTACGATGCAGCGAATCGCCTGGCGACAGGATTCGCCGAGGTTGAGTCCGATGAATTTCGCATGAATATCCCGAATATGTTTACCAGCATCTGGGAGCATAATTACGTCAACGGTAGTCTCGGGTTCAGTGTTGATCTCAACGCAGGAACGCATATCAGGCTGAAGAGCAATGTCGTTGAGGCAGAGACTGATATCGTCGATGGGCGTGTGCAGTTTACTTCGATAATCGATCGTCCGGATGATGCAGAGCCGAGCGCGGAATTGGAATTGCTAGTTGGAGCCCTGCGCTTCGATGCCGCCGGCAGGGCGGCGTATCTACCAGACGGGCCGCAAGTCGACGAGGGTTTGGCGAATACCATGCGCTGGCTAAATGGCGCCATACTGGACGGCACTATTACAAATAGCGGCGCTCTGTTCCGTGGCTCAACGCTTCCGGGTTCACCTGCCGCTACCAAGACTTTTCAGAGTTTCTATGTAATGAATGAGGGCACACTCAATTTCAGCGACGATTGGCCTAAGCTGAATGACGTAAGCGCCCTTGGTATAACCGATGACAACAATATCGATATCGAAGTACAGGAGGCGAATAGTCTCAATGTGATTGCCAGTTCTGTTAACGGCTCGATCAGGCAGAACGCTGCTGGGCAAAATTGGTTGTCTATCGCGGGGCGCGCGCGCGGGCTCACATCGGATGGCCTGAACTATCTGCAGAACGCAGATGTAGGTGAAAATCTAAAGAATGCCTTTGCGAACTGGCAGGCAGAAGGCGATTTCACGGCAGATATCAACGTAGAAGTACCACTTAACCGTCCTGAGCTGCTGACCGAGGTGCGCCTCGAGATGAATCTGCAGGACAACACGCTGCTGATCCCCGACTATGCTTTGCGTATTGCGCAATTAACTGGTCCCGTAATTTTCGATACCCGCACCGGCATCGAACCTACTGCTCTATTGGGGCGGCTATTTGATCAACGCGCCAATATCCAACTCTCCTCCCTTACGACGGACGGCAAGCTCGAAGCTATTCGAGTAGCTGCGGCTGGGCTTGTTTCACCGGAGCAGCTTATTGCGTGGCCCATGCAGAGTCAGTTTGTAAGAGACATCCTGGCAAGTATGGAGGGGCAACTCGCCTATCAGGCTAGCCTCAGTATCGACCCGAACGGTGGCGACGACGCCACCAATCGTCTGGTCATTGATTCTACTTTATTAGGTGCCTCGCTAGCATTGCCACATCCGTTTACCAAGCCGGTAGAGATCGAGTTACCGCTCAAGATTGATATGGCATTCGCTGGTGACCGACAGATGATAGTGGGTTCTCTCGGCTCGACCCTGAGCTTCGATCTGGATTTGCGGCAGGGAGAGGTCTTCGATGGCCTTATCTTTGTTGGCGAGGCACAGTCCAATTTCGAGAACTTGCGTGACAATGGGATAGAAGGCTTCACTGTGCTTGGGAATATGGATCGTTTTCAGCTGCAGCAGTGGAGTGATTTCCTGGCCGAGTTTACTAGCGATGAATCTGTTTCTGAAGGCTTAGGCAATGGCATCGAATTTGTCGACTTACAGATAGAACAATTTCAATTTTACGGACAGGAACTCAGCGATGTACATATGCGTATCACGCCGCAACTGGCCGAGCAGAATTGGCAGATAGGCCTGCAGAGCGATTCCGTTGCAGGCCAAGTCACACTCCCCTTTAGCAGCGAGGATTACCTGAGTCTGGATCTGCAGTATCTACGCCTGCCAGGAAATGAGAGCGATCGGATAGGCCCGCAGCCAGAGGCTACTATCGAGTATTTGCTGACCGAGATAGAAGACCCTGTCGATGTATTGGCCGACGTTGACCCCCGCGACTTGCCGCGCATGCATTTTGCTACTAATGAATTCCGCATCGGAGATCGGCCTTACGGAAATTGGAGTTTCACCCTGAATCCGAACGATAGCGGTGTAGATATAGATAATCTCGCCTTCGATTTTCGCGGCCTAAGGCTTGGAATGGACGAAGTGTCGACGGCGCAGGTAGCGGAGGATGAGCCGGATCGAGAAAGCGGCACGCCAGTTCTGAGCCCACAGTTTAGCTGGCACTTCGACGGAGAAAATCACCGTAGCGCTTTGACCGGTGTGCTAACAGCTGACAATATGGCGGACGTATTGACGGCGAACGGATACGCCCCGAGTCTCGAGAGCAGTTCTGCCGAGTTTATTGCCGATCTTGACTGGCCTGGCAGTCCGGCGTTCTTTGCTGCCGCGAACCTGAGTGGAGCACTCGACATCAATATTGAAGATGGTCGATTTCTGCAGCGCGCAGGTGCGGCCGGTGCATTGAAGCTCATAAGCATCCTAAACTTCGATGCGATCATGCGACGACTCCGGTTCAGCGATGATTTACTGCGCAGCGGGCTGGCCTATGACGAGATAACCGGGCAATTGACGCTAGACGACGGGCAGGTGCATATCGAAGACAGACTAGTAATATCTGGCCCTTCCAGTCTGTATCAGATCACCGGTGATCTGAATCTGAAAGATGAAACCATAGTAGGTGAGATGTATCTCACTCTTCCCGTCAGTGAAAATATCCCGTGGCTCGGCCTGCTTACCGCCAATATCCCATTGGCCGTGGGCGCCTATTTATTCGATCGAATTTTCGGCAGTCAGGTAAACAGCCTGACCAGTGCGGTCTACACCCTGGAGGGTCCGTGGGAAGATCTTGAACCGGAGTTCAAGCAGGCATTTGGTTCTCCAAACAGTCCTACGCAAAACAGAAATAACGCCCAGTAGTTCAACCGATTTCCATTAAGTGAATATATTATGAAAAAAAAGCCAATAAAAATAATTTTTCTCGTTCTGTTTTCCTATGTATTTCTGGTGATATTGTTCGAGTCAACACTCGGTTATTTTCAGCCAGAGAATGCCAGCACTTTACAGATATCCACGCTGGACAGTAATGGCGAATTGAGCCCGCGCATAGTGGCGCGCCTTGAAAGCGGTGGGCAACTCTATGTGGCAGCCAATCATTGGCCGCGGGCGTGGTATCGTGAAGCGCTTGCAAATCCACGTGTGCAAATAGATTCTGCTAGTGAACAGGGTAGTTATACGGCAGTGCCAGTTGAGGGCGAGGAACACGAGCGGGTGGATACAGATAATTCACTCGGGCTTGTATTTCGAATCCTGACAGGGTTCCCGCCGCGCTACTTCCTGCGTCTCGACCCGGCAAACTGATTGCAGTAGTCAGATAGCTTCTGCACGTGCTCCGCGTAGAATATTTCTTATCGCGTAGTTTCCTGCATGGCAGGCGTACTCGAAGAGTCTTTCGTCAACGCGGGTCATCGGCATCAGGATAACTATTCGATCTTGAAACGTATCGGGGTCCACGATGGTGATTTCATAGTTCAGATTCCCCTCAGCTGTGGGAGTGAAACGTTCTATCAATAAGCGATTCTTCGCGCTGCCGTAGGCAACTTCACGGAGGCCAATACTGGCGATGGAATCGGTGAAATTGCGCGACTGAACGACGAGTGTGTTGCCTTCGAAGTAGCCGCGTGAATCGCCCGACCAGAGCGTGATAGCCGGATCGACATGAGCGGTCTTGGTAAGCGGCACAATGCGTGCATCGAAGCCCATTTCGGTCAGGAGCACGATGTGGTCACGGTTCTGGAAGATCTGCAGATTGTTGTTGTAGGGGCCACTCATAAGTGGTGGACCGGAATTAAAAACGAGGCAGCGTTCGGAAAGACCTCGATCCTCTGGGCCATCGCGACCTATGCCGCCATGGGTATAGCGTACCGGACGATCGCCGGGTATCTCAGTGACACCGTTTGCGTCACTTCGCTGAACGCGTGTTCCGGGTACCACATCGGGAATTCTTCCATCCGGTGGATAGATCACTAAAGATGTTCTGCCGTTCTCTCCGAGAGCATCGCTCTCGAACCAAAAGTTATTCACCGCACCTACAGAGCGGGCATTCTCAGTATCCAGGATGCGCTGCGAGGCGGTGGCCTCTCTTTCGGCCGTGGCAGCGACGCTTTCGGTGCGGCGCTGCAGCAGGTCGTCAAGTTCGTCTTGGTCGAGAAATGCCCGATCGCCATAATGTTCTGGGCGTTCCAGCGGTGTCTTATTGGAGAAATTCCAGACCCCTCTGAAGTCAGGTTGGCCGTATTCCGTAAGCGGCGGAGAATAATCTTGAGAGAGAATTGGGGCGGAAACGAGAACGAGGCACAGGGACCCAAGGGTACTCACCAGTTTGGCTATTATTCTCATTAATTGTCTCGAACAGAGTGGCTATTGATTTCATCATAGTATATTTTTTGCAGCCTCGGAAGTCTGTCTCCGCTTCCAGCTCGCTTGCTAGGATTGCTCTCAATCTATTACCATCCGCTGATTCATCTATTCAGTGATATAAGTGACGAGGTCTCTCATCAATAAAAGTTTTCTTAGCAATTTTATCGCCGCTTTCTTAATAGTAATTGGCTTGGTGTCAGAAGGGCCTTACCAGGTATATATTCTTAACACCGGCCTGTTTGCACTATCTGGGGGCATTACCAATTGGTTGGCCGTACATATGCTGTTTGAGCGAGTGCCGGGTATCTATGGATCTGGTGTTATAGCGCTGCGCTTTGAGGAATTCAAGACTGGAATCAGGCATCTCATCATGGAGCAGTTCTTCAATAAGGCGGATCTGGAAGAATTCTTTCACGGTGCCGGGGATGTCTCGGAGAAAATGACGGCGCAGCTAAAGAAGGTGATCGATGACTTGGACCTTGATGCGGCGTTCGAGTCGCTGCTCGATGTGATCATGAGTTCCTCGTTCGGTGGCATGGTAGGAATGTTAGGCGGGAGAGATGCACTAAATGCGCTTAAGAATCCATTCGTCGACCGCATGCGTGATTTTTTTGCCGAACAATTGACCGGTGGAAGCTTTCAGGCCCAGATTCAGGCTGCGCTAAGCAGCGCCATGAATGATGAGGCGATTCGCAACAAGCTGGAATTCATGATAGATGACCGGCTTAATCAGATGACGCCAAAGATGGTCAAGGACATTATTCAGCAGATGATTCGCGAGCATTTGGGCTGGCTGGTAGTCTGGGGCTGTGTGTTCGGTGGATTAATCGGTCTGCTGGTGACGGCATTTAAGGCCGTGTAAGCCGTTAATCTGAAATTCCGACAAAATCTGAAATTCCGACAATTTGTTACTTGAATCCCCATTCAAATTTTATGGATGAGTAATAACTTGTGCAACGCTACCAAATTCCATTGGGTCCAACCGTGCTTTTACGCCGCTAAACTGTGACGCAGGTCACGCAGATGTTGCGATTGAGTGCAATTAAAACGTGCAATTCGCGATCGCGAATAATTCGCGGGAGAAAGCGGGAAATTATCAGCCACATTGGGTGCCAATGGTTGAATCACTGTACTACAATGACGCGCTTCGAACGTAGGAGTAGGTGTCTGTTCAGCCTGTATCCATTATAGTGCGCTAAGCTAAATAGTGCGCTAAATGGTGCGCTGAGGACACCCAGATCATTAAACCAGAGAACAGATTGAGTAAATAATATGGCACGACCAGTCGAATTTGATGAAACCAAGGTACTGACCAATGCAATGGAGCAATTCTGGCGCGAAGGCTATGAGGCCAGTTCGGTGCAGAAGCTATTAGATTGCACCGGGATCAATCGCGGGACTCTGTATAACTCCTTCGGCGATAAAGATACGTTCTTCAAATCCTGCGTTGATCAATATAACAAGGTATTGGACAAGCAGATCGTGGCTACTCTAAAGAATTCAAACTTGGGCGCTTGGGAGTCGATCGAGGCCTTCTTCGATGAGTCGGTGATCAATGTCACCAATAAGCACCGCAGCATGGGCTGCCTGCTGGTTAATTCTTTTTGCGAGAGCATCAACTATGACAAAGAGATGCGCAAGGTTATACGCAGCTCGGTCGGCCTGCTGCGCAAGGCGCTGGTGTCTCGGCTGAAGGAAGCCCACAAGAATCGCAAGGTCAAGAAGGGTATCAGTGTCGAATTCGCCGCGGAAGTGCTGATGAACAGCCTCTACGGCGTAAGAGTGAATAGTCGTGATGGCAAGACGCCCAGGCAACTGAAAGAGGTGATAAAGTTCACTATCTCCTCGCTGAAGAAATAGCAGCCCGAAGAAGCCTTCGCTCTGCAGAGAATTTAGTGAATAAAATCAATAGGTTAAGGTAGTGTCGCCGCTGGCTAATCGGTGCGGCTGCAAAAAAGAGAGGCTATGGCCTCTCTTTTTTATTGGGGGCGAAAAAGGCCTTTAGAAAGCCTGAAATCTGGCTTTTAATTCTGCGACAAGGGTTGCTATACTCCCAGACTTGATTCCCTGTCAAAATTGGAATCACCCCAGATTTGATGCACTGTTCCTGGAAGTTGAAACCTAAGTAGTTAGGACAAGATAATGAAAAAAATAGCCGGAAAACGGAAGAGCGACGACACAAAGATTGACCTTACCCCCATGCTGGATGTGGTCTTTATCCTGTTAATCTTCTTCGTAGTAACAGCGACGTTCCTCTCCGAGACATCGGTAAGTGCGGCCAGCAGCGACAATAACAATAACGATGAGCCGCCACCGGACGATGAGAAGAAAAATATTCTGTTCGAAATTGGCGCTAACAACGAAATTATTCTAAATGGCAATCCACGTCCAATTCTGCCCAACTTCGTTAGATCGAATATCGACCAGCTGAAAGCTGAGAATCCAGCTGCCTCGGTCATTATTCAACCGAATTTTTCCTCTAACGTGGCTACTTTGGTAATGATCATGGATGCGGCGAGACAGGCGGGTATGGCGAATATTTCTATCGTCGAGCCATAGCAGCAAGAGTTAATAGCAGCAAGAGTTAAACGCGCCGCGCTCACGAGCTGCAGCGCACACAGAAGTTCAGAAAACGCACTATCGCTTACGATGGTGCGTTTTTCGTTTCAGACCAGGCATTCGCAGGAGCATCCTGCGAGCATGCCTCGATATCCGTTAACCCCAAACCGAGTTCCATAGCATCATGAAAAATCGCTGGATAGACTCCGAAGCCGCCGAGTTCGCTCGCCACGATAGTAACTTGGGGCTGCGCGTTTATAGCTCACAGCTGCTCGGTCAGGACGCCGATCTGGTGCTGCATGGCGGCGGCAATACCTCTGTGAAGGGAGAGGCGCAGAATGTATTTGGCGAGAAGGAGTCCGTCCTGTTCGTGAAAGGTTCTGGATGGGATCTGCGCACTATCGAAGCGGCGGGGTTTGCGGCAGTGCAACTGCCCTACCTGTTGCGGCTGGGGAAGCTTCCTTCCTTAAGCGATAGCGAGATGATGCGTCAGTTGCGCCTCGCCCTGCTCGACCCCACTGCGCCAACGCCCTCGGTCGAAGCTATCCTGCATGCACTGATCCCCTGCAAATACGTAGATCATAGCCACGCCGATGCGGTCGTAGCGATAAGCAATAGTCCAGACGGTGAAGCGATGCTGCGTGAAGTCTATGGCGATGAGGTACTGATTCTGCCTTATGTGATGCCTGGATTCATGCTGGCGAAACAAGTGGCCCAGGCCACTGCCCAGATAGACTTCTCAACAGTGCGCGGCATCGTCTTGTTGCATCACGGGATTTTTACATTCGATGATGATGCAAAGGCTAGCTACGGCACAATGATCGAATTGGTGAGCAGGGCGGAGCAGTTTCTAGCGCAGAAGACGGCTGGCAATGGCGTAGCCACCGCACACTACCAGGCGACGCCGCAAGATTGCCTACAGCTCAGCCGACTGCGCAGAGCCGCCGCAGATGTCATGGGTAGCGCCGTATTAGCGCGGCTGGAGACCTCCGATACTGCCACTGGCTTTGCCCAACTGAACAATTGTCAGGACCTGGCGACGCGCGGTCCACTAACGCCGGATCATACGATTCATGCCAAGGCCTTCGCGGCCATCTTCGAGGAAGATCCCTTGCCGGGCCTGCAACAATTCGAAAGTGATTATCGCGCCTATTTTACTGCGCACAGCGACGACTCCCATCAATGCCTTGATTGCATGCCTCGCTATGGCGTCTGGCGCGGTAAGGGCATGGTCTACTTCGCTTCTAATCGCAAACGCTTGGGAATCGTGCAGGATATTAGCCAGCACACGATAAAATCGATGCAGCAGGCCGAGTCTCTCGGTGGCTGGCAGGCCCTGCCTCGACAGCAGCTTTTCGATGTGGAGTATTGGGAATTGGAGCAGGCGAAGTTGAAATCCTCGGCTTCCCGACTCGAGTTTGAAGGCAAGGTGGCGGTGGTCAGTGGCGCCGCATCGGGCATCGGTCGCGCCTGCGTATTGGAATTGATCGAGCAGGGAGCGGTAGTGTTAGCCTTGGATATTGCCGCGGGTTTCGATGCGCAATTCGAAAGCACTTCTGTGCTCGCGCTGCGCTGTGACGTTACCGATAGCGATGCGATCGCCCAGGCGCTGCGGCAGATGGTGGTCGAGTACGGCGGTATCGATATCGTTGTTAGCAATGCGGGGAGTTTTCCCGCTAGTCAGACCATCGAAGCAATGGATGATTTGAATTGGGAATCCTCGCAGCAGCTAAATCAGACATCTCATATGAAATTACTGCGAGCCAGCGTGCCCTATCTGCGCAATGGTATCGATCCGGCTGTGGTTATCATCGGATCCAAAAATGTGCCAGCGCCGGGACCTGGGGCGTCGGCCTATTCGGTCGCCAAAGCCGGTCTCACCCAGATGGCGCGAATCGCGGCATTAGAATTAGGGGAGTCGGGTATCCGTGTCAACGTTCTCCACCCGAATGCGGTGTATGATACGGCGATATGGAGCGAGGAAGTTTTGGCCAGCCGCGCTCAGCACTACGGTCTTACGGTGGCAGAATACAAGAGCGCAAATGTACTCAAGACCGAGGTGACATCATTTGATGTGGCAAGGGCCGTCACATTGTTTGCGGGTCAGGCTCTGGCCAAGACTACCGGAGCACAGCTGCCGATCGATGGCGGTAACGATCGGGTGATCTAGTGCGAAACCGCATTTAATTAGCGAGGCGCCACCACTTTGAACGTCAATGGGCAGCACTACCAAAGTATCTGGTTCGATGAGACTGATGACAGCGTCTATATTATAGATCAGACGCGCCTGCCTCACCGATTCGAGATTGTCACTCTCAACTCTCTGCATGATGCCTGCCTGGCGATAGAGTCTATGCAGGTGCGTGGTGCGCCTCTTATCGGAGTGACCGCTGCCTACGGCGTCTATCTGGCACTGCGTGAAGACCCGCAGCAACTGGCGGTTGCGCTGGATAGACTGGCTGCCACTCGACCGACTGCCGTGAACCTGCAATGGGGGCTCGATAGGCTGAATACGGCGCTGCGTCACACCGTTGTTGAAAAACGGGTAGAGGTAGCGCTGCTCGAGGCGCGGGCAATTCAGGCGGAGGATAGCGCGGTCTGTGCACAGATTGGTGAACAGGGTGCGCAGCTATTACAGGCGCTTTGGGATGAGAAGTCCGATAAGAGTGGGCCACTCAATGTGCTTACCCATTGTAATGCCGGCGCGCTGGCAACGGTAGATTGGGGCACGGCGCTGTCGGTCATCTACAAGACGGCCGCTGCAGGCGTGCCTGTGCATGTCTGGGTGGATGAGACGCGGCCGCGAAATCAAGGGGCATCACTCACCTGTTGGGAACTCACCCAACAGGGCATTGCCCATACCTTGGTCGTGGACAATGCCGGCGGGCATCTAATGCAGCGCGGTCTGGTTGACTGCTGTGTCGTCGGCAGCGACAGAACGACGATCACTGGCGATGTCTGCAATAAGATCGGGACCTACCTGAAGGCTCTGGCCGCCTTTGATAACGATGTGCCTTTCTTCGTGGCGCTGCCGGTTTCGAGCATAGATTTCACGCTGAGCGATGGCCTGGAAGAGATTCCCATCGAAGAACGCCATGCCGAAGAAGTGAGTCATCTCAGCGGTATCGATGTGAATGGGGAATTGACCAGGATTCGACTGTGCCCGGAGGGAACCGGGGTAAGCAACTATGGCTTCGATGTCACGCCGGCGCGACTGGTCAGCAAGATTATAACGGAGAAGGGCGTGTTCGATGCCGAGCAGTCACAATTGCAGCGGCTGCGTTGAAGCGCTACCCCGGAGGCCAATTCAGGACGCGACCACCAAGGATGTGTAGATGCAGATGAAATACAGTCTGCCCGCCGTCGCTACCCGTGTTAATCACGTAGCGGAAGCCTTTTTCAGCCAGGCCTTGTTGTTCGGCTATCTGATTGGCTTTCAGTAGCAGTTTCCCCAACAGAGCCTGATCGTCGGGGCCAGCTGAGCCCACATCGCTTAAGTGTTTCTTGGGGATAATCAGAATATGGGTGGGAGCGGCGGGATTGATGTCGTGGAAGGCGTACACGTCATCGTCGGAATAAACCTTGTTAGAGGGTATCTCCCCTGCGATAATTTTGCAGAACAGGCAATCATCCGCCATACAGTGCTCCGATCATTCAGCTGTGATTAATGAGGCTGACACATACTATAGCATGGGAGAAATTTTGAGTATTCAGCATAGTCGATCACATGTATTACTGTGCTTGCTATTGTTCTGCGCCGCTTCGGCATCAACGGCACAGGAGCAAGTTCCTCGCTATGGCTACAGTATCGTCAACACCTATCCGCACAACATCGAATCGTTTACCCAGGGCCTGCTCTACCATGAGGGCTTTCTTTTCGAAGGCACAGGAAAGAACGGTCGCTCCACGCTCAGCAAAATAAATCTCGAAGATGCTGAAGTGTTGATGAGCAAGAGCCTGTCGCAGCGCTATTTCGGCGAGGGCATCGAAATAGTCGATGACAAGATCTATCAGCTAACCTGGCAGTCTCATCTGGTGTTTGTGTACGACAAGGAAACATTCGAATCGATCGAGTCTCACTACAACGCGACTCAGGGTTGGGGGCTGGCCTACGATGGAGAACATTTAATACTGAGTGATGGGACGGCTACCCTCCAGTTTATGGACCCCGACACCTTCGCACCAAGGCGTAAGGTAGAAGTTAAGCTCAATGGCAATGCCATAAACCAGTTGAATGAATTGGAATATATCGATGGTGAGGTCTGGGCTAATGTGTGGCAGACAGAGTTTATTCTGCGTATCGACCCGGCGAGCGGTGAAGTAAATTCCATCGTTGACTTGAGCGGCCTGTCCGAGAAGACTCAATTAGGCAGTGCCGAGGCCGTACTGAATGGTATAGCCTGGGATGCCGCAGGCGAGCGCCTGTTTGTCACTGGCAAACACTGGGCAAACCTGTTCGAGATCGAGCTGGTCGGGCCCTAGGTCGTGTGGTTACAGAAATCGATCATTCTTCGAGCGAGATCCCGCGGTTTTCATTTGATCAGTGATGAGGTTCTCGATGCCCTGCCTGAGCTTTCGGGTATAGATGTTGGCTTGTTACATCTTTTCTTGCAGCACACATCGGCCTCTTTAAGCATCAACGAGAATGCCGACAGTTCGGTGCGGCGCGATATGGAATCGCATTTCAATCAACTCGTTCCCCAGGACGCTCCCTATTTCGAACATACGTATGAGGGGCCGGACGATATGCCTGCTCATATCAAGTCTGGTCTGTTGGGGTGCGAGCTAACTCTTCCTGTTTGTAAGGGTCGGCTCAAGCTCGGTCTGTGGCAGGGGATTTATTTGGGTGAGCATCGCCATAGCGCAGGCTCTCGCAGCTTGATTGCAACGCTTAACGGAGAATAGTCGGTGTCGGGCATTGCAAGATTAAGCAGATCCCATGCTGCCAAAGCGGCGGTCCTGATACTGCTGTCTATCGCCATGGTTTCCTGTGAGTCCATTTCTTATTATTCGCAGGCGGCGCGCGGGCAACTCGCCATTGTATTCGGGCGCGAGGATATAGAACGCCTGCTGCAACGTTCAGACTTGCCGGAAGAATTAGTAGCTAAATTTGAGAAAGTATTGGAGATTCGCGAATTCGCCGAACGTGAATTAGGCTTGCCGGTCGCAGAGCACTATTCGAGCTATGTGGATCTCGAGCGCGAACACGTAGTCTGGAATGTCTTTGCGGCTCCTGAGTTTTCGATAGACGCAGTGAATTGGTGTTATCCAATAGCTGGCTGCGTTGCCTATCGCGGTTACTTCTCCGAGCAGATGGCGCTCAATTACGCGGCAAAGTTAGAGGCGCAGGGCTTTGATGTCTACACCGGTGGCGTAGATGCCTATTCGACTCTCGGCTGGTTCGAAGACTCGCTGCTAAGCACGGTACTGAAGCGCTCTGACTATCAACTGGCGGGGTTGATATTTCACGAGCTCGCCCATCAAGTAGTCTATGTGCCGGGAGATACAACTTTTAACGAGAGTTTTGCAACCGCTGTGGAGCGCGAAGGTGTGCGGCGTTGGCTGGCAGCAAGCGGGGATGTATCAATGGGCAATACACTCTTGCAGGAGTATGAGCGACAACGGCAGTTCGTCGCCCTGATTACTGAGTATAGAAGCAGATTCGAAACATTGTATCAGCAAGAGTTCTCTGACGAATCGATGCGTACGCAGAAAGTGGCGCTGCAGCAGGCTCTGCGCACCGAATACGAAACGCTGAAGCAGCAGTGGCAGGGTTATGGTGGCTACGATAGTTGGTTTGCGCATTCATTGAATAATGCGCAGCTGGTTACAGTGGCTTCCTACAACGATCTGCTGCCATTCTTTCTGGCAATATTTCAACAAAGCAATCAAAACTTCCCGGCGTTCTTTGCGGAGGTTTCGCGCATAGCGCAGTTACCGATGGCACAACGGGACGAGTTGCTTTCAGTTAGCGATTAACCGTGTATGCAGTGAAGTCTAGCGCTGCAGGCGGGCGCGTAGCGACTCGACGAGCTTGCTATAGAAATCTGAATCGGGATTCTTAGTGCTTGCTGACTCGTAAGCGGCTAGCGCCTCTTCGACGCGATCTTCCTGTTCGAGGATTCGACCCAGGCTGCGATCGAAGAAGGCGTTGTCCGGCATTACCTGAACCGCCTTCCGATATATAGCGATCGCCTTGTCTGCCTCGCCAGCGTTGTTGTAAGTGTTGGCCATGATGTGAACCTGAGAGTCGTTGTCGGAGTCGAGCTCAATGGCGTAGAGGTCATAGTCGATCGATTGCTCGTAGTTGCCGTCAGTACGCTCCAATTCTCCGAGCGTGGTCACTGCGGCAAGCAACGCGGCCGTAGGCGTCGATTGCATGCGAATGAATCGAGCCAGCAGCGGTTTCGCTTCATCAAAGCGCTCGAGGTAGTAGTAGGTATTGGCGAGATTGCGAATGGCATCCGCTAGGTTTGGATCGGCGCTGATAGCCTTGCGGTATTCGACGATCGCCTCTTCGAAGCGTTCCAGATTGCTGTAGGTATTGCCACGACGAAGGTACTTCTGTGCCAATTCGGCATCGATAGTAGGCCCGGTGCGTTCTACGTCCAGGTTGCCGTAGCGCTGCAGCACCGATGCAGCACCGTCATTCTGGCCATTACTGAAGGAGGCTGCTGCCAGGAATGCTAGCGCGGTGCTGATTCGACAAATGCTGTACAAAACCCTCATTATAGAAACCTGTAACTTGGCACAAGGTGAGCGGAGCACTATAACGCAGCTGCTGCGTCTCTGCCAGCCAGCTCAGAGGCTGAGCAGTAGGTTTTCTCGGAACCGATCACTTAGAATGGCCGCATGGCCGAAACCATCAGGAGGACTTTTTTAGTTCAATGATTACTCCCAAATTGATAGATCACCTAGTATTGCGAACGGATCGCTACCAGGAACTGATTACATTCTACTGCGATGTATTAGGTTGTGTACTGGAGCGAGAGACGTCTGCAGAGATGGGCCTAACCCAGCTTCGTGCGGGTAATTCGCTAATTGATATCGTGGATGTGGATGGCGAGCTTGGAAAAGCGGGAGGCGCGGCGCCCTCGGAAAAAGGCAATAACGTCGATCACTTCTGCTTGCAGATTGACGCCTTCGATGAAGAAGAGCTAAAGGCCTACCTGCGCGGTTGCGGAGTCAAGGTTGATGATTTTCAGGATCGATACGGTGCGCAGGGCATGGGGCGCTCCATCTATCTTAAGGACATTGCTGGCAACACGGTAGAACTTCGTGCTGCCATGTGAATCTTATTTCAGGATCAATGCCGGTAGCGCTGCAGCTGTTTTTGCAACACGGCCGATAGCTCTGGCATGGACGTAACCGTCCTCGCGAAGTTGCTTAATACACTGTTCCGCTTCGTCATCGGGCACGCTTGCTAATAAGCCGCCTGCGGTCTGCGGATCAAACAACAACTCGAAACGGGGGTTGTCGCGAAACGCCTCGTTGTTGAATATGTCGCGCCTGACCAAAGAGTTGTCTGTGTGCAGCGAGCTGAAAATTCCCTGCTGTAGCGTTTCCAGGGCGCCATCCAGCACAGGCAGATCACTCAGGCTGAGTTCCAGCTCGACATTGTTAGGTATTAGCATCTCGAATAGGTGCCCGGCCAGCCCGAAGCCGGTGATATCGGTGCAGGCAGTCGCTCCGTGCTTGACGAAACATTCTGCTGCTTTCTTATTCGAGAGCAGCATATGATTGAGCGCCGCTTCTATCCAGCGATGTCTGGCCTTAAATCGCATGTCAGCGGCTAACAGGGTGCCGCTTCCAAGTGGCTTGCAGAGGATAACAATATCCCCTGTCTGCATGCCGCTCTTACTCAAGATTGCATCCGCGTCGGCGAAGCCATTTACGCAGAGGCCAAATTGCAGGTCTTTCGATTCGGAGGAATGGCCGCCGATGAGGCTGCAATCATTCTCTTGTAGCGCCTCGTTGCAACCTAGCATCAGCTCCCGTAGCTGACCCTTGTTGATGTTCTTGCTCGCCGCTGGAATCCCTACGATGGCGAGGGCCGAATGGGGTGAGCAACCCATCGCGTAGATGTCGCTCATGCAGTGATTGCTGGCTATTTTCGCGAATAGCCAGGGGTCGTTAATGAACGCGCTTAGCTGATCCACGCTCTGCAGCAACACGCGTCCATCGTCTAGCTGAATCAGCGCTGCGTCCTCTGTCCCTGATCCAGAGGAGAGAATGTCTGCGTTGTGTCCAGTGGTCAGCTCCTGCAAAACTTCCTGCAGAGTATCGCCCGCGACCTTGGCCCCGCAACCGGCACAGCGCATCGCGTGCTGGCGCAGTTGCCGCTCGGTTTCTTCGCTCACTAATCCCTGGGCGATATCAAGGCTTTCGGGCATCGACGGCAACTGACTGTATTTCCGTATGAAG
This sequence comes from Pseudohongiellaceae bacterium, assembly GCA_040880325.1. Taxonomy (GTDB): domain Bacteria; phylum Pseudomonadota; class Gammaproteobacteria; order Pseudomonadales; family Pseudohongiellaceae; genus UBA9145. Next base: position 43,582 of record JBBDIR010000057.1, read on the forward strand.
GCGGTATCAATCGAATGCTTCAATGACCACACCGTTCGGCCCTGAAAGAATAGTTTGTTGCGTGAGGCGATGGCTTTCTTGTTGGAGAGATTGAGCAGCGCCAGTGCATGCTTCTGTGGTGTGTGAGGCTTCAGATTCTTACCGGTGGCGAAGCGCAGTAAATTTTCCGCGAGCGGCTTACCTTGTCTAACCGCGTACACGCCTGATTTGGGCCTGGGTTCGCCCTTGATGGTAGCGGCGTCACCGGCGGCGAATACATAGTCATGACTGGTGGATTGCAGGAAGTCATTCACCTCGATGAAGCCGTCATCACCGATTGCCAGTCCGCAATCCTGAGGCCACCGTTCGATACTCGCTCCCGTTGCATAAATCATGGAGTCGGCTGTTAGCAAGCGATCGTGATTGCAGTGAATCATTCCCTCGCTAAATTCCAGCACCTCGTGTTCGAGGAAGACCTCGATGTGTCGCAATGTCAATTCTTGCTTTATAAATTGGCAGACTTTGTTGTTGTGAGAATTCAATAATCGCTTATCCGCGCTCACAATGCCGATCTCTAGCGGTGAGTCCTGGTATTTTTTAATGGAAAGTTCGCTATGAACTCTGTGCTGCACGGCGAGGGCTAACTCGACGCTAGCAGGGCCGCCTCCGACGATTAGCAGCCGAAAGGATTTCTTCTCGTCGTTAATGCGCGCGAGGATGTTCTCGAGTATTTTTCCCCACTGGATCAGAAACTGATCTATGGGTTTTATCCCGATTGCAAATTGCGGCGCACCGGGTATTTTAATGGCGCTCGGTTTCGATCCGATGTTCAGAGAGATGAGATCGAACTCGATAGTGGGGCGGCCGTCGCAGTGAATGATTTTCTTCTCGAAATCTATGCGACTAACTTCGCTGTGGATTATTCGTGCGCCAGCAAACTGTGCCAGCGGCCTAAGATCGATGTGAATCTCATCGAGCTCGTAGGTTCCATTGATGTAACCGGGCAGCGAGCCCGAGTAGGGGGTTTCAATGTCCCTGCTGATGAGCGTGAGGCTAAGGCCTGGCACCGGGTTCATGCCGAACTGCTTTAGCACCGCAAGATGGCTGTGTCCGCCACCCACTAAGACCAGGTGTTTTACCGTTGGGCTGTAGGAATTTGACTTCATGTTTGGCAGTATCGGTTAGGTTGAATTAAATATCCGCAGTCACTGAATTGAATGGGCTGGAAGTAGCGCACAGAGACCGATTCTAACTGTTACGGTGCGGTGCTCAAAGCGCAATTAGTCACAGTATGGTCGTGAAATCGCAATAAACTGCAACATTGATAGGCTAAGCTCAGTATTTTGCAGTAAGCTAGAAGCTATCAAAAAGGGTTCATCGATTGAATGGACACAGGAATTGTTAACTTGGCTCGCCCAATTTGATCCTGGGTTGGCTATATAGGAGTGTAAGTATGATCTCGAAATCTTTGCAGGCTAGACTGTTGGCGTTTTTCATCGCGGTTTCATTTGCTGGCGCAGCGCAAGCGCATTGGTCGCTGGACAATGAGGCATCCAGCCTAAGTTTCGTCACGGTTAAGGCGGAACACGTTGCCGAGGTGCATACCTTCGATATGCTCTCTGGCACCATTGGCGATGGCGGAAATGTTGAAATCACAATCGAGTTGGCGAGTGTTAACACCATGATCCCGATTCGCAACGAACGGATGCAGGAAATGTTGTTCGAGACCAATATGTTTCCCGATGCCACTATCAGCGGCATGATCAATCTCGAGGCCCTAACGGCGATGGAAGCGGGTGCCTCAATTGCAAGGCAGATCGATTTTGATTTGGCGCTGCATGGTCAGACGGTTGCCTTGGCAGCGGACGTGCAGATTACCAGAACCGTAGAAGGTGCGATCGTGTCGACCCTGAAGCCAATCGTGGTTATGTCTGATGCATTCGCTCTAAGCGCGGGTGTGGAGAAGTTGCGCGAAGTTGCTGGCCTGCCCAGCATCAGTCGCGCCGTGCCAGTGAGCTTCACGGTAGTTTTTGAACAAGGACATTAGACTGTTTCTGACCGATCAACCGCGTTTCAGCTGTGGGGCGCGGGTGGTCGGGAATTAGCTGCGACAGCAGCAAAGAAATGCCGGCTATGCCAGCGCCCAACAGGAACACGGCGCTGTGGTTGACTACCCACAATAGGCCCAGTACCGCAGGCAGTACGACTGCGGCTATGTGATTGATAGTAAAGCTAATGCTCGAGGTTGCAGCTATATCGGCCGGGTCCGCGATCTTCTGGAAATACGTCTTAATGGCTATCGCCATAGCAAAGAACATATGGTCTAACAGATAGAGTGCGATCGCGATCTCGATCGTGTCGACGAAGGCGTAGCTGGCGAAGATGACTATCAGTCCGATGTATTCCAGTGTGAGGGCACGTCTCTCCCCAATATAACTGATCAAGCTTCCGATCTTCGGTGCCAGATAGTAGGTCAACGCAGCATTGACTAGCGTTAACATCACCACGTCTTCGATAGGGAAACCGAATTTCTCAACCAGAAGAAAGCCCGCAAACACGACGAATATCTGACGTCGCGCCCCGGCAAAGAAAGTGAGCAGGTAGTACAGCCAATACTTTTTGCGCAGGAATAGTGTCTTTTTCTGTACTACCCCATCTTCGAAATGAGGTATTGCTAGCCAACAAAACAGGCCTATAGCTACAGTCGTACTTCCCGCGAGCATATAGATCAGGTTGTAGTTCGCAGCAAACAACATCAAATAGATATACAGCGTACCCAGCACGACGAAATTACACAGGGCGCGTACGCTTAGTATTTTACCCAGCACCCCCGGCGCTTCTTCCTTGCTCAGCCACTGCAAGCTGAGGGAGCTGTGCAGGGTTTCCAGGTAGTGAAAGCCTATGGACATGATGACGGTGGCGAAATAGAGCCACAGCGCCGTGGGATAGAAGGCGGTGATAGCCGTCCCTATACCAAGAGTAAGCAGAGCGAGGATAGCGAAGGTCTGTTGCCTGATGAATATCATTACCAGAATAGCGGTAAAGGCCAGAAAACCCGGTATTTCACGCAAACTCTGCAGAATGCCTATTTCTTCGCCGGTAAAGGCGGCCTGCTCGATGGCGAAATTATTTAACATCACCTGCCAGGTGACGAAGGCAATCGTATTGCCTATGGCGAGCAAATAGAGGAGTGTCTTGCGGTCTTGAAGCAGCTTGCTTTGCATCGATTCGGGTTCAGGAGTTGATGAGTTGGGCTGATTGCTGGAATTTTTTGCTCAGGCGATGACTATAGCGCACAGGCGCTGGCGATTATATCATTAGCGCCTGATGTCATCTCTTACTATTTTTGCCGGTTCCCATGCCCTGCAGCGTCTTCGCAGCGAGGGGCTCAATGCCGATCAATTTAAATATATGTTGGCTGCCTCGGGTGGTCCCAAGTGGTTTGTGCTGTATGGCCTCGATCGATACCTGTTCGGCGACTTCTTCGCAAACAGGGAGCGCGAACTCATAACCCTTGGTTCCTCCGCAGGTGCGTGGCGCATGTGCTGCCTTGCTACTGTGGACCCGGTGGCCGCGATAGAGCGCCTCGCGCGTAGCTACAGCAAAGAGCAGTACTCTGAACAGCCCAGCACCGATGAGATTACCGAGAAGGCCAGGGCGGTGCTATTCGAGGCTCTAGGGCCAAATGGCGCACTTCAGATCGTCAATAACCAGACCATCAGGACGCATATCATAAGCGATCGAGTGCGTGGCTTTGGTTCGTCACGAGTGAAGGCGCTTCGCATGTTACAGTTGCTCGGTAGCGCCGCTTTCAATATGGTGAGCAGGAAGACCCTGTCATTGTTCTTCGAGCGCACTATTTTCTCTAACATGGGTCAAATGTCGCCCTTCTCAGATCTGCAGGATATACGAACCGCTCACGTTGCCATGAGCGAGCACAACCTGATGGATGCCATGATGGGAACCGGTTCTATACCCTTCGTGCTCAATGGTGTGCGCAATATCGCCGGCGCCAAGCCTGGTCTGTACTGGGATGGAGGCATCACGGATTACCATTTCGATCTACCCTTCGATGCGGGCAACGACCTGATTCTATACCCCCATTTTTCACCAACTGTGATACCGGGGTGGTTCGACAAGCGCGTTCCCTGGCGTCGAGTTACTGTGAATAACTATGCCAATGTAGTGCTCGTGGCTCCGTCCGCGGAATTCGTGGCCGGGCTGCCCTATGGCAAGATTCCGGATAGGACCGATTTCCAGACCCTGAACGCTGCCGACCGTCTCGCCTATTGGGCGACAGTTCTCGAGTCGAGCAAGCGCCTGGCGGAGGACTTCGCGCTACTGGTCGAGAACGGAATCGGCATCGGGGAAGTACAACTCTTCACTGGTAAGCGCGGATATTGAGGCTGGCAATGGATGTAGATGATGACAGGCTGGTGATAAGAATGGCAAAGCCCGACGATGCGGCGGCCATCGCGGCGATCTACAACTGGTATATAGAGAACAGCAGCTGCACCTTCGAAGAACAGTTGCTCAGTGGTGCCGAGATGGGCTTGAGGATAGCGGCTGCGGATGCCGACATGCCGTGGTTTGTGCTTGAAATCGATGGCGTATTGCGGGGCTATGCTTACGCCACAATCTGGAAGGCGCGCGTCGCTTACAATAAATCTCGTGAAGTCACCGTCTATCTGCACAAGGATGTTACCGGCAGTGGTCACGGTAGACGCCTGTATCAGCGACTTATTGATGAATTAAAGAATAAGCCGATACATAGTTTAATAGCCGGCATAGCTCTGCCGAACGCCGGCAGCGTAGCATTGCATGAGCGGCTCGGATTCGAGAAGGTGGGCCAGTTTACCGAGGTAGGGTATAAATTTGGCAAGTACGTGGACGTGGGTTATTGGCAACTACATTTATGAAGCAAACTACAATTCGAATGAAAAAGCTCAGCGCCGCTGTGCTGACAGTGCTATGCCTGCTGTTGGTTTCCTGTGTAGGTACAGTAGTCGGTGCTGCGGTGGATACAACTATCGAAGTGGCAAAGGTGCCATTTAAGGTCGTAGGCGCTGCCGTAGACCTGGCCATTCCCGATGACGACGATGAATAGATTCAGGTGCTTGTGCAATGAAATTGAAACCCGAAGACTTCGGCATAAACTCTAACTATCGTCATTGGCAAGGTGACAAGGCTGAGGACTATATCGGTCCATTCTTCTTCGTCATGCAGGGTGAGAATCCGCAAACCGCGTTTCGAGTGCAGGAACATCATTGCAATGCCCACGACTCTTTGCACGGTGGTGTGTTGATGGCGCTGGCAGACTACACGCTCTGTCTGAGTGCTAATGGAGGAGAGAGTGAGAGTGTCGTCACGGTGAGCTGCAGTAATGAATTCGTCGCGCCTGCCTTTAAGGGAGATCTCGTCGAAGGGCGCGGTGAGTTAATCCGGCGCGGTGGCTCGATGGTGTTCTCTACCTGCAAACTCTATGTCGGTGACACTGTCGTATTGACGAGTAGTGCGGTAATAAAAAGAATTCGCAAGAAATAGACTTCGTTACTCCACCTCCACAATCTTGTTGCTTAGCTGTGATGGTGTCTCGGCTAGAAAGCAGGGTTGCTCCGCCGTCAGTTCTTCCAGGCTACCGTAGCCCCACAGCACGCCCGCCGAGCCCAGGCCGGTCTCGCGCGCCGCGATCAGGTCGACGTCGCGATCGCCTACCATTAGTGAATTTTCGTGAATAGTGCCGCTGGTAACTAGCTCGCGAAGCTGGTCCGCCTTGGTCATGCCCACGGCGCTGCTACCGCTGACGAAGTCGAAGTATTGATGCAGGTCGAACCTGTCCAATACCTTGATGGCATACTTCTCAAACTTTAAGGTGCAGATGCCCATGCGGTATCCCTTCGCTTGCAAGCCGTCGAGAAGCTTGTAGATGCCGTCGTAGACTGTATTCTCGGCATAGCCCAACTCACCGTAACGCTCCCTATAGGTTGTGACCAGTATCTTGATGTATTCAGCATCGTCGCTGCCGGAGAGGCTGCTGAGAGCGATCTCAAGCGGCGGGCCAATAAAGGGTTTTATTTCGTTCTCCGATACTGGCTGGTGGTCGTGGCTGCTCAGCGCATAGTTCATGCAGCGCACGATACCGGTTAACGGGTCGGTCAGGGTACCATCCAAGTCAAATACCAGTGTGTGATAAGGCATAGCTAGTCCTGCAGGCGGTATACTTTCTCTGCGGTAGCGTAGAACATGGCATGTTTTTCATCTTCGCTAAACTCCGACACCATTTTCTTGTAGGCATTAAACAAGACATGATAGTTAATTGATAGCCGGTCTACGGGAAAGTTGCTCTCGAACATGCAGCGCTCGGGGCCGAAACATTCTATGGTGTGAAGGTAGTACTTCTGCTGTGCCTTGATAAATTCATCCGACCCAGGTGGTTTGTCTCTGAGGTGCCAGCCGAAGCCGTTGTCCGGCATCGCCAATCCGCCGAGTTTCGCATAGACGTTCGGACACCGCGCGATCTGCTTAATTTCCTGTTTCCACTGCTGAAATATCTCATCTGAACAGTGCTTATAGATGCCAACACCCAGCGGTGTGCCGAAATGGTCTAGAACCATAGTGCACTCGGGAACCGCACGGGCAAGATCCAGGAAGTCTAAATTTTGATGATGATAGTGCCATGTATCGTAGGTCAGGCCCTGTTCGGCGATAATTCTGAGACCCTTTCGAAACGACTCCTTACCATGCAGATACGGCGGCGCCGCGCTCACGATAAACAGGTCCTGCGGGCGTCTGTCTCGCGCTGCCGAGTGGCGAATACCGCGCAGCAAGCCATCACTTGCGCTGCGGTGTTGATCCAAAGCTTCCAGCAACATCTCCTCCGAGTCGCCCGCCAGAGTAAGGTCGCTATGCGCTACGATACCGGCGATGTACGCACTACCGGTAGTGTTCGCGCGACTATCGGCGGCTACACTGGCGATATATTCTGTTTCGCCTACCGACTTAAGATGCTCCTCTCCCTCGCGGCGGTAGAAGGCACGACACTCCATGAACACCGTCTTGACGATGTTGTGCCCCGAATTCGTATCATTCCACAGCTGGGGTAACAGGTAATCGCGATTGAAGCGCTTCTTCCAGAGGTGATGGTGTGGATCGATGATCGCTCGCTCCGGGTCAATTATCTCTTCCGTTACCTGCGCCAGCCACTGATCAGATCCATGTTGTATTGAGGGCATAACCGCTCCTGTTGGTCTTAGCTGCCGCGCCGAGAGGCGAGTCAAATTTTGAAACACATTGCGCTAGTCAGGACGTTAGCATCGAGAACGCGGTTTGGGAATAATGGTGAAGCCTGAATTTCGTCCCGTCTCGTTTCTCATGCCTTTCTACTGCCTTACTATCTATTGCCTTACTATTGCCATCGTGTAGTATGCGTAAACATCAGAAAAATAGATTGATACCGATCAGCTTAGCCTGTTTGTGGCGGTTGCCGTCTGAGAAAGAATCAATCAATGAAAATTAAAAAAATTAGAAACTGGTGTTGGAGTTGTACATGGATTTGACTGCTTATGTGATCCTCGCGTATTTGTTGTTCTTCATTGCTGTGGGACTTTATATCAGTAGCGGGAATCGCAGCTCCGCCGACTGGGCGATCGGAGGTGGTACGCTTGGCGTGGGCATGCTCGCGGCTGGCGTTGCCGGTACGCGTATCGGCGGTGCTGGTACTTATGGCGTGGCGGGAGATGTTATCAGCGAGGGCATTGGGCACCTCTGGTACGGGGTCAATTCATTCGCCGCCTTGTTTTTAGTTGGCCTGTTCTTCGCGATTCCCTACCGCAAGTTACAGCTATCCAGCGTGGGTGAAGTGTTCGATAGACGCTTCGGCTCACGTCGCTGTCAGTCTCTCACCAGCCTGTGTGTGCAGGCCGAGTATCTCGTCGTCAATATCATCGAGCCCTATGTCATTGCCACCATCGTAAGCGGCGTGACCGGTTGGCCGTTCGGTATCTGCATTGTGATCGGTGCGGTAGTGATTGTTCTGTTTACCGTGACCGGTGGTCTCAAAGGCACCGCCGTGACTAATATCGTGCATTGCACCGTAATCATCTTCGGCCTGGCTACGGTTGGCTATATTGCCATGAGCAACCTTGGGGGTTGGGACTCGGTAGTTGCGCAGTCGGAAGTAATGCTGGATGCAGCGGGCAAAGACATTCCTTCCTGGTGGAGTTTCACCGGCATCGGCTGGGCAACGATAATAGCGCTGTTTATTTCGGCCACCATTCATACGCCAGCCGCGTCTGTGTATGCAAACTATGCGAGCTCGGCAGCGAAACAGGAATACCTGATACCGGGTTTTTTCCTGGCTGGCGTTATCGCCGCGCTAATGCCATTAGTCGCCGGATTTATCGGTATCCTAACCATGGTGAGCTACGGGGCCGAGGCTGGCCTGTCCGGTTATCTGAATATCGCGCAGCTCGCTATCGACACCGGGCCGCTGCTTGGTGGTATCGCCTTAGCCGCCGTGCTGGCCGCCGTAATATCCTCTGGAGCGCCGATATTGTTGGGTAGCGCTACCATGCTGGTTAACGATTGGATTCCGGCCTCGAAGCATTATTCCAGCGATAAGAAACTGCGCGCCTACAAGCTCGTGACTATAATTTACGGCGCTACTGCCGCGTTCTGCGCCTGGTATTTTAACTTCGGTTCGGTGTTGCAGTTCTTGCTGCTCGGCTTCGCCATGGTGGTGCCGCCAGCGATCGCGATAACTTATGTCTTCTATTGGAAGCGCACCACGGAGCGAGCTGCTTTCTGGGGTATGTTAGTGGGCTTTGTAAGCGGATTGCTGATGTGGCTGCTTAACAACTGGTTCTCCGGAGCGGAGAATGCCGATGTCGGAGGTTTCGCTCAGACTTGGTATGAGCTCTGCCAGTTTCTTGGTGAGTGGCGCGATCCTTCGTTCCTGACGCTGTTGCTGCCTTTATTCACCATTCCCCTGGTAACTATCTTCTTTCCGGAGAAGGCAGATGATGCGGAAATGTCGAATAGCTTCTATAAGAGTCTGGGCAAGATTCAGCGTAATTTTAATTGGGTATGAAGCCGATTTAACAGGACTTGAGGTGAGGGCTTGATAGCCCTCATCTTATCTCTCTTATCTCTCTTATCTCTCTTATCTCTCTTATCTCTCTTATCTCTGCAGCTCGCCGTTGGCCTGAATCAGAAACGGCCCGGGTGTCGCATAACTCGTTTCCAATAAGCTACAAAGCTCCTCCGCCGTGTCCGCTGTCGCGCCTGGCACACCGAAGCTCCTTGCCATATCTACCCAGCTGATTTCCGGATTGCCGATGTCGAAGAGACTCGCGGCAATCTCGCCTACTTCGGTGACTCCAAGGCGTGCATACTCCACATTGAGGATGTTATAAGATCGATTCGCGAAGATAACAGTGGTGACATTCAAGCCTTCTCGCGCCTGTGTCCAGAAACTCTGATTGGTATAGGCTGCGCCGCCATCGCCCAGCATGGCGAGCACCGGTCTGTCCGGGCAGGCGAGGGCAGCACCGGTGGCACAGGGACCACCCTGGCCGATGGCTCCACCGGTAAGACTTAGCCAGGTATTCGGTACAGAACTCTGGCAGTACGGGTAGGCCGCATTGCCGCCGCCTGAGTCGGTTGCAACGATTACGTTCTCAGGCATGGTGGCGGCGACGGATTGAATAATCGATTTTGTGTCCAGCTCGCCGCTCGGCTTGCCAATCTCTACCTTCTCAAAATTCTTAACAGCTTCGTTCTGTGCCCCCACACGTTCGGTCAAACGTTGCAAGGCATCGATCGCGTCTTCTTCTATCTGGGAGAGGCGACTGACTTTACAGCCCTTCGGAACCAGTTGGCCGGGAACCCCCTGATAGGCAAAGAAGCTGGCGGGTATCTGGCCGCCCACCAGAATGAGATTCTCTATCCCATCCAGGGTTTTCAATATCTGCTCGGGGAAATAGGGTAAACGTTCAACAGAGATTGAACCTGGGCCACCATCGACGCGCGCGGGGAAGGTTCCGGTCATCAGCCGACAGCCAGTCTTGCTGGCTAACTTGCTCGCGTAAGCGAGAGCCGCTGGGTCTGTCCCGTGATGTTCCAATAGCAGCATACTATTGCCGCCCTTTTCCAGAAGCGCTGCGATTCTCTCGACCGCCTGCTCGTCTACCTTGCTGCGCAGCGGCAGCGCGTTCGGCATCACCGGGCCTGCACTTTCGCCCCAGGCGGCATCTGCACCCATGATCAAGGTGGCGATCTGCCCGCTAGAACCCGTGCTCTGGCGCAGGGTGGCGCTATAGGCATCGGCACCGTCCTGGGCAAGCGTTGCATTGGTGCTCGATGATTTTATCCAGCAGGAGAAATTCTTCGCCAGGGTTTCGATGTCAGATGTTAGGGGTGCATCGTAGCCGATATGGTAATGCGGGTGATTGCCGATGATATTGATCATCGGCGAGTTCGCGCGCCGCGCGTTATGCAGGTTTGCAATGCCATTGGCGAGACCGGGCCCCAGATGCAACAGGGTAGCGGCTGGCTTGCCCGTCATGCGAGCGTAGCCGTCGGCGGCGCCTGTGCATACGCCTTCGAACAGCGCGAGCACGGATTTCATCTGTGGCACGCTATCCAGTGCTTGAACGAGATGCATCTCCGAAGTGCCAGGGTTTGCTATGCAAAGCTCGACTCCGCAATCGGCCAGAGTTTCAATTAATGCGGTTGCACCGTTCATAATATGGCTCTCCCTCAATCTACAATCTGCCGCGCGCGTAAATAGTGGTAAATAGTGCTCGCGCAAAAGCTGGCTATCATAGCATCAATGGGAGGGTCGGCAAGGCTCAGGGGAGTTTCGAAGTGGCCATAAGCGCAGCACAACACGGCAAATAATTGCCCGCAATGAGTCTTCGTTGTATCGCTTCTGGGCTAGTGATTCATAGATGCGCAGGCGCAATTGGTTTACACTGTTTAGTGATGAATTTTGCTATTTGGTAGTTAAGGGGAATGCCATGAAATCTCGAACTCTGGTTCTCAATGCGGCGGCAACCGTAGCTTTGAGTTTTTCTATGACGACAACATGGGCGCAGGATAGCGACTATGTCGTGCCGCGGACCGAATACGGTCAGCCCGATCTCGGTGGCGTGTGGAATTTTAGCTCCTTCGTGCCCATGCAACGTCCTGCGCAATTCGCCGACAAGGAATTTCTCACAGCGGAAGATATCGCGGCCATTGCCAGTCAGACCGAAGCGGGCCTGCAGGCTCTCAACAACATTGGTGTCGGCGGCTACAACACGTTCTGGGTTGAAAACGCCGGTCGTGGGGATAATGCCCGCACCTCTCTCATCACCTACCCGGATAACGGTCGTCTGCCGGAAACAGTCGAGGGCGTGCCGGTTCAGATTGGCGGGCTCGGCCCGGATGAGCCGGGCACGCGACCCGTGCGCATGGTTGTCGGTGGTATTGCCAAAGACGGCCCAGAAGACAGAGGATTGTCGGAGCGCTGCATTGTGGGTTTTAATTCAGGGCCTCCCTTCACGCCGAATCTGTATAACAACAACGTGCAGCTAATACAGGGCAGGGACAACGTTGTTATTATGACCGAGATGATTCACGACGCACGCATCGTACCTTTAGATGGCCGTGATCATATTGATGATGCTATTCGTCAGTGGTCAGGCGATTCTCGCGGGCATTGGGAAGGCGATACCTTGGTCGTCGAAACAAAGAACTTCAATGACCTGACACAGAGTTTTAGCGTCTTCGGTAGCTCTTTTGATAAGGTGTTGACCGAGAGATTTACACGAGTTGATCAATTCACTGTGAACTATGAATTCACCGTCGATGATCCCAGCACCTTCAAGGACAGCATTACGGTATTAGTACCGATGTCCAAGGTCGATGGACTGATGTACGAGTATGCCTGCCATGAAGGCAACTATGGCATGGTCAACATACTTCGAGGTGAACGCATGGAAGAGCGACGCGCCAGTGAGGGTAGTCAATAGCGATCCGGGCGGCGGAGTCTCAGCATTCCCAGCCCCTTGTTGCTTCCGTTGCTCTAGGCTGCGTCGGGATCCAGCGAGATCATGTGTGATTTAGCATAACGATCGCCGCGGATTCTGGCAGCTGTAAACAGATTTCCCGCCTTTGCAAGTTGCTCCGCGGGGATAGACAACTTTACTGCTTTCGCGTTCTCTTCAACGAACTTCACGTGCTTTGTGCCGGGGATGGGCACGAAGCTTGTGTCCTGAGCGAGCACCCATGCCAGCGCTAGTTGTGCCATAGTACAGCTGTTTTCCTTCGCAATCTTCTGCAGCTCCCGTAACACCTTCAGGTTGTGTTTAAAGTTTTCACCCTGGAATCTCGGCATCGTCTGTCGCATATCGTTATCTTCCAACTCCGACATGTCGCTGACAGCGCCGGCAAGAAATGCCCTGCCCAAAGGGCTGAAAGGAACGAAGCCAATTCCCAATTCTTTGCAGCAATCGAATACCTTGTGCTCGGGATCCCGTGTCCACAGGGAATACTCAGACTGCACCGCACACACTGGATGTTCGCTATGGGCTTTTCTTATCGTCGTTGAAGAACATTCGGAGAGGCCGATGTAGCGAATCTTTCCGGCGCGCACGAAGTCGGCGAGAGCGCCTACGCTCTCTTGAATAGGGACAGTGAAATCGCGCCGATGCAGATAATAAAGATCGATGACATCGGTTTTTAGTCGGCGCAAGCTATCCTCACAGGTCTTCTTTACATTCTCCGGGCTGCAGTCCACGGCGCGCTTGCCATTTCGGTTCACGATGCCGCACTTGCTGGCCAGAATAAAGTCATTGCGGCGAGTGGCTAAAACCTCGCCGATAAGCGTCTCGTTGTGGCCGAGACCGTACAGGCTTGCCGTGTCGAGGAAGGTATAGCCGAGATCCAGAGCCCGATGCAGGGTGCGTTCAGACTCTCTGCGATCCGCCTCCCCGTAGGATTGCGACATGCTCATGCAGCCCAAGCCCAGGGCGGATACCTTCAGTTCCCCGAGTTGACGTGTGTCCATGTTCTTGAACCTCTAACTTTTTTGTCTTTTTGAATGCCCCAGATACTAGCATGGATGAATAGCCCTACCACTTCGCCAGTGGCGAGCTCATCGTAAATGAATGTCCATTCAGATTCTGTTCAGACTCGCCCCCGTATTCTAGGGGCCGTTAGCGGAAAAGCACCAGTGACAGGCAATCCTCGCAGGAATCGTAATTTTTAGCCTGTTTGCTAGTAGCACTGTCTGCCGCAAATCCTCACTCAACTAATGGCGGTTAGGGAGTGGGGATTTTTTATGGCTGGCAGATTCCCCTTAGCATCCCCGGTGGCGCTTTTTGGTTCCATTGAAGTCATTCGTTCCCGTTGTTTGATGAATAGTATATCTTTGATAAGATTATAAAATTCCCCACAATCCCAAAAACAAGACAGTGGCTCTCATCGTCCGAATGAACTCTCCTTCTCAAGCAAGCACCCATGCGCTGAAACGGCGATCGCTGCGCGATGGCGCACTCTGGCTACTGTTGCTTAGCCTGCTGCTGCTTCCCCTCAATGCTGCCAGGGCGCTCGAGGCGCTGGAGTCAGTTCAGATGTATTCCCTGCCGGCGGACATGAGTGGTGTGCACTTCTATCTGATCACGGTCGATGTAGGTGACAAGGTCTGGGACAACTTCGGCCATACAGCGCTGCGAATGCTTGATGAGAACACGAATACCGACGTCGTGTTCAATTGGGGCCTGTTCAGAATAGACGGCGGCCCAGTTGCCTTTTCCTACAATTTCTTCAAGGGAATAATGAATTATGAGCTGGGAACTCAGTCGCCGAATCAAGAATTCGCCCTCTATCGGGCGCAGGAGCGTAGTGTCTGGCAGGACATAATTAACTTAAGCAATCCGCAGAAAGAGATACTCTATCGCCGCTTGCTGTGGAATCTGGAGCCTGAAAATATTGTTTACCCCTACCACTACTTTTTCGACAACTGCACGACTCGGGTACGTGATTATCTCGATGAGGCGCTGTCCGGCCGCATAGCGCGGATGAGCGACGATGTTACTCAGAGCACGTACCGCGATCAGGTACAGCAACACTATGAATCGGTGGCGTTGATAGGCTTTTCGCTCGATGTGCTGATGAACAGCAATATCGATAGACCCATGAGCGAATGGGAGGAGATGTTTCTGCCGCTAAAGTTAAGAGAAAGACTGTACCTGATAGATTCCGATGTCGCCGAGAATGGAGTTCGCAACAAGCTGCTATCCGACCCGCAACAGATCATGTCATTCCCTGCGCCGACGGTGGAGACAGACCCCTATCAGCTAGCATCGATAACTCTACTGGCTCCGGTGTTATTCCTCTTGCTGATGTTGAAGAAGATACCTATGTCGTATTTCGCGACACACTCGAGAATCGGTTTGAAGCTGGCAGGGATTAATTTTCGCCTGTTAGGGTTGCTGGGAATTCTGACTGCATTATTCAGCGGACTCTACGGCACGCTGATGTTGGGCAGTTGGTTCGTATCTGAGCACCTGGACTTGCATCATAATATTAATCTGCTTCTATTCTGGCCTACCGACTTGTTAGGTCTGTTGGTCGCATTGCGTTGGTTGCTTCTGTGCAAGCCTTGGCCAATGACCCACAACACTACGCCATTCCTGAATTTTTATATGATGGCACATCTGCTTGGCATGGCTGCTTATGCCGCCGTGACGTTTATGCAATTGGTCGATCAATCGACAATAAACATTGCACTGTATGTGCTTCCTGGTTTTGCAGCGTTCACGCTGTTGATCTGGTTGGTGGGGTTTGAGCCGGCGAAGCCGAAGGATGTTTTCTTTTAAGCGCCTGGCTTGTTGGCGAGGATAGAGCATTAAATGACGAAACGAATTAGCCCAGTCGCTGAGCGTGCAGCCGAGCTGCATCCGATGGCTGCGAAGGTGGCCCGTGCGGCTAGCAGACAGAAGCAACTCTCTGACTGTACACCTACCCAGGCGCGGGCGCTGCGGGAAGCACTAGGCAATCCATTCGCTCCTGCTGCCTGCGACATGCAAAGCATCAGCGATCATTGGCTGGCAAGCAGCGCCGGGCAGCTTAGGGTGAGGCGCTATCAGCCCGTTGGCCTGGAGTCTGCTCGGCATCCGGCCTTGCTATTTTTTCATGGCGGTGGTCATGTGCTCGGCACTCTCGATGGCTACGACACCGTTGCACAGCAGTTGGCACGCTTGGGAAACTGCCTGGTGTTTTCGGTGGAGTACCGCCTTGCACCGGAAACCAGGTCGGCCGGAATCTATCAAGATGGGCTCGATGCTTACAAGTGGTTACTTAACACGGGAGTCGAGCAGGGTGTGGACACGAGTCGCATCGCAATCGGCGGAGACAGCGCCGGCGGTAATATTGCTATTGCTGTGATGCTGCAATGTAAGCAACAAGGTATTGTGCATCCGTGTTTCCAGGTACAAATTTATCCAGCAGTGGATTATCGTTTGGATCATCCTTCAATCGATGAATTCGCTGAAGGTTACTTCCTCACCAAGGCGAACAAGCAGTGGTTTCGCAGCCATTTCCTGGAATCCGAACAACGCGCATTCGATCCGCTGGTGTCTTCACTGCTGGCCGATCTTTCGGGCCTGCCCGCGGCTCTGGTTATTACTGCCGGCTTCGATCCGCTGCGTGACGAGGGCGAGGCCTACGCTCAGCTTTTGGCAAAGCAGGGAGTCGATGTTGAGCATGTGTGTTACACGGATATGATTCATGCCTTCGTGTCGTTCGCTGGTGGTATTCCGGCAGGCATGACCGCGCTGGAAAAGATTGGCGAAACACTGCGCCGGATATTTGCCAGGTAGGCTGTGAGCCTGTCAGATTTTCTCTGCAAAAAAAAGGCCGAACACAAAGGTTCGGCCTTAACTTCCAAACTGAAATAGATTCAGTCAATACTATCTTTATGCTATCCCTGCTAATGAATCAGGGTGTAACGATTTCTACTCGACGGTTCTGCTGATAGGCGCGCTCATTGGTGCCGCTATCTGCAGGACGTTCTTCGCCGTAACTGACGATTTCGATCTGGCTTCGGGCCGCACCGTTTACGATCAGGTAGTTTTGAATCGCTTGTGCACGACGTTCACCTAGTGCGAGGTTATATTCCCGCGTACCACGCTCATCGGCGTGACCTTCTAGTCGAATGCGCTTGCCAGAATTCGCTGCCAGGTCACGGGCGTGAAACGAAAGCACGTCGCGATCTGCTGCGCGGAATTCGGAAACGTCGAAATCGAAGTAGAAGACTTTCGTGTTAAGCGCCGCTTGTGCTATGCGTGCTTCGGCTGCAGCAGCACGAGCGCGTGCTTCGGCTTCCAGCTCTTGCGTGCGCCTGGTAGTCGCATCGACGCCGGATTCAGTCTCGACGGCTTCCTGGACGACTTCATCGCTGGTCGAACTACAGGCGGCTAAGCCGAAAAGGGCAATAAAAATGAGGGTAAATCGGGTTGCTTGAGAGAATTTCATGTCATCTCCTAAATAGTATCTGTGGGAAGTCGGTGTGTTCGTTCTTTTTTTACAATTTTTGCTTGAAAATACAGCGTGTTAAAAAGAGGGCGAAGCATACCGTAATTGACCATTTAAATCCAACGAGACAAGGGTGATAGACACATATATTTAACAATAATTGCCCCATATATTGCCGGTTTATGGGCGTTGGCGCTTGCCGAGCAATCGCTCGATTAGCGCTTATCAAGGGCTGCGAAAAATGCTAATCTTCGCCCTCTTTCAAATTCTGGGATGACTTTCGGTTCGACACCGCCAGCGCAGTGACTGGCATATCGAGATTGAAGCCTGCCGGGAACGCCTACTACACGACTAGTTTGGCACATCAGGAGATATAAATTGAACGCTGATTTTACCGCGGAAGAACTGCAATTCGAGAGCGAAGTTCGTGAGTTTCTGCAGAATGAGTTTCCAGCCGAATACAGAGCGAAGATCGATGCTGGAATACGTCTGAGCAAAGAGGAGTTGGTGAATTGGCAGAAGATTCTCTATAGGAAGGGCTGGGCTGCACCAAATTGGCCGGTCGAATATGGGGGCACCGGCTGGAGCGCAACGCAGAAGCATATCTTCGCGACAGAGATGGGCCTGATCGGGGCGCCGGAACCGGTTCCCTTCGGCATGAAGATGGTGGCTCCGGTCATCATGGCCTACGGGTCGGATGAACAGAAACAGCGTTTCCTGCCGGATATTCTTGAGAGCAATGTCTGGTGGTGTCAGGGCTATTCGGAACCTAATGCAGGTTCCGATCTCGCCTCGCTGAAGACCTCGGCGGTAAGAGATGGCGACGACTATGTGGTCAATGGCAGCAAGACCTGGAATACCTATGGCCAGTATGCCGATTGGATCTTTTGTCTGGTGCGCACGGATAACAGCGTAAAGAAGCAGGAAGGTATCAGCTTCCTGTTAATCGACATGAAGACACCGGGCATTACCCTCAAGCCGATCGTGTTGTTAGATGGCCACGCCGAAGTCAACGAAGTGTTCTTCGATGACGTTAGAGTGCCAGCTAACAATCTAATCGGAGAAGAGAACAAGGGCTGGACCTACGCCAAAGTCTTATTAACTCACGAGCGCACGAATATATCGGGCATTCCGCGCGGTAAGCGTCGCCTTGCGGCACTGAAGCGGGTAGCTGCAGACACAGACGATGGTTTCGGAGGCACTATGCTGGAGAATGCGGCATTCAAATTGAAATTAGCCGAGATTGAGATAGAGCTGATGGCATTGGAATATTCTGAGCTGCGTACTTTAGCTGCTTTAAGTGTAGGCAAGGCTCCAGGGCCGGAATCTTCTATTCTAAAAATTGTAGGAACTGAGCTCGCGCAGCAGATGGATGAGATGTTCGTTGATCTTGCCGCCTATCACTGCCTGCCCTTCGTACCTGAACAATTCGAGGATGGCTTTCAGGGAGAGACTATGAGCCCAGGAAACACCGCGGGGGCTGCACTCACCTATTTTAATAACAGGAAGCTGACAATATTCGGCGGTTCGAATGAAATTCAACGCAACATTATCGGTAAGGCTGTACTTGGCTTATAAGTGAGCCTTGACGGCTCTTGAGTTGGCACAGTAAATAGATTTAGAGAGGAATAATAGTGGATTTTTCGAATACCGAAGAACAACAGATGCTGCAAGAAAGCGTGCAGAAGTTCGTTCACAAGAGTTATGACTTTGATACGCGTAATAAAATCATGGCCACTGAAAAGGGTTTCAGTGAAGAATACTGGAGTCTCTTCGCAGAGTTAGGTTGGTTGACGGTACCTTTCAAGGAAGCCGATGGTGGTTTCGGCGGCTGGGCAGTTGATCTTGCAGTGATGATGGAAGAATTCGGTAAGGCGATGCTGGTCGAGCCGTTTATTGCAACCGCCGTGCTCGCAGGGGGCTTAATCAGCGAGCAGGGCAGTGACCAACAGAAGTCTGATCTTCTGCCCAGGATTATGGAAGGTAAACTTCAGCTGGCCTGTGCCTACGCCGAAGCTGGAAGTCGCTTCAATCTATCCAATATCAAAATGTCTGCTGTAGTGGCTGGCGACAATGTGATTCTAAACGGCAGAAAAACAGCTGTACTCAATGGCTCCAACGCCGAGATTTTACTTGTAGTAGCGCGCGAATCAGGCGCGCCGACGGATCCCGATGGCATTGCGGTTTTTATGGTAGATGCAGCCAGCGATGGGGTCTCGATTAAGGCCTTCGCGAATGTTGACGGTAAGAAGTCAGCCGAGATAACACTTAAGGATGTCAGTGTTCCAGCCTCGGCAAGACTGGGAGAGGCCGGTTCGGCCCTGCCGGCGCTGGAGTCCATAGTCGATCGCGCCACCCTGGCGGTGAGTGCCGAGGCAGTTGGAGCGATGGAGGTCCTGTTACACAAGACCGTGGAATACAGCAAGACGCGTAAACAATTTGGTACGGCTATCGGAACGTTTCAGGCGCTGCAACATCGTATGGCCGATATGTTTATCGAATGCCAACTGGCGCGCTCAATCGTTATCATGGCGGCAATGAAGCTGGATGGCGGTGAAGATGCGACAGCAAAAACGAAGGCTGTTTCTGCCGCCAAGAGTCGCATCGGTAAGGCGATACGCAAGGTAAGCCAGGAAGCCATTCAGATTCACGGTGGCATTGGCATGACTGATGAGCTTGACGTGGGTCATCTCTTCAAGCAGGTCACTGCTGCCGAGATCATGTTCGGCAATACCGACTACCACACCGAGCGCTTCGCATCGCTCTGAGAGAAGCAGATGACTCTCTCGATTCTTAATGCAAGTGCTCGGAATTCTCTGCCGTGAGCGAACTGGTTCTAGTGCGCCACGGCCAGGCATCGTTCGGCACAGCTTCTTATGACAAGCTAAGCGAGAAGGGTGTCGAACAAGTCAGGATTCTCGCCAGTCACTGGCAGGAACTGGGCGAGCGCTTCGATTATATTTACAGCGGCACCCTGCTCAGACAGAAGGAGACGGCGAAGGAATTGCTTTGTTTGGTCGATGGCGCGCCTACCGCCTCTATCGAAAACCCTTGCTTTAATGAATACAACGGCGATCCGATTATGCGGGTGTATCTTCGTGATCATGCGGAAGATGCAGGGTTCGAATTGCCTATCTCCTGGCCTATCAATGAAGAACGCCTGTTTCAGTCCGTGTTTGAGGCTGCCTGCGCGAAATGGATTCGTGGTGAGCTTGACCCTGGTAGCGAAGATGAGAATTTCGAACATTGGGCCGACTTTCAATCTCGCGTTTATTCCGTCATCGATGAGATCATGGCATTGCATACCAGCGGGGCGCGGGTATTGATCTCGACATCCGGTGGCGTGATCGCGATGGTGCTGCAAAGAGTATTACAATTTCCCGATCAGGCCGTTATTACGACGAACTGGATGGTACGCAATAGTGCGGTGAGCCGTGTTAAATATGGTCAGGGGAAGGTATCCTTGACGCAATTTAATAGCCTGGCTCATCTCGAACGGCCGGGCCTGGAGCACATGATCACCTACAGATAGGTGCAGCAAAGGATCTCGCTTTGACGAACAACGAATTAGTCGATCAAGCTGGCAGTATGCGTGAAGGTGAGGAGCTTGATCTTGGCGCACTTCGGCAATACCTGGAGCCCGTGCTCGGTAGTGCGGCGGCCTCGATAGAGATCAAACAGTTTCCAGGCGGATTTTCCAATCTCACCTACCTGTTGAGTAGCGGTAATGAGAAATGGGTGTTGCGCCGGCCGCCATTCGGTAGCACGGTAAAATCTGCCCACGACATGTCGCGAGAATACAAGATCCTCAGCGCCTTACAGAAAGTATTCTCCTACGGCCCGGTGCCCCTGCACTTCTGTGACGATCAGGATATCCTCGGCTGCGATTTCTATCTGATGACTTACATCGAGGGATTGGTAATTCGCAGAGAGTATCCGGAAAGTTTGAATTTGAGTCCGGATCAGATTCGTCAGCAGCTGTTTAATTTCTTCGATGTATTGAGCGAACTGCACTCGGTGGATCTTGTCGAAGCCGGTCTGGATACATTTGGGCGCCCAGCGGGCTATGTGCAACGACAGGTCGAAGGGTGGTGCAAGCGTTGGGGCGATGCGGTGACTCCCGATACGGTTAACTGCGATGTAACCATGCAATGGTTGAATGACAATATGCCTGCCGAGAGTGGAAAGGCAAGCGTCATACATAACGATTATAAAATGGACAATGTAATTTTTTCCGTAGAGAACCCACTGCGGGTTATCGGTGTTCTCGATTGGGAGATGGCGACAGTCGGCGATCCGCTAATGGATTTGGGCTGCACCCTTGGGTATTGGGTTGAGACCGGCGACCCTGACTTTTTTCGCGAATACAGAAATATGCCCAGCGACGTTGAGGGCGCTCCAACTCGGGCCGAGATCGTTGCGCGATTTCAGCAGAGAACCGGGATACCGGTGGACAATTTTCCTTTCTATTTCTGCTTTGGGCTGTTCCGCCTTGCCGTGATTGGGCAACAGATTTATTACCGTTATTACCAAGGGCTCACCAAAGATAAACGCTTTGCCATGATGGTCAAGAAAACTCATATCTTGCAGCAGATGTGCGAACTGATCATCGCTGGGAAAGTAACTACCTAGTTGCAATGCTTATCTGCACCTGTATTTAGTAAAATTACTTCACACAGTTTGAGGCTATTATGACATTTGATATCAGTGAGCTTTTCTCCGTGGCGGGCAAGGTGGCTATAGTTACCGGCGGCTCAAGAGGCATTGGCAAGATGATTGCCGAGGGCTATGTGGCCAATGGGGTAAAGACCTATATCACTGCACGAAAGGTTGAGGCCTGCGAAGCTACCGCCAAAGAACTTTCTGTGTACGGGGAGTGTATAGCGATTCCTGCAGACCTCTCGACGAAGCAGGGCCGGGATTTCTTTGTCAGCGAAATCAAGAAGCGCGAGCAGAAGATAGACATCCTGGTCAACAATGCCGGCGCCGCCTGGGGTGCGCCATTCGAAACCTATCCAGACGAAGGCTATGACAAGGTGATGGATATCAATGTGAAGGCCATCTTTACCCTGACGCGCGACCTGATGCCGCTACTGAGTAAAGACGCCAGTCCCCAGGAGCCAAGCCGAGTAATCAATATAGGGTCGATCGATGGCCTGCGTGTCTCGACGATGGATAATTTCGCCTACGGGGCGAGCAAGGCGGCTGTGCACTTTCTGACCAAAAATCTGGCAGTGCGTCTGGCCCCGAAGGGAATCACGGTGAATGCGATTGCACCGGGCGCCTTCGAGAGCAAGATGATGGATCACACCCTGAGTCAGCATCGCGACACGATTGAAAGAGAGAACCCGCTAGGGCGCATCGGTCGACCCACGGACATGGCAGGCCTGGCGCTCTATCTGGGTTCGGATGCCTCCAAGTACCTTACCGGCCAGGTGATCGCTATCGATGGTGGTCGAAACCTGGGTTCCCGCTAACCCTGGTTCTGCTCAGCGTAGTACGATGCCGATTGTCGCGAAAGCCCTTCATTGTGAGGCGCTTCAATGTTACTTTTACCGCTCTCTAAATCATAAGAAGGTAGTTGGCCTCCCGTGAACTCAGTCAGTCTTCCTAAAATAGTCGTAGTTTCCGTCGCTTTCGTCAGCGGCTTTAGCATAATGACGATAGAAATGTTGGGCGCGCGCATTATGGCGCCCTACTTCGGGGGAAGCATATCCGTCTGGGGCAGCCTCATAACGGTTTTTATGCTAGCGCTGTCGGTGGGCTATCTGATCGGTGGCCGCCTCTCGACAAGAAACCCTAACCCACGTACCTTTGCGCTGTTTTTTATCTCGGCAGCGGTATTCTCCGTACCTATCATTGTTTTTGCCGATGCGATCATGCGTCCGATATTCCTCAATCTGGAGGATCCTCGTTACGGGTCATTATTAGCCTCTGTCTTTCTGTATTTCATACCGACGAGTATCCTCGGCATGATCTCGCCCTATTCGGTGCGCCTGATGGTGGATTCAGAAGAGCACAGTGGTCATATGGCAGGCCAATTGTTCTTCGTTTCGACAATCGGCAGCGCTGGCGGAACTCTTGCGACCAGTTTCTATTTCGTCCTGTGGTTCGATGTAAATCAAATTCTGTGGGGTGCAGTGGCGGTCTTGTTGCTGGCGGGTGCTACAATTCTTCTTATCAGCTACCTACAACAAAATCGTGCTTCCAGTTCTCGGGTGTCGGCTTATGAAAAACAGATTTAAGCAATTGCTTCGCGCTACTGTATTCGGATGTCTCGCCCTCAGTTTGCAGACTGCCGCACTAGCGGCAGAAGTAATCCATGAGGAAAAGTCTCTCTATCGTGACATCAATGTCGTGCAGACGGGCAACCGACGCTGCCTGATATTCAATGTGCACAGAGGCGACAGAAACCAGACATGTGTCGATGTCGAAAATCGTGACGAGTTAATTTTCAGCTATACGAAGATGAGCTTTGCCGGTTTGCTGCTCAACCCGGAGCCGAAGAAAATTCTTATAGCCGGATTGGGTGGGGGGACATTGCCGCTGGCCTTTAACGATCTGTTTCCAAATGCCGAGATCGATGTTATCGAGGTCGACCAGGCAGTTGTCAACGTCGCCAAAGGCTTCTTCTTCTTCGAGGAGAATGCGAATATGACAGTGGCGGTAAACGATGCCAGAGTATTCATAAAGCGAGCAGGGATTCTCGGCGAGAAATATGACTTCATTATCCTCGATGCTTTTGGCGGCGACTATATTCCCGAGCACCTGTTGACGCAGGAATTCCTGGAAGAGGTTAAGCAGATCATGACCGACGATGCCGTGTTGGTGGCCAATACTTTCTCGACCAGCCGATTCTATGACCATGAATCCGTTACCTATCAGCGTGTATTTGGGGAGTTTTTTAATTTCAAGCTGCCCACCAGTGGTAATCGAATTATCATCACTCAACTAGGCACTCTGCCACCGCGTGGAAATCTCATTTCACGAGCACAGGCTCTGGCTCCTGCACTGGACAAGTATGGCGTGCCCCTGCTCGAATACCCGAACCGCTTATCGACACGGGTAGACTGGGATATGAGTCGGCGAGTGCTCACCGATCAATATTCACCGGCAAATTTGCTGCAGGAAGACTAAGTAAAGGGCGATTAAACGAGGAAAATAAAATGAAGAATAAAAAGATATTCAATGGCTCTGTCCTTATCGCTGCGCTGTTTGCGTTTGTTGTAAACAGTTCTGCCAACGAATCCATCGATGCTGATGTTGTCTATGGTCATAAAGACGGTATGGCTCTGGTGTACGATGTGCTTAAACCAGCGAATCCAAATGGTGCCGCCATCGTCTATATGGTAAGCGGCGGATGGTATTCGCGTTGGGCTCCGCCGGAGACTCGCGCGCAGCAGTTCGTCGACATGCTCGATGCTGGATTCACTGTCATACCGGTGCATCATGGCAGCGCTCCACGTTATTTCGTGCCGGAGGCTTACGCCGATGTTAGTCGCGCCATTCGCCATATAAAAATGCACGCCAGTGAGCACGGCATAGATGCGAATCGAATTGGTGTAACAGGGGGTAGTGCAGGGGGCCACCTTTCGCTGATGCTGGGGCTGAGTTCAGATCAGGGGCTGGAAAACTCGGAAGACCGTATCATGCGTGTAGATAATCGCGTAGCGGCTGTGGTGGCCTACTACCCACCCGTCGATCTCAGAGAGATCACCGGGCCAAACGATAGATTTCCCGCATTAGATTTTTCGGTTGACAAGGCCGCTGCGATATCGCCGATTCTGCATGCGGATGCCGACGATCCGCCTACCTTGTTGATACACGGCGATGCCGATGAGCTGGTAGATATTAGCAATTCAAAGATCATGTTTGCCGAATTCAAGAAACAGGATGTTGTCACCGATTTCATTACTATCCCGGGAGCGGGGCACGGATTTAAAGGCAAAGATGCTGCCGCTGCGGCAGCGGCCAGGCTTGAATGGTTTAAGAAATACTTGCTCTAGGCGAGTCAGCCTGAAAAAAAATCGCATTGGCTCTAAAAAAAGCTACAGCGATTTTTTTTTGCCAGGATTTATGCAGCAAGCGGGGTAGATTAAGTTTTGCTGATGATGTCTCTAAGTGTGTCGATGTCGAGTAACTCGATCTCTCTGTTGTTGACGCTTATCAAGCCTTTCTTCTGCAATGATGTGAAGATGCGGCTGACTGTCTCAACTGTTAACCCGAGATACTCGCCAATGTCTCCGCGAGTCATCGGCAGCAGGAAGCGAGTCGGCGAGAGCGACACCCGCGCATAGCGAGTAGAGAGCCCTAACAGGAAGGAGGCCGTGCGTTCTTCTGCCGTGTAACTGCTTAGTAGCGTGTGTACCTGTTGGTCTTTCGCAATTTCATCGCCCATGATCGCGAAAAAATGATGCTGTAGATTGGGAAGCTCGTGACTGAGCCGCTCTAACTGGGTGAACGGTATTTCACAAATCGATGAGTGTTCAAGCGCGCAAGTAGAATTAGCGTATTTCTTACTCGATATGCCATCCATGCCGATAATTTCACCAGGTAAGTAGAACCCCGTGACTCGACCGCGGCCGCCGTCGCTTAAAAAGTAGGACTTAAAGCTGCCGGAGCGTACGGCATAGACTGACTTAAACTCATCACTTTGCCGATACAGATGCTCGCCTTTCTTGTAGGGGCGGTTTCTCTCGACTATGGCATCGAGTTGATGGATTTCGGATTTATTCAACGCCAGCGGCAAGCAGAGTTCGTTTAGGCGGCAGCTAGTGCAGGAAATTGCCGGATTGTGAGGGCAAATCTTGAGCACAGTGGCACTCGGCTGAGAAGCGATCTTGTCTTCTAATGCCGCGAGTATGGTCTGTACTGTTTCTGAATTGCCCACGATACGAGTTCTCGAGTTCCAAGACGGACTACATTTTCGTCCAATACGCGAGAATTGTGCCATTAAATTGATAGCTATACAATTTGTATAGGGAAAGTTGCCCAGATCGACGCTAGTCGAATCGAAAGTCAGGCGATGCACTGGTGTTCTGCGGCTGCTGACAGCTTGGAAGGCTAGTGCCCAGCGTCTTTCGGTAGGGCGCCTCGCGGCAGGACGCCTCGCGCCACAAGGCGCGGCGGTCAATAGCCTGTAGGATTAATCTTTGCCGACGTGGATTGTCAGAACATCGCAGGTGGCGCCATGAAGCACTTTGGTAGCCGTGGAGCCCAATAGTATTTTCCAGCCTGAATGTCCGTGGCTGCCCATGACGATGGCTTGTGCCTCTATTTCTGTAGCGAGATTTCTGATTTCTGGTGCCGGGGAACCGAGCAGCGTGTGAACCTGGGTTTCTGCAATCTTTAATCGCTGTGCCACTTCTTTTAATTTTTGTTCAGCCATTGAGATGGCTTCTTGTTGCAGCTCGTTAATATTTACAGCGTAGATATCCATGCTATAGGCGGCGGCTACCGGCTCCACAACATGCACTAGATGAATCTTGCTGGTATCCCCTTTAACCACGGCAACAGCTTTATCGATAACCTTCTCGGAATCTTTGGATAGATCAACTGCTACCAGAATCGTGTTGTACATGGTATTGCCTCCCAGGCTTGGATCGAAGTACTCCTTTAGGATATTCCTCTAGCACCGCATTGCAAGCCCTATCCACCTGCTGGCTATTGATGCAAATCAAGCGGCTTCTGAGTAATTGGAAATAGCAGGCCAGCGCAGCTATTTTTGATGAATCAGGCTGCCGCAGTATTTACAGTGGCGCGCATCCAGGTCGTGACCGATCGCCTTGCAGTTGCTGCATTCACCGCCCTCGTTCCTGGCGGCTTTGTTGCGCTCCTGAACCTGTTGCATAAGCTCCGCGCCGATGATGCCAGTCGGTACCGCGATGATGGCGTAGCCACAGATCATGGCGATGGCGGCGATGAACTGACCTAGCGGGGTATGCGGAGTGATGTCGCCATAGCCTACCGTGGTGATGGTGACGATGGCCCAATAGATTGACAGAGGGATGTTGTCGAAACCATTGTCTCCGCCCTCGATGATGAACATGAGTGCGCCAAAAATAACGATCAGTGTGATGACGGAGAAAAGGAACACGAATATCTTGCGTCGTGCCTGCAAGAGAGCCGCATACAGCATGTTTGCCTCGCCCATATAACGTAATAGCTTCAGGATTCGAAACACACGCAGTACCCGCATTATTCGAATCACGATGAAGTACACCGCCGAAGGGTAGAGCAAGGCAATATACGTAGGAAGAATTGAGAGTAGATCGATGATGCCGTAGAAGCTGAATACATAGCGGCGTTTATTTCGAGTACTGTACAGCCTGAGGCCATACTCGATCGTAAAAAGGATGGTAAAGAGCAGCTCCAGACGATAGAGCAGGTCGCCATAATGCAGATGCACCGATGCTACGGAATCCAACAGGACAGCGGTGACACTGGTGAGAATAAGCAGGATCAGGATGATATCGAACCACTGACCGGCGTTCGACTCGTAGCCGAAAATGACATCGTGGATGCGTTTTTGTAATTCGCTTTGGCTACTCAAAATTTATTGCGCGTCCCTAATCATATTGCGGGCGATAATGAGCTGCTGAATCTGGCTGGTACCTTCGTACAGCCGGAACAGTCGAACATCGCGATAAAACCTCTCCACCGCGTATTCCGACATATAGCCCGCGCCCCCATGAATCTGCACGGCGCGGTCGGCCACTCTGCCAACCATCTCCGTAGCAAAGAGTTTACAGGCCGACGACTCGGTGCTGACATTTTCGCCATTGTCACGTTTGCGAGCCGTCTCCATAACCATGCACTCGGCCGCGTAGGTCTCGGTCTGTGAGTCGGCTAGCATCGCTTGTATCAGTTGTTGATCGGATAGGGGCACACCGAATTGCTTGCGTTGCATCGCATAGTCGAGTGCATCCTTTATCAGGCGCTTGGCAACGCCGACGCTGACACCGGAGATATGCAGTCGACCTCGGTCCAAAACTTTCATGGCTGTAATGAAACCGGTGCCTTCCTCGCCAATGATGTTCTCGGCCGGCACCGGGCAGTCTTCGAAGATAACATCGCAAGTCATGGAGCCAGACTGACCCATCTTCTTATCGATGGGGCCCAGGGTAATGCCTGCGGAGCCCTTCTCTACAATAAAAGAGGAGATACCTCTTGCGCCTTTTATAGTTGGGTCAGTCCTGGCCATTACATTAAACGTATCGGCCACCGCGGCATTGGTGATGTAGCGCTTGGTGCCATTGAGAATGTAGTGATCGCCTTCACGTCTGGCCGTTGTACGCAGTGAAGCTGCATCGGAGCCCGCTTCCGGTTCTGTTAGACAAAAGCAACTAACCCATTCGCCACTGGCATACTTGGGCAGATACTTTTGCTTTTGTGCTTCGCTGCCATCGAACACGATAGCTGCAGATCCAAT
>JBBDIR010000058.1:0-2896 GCA_040880325.1 Pseudohongiellaceae bacterium
GGACACCGGGTTTTCATCCCGGCAACAGGGGTTCGAAACCCCTAGGGGACGCCATATACAAGAGCCCGGCTAAAGCCGGGCTTTTCTATTTCTGTGTCATAGGTTTTCAGCTGTTTCGTTGCGGCCAAGGGAGTGACGTCGGCAGCCGCACACTCCGTCGCTCGGTTGCCAATTCATGCGACAATCGACATACTCCTGCAGGCATCGCCGTATGCCAGTGACTCGGATTAATTAAGAATCTCTTTTAATGACCATTGCAATTTCCATTAAGAACCTCGTTAAGACCTACGCGAACGGATTTCAAGCGCTAAAAGGCATCTCCCTGCAAGTAGAGCAGGGTGATTTCTTCGCGCTCTTAGGTCCAAACGGCGCAGGTAAATCGACTACTATCGGGGTGATCTCAACCCTGGTTAACAGGACCTCAGGTTCGGTGGAGGTCTTCGGTAAGAATGTCGATACCCATGTCTTCGAAACCAAGCTCGACTTTGGCGTGGTGCCGCAGGAAGTCAACTTCAGTCAGTTTGAAAAGGTGCGCGATATTGTCATGACGCAGGCAGGCTACTACGGCCTTCCACGCAAACTCGCGGCGCAGCGATGTGAAAAATATTTACGTAAGCTGGGGCTGTGGGAAAAACGGAACGAGCGCTCCAGGGCACTCTCTGGCGGCATGAAGAGACGCCTTATGATAGCGCGGGCGCTGGTTCATGAGCCGCGGCTGCTGATACTCGACGAGCCAACCGCTGGTGTCGATATCGAACTGCGCCGCTCGATGTGGGAGTTCCTCACCGAGATCAACAATAGTGGTACGACGATTATTCTGACGACACACTACCTCGAAGAGGCCGAACAGCTCTGCCGTAATATCGCCATCATCGACGAAGGCAAGATTATTGAAAATACCAGTATGCGGAAATTGCTTAAGGAGCTCGATTCCCAGGTGTATATCCTGGAAACGACATCGCCGATTGCGGCGGACTACTCGCTCAAGATGGACCGCGCCAGTATACAGCTTGTCGATGAGGGTAGTGTTGAAGTTACGGTGTCCGGCGGACTGAGTATTAATGATGTGTTCGCGGAACTAAGCGCAGCCGGAATCAAGATTGATAGCATGAGAAACAAGACGAACAGGTTAGAGCAGTTATTTCTATCCAAACTGGAAGGCAATGATTAAAGGATTCCACGTGTTTTCGAATCATAAGTACATAGCTTTTGAAACAATAGTCATCAAGGAAATCCGGCGCTTCACCAGGATTTGGTTGCAGACCCTTGTGCCGCCTGCGATAACTATCGGGCTCTACTTCGTGATTTTCGGAAATCTCGTTGGCCGACGCATCGGTGAAATGGGCGGGTTCAAGTACATGGAGTTTATCGTGCCTGGCCTGATTATGATGTCTGTCATCCAGAATTCCTATTCGAACGTCGTCTCCTCATTCTTTAGTCACAAGTTTCAGCACAGCGTAGAAGAATTGTTAGTATCTCCAGTGCCAAACTACATAATACTCTCTGGTTTTATTGTGGGTGGCATGGCACGCGGGCTGGCTGTTGGCACTATTGTAACGATAATGTCCTTGTTCTTTGCCGACCTCGAGATTCAAAACCTGTTCATTACTATTACCGTGGTGCTGCTTACTTCGGTTGTCTTTGCGCTAGCGGGGTTTATAAACGCGCTGTTCGCTAATAGCTTTGATGATATTTCAATCATCCCAACGTTTGTCCTGACACCATTGATCTATCTTGGCGGCGTGTTTTATTCCGTAGAGTTGCTGCCGCCATTTTGGAAATTTGTCTCGGCGCTTAACCCTATTTTTTACATGGTGAATACATTCAGGTACGGCATATTAGGCACTTCCGATGTCGACGTTACCTGGGCGTTTTTTATTCTGATAATTTTTATCGTTATTCTGTTTGGCTCTTGCATCTTATTATTACGCAGAGGAACTGGTTTAAGAAGCTAGAGCCCTAGAAACCCTATGACAGACAACCCTCTTGGCAACCAGACCGAACACCCGAAGCATTATCAACCTGATGTGCTTTATCCGATCCCGCGCTGGGCGAATCGATCACTGCTGGATATCGACAAGAAAGTACTCATGTACGGTCTCGATCACTGGCAGGCCTATGAGTTGTCGTGGCTCAATGGGAATGGAAAACCAGAAGTCGCGATAGCCGAATTTTATTTCAATAGCGATTCAGAAAACCTCGTCGAATCCAAATCACTAAAACTCTATCTTAACTCGTTAAATCAGGAGTCCTATAAGACTGTTGAGGCGGTAAGAGCCGTAATAGAGAAAGACCTTTCCGCTGTCAGCAAGTCCCAGGTGAAAGTGCTTATTCATTCTCTAGATGAGAGCGAAGCTGCGTTAACAGGCCCGAGAGCGGGCAGGTCGATCGATCATCATGATATAGACGGCGCCGTCTCACCGCCTGATCCTGAGTTGCTGAAGCTGGACGCGGGCGAGGTCGATGACGAGGTGCTTTACTCAGATCTTTTCAGATCCAATTGTCCGGTCACCGGCCAACCCGATTGGGCCAGTATCGAGCTGCGCTACACGGGAAAGAAAATCGATGAGCCTAGCCTGTTACGCTATCTGGTTTCTTTTCGGGAGCATCTGGGCTATCACGAGGAATGCGCCGAACGCATCTTTAGAGACGTGATGCTAAAATGCCAGCCTGGCGAACTACGAATAGGAATGAATTTCCTGCGCCGCGGCGGTCTGGATATAAACGTCTATAGAAGTACCGCTCCGGTAACCTCCGACTCTGTAAACGGCCGCCTCATAAGACAGTAGCGGTGTAACTTGAATTCCGACAAGCGGTAAGCTAAGGTTACGCCGCTTTTGCAGCACGCTATGTGCAAACAAGGTTTTATGGTGCTGTCCGAGCGGCCGACTAAATT
>JBBDIR010000058.1:2996-3683 GCA_040880325.1 Pseudohongiellaceae bacterium
GTTCGCGAAGCGAACCCGAAATAAGCACGCTATGTGCAAACAAGGTTTTATGGTGCTGTCCGAGCGGCCGACTAAATTGTCTGGAACAATTTAGTGCGGCGTAAGCGGACCCGAAGGGTGGAGGGCAGGATGCCCGGAATAACGAGCACGCCTGGAAAGTGTGTAAACCGAAAGGTTTCGCAGTCGACTAGTACAGAGGTTGCCAGTTGGATAGAGGTTTGCAGGAAGTGTTGTCCCCTCAGGTTCGCGAAGCGAACCCGAAATAAGCACGCTATGTGCAAACAAGGTTTTATGGTGAGGTGTCCGAGCGGCCGAAGGAGCACGCCTGGAAAGTGTGTAAACCGAAAGGTTTCGAGGGTTCGAAAGGAGCGCAGCTCCGCAGACGGCCGTAGGCCGCCCCGAAGGGGTGAAGTATTTGGCTGAGCCAAATACTGAATCAATCCCTCCCTCTGGTTCGCGAAGCGGACCCGGAATAAGCACGCCATGTGCAAACAAGGTTTTATGGTGAGGTGTCCGAGCGGCCGAAGGAGCACGCCTGGAAAGTGTGTAAACCGAAAGGTTTCGAGGGTTCGAATCCCTCCCTCACCGCCATTAAATAAACAACCCGACTTTAGTCGGGTTTTTTATTTAAAGGTGGTGAGGTCGTGTGAGAAGGCTCCGGTTCGAAAGGAGCGTAGCTCCGCAGAC
>JBBDIR010000058.1:3783-70389 GCA_040880325.1 Pseudohongiellaceae bacterium
GGCCGCAGGCCGCCCCGAAGGGGAGAAGTATTTGGCTCAGCCAAATACTGAATCACAGCTGCGGTAGCAGAGCAGACGGCCGCAGGCCGCCCCGAAGGGGAGAAGTATTTGGCTCAGCCAAATACTGAATCAATCCCTCCCGCCGCATCACCACAGCCCTAGAACAATCCCAGCAATCCCAGCAATCACAGTTCCCAACCCCGCAACCCCTAAGGTACTATCCCAAGAATAAGAACACTAAATCTACGGGGGCCCCATGCAATCAAGAAATCCCAGGCGAGTTCTGCTCGTTCTCAGCATAGTGCTAGTCTCCTCAGTTAGCTACGCCGCCGACTGGCCGAGTTACGGCGGAGACAACGGTTCCAGCAAATACTCCGTTCTTGCTCAAATTGATGCCGATAATGTTGACCGTCTGCAGATCGCATGGGTTTGGAACAGTGTCGACAATGCAACGGTCGCCAATAATATTGCCAATGGCAATGCACAAGCGGTGCCGGCGGGTTACAAGGCAACCCCTATAGTAGTTGGCGCTACGATGTATGTGCCGACCTCCTTTGGCCGAATAACCGCTTTGGATGCGGTCAGTGGTGCTGAGAAATGGGTTTTCGACACCAGGGCCTGGGAAGCGGGGCGGCCAACTAACCTGGGCTACAACACGCGCGGCGTAGCTTATTGGGAGGAAGGGGGAGAAGAACGAATTTTCTTCGCTACCAATGACTCCAGCCTGTGGTCGATCGATGTTGAATCCGGGCTGCCCGCTAGAGATTTTGGCGACAATGGCCGAATCGACTTGTCTCTAGGTCTGGGCAGGGATATCGACAAATCGCAATACGGCGTAGTTTCCCCGCCTCTGGTAACTAACAACAGAGTTGTGGTCAATTCCATTGTCCTCGATGGTGGGCGTACCAAGGAAATGCCTCCGGGTCATGTCAGGGCCTTCGATCCGCTTACTGGTGAATTGAAATGGATGTTTAAGACGATTCCTCCGGCTGGAGAATTCGGTAATGAGACCTGGGAGGATGGCTCTTGGGAATATTCCGGTAACACCAATTCATGGACCATCATGAGCTCCGACGATGAGTTGGGGATAGTGTATATCCCCATCGGTACTCCAACTAACGATTGGTATGGGGGGCTGCGTAAGGGTGACAATCTTTTTGCCGAGAGTTTGGTTGCTGTGCGTGCCGAGGATGGCGAGTTACTCTGGCATTTTCAGATGGTTCATCACGGCGTTTGGGATTATGACCTACCCGCGGCTCCAACACTCGTCGATATCACGGTTGATGGACGACCGATCAAGGCGGTGGCGGCAATATCGAAGCAGGGGTTCACCTACGTATTTGATCGCATAACGGGTGAGCCAGTATGGCCGATTGAGGAGAGGCCCGTTCCCCAAAGTACTGTACCGGGCGAAGTATTATCCGCAACCCAACCTTTTCCCACCAAGCCGGCCGCGTTCGAACCCCAGGGAATAAGCGATGAGACTTTGATCGATTTCAGCGCTGAATTGCGTCAGGAAGCGCTGCAAAATATAGAAAAATTTGATTATGGGCCGCTATTTACTCCGCCTTCTCTGCGTGGAGCGATTCAGTTCCCGGGTTGGGCCGGTGGCGGTGAATGGCATGGAGCGGCGTTTGATCCGGATACCGGGCTTTACTATATACCCTCCGCATCGTCACCCATCGTGGTACAGCTGCGGGAATCTCCTCCAGAGCGTTCAGACTTGGGTTTTGTTCGGGGAGGTGCACGATCTGTTGCCGGCCCACAGGGATTGCCGCTGACAAAACCACCGTACGGGCGCATCACAGCGATAAATCTGAATACGGGTGAACACGAATGGATGGTTCCCCATGGCGAAGGGATTCGTCAGCAGATCATTGATATGGGCATACTAGACCCTGGTCCGGTCGGCAGCGAGAGCAGGGTAGGGCCGTTACTGACAAAGACTTTGTTATTCATGGCTCAGACGGATGTCGGTCGAAACCTGATCAGGGCATACAACAAGGCCAATGGAGAGATAATTCACGAAACAGAGCTGCCCTTGCCGCCACAGGGCACGCCGATGACCTATTCTGTAGCAGGCAAGCAATATATTTCGATCGCCGTTGGCGGCGGCGCAGACTCCAGATTGGTGACTTTGTCCCTGCCTTAGTTGGTATATGACGGGCCTGATTGCGTAGGGTCGATCGTGGGGGAGGGCATTTGCCGATTTTAATGCACATTTAATGCACATTTAATGAATAAAGGGCGCCGATTGAGTTACAGAATTTCTGCTCTTTGGACGCTGAATACTGCGCCGTATATGGTATTATGGCGCTTGGTAACTCTTGTCGGTCCCCACGCAATGATAAGTTATAAACCCCGCCAGGCCCGGAAGGGAGCAACGGTAGTAGCTGACTCATGTGCCGCGGTGTGGCTGGCAAGAGCTGCCTCCAATCAACCTCTTACAAGAGTAGAATTCTCTGTCACCGGTATTGCTAATTGTACTGGGCAGTTTTTCGACAAAGAAACCTAATGAGCTACCAAGTCCTAGCCCGCAAATGGCGACCAAGCAATTTCTCACAAGTAGCTGGTCAGACACACGTACTCAAGTCCCTCATCAATGCGCTGGATAATGAGCGCCTGCATCATGCCTATCTATTCACCGGAACCCGAGGAGTAGGCAAGACTACACTTGCGCGGATACTCGCAAAGTGCCTGAATTGCGAGGAGGGGATCAGCTCCGTTCCCTGCGAAAAATGCGATTCCTGCACCGAGATAAATGAAGGGCGGTTCATTGACTTGATTGAAGTGGATGCGGCGTCCCGCACGAAAGTCGAGGACACGCGTGAACTTCTGGACAATGTGCAATATGCCCCAAGTAGGGGTCGCTTTAAGGTGTACCTGATTGACGAGGTGCACATGTTGTCGAATCACAGTTTCAACGCCTTGCTCAAGACGCTCGAAGAGCCTCCACCTCACGTGAAATTTCTATTCGCGACCACAGATCCACAGAAACTACCGATAACGATCCTGTCCAGGTGTTTGCAATTCAATCTCAAAAACTTAAGTCCGCAATTAATTGTCGAGTACCTCGGCTCGGTATTGGAGAAAGAAGAAGTAACGTTTGAAGAAGAGGCACTGTGGCAAATTTCTGCGGCTGCCTCCGGAAGCATGCGCGATGCACTGACTCTGGTGGATCAGGCAATTTCCTATTGCGAGGGCAAGGTCGCCACCGAAGGCGTGATCGAAATGCTGGGTGTGCCGCCCCAGAAACAAGTCTACGAACTGTTAAAAGGCATGGCTTCGAGATCGGTCTCAGGCATTCTCGAATTGATTCGTAATATTTCCGAACAGACACCCGATTACAGTCATACCCTGGATAGCTTATTATCGACTCTGCACCGTGTAGCTATCGCGCAGCTAGATCCAAATGCGGTTGACAACAGCTTTGGTGATAGGGCGCAGATCCAGGAATTAGCTTCTCTAATCAGCGCAGAAGACGTACAACTGTACTATCAGATGGGGATCAAGGGCCGAGAAGACCTTCGGCTTTGTGCTGAAGTCCGTACCGCCTTCGAGATGCTGCTTATCCGCATGCTGGTATTCTCGCCAAACTATGCGGCGCCGGCGGAGTCTAATGCGTCCCCATCGCCCTCTGATGAAGGTGCCCCAGAAGAAGGTGCCCCAGAACAGAGTGGCGCTAAAGAGAGCACGGCAGCAGACGAAAAAAAAAAGAATCAAATAAAGGAAACGGCTGAAGCCGTTGAGCCGGCCGCGCTGACTGAGAGGCACAAGGCAGAAGAAACCTTCGCTGAAACGACATCGACAGGGCCTCTGTTAGAGCGCGGCGTAGCTGCAACGGCGGATGCTAAAGTCGATATTGAAGCGCCGCCGAATGAAAATGAAAAACTAGCGTCAACAAGTCCGACTCCTGCTGGAGATAGCGTGCTGTCGAAGCTCAATCAGGGGAGTTGGCTGCATCTCTTTTCACTTCTAAGCATTAGTGGCATAGCCGGTAATGTGCTGGCAAACTCCGAGTTCCAGCGTATCGACGGTCAGAACGTCTACTTCATATTGGACCGTTCTCAGAGCGCGGTATTCAGTGAAGATCTTCTGCCAAAGATGGCACAAGCACTGAGTGAGTATTTTTCGGTAGAAATAAACGTCCACATAGAGATCGCTGAGGTGCGCAGCGAGACCCCGGCGCAGCTCAGTCAACGACTTAAGGAAGAACGGCATACAGAGATGGTCAACGAATTCGAGAGTGATGAGAACGTGCAGGAATTATTGAAACGCTTCTCTGGTACGCTAGCGAAAGAATCTATTGCCCCGCATAAGGACTAGTCCCTCATATGACAGATTTAAATGAAATCATGAAGCAGGCGAAACTGATGCAGGAACAGTTTCAGAAGGCGCAAGCAGAGCAGCTAAAAACCAGAACCGAAGGCGAGTCGGGCGCCGGCTTGGTTAGGGTGGTGATGAATGGTAAGCATGACGTGATCAGCGTCAGTCTGGACGATGGCTTGATGAGCGAAGACAAAGCTGTAATCGAAGATCTCCTGGCTGCCGCTGTCAACGATGCGGTAAGGAAGATCGAAGAGAAGAACAAGGAAGCGATGAGCGGCATGGCTGGCGGCTTGAAGATGCCGGATGGCTTTAAGTTTCCGTTTTAGGGGTCGTTGTGAATTCCAGTCCATTAATAGATCAACTCATCGAAGCCTTTCGTTGCCTTCCCGGCGTAGGCCCAAAGTCTGCACAGAGGATGTCTCTGCATCTGCTGGAAAGAAATCGTGCTGGCGGTAAGAAACTCAGCGAAGCTCTCACCGTGGCATTGAACGAGGTGGGAAACTGCATTCATTGCCGCACTCTCACCGAGGAAGAGTCTTGTCGAATCTGTGCCAGTAGATCGCGTAATCACAAGATTTGTTGTGTGGTCGAATCCCCGGCAGATGTATTTGCCATTGAGCAGTCCGGTTCATTTAGGGGTGTATATTTCGTGCTTATGGGACATCTGTCTCCAATCGATGGAATTGGTCCAGAGCAACTAGGTATCAACCAGCTCCTGGAAAAGGTAGAAAACACCGGGGTCGAAGAAGTTATTATTGCATGCAACCCCAATGTCGAGGGTGATGCTACGGCTTACTATATTGCCGAGCAGTTGAAAAACTCGACGGCACAAGTGTCGCGGATTGCCCATGGTGTGCCGGTTGGAGGCGAGCTGGAATTCGTCGATGGCAGCACGCTGACCCATGCCTTTGCGGGACGCAAATCGATGGCCCAATCTTGAGTGAAACCTTGACTCAGGCGAGATTCTCCGATGGCATGCCCATCGAGTACGTTAGCGATGCATCCAGGCTCAATGGGCTCTGTGAAGTCTGGTCGGAACAAGAGTTCATTGCGGTAGATACCGAATTCGAACGCACTAGCACTTTCTATGCTCGCATCGGATTGCTACAGATTGCTGACGGCAGCAGCTGTTATCTTGTGGACCCAATGACCATAGATGATTGGTCAGGTTTCAAGAAACTGCTCGCTACGCCGTCTTGCACCCTGGTGATGCATTCCTGTAGTGAAGATCTGGGCTTACTGCAAACCTTCCTCGGCTGCCTTCCTGTATCCCTGTTCGATACGCAGCTCGCTGCTGCCTTTCTTGGAATTGGCTTCAGTATTAGCTATCAGGGCCTCGTCGAAAGCCTGCTCGGCATTGAGGTAACAAAGGACGAAACGCGCTCTGACTGGATTAAGCGCCCGCTCTCCGAGAAGCAGATTCTCTATGCTGCCAATGACGTTCGCTATCTACTTCAAATACGGGAGATATTAAGCCGTCAGATCGAGTCGAAGGGGATGATGCCTTGGTTGGCTGCCGAATGCGCCCAGCAACTTGCGATCACTTGCAAGGCAGAGGATCCATCGCAGTGGCAGACTTACTATGCCGGTTTAAGCAACGCATGGAGGCTCGATACGCTGGGCCTTCAAGCCCTGCAGCAGCTTTGCGTCTGGCGGGAACAGCAGGCCAGGCAGAGAAACAAACCGCGCAGCTGGATCGTCAAGGATGCTGATCTATTGAATTTATGCGCCGCAGTTTCTCCGGCGATGCGGGATAACACGCTAAGCCTGGATGATCTTTCGAATATTGCCTCCGTCGACCAGCGCTTTCTGTCGCGCAATTCCAGGGAGTTATTGCGATTGCTTGATGATTCCAAAAAGAAGACGGACGTGGACCCAACACTACTGAATAAACCGCTGAGCCCGTCAATGCGTAAGACGATAAAATTGACCAAGCAGGCCGCCACAGCGAAGGCGGAGGAGTTGGGCATGTCGCCTGAGCTACTTGGACGCAAGAAGTATCTCTTGGAGTTACTGCGTGACTATGAGAACACCGGGGAATTGAATTGGTCAGGTGAATTCGCTGGCTGGCGACGAGAGTTGCTGGAGATAGAGCTCACAGCAATTCTGCGAAAGGCTTAGCTTATGGCTGATACTCAATTGCGCCCAAAATTCTGGGAATTGCCCTTGGATCAGCTCAATCGGGTGGAGTGGGAGCAACTCTGCGATGGCTGCGGACGTTGCTGCTTGAAGAAACTAGCTGACGAAGACAGCGATGAACTGCTGTACACGCGTGTAGTGTGTCGCTACTTCGATGAGCAAAGCAGTCGATGCGGCTGCTACTCACAGCGCACAGTAAAAGTTTCTGACTGCTTGGATGTTGCTGCGATGAATCTGACAGACAACGACTGGATGCCTGACAGCTGTGCGTATAAGCTTCGTTATCAGGGCCTGAGTTTGTTTGATTGGCATCCGTTGATAGCAGGTTCGAGAGCCAAGATGGAAGAGGCTGGCATCCTCTTGAAGGGTCGGGTGATCTCGGAGGAGCATGTGCACCCGGACGGCTACGATGAGCATATTATTCGATGGGTTAAGGCATAGATGGAATCGTTGGGTAATTATTTCTTTTTCTGGGCGCTCTACCTCGGTGCTGCAGCTGTTTTTACTGTCATATTCTGGAAGTTGACTCGATTCGAGCGTGCGGTGTGGGCATCCTACAGCCTCAGGGCGGTTGCCATTGCCGTCATATTCACGCCGTGGTACAGCAATCCGCAGGATAGTGGCATGGCCCCGGCACTGATGGTGGCGACACTGGACGCAATAACTCTGGGTGGTTCTTCCGCTTTCAGAAGCTTCGTTCCGCTTATATTAGCGATACTCTTCGGCCTGCTGGTTGCAGGCATGATGGCTATTTTCAAGAAAATAAAGCCGACTAACTCGTTAAATAACAATAAGATAGCTAATAAAACTTAGGCTTTACTGTAATTAGTGACAAGTACGGACTTCCCCCGACGCGAATTTTCTGATTGAATTTGCCTCCCTGGACTAAAAAAACCACAATTTACTAATTCAAAACAATAGCTTAGCAAGCAGAGGTTTGTCATGACTGGTCATTTTGTTTCCTTGGTTTTCATCATGCTCGTGGTTGGAGCTGCCGGCGGCGTCATCAATTACTTCACTCTCGGCACCAGGCAGCCTGCAGAAAGCGGCTTGCTGTGGCGCTGCACAATGTTGGGCATCTTGATGACTTTTCTGGTGCCGTTCATCCTCTCCGTTTTCGGTAGCACACTGATCGTGGACAGCGAGGGCAACCCCGCAAATCTGCTTAACTACGTGGCTATTTGCCTGGCCGTGGCGATAGCACCACGGTTTTTCCTAAGCAACGTCACCGATACCGTTCTCAGCG
Organism: Pseudohongiellaceae bacterium; assembly: GCA_040880325.1. Lineage (GTDB taxonomy): Bacteria > Pseudomonadota > Gammaproteobacteria > Pseudomonadales > Pseudohongiellaceae > UBA9145. The sequence goes on from JBBDIR010000058.1 coordinate 11,498, forward strand.
AGACCCGTGCCACCAGCGACAAGGTCGACATGCTTCAGTATCAATTAAAGCAGCTGCAAGAGGAGTTACTGCCTCTTATCGATACGGAGACCGAGGACGATAGCCTGACGGAGTTAGCGATGGCAAACGACCCTGACCCGAACGAGTTAGATACGACATCATCCAAGGTGCTCAAGACCCTTGGCTGCGGCCGCTTCATCTATCGCTCACTGCCCGGCTTATGTAGAGAAGCGGATACGGACGAATCGACCATGGTTAAGACCTTGGGCTTTCTTACCCTGAAGTCCTTGGCGGGGCGCATTGGCGGGAGAAAGGGTGTGCGTTGGTACATCACGGAACGCGGCAGAAAGTTAATCGAGGTAGGGGCTTAGGCAGAAGGGAGCTCCCGCCTTCGACGTTCGAGTCCGGCGTTTTCCTGTATTAATGTAAGCCCCGTGTTTACAATACCCGCACGCCAATTACGCAGTGGAAGAGTTTGATGAATTTTACCGGTACAGAAGAATACGTAGCAACGAGTGAATTACAGTTAGCCGTCAACGCAGCAATCGCGCTGCAGAAGCCGCTGCTAATAAAAGGGGAGCCAGGTACCGGTAAGACAATGTTGGCCGAGCAGATCGCTAAGTCCCTCAATCTTTCATTAATTCAATGGCACATCAAATCTACGACAAAGGCGCAGCAAGGATTATACGAATACGATGCGGTTTCGCGCCTGCGCGACTCGCAGTTGGGCGATGACAAAGTACACGATATCTCTAACTACATAGTGCCGGGCAAGATCTGGGAGTCTTTCGAGTCTGGTCAGCAATCTGTATTGCTGATCGATGAGATCGATAAGGCCGATATCGAGTTTCCCAACGATCTACTGTTAGAGCTGGATAAGATGGAGTTTTTCGTCTACGAGACGAAGCAGTTGATCAAGGCAGAGACCCGTCCCATCGTTATTATCACTAGTAATAATGAGAAGGAGTTACCGGATGCCTTCCTGCGTCGCTGCTTCTTTCATTACATCGAATTTCCCGACAGTCAGACGATGGAAAAGATCGTGGATGTTCATTATCCGAATATCAAGAAGACCTTGCTGACTCAGGCTATGGACGTATTCTTCGATGTCAGAAAGATCCCGGGCTTGAAGAAGAAACCTTCAACGTCGGAGCTGATAGATTGGCTCAAGTTGCTGATGGCAGACGATATCCCGGAGGATGTTCTGAAAAACCATAGCGCCAGAAATGCAATCCCCCCACTGTATGGCGCGCTGTTAAAGAATGAACAGGATGTGCATCTATTGGAGAAACTAGCCTTCATGCATAGAGCTAAAAGCTAGGTCCGGCTGGTGTCTCTCATATGCTAATTAATTTCTTCATGACTCTAAAGGCAGAGCGTCTGCCGGTCTCGTTCACAGAGCTGTTTTCTTTGCTCGAATGTCTCAAGCAAAATGTTATTTTCGCCAATGTCGAAGACTTCTACTATCTTTCGCGCATGTGTTTCGTCAAGGACGAGAAGCACTTCGATAAATTTGATATAGCCTTCGGGAAGTATTTCGAAAACGTCGATGCGATCAACGATCTTGCCATGTATCAGATACCTGACGATTGGCTGCGCAAGCAGATGGAGTCGATGCTGAGCGATGAAGAAAAAGCCAGGATCGAGGCACTTGGCGGTCTCGACAAGCTAATGGAAGAGTTCCGCAAGCGCATGGAAGAGCAACAGAAACGGCACCAGGGCGGCAATAAATGGATAGGCACCGGAGGCACTTCGCCGTTTGGTGCTTATGGTTATAACCCCGAGGGTATCAGAATCGGGCAGAAGGAAGGCCGTAACGGCAGTGCCGTTAAGGTGTGGGACAAGCGCAACTATCGTGACCTCGACGACTCGGTTGAGATCGGAACGAGGAATATCAAGATGGCGCTACGCCGTCTGAGAAAATTTGCCAGAACCGGCGCGGCGCAGGAGTTGGATATAAACGACACCATCTCCTCGACAGCCAAAAATGCAGGCTTGCTCGATATCAAGATGGTGCCTGAGCGCCATAACTCGGTGAAGGTGCTGTTATTCTTCGACGTTGGAGGGTCGATGGACCCGCATGTCAAACTCTGCGAAGAGCTGTTCTCCGCGGCGCGAACTGAGTTCAAGCATCTAAAATACTACTATTTTCATAATTTCATCTACGAATCTGTATGGACGAAAAGTCTAAGACGCCACGCGGAGACCACGTCGACATTCGATATACTCCATAAATACGCAAAAGATTACAAAGTGATTTTCGTGGGAGATGCTACTATGGCGCCCTATGAGGTCACGCATGTTGGCGGAAGCATAGAGCACTACAATGAAGAGGCGGGTGCCGTTTGGCTTAAGCGTCTAACCGATGTATTCGATCATGTGGTATGGATAAACCCAACGCCAAAAGAATATTGGGAGCATAGCTACTCCATCGAAATAGTAAGAGAACTAATGGAAGAAAGGATGTTTCCACTCTCGGTTAAGGGCCTGGAAGAGGCCATGACGCTGCTGACGAAATAATAATTATGATAGAGAGACTAGGCGATGATCTTCGTCCGGAAAAATATTCCAGCCTGATACAGCTGGTAGAATATTTTACTGCAGAGCATGCGAGCTTGCCAGCCTTCACCTGCCTGGGTAAGACCCTGACCTATGCAGAGATCGATGAGCTAAGCGATCGCTTTGCCCACTACCTGATCAGCCAGACTAATCTTAAGCCGGGCGACAAAATTGCTATTCAATTGCCGAACCTGTTGCAATTTCCCATCGTATTCTACGGAGCGATCAAAGCGGGACTGGTAGTAGTAAATACTAATCCTCTGTACACGGCGCAGGAAATGGCGCATCAATTCAAAGACTCTGGGGTAAAAGCCATAGTTATTTTGGCAAATTTCTGCGCCAAGCTGCAGAAAGTATTAGCCGAGACTCAAATCGAAACAGTAATCGTCACGCAGCTAGGGGATGTGCAGTCTCCCCTGAAGCGGCGCTTGATAAATTTTGCAGTGAAAACTATTCGTCGCCTGGTTCCAGCCTACTCGCTAAAGCAGTCGGTTGATTTGCAGGAAATTTTAGATACAGCGGCGCCCAAATTTGACTATCGCGAGGCAGGTCAGGGCGACGATATTGCATTGATTTTATACACAGGCGGTACTACAGGGGTCGCCAAAGGAGCGATGTTAAGCCACAATAACCTGATCGCGAATTTGATGCAGCTGCGCTCACGGTGTCTCGCCGTGATCGAAGACAGAACGGAGAATATTCTCGCACCACTGCCGTTGTACCACAGCTATGCGTTCCTGTTGCATTGCTTGACCATGCCATTCGCAGGAAATCACAATATTCTGGTGCCAAACCCGCGTGATCTTTCAGCGCTGATCAAGCTATTCAAGGATTGGCCTATAAGCGGGTTCGTAGGAATCAACACGCTGTATCTAGCCATACTGCGCCATAAGGATTTTGACGATATTGATTTCAGCAGAGTAAAGTTTTGTGGCGCCGGCGGAATGGCTATGAAGACATCGGTTAGCGAAGAATGGACCGAGCGGACAGGAAGCCCAATTTACGAAGGATACGGGCTAACCGAGTGCTCACCGGTGGTTGCCGTGAATATCCCCGGCTTCGAGCGTGCGGGCACAGTTGGCCCTGTCGTACCCGAAACTGAAACCAGGGTTGTCGACGATGAAGGGGTTGAGGTAGCGGCAGGAGAAAGAGGCGAGCTTTGGATTCGCGGCCCTCAGGTAATGAAGGGTTATTGGGCGGCAGAAGAAGAAACCGCAGCTGCCCTAACAGCCGATGGTTGGTTTAAGAGCGGTGACTATGTACAGATTAGTGACGATGGCTATATCTCTATAGTCGATCGCAAGAAGGACATGATACTGGTCTCCGGATTCAATGTGTTTCCTAACGAGGTCGAGGACTGGGTAAATCATCATCCGGACGTATTGGAGAGTGCGGCGATTGGTGTGCTCTCTGAAAAGACAGGGGAAGCGATCAAGCTATTCATCGTGCCGAAGAACAAAGAGATAGATCTTGATTCCGTGCGAGCTCATTGTAAGGAAGGTCTGACGGCTTATAAAATACCCCGTGAGATCGTTTTAATCGAGGAAATTCCTAAATCTATAATTGGAAAGATACTGCACAAGGAATTGCGCGAGAAGGCTTAGCCGCGCGTTTTTCTTTCGTATCTTCTAGCCTCCTAGATAGTCTCCTAGATTTTTTCAGGAATCGAAAACACCGTGTCTAATTTGCTAAAGCAGAAACTCGATAGTTGTCAGCTTGTGGACGTGTTTCGTTTGCAGAAAGCACTAAGCAAGATCGAGCGCGGGGAGCTGTCCGACAAGGATCTAGCCGCACTGGAAGTTGATTTTACCAGATCGCAACGCGCCTGCGAGAGAAGGCGCGCAGAGATTCCTGCCAAGATTGTTTACCCGGACAATCTCCCGGTTAGTGCGCGTGCCGGAGAGATCGTGGACCTGCTTGGCAAGCATCAGGTGCTTATTGTCGCAGGGGACACCGGCTCCGGCAAAACGACTCAGATACCCAAGATTTGCCTCGAAGCCGGGTTCGGCGTAAGAGGGCTAATTGGTCATACACAACCTAGACGGCTAGCCGCGTTGTCGGTGGCGAATAGAATCGCAGAAGAACTGGGCACGGAGCCAGGGGTCGGTGTCGGTTCACAGATTCGCTTCAAGGATAACACCAGTGAAGCGAGCTATTTGAAGTTAATGACCGATGGCATCTTGCTAGCCGAGATTCAGCAAGATAAGTTTCTTAACCAATACGAAGTATTGATTATCGATGAGGCCCATGAAAGATCGCTCAATATCGATTTCCTGCTAGGCTACCTGAAGCAATTACTTGCGCGAAGACAGAACCTCAAACTTATTGTTACATCCGCCACCATCGATGTAGAAAAGTTTTCGCGGCATTTTAATGATGCACCTATAGTGGCTGTTTCCGGAAGAACCTATCCGGTCGAAACTCGTTATGCACCACTGGCGGAAACAGATACAGATCAGATCGGTGACGACATCCAGATCGACGCAATTATCAAGGCGATTGCGGACATCGCAAAGGATGATCGGCAAAGCGGTGGTTCTAGCGGTGATATTTTGGTTTTTCTAAGTAGCGAGCGCGAGATAAGGGCTACCGCTGGCCAACTACGAAAACAGAAATACCGAGATGTTGAGATACTGCCACTTTACGGAAGGCTACGTTACTCCGAACAGGCGAAGATTTTTAAGCCAGGTAGAGGGCGCAAAATTGTCTTGGCGACGAATGTGGCAGAGACGTCAATAACGGTTCCCGGTATCAATTACGTTATCGATACCGGGTTCGCTCGCATTAGTCGTTATAGCTTGCAGAGCAAGGTGCAACGTCTCCCAATTGAGGCGATCTCGCAGGCCAGCGCAAACCAGCGCAAGGGTCGCTGTGGCCGAATGGCCAATGGCGTTTGTATCCGCTTGTACTCGGAAACTGATTTTGAAGGGCGAGCTGAATTTACTGACCCGGAAATAACCCGTACCAATCTGGCCTCGGTAATCTTGCGCATGAAGCACCTGCGTCTTGGAGATATTGAGGATTTTCCTTTCCTGGAAGCGCCAGAATCGAAAGCGATTAACGAGGGCGTAAAGCTACTCATAGAACTTGATGCACTGAATCACTCTCGTCATCTTACCGACAGCGGTCGGAAGATGGCAATCTTGCCAGTGGATCCCAAATATGCGCGAATGTTAATAACCGCCAGTTCCCAAAACTGCCTGCGGGAAGTCCTCATCATTGTCAGTGCGCTTAGCATTCAGGACCCGCGGGAAATCTCAAGTGACAATCGGCAAGCGGCGGCGCAAAAGCTTGCCGAGTTCGACCACGCGGATTCTGACTTCCTTTCTCTGGTGAATCTATGGGATGACTATGAGAAGCGGCGACAGGCTGTCAATCAGGGGCAGCTTCGACGGCACTGCAAACAATATTTTCTCTCCTACATGAGGATGCGTGAGTGGCGTGAAGTGCATCATCAATTGGTGCTTTCTTGCCAGCATCTAGGTCTTAAGATGAACAGGTCGCCGGGGGACTATCAGTCGATCCACAAGAGTCTAATCAGTGGTTCACTCAATCAGATTGCGAAGCGGATAGAGGGCCGGAGCTATCGGGGCAATCGAAACAAATCCTTCGCCTTATTTTCGTCCTCGGTGTTGGCGAGTAAGGGAGCGAAATGGATAGTCACCGGTGACCAGATTGAGACCTCCCAGACTTTCGCGACGCAGGCGGCGAAGATTGAGCCTGAATGGGTAGAGGAGATGGCGCTGCATCTGGTGAAGCGCGAATATTTTGAGCCCCACTGGAGCAAGAAACGGCAGCAGGTCATGGCCTACGAGAAGGTGCATTTGTACGGCCTGGTTATCATAGAGAAATCGTTGATAAGCTATGGTGAGATTGATCCGAAGATTGCTAATGAAATCTTTATTCAAGAGGGGTTAGTCGCAGGTGAGGTGGCCACCGGTCTGCGCTTCTATCATAAGAATCTGGAACTTCTCGCCAATCTAGCCAAGCAGGAAGAGAAGATGCGTCGTCCTGACCTATTGGTCTCGGAGCGCGACGTTGCCGCCTTCTACACCGAGCGCATACCACAGCAACTATGCTCGACCCAGGCCCTGACATCATGGCTTAGGAAGCAGGGTAAGGAGGTTGAACAATCCCTGCTGATGACTATTGAGAACCTAAAGAATTTCGAAGCAGCCAGCGCTGCCATACACTCCTTTCCCGATGCGACGGCGGTGCACAAGAATAAGTTGCGACTAGACTATGTGTTTGAGCCCGGCAACATCGCCGATGGAGCTACACTGGAAGTCCCGTTGGCCATCATTAATCAACTGCAGCAGGCAGACCTGGATTGGGCTGTTCCAGGCAATCTAGCCGAAAAATGTACGGCTTTGATTAAAGGTCTTCCCAAATCGAGACGTAAAAACTTCATTCCAGTAAAGGCGTTCGTGCAGCGAGCCTGTCAGCAGATGTCGAATCAGGATGGGGATTTAATCGATTCTTTGCTGGCGCAAATTCGTAATTTGAAAGGGCTTGAGTTGGAGCGGCACGAATTCGAGCAGGTTGAATTGCCCGCTCATCTCAACACAAAGATTAGGGTGCTAAGCCAATCGGGTGAAGAGCTGGCCTTCGCGGACAGTATTGCGCAGGTGAAAGGCAAGTTAGAAGAGCTGGGGTTGCTGGCAAATGGCACAAATAGCACCGCGGCCAGTGATTCCAGTCACAAACCTGACAGCGATTCTGGTTATAATCATCCCTTGGAAGTAACGGGCGCCAAAGACTGGAATTTCGGGGATTTACCGGAGCAGGTAGAGATAGGTGATACGCTTAGATTGATCCGATACCCCGCACTCGTGGACAACGACGAAACCGTCAGCGTGCAGCTGTTCTCGGATAAATTCTCGGCGCAGAAGAACCACTTACAAGGATTAGTCAAACTCTACCAATTAAACAGTATCCAACAGCGCAATCAGTTAACCAAGAAATTTTCCAGATTAGCCGATATCCTAGTGCTGAAGGCGCCGTTTAAACTCGACCAGTTTGCCGCAGATGCTCTCTGGGCAAGTTATATGGCGGCGTTTAACATAGAGGATTCGGCACCGAGGTCCAGGGCAGCGTTTCAGAGTCAACTCAATGCGGGTAAATCGAAAATTCTTACGCTGGCGGAGCGTATAGAATCATTGTTTGTGAAAGTAGTAGAGAAACATTTCGATATCAGCCGTGCCCTCTCCAAAATAAGGCGTGGTGCCCTTGCCTATGTGGCGGAGGATATCGATGCTCAGTTAGGGCGATTGTTGTATCCTAACTTTCTTTCTGAGACCGGGATGGCATGGTTCACTGAGTACCCGCGGTATTTGAATGCGATAGCCACGCGCCTGAACAAAGCCCCCCATATGGGGGATAAAGATCGTCCGTATACCGAGTTACTATGTAATTATCAGTCCAGATATAGCGCCCTCGAGGAGAAGGTGATGGACAGTGATAGAGCGGAGTTGCTGAAGCTGCGTTGGATGCTGGAAGAATTTCGTGTTTCCCTGTTCGCGCAAACGTTAGGAACTCGAGTAGCTGTTTCTGAGAAACGGATCAACAAGCAGTTTGAGAAAATACAGATCGGGTCGTGAACAATTCAATTACACAACATTCAGTTAAACGGAGTAACGGGTCTGTCTTGGCTGTATTGCTTGTTGGTTTTTTTGCTGTCAGTTCGGTACAAGCTCAGGCGGTAGATCCATGGCAGAGAACAAATGAACGCATATTCAGACTAAATGATTACTTTGATCAGTTAGTGGTAAGGCCTGTCGCTTCCGCTTATAACTTGTTCATACCGAGGGTCGCGCGTCAGGGTATAGGTAATTTTTTCAGCAATCTTGACGACATAAACGTCTTCGTAAACGATTTGTTGCAACTAAAGCTTGATGCAGCTGCAAGTGATTCTGGTCGTTTTTTGGTGAATACTACGCTGGGGTTTGGCGGCATACTGGATATAGCCAGTGGTTTTGGCTTGCAGAAAAACGAAGAGGATTTTGGACAAACTCTCGGTAGTTGGGGTGTGGGATCGGGGCCTTACGTCATGTTGCCGGTATTCGGTGCCAGCAATGTTAGAGATTCTTTTGGCCTGGTACTAGATATGCTTTTTAATCCGATTCAATACCACGACGAGGAATCTTTGCGACTTACTATGTTCCTTGTCCGCGAAACCGACTCCCGTTCCCGACTGCTCGATCTGGATGAATTAATTACTGGTGACAGATACCTGTTTGTGCGCGAGGCCTATGTACAGCGGCGAGAATATTTGGTTACTGATGGACAAGTTGAAGATGCATTTGGCGACTTTGGCGACTTCTAGCTAGTCGCCCTCGGCATTCCTGATTTTTAGTTTTGTCTTGATGAAATCGCTGTGTGAGACATAGATCAGGTCAGAAATTTTCCGTATCAGATGATCCTCATATTTATCCAATCGCTCATCGGAGAAGGCGATGCGCCACATGTTCTCGATCAGTGCTACTTTCTGTTGAGCATCAAAGTTATCGTTTATCAAACGGGTAAATTCATACAGTGAGGTCGCATCCCGTGCCTCGTCCTTGGCAAGTTTCGTGAGTTCTTTCAGATCCTCATCTGCTACTGAATAGCTTTGCTTTAATACCGCCAATATTTCTTGATGTTCACGCTCATCGAACTCATGGTCTGAATTCATCACCTCGATAAGCAGGGCTGCGCAGGTAAGATCGATCTTGCTCAAGGAGGGGTCTGTCGATTGCGCTGAAGCCTCTATGGATATTTTCTTGTCAAAAAAGCTTTTTATCGATTCGATCATGAATTTTTTTATTCCTGTTGGCTCTTAACTTTGACTAGTTTACGTAGGAAATCGCATCGAGTAAAACTTCGATTCCTGCACTTTTTCTGTAGCTGTTTTCACTCAATCGGCGACGAAACTGTTTGCCACCTGCCTGACCTTTGAAAAGGCCTAATATATGCCGTGTCATGTGATGAAGCGGCGTACCTTTGGCCAATTCAGTTTCGATATAGGGGATGAATTTTTGCAGGCATTCGATGCGCGTGCGCGTGTTTTTGGCAGCGTCAAAGAAGACGTTGTCGACGTCGTTGAGTATAAAGGGATTCTGATAGGCCTCTCTGCCCAGCATAACGCCATCGGTATGCTGCAACAGAAATGTAGCCTCAGCCAGGGTTTTGATGCCACCATTAATGATGATGCTGAGCGCCGGAAAAGATCGCTTCACTGCGAATACACTCTCGTAATTAAGTGGTGGAATCTCGCGGTTTTCTTTAGGGCTGAGCCCGGACAATATGGCTTTTCGTGCGTGTATTATAAAGAGGTCGCAACCGGCATTGGCCACGGTGCCGATAAAGTCCTCAAGCTCAGCTTGAGAATCTCTGTCATCGATGCCGATCCGACACTTTACCGTAACCGGCAGGGCGACTCGCGCCATCATGCTATGCACACAGCTGGCCACGATGTCCGGCTCGGCCATGAGACAGGCACCGAAGGCGCCAGATTGAACTCTATCACTGGGGCAGCCCACGTTTAGATTAATCTCATCGAATCCGGCTCGCTCTGCCGATAGTGCCGCTTCGGCTAGTTCCGCAGGGTCGCTGCCCCCCAGTTGGAGTGCGACCGGGTGTTCTTCCGGGCTGTGCTGCAATAGATACTGTGCATCGCCATGTTTGAGCGCGGCACTAGTGACCATCTCCGTATAGAGTAGGGCGCGAGCGGACAGCTGTCGAAGGAATACCCGATCATGACGGTCGGTCCAGTCCATCATGGGTGCGACGCAGAAGCGGTGATTCAGGTCACAGGCCTGCATGACCGCTTCGCTTTGCTGATTACTAACGCTATTCACAATTCCCGCCGATTATTGGTTAATGACAAATGGGACGCGTTTTTAACGAATGACTCCTGCCATGTCAAGAAATAGCCGCTCCGATCTATGATGGGAATTAAGGGTGAATCGCGTATAATCTCGCGTTCGTACCGCAGCGGTCGTATTACCTGACTGTTTAAACTTACGCGGCCACCTCTATCAGAAAACCGATTATGAGCAAAGTTCGTACCCGTATAGCACCGTCTCCGACTGGCGACCCCCATGTGGGAACTGCCTATATAGCACTATTCAATCGCTGTTTTGCTCATCAGCATGGTGGCGAATTTGTGCTGCGTATCGAGGATACGGACCAACAGCGCAGCAGCGTAAAATCAGAGCAGGATATTCTCAGTTCGCTTAAGTGGCTGGGGCTCAGTTGGGATGAGGGTCCAGGCTGCGAGGGCGATGCTGGCCCCTATAGACAGAGCGAGCGCTCTCAGATTTATTTCGATCATATCGGGCAACTACTGGACAATGGGTCTGCCTTTCGTTGTTTCTGTTCCTCTGAGCGTCTCGATGAGCTGCGTGCTCAACAGATGCAGGATAAGACATCGCTGGGCTACGATGGCCACTGCCTCGCGCTTGACCCCGAGGAGTGCGAGAAGAGGCTAGCGGCTGGTGAGCCACATGTCATCCGCATGAAGATACCGAGCGAAGGTGAATGTGAGTTCGAGGACCTGTTGCGCGGCAAGGTAAGCATCGCCTGGTCACAGGTGGACATGCAGGTGTTGATCAAGTCCGATGGGATGCCGACCTACCATTTTGCCAATGTTGTGGACGATCACCTGATGCAGATATCCCATGTGATTCGCGGCGAAGAATGGATCAATTCAACACCCAAGCACATCTTGCTCTATCAGTATTTCGGTTGGAGCAGGCCGGTTTTCTGTCACATGCCGTTGCTGCGTAATCCGGATAAGAGCAAGCTAAGCAAGCGCAAGAATCCCACTAGTATTCGATACTATGAGGCGATGGGCTACTTGCCAGAGGCCTTGTTGAACTATCTCGGGATGATGGGTTGGACGATGCCTTCTGGCGAGGAGAAATTTTCATTAAGCGAAATGGAAGCTGAATTCGATATTAGTAGAGTCTCACTCGGTGGACCGATCTTCGACATCGAGAAGCTCGATTGGTTGAATGGTAAATACATTCGCGAAGATTTGAACGATGAAGATTTTACGCGGCGTTTCGCGGCATGGGCATTTGATTCCCAGAAGGTTGCACAGATAGTACCCTTACTCAAGCAGCGCGTAGAGCGCTTTAGTGATGTGGTATCTCTCGGAGGATTCTTCCTCGATGGTGTGTTACAGATTGAACCTCAGAATTTCGCTCACAAGTCGATAGATGCGCAGTTAGCAGTGAAGATATTACAATTCAGCCTGTGGAAACTGGAGTTGCTCGAAGAGCTTGACAGAGACAGCGTAGAGAGTGAACTGCAATCACTCGCGAGCCAAATGGAACTAAAAATTCGTGATTTTTTATTCCCACTGTTTGTATCCCTCAGCGGAAAGGCGGTTTCCACCTCGGTCATCGAATCCATAGCTATCTTGGGTATTGATATTTCACGGGCGCGAATCCGACACGGGATTTCGGTTCTAGGGGGCATCTCCAAGAAGCAAGCAAAGGCGCTGGAGAAGGAATTTAGAGATTTCTGAGCAGAAACAGGGCGCATTGACAGGCCTGACGACTGTGCTTAGAATGCGCGTTCCCTCGAAAACGGTCATGGGGCCTTAGCTCAGCTGGGAGAGCGCAACGCTGGCAGCGTTGAGGTCAACGGTTCGATCCCGTTAGGCTCCACCAATTTCCTCTTCAAACTCTATATCTGCGTAACGGCGCACATCTTGCGTGGCTCTAAATAAGCCGCAGCGCAGGCTTTTGCGCTGCAGGAGACAGGGCTATCGCCTTTAGCGACGATAGCTCTAGAGGGCGGAGCTTAGACGTCGCGCTTTGTGTAGCCTTTATAGAGCTGACGCGGTCTACCGATGCGGTAAGGGTTGCTGAGCATTTCATCCCAGTGGGCGATCCAACCTGGCGTCCTGCCGGTGGCAAAGATTACGGTGAAGAGGCTAGTAGGAATACCAATAGCCTTAAGAATGATGCCCGAATAGAAGTCCACATTCGGGTACAACTTACGCTTGATAAAGTACTCGTCCTCGAGCGCTATCTTTTCCAACCTGCGGGCGATTTTGAAAAGCGGATCGTCTTCTACGCCTAGCTCGTCGAGTACTTCATTGCAGATTTCGCGCATCACTGTGGCGCGCGGATCGAAGTTCTTATATACCCGGTGACCGAAACCCATCAGCCTGAAGGAATCATCTTTGTCCTTTGCCCGCAATATGTATTCATCAATATTCTTAACATCACCGATCTGAGCGAGTTGCGCGAGTACCGCTTCGTTAGCGCCGCCATGAGCAGGCCCCCATAATGCGGCTATGCCAGAAGCGATGCAGGCGTACGGGTTGGCGCCGGAAGACCCTGCAAGGCGCACGGTCGATGTGGAGGCATTTTGCTCGTGATCGGCGTGCAGCAGGAAGATAGTGTCCATCGCCTTGGCTAGAATCGGACTGACATTCGGTGGATCGCAGGGGGTGCCAAACATCATGTGCAGAAAGTTTTCGGCAAAGCCCATGTCATTCTGGGGATACATAAAGGGCTGGCCTACACCATGCTTGTAGCACATAGCCGCCAGAGTCGGCATCTTGGCTATGACTCTGTGAGCGACCTCTTTGCGGTGTTCCGGGTTGTCGTTATCGAGACTGTCGTGATAGAACGCAGAAAGGGCGCCAACTACGCTCATTAGCATCGCCATAGGATGTGAAGTGCGGGGGAAACCCTGGAAAAAACGATGAATCTGTTCGTCGACCATCGTGTGATAACGAATAGCGTTCTCAAAGTCGTCTTTTTCGCTGGCGTTGGGCAACTCGCCGTTCAATAGCAGGTAGCAGGTGTCGAGAAAGCTAACTTTCTTGGCCAATTGCTCGATCGGATAGCCTCGGTGAAGCAGGATTCCCTTGCCGCCATCGATGTAGGTTATGTCGGACTCGCAAGATGCGGTGGACATAAAGCCCGGGTCGTAGGTAAAAAAGCCTTCGCCGACCAAGCTGCTCACGTCAACTACGTCTGGGCCAGTACTGCCTTCATAAACGGGTAATTCGATAGTCTTATCAACGCCGTCAATGGTTAACTGGGCCTTCTTTTCGCTCATGCGGGACTCCTGTAGCTACTGTTTAATCTGGATTTTCTAATGGGGAAACAACCGCTTACAACCGCAGCCGCGTTCTTATTTTGGCCTGTGCACTGCCTGAACAGGGACGGCAATACTAGGTAGTGTGCGTGCTATTTGTCAAATTTTTGTGTGCGCGAGCTCAGTGCCTATAGACATTGAGGGCTATTTTAAGCAAGCGGGCTCGACTCGTTCACTGCTGCCGCCGCCAGCAGTCTCTCAGCTCAAAAATCAAACAGTAAAACGCTGTTCGATAATGTCATTTTCACAAAATTGACAAAATATTGTCGTTAAACTTCTAAATGCGACCAGATTCGTTGTATTCCGTGGCTTTACGGCATATACTTTCGCCCGTTTTGCACGCTTAATTAGTGTAATTAATTCAAACAGTTTGCGTAGATTTAATGCAATCGGCATTGGCATAGAACGCAACTCTCAATGGCCAATGCGACGGGCAGAAAGTGAACGATAATAGACCAAAAAATCTCGACATAAGCACCTTCAAGTATCCCTTGCCAGCAATAACATCTCTGTTACATCGAATCTCCGGCGCTTTCATCTTCGTTGGTGTCGCGTTGATGTTGTATTTGCTGGACCTGTCACTGCAGTCAGAGTCCGGCTTCGCCCTGGTAGTGGAACTGCTGGACAACGTGTTCGTGAAGCTAGTTGCCTGGGCTGTACTTTCCGGACTGCTCTACCACCTCATTGCCGGCATCAAACACCTGCTCATGGATTTGGGCTACGGCGAGACCCTCAAAGGCGGCTTCGTCGGTGCCTGTCTCACCATTGCATTGTCGGCGCTGGCGATAGCCGTCGCAGGAGTATGGATATGGTAACGAATGTTACGAACCTGGGCCGATCGGGTCTTTATGACTGGATTATCCAACGCTTCAGCGCTGTGATCCTGGCAGCGTATTCGCTGTGTATATTAGCGAGCTTCGTGATGAATCCAGATATGGACTTCGAGAAGTGGAGTTCCATCTTCGAAAGTAACGCGATGCGTTTCTTTAGCCTGATTACGCTATTCGCTCTGTGTGCTCATGCCTGGATCGGCATGTGGACAATTTCTACCGACTACATTACGTCTTTGCAGTTCGGGTCGAGCGCAACTTTTTTTCGTTTACTGTTTCAAGCGGGCTGTGTGTTACTGATCGCAGTATACCTGCTTTGGGGCATTCAGATTTTCTGGGGTAATTAGATGACGGGCATGCGTACACTCACTTTCGATGCGGTAATTGTTGGCGGAGGCGGTGCTGGCATGCGAGCCGCCCTGCAGCTTGCACAGTCAGGGTATAACACGGCAGTCATTACCAAGGTGTTCCCAACTCGATCCCACACAGTTTCCGCCCAGGGTGGGATCACCTGTGCGATTGCCAGTTCTGACCCGAACGATGATTGGCGCTGGCATATGTACGACACGGTAAAGGGAAGCGACTATATCGGCGATCAGGATGCAATCGAATACATGTGTAGCGAAGGCCCGCAGACAGTATTCGAGTTGGAGCACATGGGTTTGCCATTCTCCAGAACAGAAAACGGCCGAATCTATCAACGCCCATTCGGTGGTCAGTCCAAAGACTTCGGCAAGGGTGGTCAGGCAGCGAGAACCTGCGCAGCCGCCGACAGAACCGGCCACGCGCTGCTGCATACCTTGTATCAGGGAAATCTAAAGAATAATACGGCGTTTTTAAACGAATGGTATGCAGCCGACCTGGTTAAGAATCAGGACGGTGCGATCGTTGGCGTTATCGCTATTTGCATTGAGACTGGTGAAACAGTTTTCGTAAAGTCTAAGGCGACGGTATTTGCAACGGGCGGCGCCGGTCGAATCTATGCATCCACTACCAACGCCTTGATTAATACTGGCGATGGTGTCGGCATGGCGCTTCGTGCCGGTTTCCCGGTGCAGGACATCGAGATGTGGCAGTTCCATCCCACTGGAATCTATGGTGCTGGCACCTTGGTTACCGAAGGCTGTCGTGGTGAGGGTGGCTATCTAATCAATAAAGACGGCGAGCGTTTCATGGAACGTTATGCGCCGAATGCGAAAGACTTGGCTGGGCGTGACGTGGTCGCGCGCTCAATGGTTCTTGAAATCCTGGAAGGTCGGGGATGTGGCGAGAATGGTGATCACGTGATGTTGAAACTCGATCATCTGGGTGAGGAGGTTTTAAATTCCAAGCTGCCGGGAATTCTGGAGTTATCCAGAACCTTTGCTCACGTAGACCCAGTTAAAGACCCTATTCCCGTCGTACCTACCTGTCATTACATGATGGGCGGTATACCAACCAACGTGAACGGGCAGGCGCTAACTCAGGATGAGAAAGGTGTGGATAAGTTGATCCCTGGATTGTTTGCCGTTGGTGAGGTGGCTTGTGTATCTGTGCATGGAGCTAACCGACTCGGTGGCAACAGCCTTCTGGATTTAGTTGTATTCGGACGTGCCGCCGGCAAGCACATCGAAGAGATGTTGCGACAGGGCGTGGAACAACGCGAAGCATCACAATCGGATATCGATCAGGCGCAAAATCGGCTGACTCGACTCAATGAGTCTAAATCCGGCGAGAGTGTAGCGGGGCTAAGAGCGGAGCTGCAGGGCATTATGCAGGATCATTTTGGGGTATTCCGTCGTGGTGACTTCATGCAAGACGGCATACAAAAATTGGCAGCGCTGCGAGAGCGTATATCGAATAGCCATCTACAAGACAAGAGTCAAACGTTCAATACAGCACGCATCGAGGCGTTGGAATTGGAAAACCTGTTTGAGGTTGCCGAGGCTACCGCGATCGCAGCTGAAGGTCGCAATGAGAGCCGCGGCGCGCACGCGCGCGATGACTTTCGAGATCGCGACGATAAAAACTGGTTGTGTCATTCCATGTACTTCCCTGAACAGAAGCGCGTGGGCAAGCGTGACGTGAATTTTAAACCGAGAACTGTTGATACATTCGAGCCACAAGTTCGCTCGTACTAATGGCCAGTCGGTTGTGAATTAAGGTAACGAGTAGTGCGAGCAAGCGCTACAGCATTGGAAATGAATTAGTCAGTCTGCTAGAAGCAGCAGTCAAAGAAGGTGAGCCGTGTTAGTAAGCATATATCGCTACAATCCCGATACAGATGACAAGCCGGTTATGGTAGATGTCGAGGTGCAACTACCCGAAGACAAAGACCTGATGGTGTTGGATGTTTTGGAGTTGGTTAAAAAGCAAGACCCCAGTGTCGTCTATCGTCGCTCCTGCAGGGAAGGCGTTTGCGGTTCTGATGGGATGAACATTAATGGCACGAATGGCCTGGCCTGTATTACGCCAATGTCCGCAGCGGTTAAGCCGGGCGGGAAGCTTGTGCTGCGGCCACTGCCGGGGCTGCCGGTGATTCGCGACCTCGTCGTGGACATGTCAATCTTCTACAAGCAGTATGAAAAGATTAAACCTTATCTAATTAACGATTCGGCACCTCCTGCTATCGAGCGACTGCAGTCGCCCGCGGACAGAGAGAAGCTGGATGGTCTCTACGAATGTATTTTGTGTGCCTGTTGCAGCACGAACTGCCCTTCCTTTTGGTGGAATCCGGACAAGTTCATCGGGCCAGCCGGTCTGCTGCAGGCGTATCGATTTCTGGCGGATACTAGAGATACCGCCGCTGCAGAAAGATTGGCAGAGCTGGATGACCCGTTCAGCGTTTTTCGCTGTCGCGGGATCATGAACTGTGTGGCAGTTTGTCCGAAGGGATTAAACCCGACGCGAGCGATTGGCCATATCAGATCCATGCTGATTCAGCAGGGAACTTAATTTACGTGATACTTACCTACCTTATTCACAGCCTCGGACATGAGTTCGTTACGGTAGACGGAACCTAGAGAAATACTATGCAGGACAGCTTATTAGAAATAATGCGCAGCACCGGCCATCTTTCGGGTTCGAATGCGGCGTATGTGGAGGAACTGTATGAAGACTTTCTGCATGATGCCGAGTCTGTGCCAGTTCAGTGGAAAGAGTTTTTCCAGTCGCTCGCAGCAGCCAATGATGAGCAGGCGCCCGATATTTCCCATGCGGCTATTCAAAACGAATTCAAGGCGCTAGGAAAGGTCAGCCGTTATGCGGCGCTGACGAGTAACGATACCGGAGTGCATTCTGAACACGCGAGCAAACAGGTTCAGGTGCTGCATCTTATTAGTTCCTACCGTGTGCGTGGACATCAGAAGGCAGATCTCGACCCGCTTTCTCTGATGTATCGCGAGAGCGTTCCGGATTTAGAGCTTGAATTTCATGACCTGTCTGCACGTGATTATTCGACGGTGTTTCAGACGGGTTCGCTTTATATAAGCAAGGACAGGGCGCCGCTACGAGAAATCGTAGACACGCTAGAGCGGATTTATTGTGCTTCCATAGGTTATGAGTTCATGCACATCGTGAATCTCCAAGAGAAGCAATGGATACAACAACGGATAGAAAGCAACGACGGCATTCCGGTATTCGAAAACGAAGTGAAGCGACATCTTCTGGAGCGGCTGTCCGCAGCGGAAGGCTTAGAGAAACATCTCGATTCAAAATATCCGGGAACGAAGCGCTTCGGCCTGGAGGGAGGCGAAAGCCTGATTCCCGCACTCGATGAATTGGTGCAGAGGGCAGGGAAATACGGCGTAAAGGAAATCGTCGTGGGCATGGCACACCGTGGCCGGCTGAACGTGCTGGTTAACCTGTTAGGCAAGAATCCAGCTGATTTATTCGATGAGTTCGAGGGCAAGGCGGTCTATCAGAGTTCGGGTGATGTGAAATATCACCAGGGCTTCTCCTCAAACATCATGACCGCTGGTGGTGAGGTTCACATGGCGATGGCATTCAATCCGTCGCATCTGGAGATTGTGGCACCCGTAGTTGAAGGCTCCGTCCGCGCCAGACAATTCCGGCGTAAAGATGAAGAGGGGCACTTGGTGCTGCCAATTATTATTCACGGTGACGCAGCCTTTGCCGGGCAGGGTGTGGTGATGGAGACATTTCAGATGTCTCAGACCCGAGCCTATAAGACAGGCGGAACTGTCCACATCATTATTAACAATCAGGTTGGCTTCACCACCAGCCGACAAGACGATGCACGTTCCACCGAATACTGTACCGATGTCGCCCGCATGATTCAGGCACCAATTTTCCATGTAAATGCCGACGACCCAGAGGCGGTTCTGTTCATCACGCAGCTAGCCTTGGACTTCCGTTATAAGTTTCAGAAAGATGTCGTAATCGACCTAATCTGCTATCGGCGTCGTGGGCACAACGAGACCGACGAGCCCGCGGCTACGCAACCGCTGATGTATGCGGCTATCAAACGGCACAAGTCGACTCGTGTTTTGTATGCAGGGCGACTTGCCAGCGAGAATGTTGTCTCTAGCGAAGAGGCAGATACCATAAATGCTAACTACAGAACGGCATTGGATACAGGCGAACACGTTGTAAAAAGTCTGGTAAAGGAACCCTCGGTCGAGTTGTTCGTCGATTGGAGTCCCTACCTCGGGCACGACTGGAGTCCGTACTTCAATACGTCGATGCCGCTAAATAACTTGCAAGCTATCGCAAAAAAATTGGCGAATATGCCAAAGGATTTTTCTCTGCACCGGCAAGTAAAACGTGTGATTGATGATCGTTCGAAGATGGCTTCCGGCGATATTCCCGTCGACTGGGGCTTCGCCGAGACGCTCGCCTATGCCAGTATTCTAACCACGGGTAACAAGATTCGCATAACAGGGCAGGATGTGGGTCGTGGCACCTTTTCCCATCGCCACGCCGTATTGTTCGATCAGAAAACCGGTAAAACTCACATACCACTGCAGAACCTCATCGAAGAGCCCGATAGCTTTTTAATCTATGATTCTCTGCTGTCCGAGGTAGCAGTACTTGCCTTCGAATATGGCTATGCCACCACCATGCCGAACGCGCTGGTTATTTGGGAGGCACAGTTCGGAGACTTTGCTAATTCGGCGCAGGTCGTTATCGATCAGTTTATTACCAGCGGAGAGCATAAGTGGCAGCGACTTTGCGGATTAACTCTGCTGCTGCCTCATGGTTACGAGGGGCAGGGACCTGAGCATTCTTCCGCACGACTCGAACGCTTCTTGCAGCTGTGCGCTGAACACAATATTCAGGTTTGTCTGCCGACTACCTCGGCGCAAGTTTTTCACATGCTTAGAAAACAGGTATTGTGCCCACTGCGCAAGCCACTGATCGTTATGTCGCCGAAGAGTCTGCTGCGGCACAAAGAATCCAGTTCATCTATGCAAGAGTTGGCGGACGGAAGTTTTCAAGTTGTATTGGATGAAACCGATGAGCTTGAGAAAGACAAGATTCGTAAACTGATTATCTGCAGTGGCAAGGTCTACTACGATCTGCGCGGCGAACGACGAGAGCGTGGGATCAAGGATATCGCTATTATTCGTCTCGAACAGCTCTACCCATTTCCGCACACAGAGTTCGCGAACTGTCTGAAACAATACACGAACCTAAGTGCTATCGCATGGTGTCAGGAAGAACCGATGAATCAGGGTGCCTGGTATTCGAGCCAGCATCACTTAAGAAGTGCAATTCAAGAAAATTTTCCTTCGGTCTGGCTCGAATATGTTGGCAGGGACGCTTCGGCTGCCGCTGCCGCCGGCTACCCGGCATTACATTTAAGTCAGCAAAAAGAATTTATTGATCGAGCATTAAGCTAACGTTTTCATCCAATCTGGAAGGTGTTAGCAAGGACTATTTATGACAATTGAAATTAAAGCCCCCACATTACCCGAATCGGTACCCGATGGGACAATAGCGAACTGGTATAAGAAAGTCGGTGATAAGGTATCGCGTGACGAACTTCTGGTGGATATTGAAACTGACAAGGTTGTCATCGAAGTGGTATCGCCCACCGATGGTACATTAAAAGAAATTCTGAAAGATGCTGGGGAAACCATTGTCAGTAACCAGGCAATCGGCAGCGTATTGGCTGGTGATGGGAAACAGCAAGCAGCAGCCCCTAAAGCCGAAGAAGATGCTGACGAGACGGAACCAGCCGCCCAGGCGAAACCTGAGACTGAGACTGAGACTGAGACTGAGACTGAGACTGAATCTAAGGCGGATGGCACGGAATCCCTACCCAGTCCAGCCGCGAAGAAGCTTATTGAAGAAAACAATCTGGACAGTGCCAGCATCAAAGGCAGCGGTAAAGACGGCAGAATCACCAAAGAAGATGTGTTAAAAAATATTGAGTCGGGTCCGGGGCCGGCGGCTTCGGCTAGTCCCTCTATAGGCAGTGAGAAGGCGAATATCTCTGTCTCGGAAGAAGGGCGGCTGGAGGAGCGGGTACCAATGACGCGCTTGCGAGCCAAAGTTGCCGAGCGCTTGCTGCAGGCGAGCCAGACGACAGCCATGCTTACCACATTCAATGAAGTCAATATGCAGCCAGTCATGGAGATTCGCAGTCGCTATAAGGAAGAGTTCGAGAAGGCCCACGATGGCACTCGTTTGGGCTTTATGTCCTTCTTCGTGCGCGCCTGTACAGAAGCGCTGAAACGCTATCCGGCAGTGAATGCATCACTTGATGGAGACGACATTATCTATCACGGCTATCAGGATATCGGGGTCGCAGTTTCCTCCCCGCGTGGCTTGGTCGTACCCATACTTCGTAACTCCGACAATATGGGCTTAGCCCGAATAGAAAAAGAAATTAGACAATTCGGCGAAAAAGCCAGAGATGGCAAGCTTTCCATTGAAGAGATGTTAGGTGGCACTTTTACAATCTCTAACGGCGGTGTTTTCGGTTCGCTGTTGTCGACACCAATTCTGAATCCACCGCAGACGGCGATCCTGGGAATGCATAAAATCCAGGAGCGACCGATGGCTGTTGACGGCGAGGTGAGAATTTTACCCATGATGTATCTCGCGCTTTCCTATGACCACAGAATGATCGATGGTAAGGAAGCGGTACAGTTTCTGGTTACGATAAAAGAGTTACTAGAAGATCCAACCCGGCTGCTCCTGGAAATATAAGGACGAGGCTGCGGACAAACCTTTGCAGAAAGAAATACGGAATTGAGAAAGGCTTATGTCAAAAGAATATGATGTTGTAGTTGTCGGTTCAGGCCCGGCTGGATACGTGGCGGCAATTCGCTGTGCACAGCTCGGTTTCAAAACTGCCTGCATAGAGAAATGGTTAACCAAAGAAGACAAGACCGTCTATGGTGGCACCTGCCTGAATGTAGGGTGTATCCCATCGAAAGCATTGCTGGACAGTTCTCATAAATATGTCGAGGCCCAGAGCCATTTCTCGGTGCACGGCATTAATGTGGGCAAAGTATCGATGGATGTTCCGGCGATGATTGCTCGCAAGGATAAAGTCGTTGAACAGCTGACCTCCGGCGTCAAGGGCTTGTTCACAGCGAACAAGGTGGACGGGATCGCTGGCACGGGCAAAGTTACGGGCTCGAATACGGTTGTGGTGACGGACAAAGACGGCAAGCAAGAAGAGTTTAGCGCGAAACATATAATCATCGCCGCTGGATCGGTGCCTATCGATATTCCACCCACGCCAATCGACCATGACACCATCGTCGATTCGACTGGCGCACTGGAGTTTCAGGAAGTACCGAAAAGATTGGGCGTCATTGGTGCCGGCGTAATCGGCCTCGAGCTGGGCAGTGTCTGGGCGAGACTGGGAGCGAAGGTTACCGTGCTCGAAGCGCTGGATGATTTCCTGCCAATGGTCGATCGTCAGATAGCCAAAGAATCACTGAAGATCCTCAGCAAGCAGGGTCTGGAAATTAAAATGGGCAGCCGTGTTAGTGGCAGCAAACTCGGTAAGGGTGCGAAAAAATCAGTCACGGTGGAATACGCGGACAAAGACGGCGAACAGAAGGCAACTTTTGACAAACTTATCGTTGCCGTTGGCCGCAGGCCTTACACAGACTCTCTGCTGGAAGCATCCGTTGGCGTTGAGTTAGACGAGCGCGGATTCATCAAGGTGAATGATCAGTGCGCTACCAATGTTCCTTCCATTTTCGCCGTTGGCGATGTGGTCCGCGGACCAATGTTAGCCCACAAGGGTATGGAAGAGGGTGTGATGGTGGCGGAGCGGTTGGCGGGGAAGAAGACGCAGGTAAATTACGACCTCGTTCCCTCGGTAATCTACACTCATCCCGAGATCGCGTGGGTGGGCAGAAACGAAGAACAATTAAATGAAGCGGGCGTCGAGTTCAATATTGGCGTTTTCCCGCTCGTAGCCAGCGGTCGTGCGCTAGCGGCGAATGATTCCGACGGCATGGTAAAGCTGATTGCCGATGCCAAGACCGATCGTATTCTCGGTTGCCACATCGTTGGTGCCAGCGCGGCTGATTTACTTCAGCAGATCGTCATCGCCATGGAGTTTAGTGCCAGTGCGGAAGACATAGGCTTAACTATGTTTTCTCATCCGTCACTATCGGAAGCGATACACGAGGCAGCGTTGGCGGCCAATGGTCACGCAATTCATATTGGAAATCGCAAACGCCGCAGTTAAGGCACGTTAAAGTTTTCGAATAAGCAGTTTATCAGACGGAGCATCAATGAATTTACATGAATATCAGGCGAAGCAACTCTTCGCCGAATACGGACTCCCGGTCTCGGAAGGCATCGCTGTGGACAAGGCTGGCGATGCCGCCGATGCCGCGAAGAAAATCGGCGGCAATAAGTGGGTTGTTAAAGCGCAGGTGCACGCGGGTGGCCGCGGCAAGGCCGGTGGTGTAAAGCTCGTCGATAGCCCCGAGGATGCAGCGGCCTTTGCAGAGCAGTGGCTGGGCAAGAACATGGTTACCTACCAGACCGATGCCGGTGGCCAACCTGTCAGCAAGATTCTGGTGGAGACTTGTACTGACATCGCTCAGGAGCTCTATCTGGGAGCCGTAGTTGATAGATCAACTCGGCGCATCGTATTCATGGCCTCGGTTGAGGGCGGAGTTGAAATCGAGAAGGTTGCGGCGGAGACACCCGAGAAAATATTGAAAGCGGCTGTCGATCCGCTAACCGGCGCACAGCCCTATCAGGCACGAGATTTGGCGTTCCGCTTGGGTTTGGAAGGTGTGCAGGTAAAACAGTTTACCCAGCTGTTCCTTGGCTTGGCGAAATTGTTTCAGGACATGGATCTCGCTCTGCTCGAGATCAACCCCTTGGTAATAACCACACAGGGTAATCTGCACTGCCTCGATGGCAAGATAAATATAGACGGTAATGCACTCTATCGTCAGCCGAAACTGCGTGAGATGCACGACCCGAGTCAAGACGACGAGCGTGAAGCCCAGGCTGCAAAATGGGATCTGAACTACGTCGCGCTTGATGGCAACATAGGTTGCATGGTTAATGGTGCCGGCCTGGCGATGGGCACGATGGATATCGTGCAGCTACATGGTGGCAGCCCAGCTAATTTTCTCGATGTCGGGGGCGGCGCTACCAAGGAGCGCGTATCGGAGGCGTTCAAGATTATTCTATCTGACGAAAACGTAGCCGCCGTGCTGGTGAATATATTTGGTGGCATCGTTCGCTGCGACCTGATCGCAGAGGGTGTTATTGGCGCGGTTAATGAGGTGGGCGTTAAAGTGCCTGTGGTAGTCCGTCTGGAAGGAAATAACGCAGAGTTGGGCAGGGAAGTACTGCTTAATAGTGGCTTGAATATTATAGCCGCTACCAGCCTTTCCGATGCAGCTGAAAAAGTTGTCGCTGCCGCGGGGGGTGCACAATGAGTATATTGGTCGACAAGAACACCAAGGTTATCTGTCAGGGCTTTACCGGGGCGCAAGGTACATTCCATTCCGAACAGGCGATCGAATACGGCACAAAGATGGTGGGCGGTGTGACACCAGGCAAAGGCGGTCAAGTGCATTTAGACCTGCCGGTTTTCAATACGGTTCAGCAGGCCTTTGACGAGACCGGTGCAGACGCTTCGGTTATCTATGTGCCGGCGCCATTCTGCAAGGACTCTATCCTGGAGGCGGCAGCATCGGGCATCAAACTTATTGTCTGCATAACTGAGGGAATCCCAACTCTGGATATGCTGATAGCGAAAGAAAAATGTGATCAGCTCGGGGTGCGATTGGTCGGGCCTAACTGCCCGGGAGTTATCACCCCAGGTGAATGCAAGATAGGCATCATGCCAGGCCATATCCATCTGCCCGGTAAAGTGGGTATCGTGTCCCGTTCGGGCACGCTTACCTATGAAGCCGTCAAACAGACGACGGATCACGGCTTTGGTCAATCGTCATGCGTTGGCATCGGCGGCGATCCGATACCTGGCTCCAACTTCATCGATATTCTGGCCTTGTTCGAGGCCGATGCAAAAACCGAAGCCATTGTAATGATTGGCGAAATCGGCGGTACAGCGGAAGAAGAGGCGGCTGCCTTTATCAAGTCTAATGTGAGCAAGCCCATTCTCGCCTATATCGCCGGCGTCACTGCGCCGCCGGGCAAGCGTATGGGCCATGCCGGTGCAATTATTTCCGGTGGCAAGGGAACGGCTGATGAAAAATTTGCCGCCCTGCAAGACGCTGGCGTGAAGACCGTGCGTTCACTCGCTGAAATCGGCAACGGGCTCTCTGAAATAACTGGTTGGTAACAGGCCTGCCAGTTATTTTCTGCAATTTTCCTTCCCATAATCTCACCAAATTATCTTACTCATCGCGCTTAACTTTTATCTTGCAAAAGGTTCTATAAGCGCGATGTTGTGTGATAGTCTTGTTCGAAATTCATGCTTAAAATGCTGAATTTAAGGGACTATTTAGCTATTGGTTTTTAAGCTACTAGCAAGGTCGAACGATTGGTTACGAAGCGTCTCAAACTCTTAGAGTTTGGGTAGTTTGGTAACTAACGGAAGGCTTTATTTCATGGAAAACTGTTGGTCACGAGAGATTTAGAAAGATCACGGAGTTCTCAGGCAGTTTGGATGGGTATCAGAAACCTGGTATTAGGAAAAATAATAGTTTGTCGTGTCTGAATTAGTAACTGCTGAACTTTCAATCAACAGTGGGAACTTGATAATTCAGATCTGATTATTTAACAAGAAAATAGGATGGCACATGAAAAACCGTCGAATTACAAATATGAGTATGACTGCTCTAGCATTGCTCATGTCTTGCATCATGGCTTCGGCTCAGGCTGCGGAAATTCTCGTAGACAGCAGTATTCTTGATCAGGCTATGGACGTTATAGGGGTTAAGAACCGTGAACTGGCTTCCACACAGGGAGAGATCAACCGCTTGGCGAATTCAGCAAGTTCCACGTTTGAAGAATTTAAGCGGCAGAACGACGCATTGGAGGCGCTACTCGTGCTCAACGCGGGCTTTCGCAAATCAGTTTCAATTCAGGAGCAGAATATCGCGACTCTAGACGCATCCATTGCCAGCGTCGAATCAATCACTCGCGAGATTCCCCTATTAATGGAGAAGATGCTTGCCAGCATCGAGCAGTTTATCGAACTGGACTATCCCTTCCAGGTTGAGCAACGTGCCAACCGACTACGATTCGCCAGAGCGGCCATCGACAATCCCGATGTATCCATCGCGGAGAAGTTTCGTCAGGTTTTGGTGATGTATCAAACAGAGTCGACTTATGGTCGTACCAATGCAACGTATCCAGACACCATCGAGATCAGCGGTGCCGAGCGCGATGTGAACATAGTTCGTATCGGTCGTGTCGCGTTGATGTATCAAACAACTGATCGTCAGGTAACCGGCGCTTGGGACAACAATGCCCGGCAGTGGGTTGAACTACCTGCAGGTGAGTACCGAACCGCAGTACAGACTGCAATTCGTGTAGCGTCCAATCTGGATGCGCCGAAAATCATTGAACTGCCTGTATTGGCGCCGGAGGTAGCACAATGAAAAATTTAATTAAGATTACCAGCCTAACGGCTACAGCGTGTCTGATTGGGCTGACGTCTAATCTGACATTTGCACAGAGTTCCCTGGCGGGTCTTCTGGATCTGGTAGAGACTGATCGTATTAATGAATCTGCCGAGTATCGTCAGCGCCAGCAAGAATTCGAGCAGAACGCAAACCGTCAACAAGAGATCCTCGACACGACTAATGATCGCATTGTCGCCGAAGAGCAAGAGCAAGCCAATCTGAGTGACCAGTTCGAGGCTAACGAAATCATCATCCGTGACAAGCGCGCCATCCTGCGCGATCGACGCGGTGACCTGAATGAGTTATTCGGTACCTTGCAAGGTGTGGCGGGCGACTTCCTCAGCAACTTCGAGAACTCACTGATCAGTGCGCAATATCCTGGCCGATCTGAATACCTCGAAGGATTCATCGAAAAAGCCGGTAGTACTATCGAGCAACTCAATCCAGAAGAAATAGAGCGCTTCTGGTTCTTCATGCAGCAAGAAGTTGTAGGGTCCGCACGTGTCGCCAAATTCAACGCTGATGTTGCATTGCCTACCGGTGAGACCGTCAATCGCAGTGTCACTCGAATTGGTTTATACAACGCCATTTCTGGAGGCGAGTACCTGAGCTATGACGGCGACATCGGCCACCTTCAAGTACTGCCTCGTCAACCGGACGGTGCTTTGCTGAATGCAGCCTCTGCACTTGAAAATTCAACGTCGGGCTTTACCAAAGTGGGCATCGACCCAACCGGTGGCGTAGGTGGTCAGGTAATGGCTAACCTCGTTAACTTCCCGTCTGTTGAAGAGCAGGTCAGAAACAATTCCGGAACAATCGGATTTATCATTATCGGTGTCGGTGTTGTTGGTATCCTGATCGGGTTCCTGCGACTACTCATATTGAGCCTGGTTTCGATCAAGGTTCGTGGTCAGCTTAAGAGTGACAAGGCTTCCAAGAACAACCCACTGGGTCGTGTCTTGTTAGTGGCTGAATCTAACCCAGCAGCCGATACAGAAACCCTGGAGCTGAAACTCGGTGAAGCGATTCTGCAAGAGACTCCGGCGCTGGAGAGTATGCTCACCCTGATCAAGATGATTGCGACGATCGCCCCTCTGGGCGGCTTGCTGGGTACGGTAACCGGTATGATTACAGTGTTCCAGCAGATCACTGTTTACGGTGCTGGTGATCCAACCATCATGGCCGGCGGTATTTCATCGGCATTGATGACTACGGTGCTGGGTATCGTTGTTGCGATTCCTACGATCTTTATGCATACCGTGGTGAAGAGCCGTGCGGATAACATCATCCATATCCTGGAAGAGCAGGCGACGGGTATGATTGCGCAGAAAGCCGAGCAGTCTGCGGCTCGCTAATCCAGTAAGCAGAGGAAGATACTATGTATTTTGCATTTCTGGATATTATCGACTCAGTATCGCTATTCATGGAGCGCGGTGGCCCTGTACTTTGGATCATCGCCTGGCTGCTGTTGATTAAGTGGTCGCTGGTGTTCGAAAGAATCTGGTATTTGAATACGACACATAAGGCTAATGTTAGAAATACCTTGGCCGAATGGAATGCGCGCGCCGACACCAAGTCCTGGAGCGCGCATCAAATTCGTACCATGATGATTTCCAAGATTTCATTGGACGTGCGAAACACGCTGCCGATTATTGAAGTACTGGTCACGATTTGCCCGCTGTTAGGACTAATCGGGACTGTGACCGGCATGATCAACGTGTTCTTTGTAATGGCCGTTACCGGTGGTGGTGATGCCAAGTCAATGGCGGGTGGGGTCTCGATGGCGACCATTCCAACAATGGCAGGCATGGTGGGTGCAATCTCGGGTATTTTCGCTTCAAATTATTTGAAGGCGAAAGTTGACCGTGATATGGAACTCCTTGAAGACCACCTACCCTTAAGCGACTAATTGCCCAGCTGGGTCAATGTGTAAAGAAATAAAACATTGATCCATCATTGGGGGTTTACATTTTGATCGAAGTTTTCTGAACCAAGGTGAAACAATGAAATCAGGATTAATGAAAAAGAAGGATCAGGAAGAAGCTGGCGAGATTGATCTCACCCCCATGCTTGACGTTGTATTTATCCTTCTGATCTTTTTTATCGTGACTTCGGTATTCGTTACCGAAGCGGGTATCGAAGTCACCAAGCCTGAGGCGTCTACGTCCGAAGGCAAGAAAGGTGACTTAATTTTAATCGCAGTAGGATCAGCCGGTGATATCTGGATCGATGGTGAACAGGTTGACCCACGCTTTATTCGATCGCGCTTCGAGCTGCGACTCGCCGATGCACCAAACTCGGCAGTGGTAATTCAGGCGGACGCTGACGCCAGTAATGAACAGGTAATGCTCATTTTGGAAGCGGCGCGCGAAGCGAATATCCTAGACGTATCAATTTCAGCGGAGGCATAGGCTATGATAGTAATCAGATGGGCTATTTCCATGGTAATGGCAGCCGGTATCACGTTGGGACTGTTTTATTTCATGCAGGCACTGATCGCAACGGGCGCACAACTTGATCAGCGCGTATCGGTCGTGCGGATTGTCGATGCGACGATGCCGGAAATTGAACTGGAAGTTATTGAAGAAATCGATAAACCCGAGCCAATTCAGGATGACACCGAGGTCATTGAAGAAGTACCGGACCGACAGGTCAATCTTTCCGACGGGCCATCTCTGAACATCGAGCGCGCTTCAGTTGAGATCGACACCGGCCTACAGCTCAGTAACGCCTCTATTTCGGCTACCGATGGCGACTTCTTGCCGCTGGTGGCAATTGCGCCTCAGTACCCGACAAGAGCTGCACAACGAGGTATCGAAGGCTGGTGTCTGGTGAGCTTCACAGTGGATGGTCTGGGCAATGTTGTAGAAGACTCTATTGTAGTGGTTGACGCCGAGCCGGCTTCAATCTTTGACCGTTCCTCTCAGCGTGCTGCCGCAAGATTCAAGTTTCAGCCGCGCGTAGTCGACGGCCAGGGTGTCGCGGTAGAAGGCGTGCAATATGTATTTCGCTATGAACTCGAGGACAACTAAACATGAGACTACTTAATAAGCTTAAGCAGGGCTTCCTGGTAGCCGTACTTAGTGTTGCCTTGTTGCCGCTACAATATGTTATGGCGGGTGAAGAACAGCGCGCGCCGCCAGAAGCGCGGTCTGCAGGCACGCTCAGTCCGGTGGTAATGAGAGCGATCTCTGAAATTCAGGAGATCATGCAACCGGAAGATGATGATGAAGAGCCCGATTACGCTAGAGCGAAGATCGAGCTTGACGATTTGTATGAGCGTCGTTACCAGCGCATGAATGACTTTGAGAAGTCGACGCTGCTTAATTTCTACACTAACTACTACCTCTCCACCGAAGATTATCCAGGCGCGATTGGAATCTTTGAACAGATGCTTGAGATAGAAGAATTGCGTGCAGACATCCGGCTGCGTACACACCGTTCTCTCGGTCAACTCTATGCTTCTGAAGAAAATTGGCAGGGTTCTATCGATAATTACGAACGCTGGCGCGACTTGTCAGACACTGAAGATGAGATCGTGTACCGTGGTCTGTCCTATGCGCACTATCAGTTGGAGAATTTCGAGGAAGCGAAGCCGTTTTGGTTAGCCCGAATGGAGCTACTGCTAGACGCCGGAGAAACCTTAGAGCGTGAAGACTATTCCTATTTAAACGGTCTTTACTTTACTTTGGAAGATTTTGAGTCTGCTTTGGATCTGACCAAGACGATGATCGTCCTGTATGACAACAAGACAGACTGGCAGAACCTTAGCGCCATCTACTCAGGCTTGGAGAACGATGACCGGGGTTTACAGGCGTTAAATCTCTACTACCTTAGGGGCATGATGGACGATGACACCCGTTACATCAATCTGGCTCAATCCCTAGCGGGCATCGAAATCCCCCACTCCGGGGGCAAGATTCTCGCCGAAGGCATGGAAAAGGAAGTAGTAGAGAGCGATGAAGAGAATCTAACCCGACTCACGCAGATGCATTTGATGGCAAGTGAGTACGAGGAAGCCGTCGAGCCAGGCCGTGCGGCTGCTGAGGCAGACGAGACCGGCAATGGCTACGACACATTGGGCTACATCTACTACGTGTTGCACGACTATGAGGCCGCTGCTGAGGCATTCCGGTCTGCACTGGACAAGGGTGATCTCAATGACCGTTCCGACACACTGATGTTTCTCTCCAGGGCCTATCTGGAGTTACAAGACTTCGATGCGGCGCAGGAGATTGCTACAGAAGCGGCTGATATCGGTGATGAGCGCACAAGTAACTCGGCGCGGGATTTCATCAGGATGATCGATGGGCGTCGCTCCTATTACGCGACGATTTCCAGCCGCAAGGCAGATGCCATCGATTTCTATCAGCCGTATCCGCCACTGCAGTAATATCACCCGGTCAAGCTTGAAAATTCAGGCCACGGACCCCATAAAAGACCCAATCATGGAGCGAAAGCGACAGATTGGGTTTTTTTTATGGGGATTAAAGAGGAAAGGTACATGGCAGCACAGACAGCGGAAACCAGGGGATTCGAGACAGAGGCCAAACAGCTACTGCACTTGATGATTCACTCTCTTTACAGCAATAAAGAGATCTTCCTGAGGGAACTTATATCGAATGCTTCCGACGCGGCTGATAAGCTCAGGTTTGCAGCCCTGTCTGATCCCCAATTGCTGAACAGCGCCGGTGAACCCAAAGTACAGATAGACATCGATGCTGAGAAAAACACCCTGACAATCAGCGATAACGGCATAGGGATGACCCGAGATGAGGTAATCAGCAATCTTGGTACCATTGCGAAATCTGGCACGGCCCAATTCCTGGAATCACTTACTGGGGACCAGAAGAAGGACTCCCAACTAATTGGTCAGTTTGGTGTCGGTTTTTACTCCGCCTTCATCGTCGCTGACGAAGTCTCTGTGCTTACCCGCAAAGCGGGTACCGCTGAGGATGAGGCGACCCGTTGGACATCCAAAGGTGAGGCTGACTATTCCCTGGAGTCCGCCAGTAAATCCACTACCGGCACCGAGATTACCTTGCATCTGAAAGCCGAAGCGAAGGAATACGCCGAGAGCTATCGATTGCGTAGCATCGTAAAAAAATACGCCGATCACATTTCAATCCCCGTGTTTATGGAAAAGGCAGATTTCGATAGCGCCGCTGAGGGTGACGAAAGCGACGGCAAAGACAAGAAGGAAAAGGTGAAGGAATACGAGGCGATTAATGAGGCTAAGGCGCTCTGGACGCGTTCTCGTAAAGACGTCAAGGCACAAGAGTATAAAGAATTCTACAAATCGATAAGCCACGACTTTGAAGACCCGCTGGATTGGAGTCACAACAAAGTCGAAGGCAAGTTAGAGTACACCAGCCTTCTTTATGTACCAGCACGCGCTCCCTACGATCTATGGAATAGGGATTCGGCGCGCGGATTAAAACTGTACGTGCAACGTGTCTTTATCATGGATGATGCGGAACAATTCTTACCACTCTATCTGCGATTTATGAAGGGCATCGTCGACTCGAACGATATATCTCTCAACGTTTCTCGAGAAATCTTGCAGAAGGATCCAGTGGTCGATTCCATGCGCAGCGCTTTAACCAAGCGCGCGTTAGATATGCTGGAGAAGATGCGTAAGAAAGACAAATCCAAATACTCTAAGTTCTGGCAGGAGTTCGGGCAGGCACTGAAAGAAGGGCCGGCGGAAGACTATGCTAATAAAGAAAAAGTGGCGAAGCTTCTGCAGTTCACCACCACCCATTCCGAGTCTGATAAACAGGATCAGGGCTTGGACGACTATGTCTCTCGCATGAAGGAAGAACAGGAAAAAATCTATTACCTGGTCGCTGACTCGGCAAAGGCTGGGCGTAACAGCCCTCATCTTGAGATATTCCGCAAGAAGGGCATCGAGGTCATTCTAATGCATGACCGTATCGATGAATGGTTGATGAGCCACTTGCAGGAATTTGATGGACATCAGTTCCAGGACATCAGTCGCGGTGAGTTGGACCTCGGTAAGCTCGAAGACGAAGCAGACAAAGAAATACAAGAGAAGACCGAGAAAGAGTTCGTCAAGCTGGTCGAGCGGATCAAGGACAAGCTGGGCGACAGGGTCAAGGAAGTGCGTGTCACTCACCGACTTACCGATTCGCCAGCCTGTCTTGCCGTGGATGATCACGATATGGGCATGCAGATGCGCAAGATCATGGAGGCTTCCGGTCAGGCAGTGCCAGAGACCAAGCCAATATTTGAGGTGAACCCAACGCATCCGTTGGTAGTTAAGCTGGACAAGGAGACCGACGAAGATCGATTCGCCGATATCGTCTCGATACTGTTCGGTCAAGCGGGCTTAGCCGATGGTGTGCAACTGGAAGACCCGGCAGATTTCTCGACTCGGCTCAATAAGCTGTTACTGGAATTGGTCGACTAGCTGATAGCCGGACAATTATAAGCGCGCAACTATAACCGCTGCACAGCCATAGTCAGGCAAGACCGGGGGCAATTTCTTAGTTATTGCCCCCGCTAACGTGCTACATCTTTTCCAGGGTTTCTATGCCGAGCAACCCTAAGCCTTGTTGCAGGGTTGCTGCGGTCAACGCAGATAGAGCGAGGCGCGAATCGCGCAGCGCATCATCGGCCTTTAGGATCGGGCAAGATTCATAGAAGCGCATGAACAGACCTGCGAGTTCGTAAAGGTAGTTACACAGGAAATTTGGATAGCAGTCGCGCGCTACCATATCCACAACTTCGGGTAGCTGAAAAATTTTTAATAATAGATTTCTCTCAGCCACTTCCGTGATAGAAGTTATTTGAACATTCCCCTGATTTGCTGCTTGTTTCCTCAGGATACTGCGTATTCTCGCGTAGGCATACATGAGATAAGGAGCCGTATTGCCCTCGAAGGATAGCATCGTCGACCAATCGAAAACGTAGTCGCTGGTTCTGTTCTTGGAAAGGTCCGCATACTTGACGGCTGCGATGCCTACCTTCTCTGCGATCTCGATGTAGCTTGTCTCGTCTAGATCCGGGTTCTTTCCCTTTACCAGTTCATAGGCTCGATGGATTCCTTCATCCAATAAATCTACCAGCTTAATGGTACCGCCCGAGCGAGTCTTAAATGGTTTTCCGTCGCTGTCCATCATGGTGCCGTAGGCAATATGCTCTAGCGATATTTTGCTTGATGCGAAACCTGCTTTACGCGCTACCGCAAATACCTGCTGAAAGTGCAGCGCTTGTCTTGCGTCAACAACATACAGGGAACGGTCTGCGTGTAGCTCGAATGACCTATACTGGACGGCTGCCAGATCTGTAGTGGCGTAGAGATAGCCGCCATCGGTTTTCTGTATGATGACCGGCAACGGTTCGCCGTCTTTACCCGTGAACTCCGGCAAGAATACACAGCGTGCGCCGTCGGAGATTGAAAGCAGGGAAGCTGTTTCCAGTTTTTTTACCACGCCTTCGAGTTCGTCGTTGTAAAAACTTTCGGCCTTTAAGTCTTCTCGACTCAACGTGACATTGAGTTTGTCGTAGACTGCCTGACAGTGTTTCAAGGACTCGTCGATGAACTGCTGCCAGGCGACTAAATGTTCTTCGTCACCACGCTGTAATTTAACGACGCTTGCACGAGCGCTATCGGCAAAGTCCGGATCCGCGTCAAAGCGTTCTTTGGCTGCTCGATAGAAAGACTCGAGGTCGGCTAGCTGGTTTGGCAGGTTACCTTTGGAATTTTCCAGTTCGCGCATGTAGGCGATCAACATACCAAACTGCGTGCCCCAATCGCCAACATGATTCTGTCGGATAATCTCATGACCCTGCCGCTCTAACACCCGCGCCAGGCAGTCACCAATTATGGTTCCACGCAGATGGCCGACATGCATTTCCTTGGCAAGGTTGGGCGACGAGTAGTCCACCACAATCTTCTCTTTGTGCTCGGCTTCGGGTATGAGCTTGCTGATATCAGTTTGAATCTCGCCGGCTCGTTGCATCAACGCTGAATCGGAGAGATGGATGTTGATGAAACCAGGCCCTGCGACTTCCATTTTCGCGATCAGGGGATTCGCTTTAGAGGAGAGGTCTTCGACAACGGCGGTGGCAAGCTCGCGTGGATTGGATCCTGCTCTTTTTGCAATCGACATGACGCCATTGCTCTGGTAATCGCCGAACTCCGGCTTCGAGGCGGTGATCACATTAGGGTCGCCGTTCTCGATGCCCGAGACTTTGCTTAGGCTGTCTCCGACGAGTTGCTGCAGTGTTTGCTTGAGGGTAATCATTGAATTAGACAAGTGCAAAAAGGAGACGATTGTACACCATTATGCTTAGGCGGATTGATGTAAACTAGCGGCCTCTCAATAATTAAATATTCCAATATAATTAAATAATTCAATATTCCAATAATATCCCGACTCAGCCAGAGGAAGGCCGTGAAAAGCAATATCAGTGCTAGTGAAGCTGTCCAATTGGTGCGCGTCGAGACGCCCCATATCGGTCAGCGCTTGGATAACTTCCTCATGCGGCACCTCAAGGGCGTTCCGAGGACACGTATATACCGTCTAATCCGTCGCGGCGAGGTCAGAGTCAACAAGAAGCGTTGCAAGCCCGAGCACAAACTGGAACTGCGTGACGAGGTCCGCATTCCACCCTATACCAGCCACTACAGCCCGCAGACCGCCAAGCCGACCCCAGCATTGCAGGAATTCCTGCTGAACAACATTCTGTTTGAGAATGATCAGCTGCTGGTGATCAATAAACCCGCCGGCATGGCCGTGCACGGCGGCAGTAACGTTGCCATGGGCCTGATCGAGGCGCTGCGTCAGTGCAAGCCCGGATGGAGCGAATTGGAACTCGTTCACAGGATAGACAGGGCCACAACAGGTTGCCTGGTGGTTTCTAAAAACTCTATTATTTTAAAATACTTACAGAATCAATTTAAAGTAAAAAATGTAAAAAAGCGCTATCTGGCACTGGTGCATGGCGTCTGGCCGGAATCGCTATCTGTGGTGGAAGTCCCGCTGCAGAAGGACCCGGTTGGCGAAAACGAGCGCATCGTTCGCGTACACGAGAGGGGTAAACCGTCGCTAACTCGATTTACGGTAAAGCAACACTTTAGCGGCGCCAGTTTGGTCGAGGCCATGCCAGAAACCGGGCGCACCCATCAAATTCGTGTGCATTGCCAACATGCGGGCCACGGCATAGTGGGGGATGACAAATACACATTCAGGGCCAGTAATAGCGAACTGGAGAAAGTGAAAAATCTTTGTCTGCATGCCTGGAAAATCGAATTTGAGATGCCAGACGGTGCCGACGCCATATGTGTTGAAGCTCCCATCCCGAATCAGTTGGATGGGCTTGTTCGATTATTAGGCAAACAGCTTTAAATACAGAGAGTTACACTTCGATTCGAAGCGCCAGGAATGCGATAAATCTTTGACAGATGCCAGCCATACGCCTATTATGCGCGCCTGATGTCAAATAGCTCTATTCCAGCCTACGCGGACACCCGTAAGATCTTCCTTCAGGAAGGCAAAATCAGCGGTACTCTGAGCCTGGATAGACTGCCGCGGTTCAGCAAAAGTTTGGCAGATAGCGAAGGCTCTGTGTCCGTGACGCTGAATTTTAGGCTCAACGACGCAAAAGAGCGCTTGATATCCGGTAACTTGCAGGCCGCGGTAAATGTTTACTGCCAGCGTTGTCTTGAGCCTCTAGCAATACGGCTTTCGGACGACATAAAGCTGGCATTGGTCCGAGACGAGGAAGCCGCTAAGCGCTTGACGGCCGACCTGGACCCCTGGATCTGCGAGGATTACAAGCTCGACTTGGCCGAGCTAGCCGAAGAACAGCTGATTCTGTGCATGCCGCTGGTGAGCTATCACGATGCAGGCGAGTGCCTGAATCGAAAGAATTTTGTCGCGGGGGCGACAGTGGGGAATGAAGTCACAGCTGAAGCCCCTGACGAAAACCCGTTCGCAGTGCTTAAATCACTTAAAGATAGTGATTCAAGCGATTGAATTAATTTACTAAATAGCTAAAGAATTTGCATTAGGAGAAAGAAATGGCAGTGCAAAAGAGCAAGGTCACCCGTTCACGGCGTGACAAGCGAAGAACTCATGATTCCCTTACCGGGCCTACTCTATCTACGGACAAGACCACTGGTGAAATTCACCGCCGTCATCATATTACGGCAGACGGGTTCTACAAGGGCAAGAAGGTTCTGGATCTCGGCGAAGACTAGGATAAAACCTTGAGTTTTCCCAAGCGCATAGCGATCGACGCTATGGGCGGAGAGGGTGGAGTTAAAGTCACTCTCCCTGCCGCTTTGCATGCCCTGAATTTAAATTCCGACCTCTCGGTCAGCCTCGTCGGCGATAAAAGCCAAATAGAGCCCTATCTGGGCTCTGTTTCGTCTACGCTCGCCGACCGCATCGAGGTAGTGCATACCCTTGATGTAATAGGCGATGCTGACAAGCCTTCTCAGGTGTTACGAAACGGCAGGACTTCCTCAATGTACAAGGCCGTCGAGTTGCTGGATTCGGGGCGTGTCCAGGCCATGGTCAGCGCAGGCAATACGGGCGCGCTATTGATGATCGGTCGTCACCTACTAAAGACTATCAGCGGGATTCAGAAACCTGCCATCGTGGCCAGTATTCCGGGCGCGTCCCGTCAGTGCTATCTGCTGGACGTTGGTGCCAATCCTGAATGCGATGCACAGCAATTGTTTGAATTTGCCGTGATGGGTTCGGTTCTCGCCGAATCGCTGCAAGGTGAGGTCGCTCGAGTTGGATTGCTGAATATCGGCTCTGAACAGTTTAAAGGCACAGATGAAGTGCGCCAGGCCGGAGATTTGATGCGCCGCTGTCCAGCCTTCGAATATGTTGGCTTTATCGAGGCAAACGAGCTGTTTGAAGGCAAGGCCGATGTGGTCGTCTGCGACGGCTTTGTCGGCAACGTCACAATCAAGACCAGTGCAGGTGTAGCCAACGTCGTTAAGAAGCTACTCGCCTCTCAGGCGGTTACAGACGCAAAAAGCCCCTTGGAAAACACCAGCATGGCGAAGTTCCTCGCCAATCTCAGCGAGCAGATAAACCCCCACCGCTTCAATGGTGCGAGTCTGCTAGGCCTGCAAGGCAGTATCATAAAGAGTCATGGAAACGCCACCATTGAGGGTTTTGCCTATGCGATCCAACAGGCTGTTAGAGAGGTTGAAAACGCGGTTCCTGATTTGATTAGGGAAAAAGTAGCTGCCATTATTGAGGCAAGCTAGCGGTTCTGGATACCGCCAGAAAGTGCTGTGACTAGCAAGCACGAGGGTCGAGATAATAATGAATACAATTGGATTTGCTTTTCCCGGTCAGGGATCACAGAAGCTCGGAATGTTGTCGGAGCTATCCACTCAGTATGGCGTGATTGAAGAAACTTTCGCCGAAGCGTCGACGGCGCTCGGCTTCGATCTTTGGGAAATTAGCCAGCAAGATCAAAATGCCCAGCTCAATCAGACCGAGATTACCCAGCCGGTCCTGCTGGCAGCATCTATTGCTATATGGCGCGTTTGGCTTAGCCAGGGCGGGGTTCGACCATCGATTCTTGCAGGGCATAGCCTCGGCGAGTACTCGGCCCTCGTGTGCTCTGGCGTGCTTTCCTTCGGTGATGCCATTCAATTAGTCTATCAGCGCGGTCGTCTCATGCAGTCGTCCGTGAGCGCCGGTACAGGAATGATGGCGGCGATCATCGGCCTGGACGATACTCAAGTAACTGGGCTCTGCGAGCAAGCGGCACAAGGCCAGGTCGTCTCTCCTGCTAATTTCAATTCCCCCGGGCAGACCGTTATCGCGGGTGATGTCGAAGCTGTGAAAAGAGCCATGGCTCTGTGCAAGGAGGCGGGCGCGAAGCGAGCTCTGCCTTTAAATGTTAGCGTGCCTTCACATTGTGCTCTGATGCAGCCAGCGGCGGAGAAGCTAGAGAGTGAACTGGCGCGGGTATTATTCCACGGCGCCGAGATTCCTGTGCTGCAGAACGTCAACGCCCAGCCCTGCAGTGACCCCGAGCAAATAAAGGAAAACTTGATAAAACAGCTGTATACACCTGTCTTGTGGGTAGATTCTGTAAAATTCATGCACGATAGCGGAGTTCAACAGATCGTTGAATGCGGCCCGGGTAAAGTCTTGTCCGGCCTTATCAAGAGAATTGAGCCGGCCATCAGCTGCTTCGCCACGGAAGACAGCGAGAGTCTGAGAATTGCATTGAGCGAAACTGTATCTTAGCGAGCTCCAGCGGGGCTGCTTGGCACAGCATTACAAAGGAATAGATTATGAGTGAATCCACTATCGTTGCGCTGGTTACCGGCGCAAGTAGAGGCATAGGCCAAGCCATCGCGCTGGACCTGGGAAAGCGCGGGTTTACAGTCATCGGTACAGCCACATCTGAGCGCGGTGCAGAAAACATCAGCGCCTATTTAACCGAGCATTCGGTAACGGGGCAGGGCATGTGTCTCGATGTGTCTTCCGATGAGTCAGTCTCCAATCTGATGACGGCTATCGCCGAAAAATACGATGCACCGACAGTCTTGGTGAACAATGCAGGCATTACAAAAGACAATCTATTGATGCGCATGAAGGCTGAGGAATGGTCTGATGTCATCGATACCAATCTCAGCTCGATGTATCGGCTCTGCAAGGCCTGCGTTAAAGGCATGACCAAGGCCCGCTGGGGACGGATAATCAACATCAGCTCGGTAGTGGGGTCCAGCGGTAATGCCGGGCAGTCAAACTATGCAGCGTCGAAGGCTGGTATAGAGGGATTCAGTCGGGCTCTGGCAAAGGAAATAGGGTCCAGAGGAATTACTGTTAATGCGGTCGCGCCAGGATTTATCGCCACCGACATGACCAAAGACCTACCGGAGAAGCAGGCGCAAGCGCTGCTCGCATCGATCCCGCTGGGACGGCTTGGGCAGCCGGAAGAGATCGCGGCTATGGTGGGTTTTCTGGCTTCTGACAGTGGCGCCTATATCACCGGAGAGACGCTGCATGTGAACGGCGGCATGTATATGGCGTGAGTCTAAGTAATTGAGTTATAAGGGGGTTTATGGCCCTGCTCTTATTTTTAAATTTAGACATTACTTCGCATGGAAATAGAGGTAAACTTGCGTCCTGAAATATTCGCTGGGTATCTGCGAGGCTCGCGAAAAGCATTAAAACGGTGAATAGCTCGATCAATATTTACCAAGATGACCGAAAACAGGGCTTTAGTAATGAGCCTCTGGCAACACCGCTAGAAATACAGTATTAGGAGCTAATAATAGATATGAGTAGCATCGAAGAGCGCGTTAAAAAAATTGTCTGCGAACAGCTTGGCGTAAAGGAAGACGAAGTAAAACCTTCTGCTTCATTTGTAGAAGATTTGGGCGCTGATTCTCTGGATACCGTAGAATTGGTAATGGCTTTGGAAGAGGAATTCGAGACAGAAATTCCTGATGAAGAAGCCGAAAAGATCACTACTGTTCAATTGGCCTGTGACTATATCAATTCACACCTGTAACACTGAACAACAGAATTAAACAGAGCTACTCCAGTTCATTCTTGAGTAGCTTTTGTCTATCTGGCGTT
This sequence comes from Pseudohongiellaceae bacterium, assembly GCA_040880325.1. GTDB lineage: Bacteria > Pseudomonadota > Gammaproteobacteria > Pseudomonadales > Pseudohongiellaceae > UBA9145. The sequence goes on from JBBDIR010000058.1 coordinate 51,623, forward strand.
TATTGTTTTTAGTCAGGAGAGCAATGCATTGAGTAGCAGAAGGGTAGTGGTGACCGGGCTCGGTCTCATAACTCCAGTTGGAAACGATGTCGATTCCTCTTGGGACGCCATTAAGAATGGTCAATCGGGTATTAACGCGATCGATCACTTCGATACCTCCGACTTTAGTACTCGATTTGGCGGCACCGTCAAAAACTTTGAATGCACCGACTATATGTCCGCTAAAGAAGCGCGCCGCATGGATATTTTCATGCACTATGGTATCGCCGCCGGCATCGAGGCGATGCAAGACTCCGGGCTAGACCAATCAAACCTCAACCCCCAACGCGGCGGAGTCGCAGTCGGTTCCGGTATTGGCGGTATCGGCAGCATAGAAGAAACCACCTGCATCATTCAGGAATCCGGTCCCCGGAAAGTCTCCCCATTCTTTGTGCCCGGTTCAATCGTCAACATGGTTGCTGGTGGCCTCTCGATTCGATTCGGTCTCCAGGGGCCGAATATAGCCGTGGTTACCGCCTGCACAACCGGCACTCACAATATCGGGTTGGCAGCGAACATGATTGCAAACAATCAGGCCGACGTGATGCTGGCCGGCGGAGCCGAGATGGCGACTACACCAGTAGGCCTGGGTGGCTTCTGTGCAGCGCGGGCCTTATCGCAAAGAAACGATGACCCGCAACGCGCCAGTCGTCCCTGGGATAGAGACCGAGATGGCTTCGTGCTTAGCGATGGCGCCGGCATTCTGGTCTTGGAAGAATACGAACACGCCAAGAAGCGCGGCGCGAATATTTATGCCGAGCTAGTTGGCTTCGGTATGAGTGGCGATGCCTATCATATGACTTCGCCCTCCGAGGGCGGCGCAGGTGCGGCATTGTGTATGCAGAACGCGCTACGCAGCGCCGAGTTGAACGCCTCCGATGTCGACTATGTGAATGCGCATGGAACCTCGACTATGGCAGGGGACATTGCCGAAACACAGGCAATAAAAACAGTTTTTGCCGAGCACGCAAAGAAGCTCTGCGTAAGCTCAACCAAATCGATGATCGGCCACCTTCTGGGCGCCTCGGGCAGTGTCGAAGCCATCGTGTCTGTGCTTACCCTGCGCGATCAAGTTATTAGCCCCACGATCAATCTCGACAACCCGGATGAAGGCTGTGATCTGGACTATGTGCCGCATGAGAGTCGCGAGCAGGAGGTCAATATCGTATTATCTAATTCGTTTGGCTTCGGCGGCACAAACGGCAGTCTGATTTTTTCCCGGCTCAAGTAGCTAGTTCCTCTCATGTCCGATGGACCCTTGCAAAGTTTAATTAACGGTCAGCAAGCGCAAGTCATTTCAGTTCGCGATCGTGGATTCCAATACGGCGACGGCTGTTTCGAAACAATTCGAGTCATCAAGCAAAAATTAATTCTTTGGCCGGATCATTTAAAGCGGCTCAAACATGCCTGCGATGTACTGCGGCTAGCTACTGATTTCGATCTACTACAGCACGAGATTACACAGATGGTAGCGTCGAGCGAGCTGTCCTCTGCTATTGTGAAAGTCATTATTTCCCGTGGCGCAGGTGGCAGAGGGTATGCCCCTGTTAGCGCAGCAACCTGCACTCGAGTCCTGCAGCTGTTTGACTATGTCGAGTTAGACAAGAGAAGTGGAGCAAGGCTAACGGTCTGTGATTACCGACTGTCGACTAATGCAGCGCTCGCCGGTATCAAACACTTGAACCGTCTGGATCAGGTTCTCGCCAGCGCCCAGATTCCTCTGGGGTTCGATGAGGGACTGTGTATGGACCAGAGCGGGTATCTGATCGAAGGCTGCAGAAGCAACCTCGTTCTGCTAATGGGAGATGAGTTAATCACACCGGACCTTAGTTCCTGCGGTGTTGAGGGAGTCATGCTAAATTATCTGGCTCGCGAGTTCGCACGAGAAGGCAATCCAGTGACGAGAATGAAAATTAAACCGGAGCATTTGCACGAGGCCAGCGAGATGTTTCTCTGTAACAGCGTTTTTGGCGTCTGGCCTGTCGCAGAGATTCGGTATTCCGGGGCCGAGCTATTTTGGCCGGTGTCGGAAAGACCATACTGTGAAAGAGCCCTGCAGATATCCAATCAACTAACCCAGGCCAGGGATTGAGATGAACAAGCGAAGTATCCTCATAGCTGCTGTCGCGTTTCTCTTCATCGCCATGATCGCTGCGTTTGTGAGCTATAACGCATTGTTTGTAGGAATAACCTCGGGTGATTCGGCAAGTGTAGACCCGGTAGTAATAGAGATAAGCGCAGGAAGTTCATTGTCGCGAGTCGCGTCGGAGCTGGAACGGGCTGGCTACCTGGAAAGCCCCATGTTGTTCAAATTATGGGCGCGTTTTCAGGGTGTAGACAATAGCATCCGCACGGGGGAGTATGAGATCGAGCCTGGCATGACCCCCGCCGAACTACTCACGAAGATGGTTCGTGGCGACACGGTTCAATACAGAGTCACGCTGGTAGAGGGGTGGACATTTCAACGAGCGTTACAAGCCATCTGGGATGCCGAAAATATACGAATTACTCTCGATGGCCTGGACTCAACTGAGATTGCCGCTCGCATGAATCTAGGCTATGAAAACCCGGAAGGTTTACTTTATCCAGATACCTACTTCTATACCAAAGGCACAACAGATACCGAATTACTGTCGAGGGCGCATGAGAGGTTGAAGACAGTGCTGGCTCAAGCCTGGGAGACGCGACTAGGCGCGCTGCCCTACGCGAATCCCTATGAGGCGCTGACGATGGCCTCTATTATAGAGAAGGAATCGGCAAGTAATAGCGAGCGTGGTCTTATCGCTGCGGTATTTGTAGCGCGTCTCGAATTAGGCATGCGTCTGCAGTCAGACCCTACAGTAATTTATGGCATGGCAGATCGCTACGCTGGCAATATCAGTCGTGCAGATTTATCGGAACAGACCCCCTATAATACTTATCGGATAAATGGCTTACCGCCCACGCCTATCGCACTCAGTGGCAGCGAATCACTAATCGCTGCACTGAGACCAGCGCCGTCTGACTATTTGTATTTCGTCTCCAGGGGGGATGGTAGTCATCAGTTTTCGCGATCATTGGAAGAGCATAATGCGGCGGTTCGGCAATATCAGTTAGGCACCGGCAATTGAGCGCCGATGATGCTAAATTCTCATTGAGTAGATGAAGGTATTAAAATGACGGTAACTCGAGGCCTGTTCCTGACCCTGGAAGGTGCAGAAGGGGTAGGGAAGAGCACTAACATAGAGTTCATTACTGAATATCTTGAGAGCAAGAGTATTGAATACGTTCTTACAAGAGAGCCAGGTGGAACACTATTAGCAGAGAAGATAAGAGATCTCTTGTTGGACATGCACGAAGAGGACATGTCGGAACTCACTGAGCTATTGCTCGTTTTCGCGGCAAGGGCGCAACACATAGACAAAGTTATCGAGCCGGCGTTAGCACAGGGAAAGTGGGTAGTCTGTGATCGATTTACCGATGCCACATTCGCCTATCAGGGAGCGGGCAGAGGACAGAGCGTTCAGAAAATAGAGCTGCTGCAATCAATGGTACAAGACACGCTGCGGCCCGATCTAACCATCATCCTGGACCTGGATCCCCAGATCGGTATGGACAGGGCAAACAAGCGTGGCGAACTTGACCGATTCGAAAAGGAGCAACAGAGCTTCTTCCGGTTAGTGAGGCAGGCCTACCTGGATATCGCCAAGGCAGAGCCAGAACGCTGTCGGGTGATCGATGCTTCGAAGCCCCTTGATCAAGTGAGGTTGGATCTATTGGCTGTACTGGAACGCGGGCTTGCGAAACTGGATCAAAGAAGAAACTCCCTATGAGTCAAGCATCCACCGCAGCAAACACCTTTAGTGCGCCGTTGCCATGGCAAGTTTCACAGTGGCTGCAATTAAACCGAGCGCGGTCGAATGACAGTCTAGCGCACGCTTACCTGTTCGCCGGGTGTGAAGGCCTTGGTAAATCACTATTCGCCCACAGTTTCGCTAAATCTGTGCTCTGCCAGAGCCCGGTTAAGAAGCAAATAGCGGCCACTGAATCGAGTGCGGACAGTGTTAGTGAGCTCGATGTCGCCTGCGGGGCTTGCAGCAATTGTCTAAAAGGCGGAGTCGGAAACCACCCCGATCTTTTGTCCATTGAACCGGAAGAGGGCAGTAAGAACATAAAGATCGATCAGATCAGGCGGCTGTCCGAGTTCGTTATCCGCAGCAGTCATTCTGGCGGCGCTAAATTTGCAATAATAGAGCAGGCGCATCTGCTCAATGGTAATGCCGCTAACGCCTTGCTAAAGACACTGGAGGAGCCGAATCGCAATACTCACGTGATTCTGGTTTCGGATTATCCTGGCCGGCTGGTAGCAACGATTCGCAGCCGCTGTCAGAAGCTGGCTTTCCCAACGCCGAGCAGTGAAACGACTTCTGGCTGGCTGCAACAGTACGTCGGTGGCGGCAATATTGACACGCTCCTGCAAGCTGCCGATGGTAGACCGCTGACGGCATTGCGGCTGTCCGAGGGCGATTCACTGGAAGCCAGGGCGCAGTTTCTGCAAAGCTTGTGCGACATGAAGCTGGGCCAGAAATCTATTCAGCAGGTCGTGGCACTATCAGCCAAGATTGGCGAATCCGAGGTATTGCAGCATTTATCGGTTTTCTTGACTAAACTAATTAAATACAGCCTCGTAGGCGCACTGGAATCTGACACCGACCCAGCGCTGGACGCTCTACGCACACTGCTCGGCCCGCCAGTGGACAAAGCTACGACTCAGCCGCTAGCGAGCGCGCTTTCGCATTTTTATATAGACGTAGAAACAGCAAGGAAACAGCTGGCATCAAGTACAAACCCAAACCCGCAACTGATTATGGATTCGATTCTGTGGCGTTGGAGCAAGCTTAGTCTCTCCTGTTAGCGTAGCCTGTAGTCGTGTCTCTAATCGAAAGATCTGGAGGTAGGAGTCATCGGAGAAACCGCGCGCATCCTTTCGGTACAAATTACTGACCCGGGTGTTCTGCGGCGCTCCTACATGCCGCAGCTGGAATACGGCGGCTTATTCATACCGCTCTGCCAAAGCGATACAGTCGAACGAAATCTTTATTCGAGTTTTGCATTCAATGCCCCTGTATGTCTGGTACTAAAACTCTTCGACGAACCGAGCCGCTTCTTTTGTATTACTCGCGTAGTGTGGAAAACACCGGGTCGACAGCGTGCTGCACCATTACAAGGCCTTGGTCTGCAGTTTAGTCGCGTTGATACCCCGCTAAAGTCTCTGCTCGAGACCAAGCTGCGCGTTAGCGAGTTAGCCGATTAATCTGCGCTGCCTTTATAAGCATTGGCTGGTCAAATAAAAGCAGAGCTTGATTCATTGGCAGTGGCCTAAAGCTCTATTCGGTCAGATACGTACCGGGCTATGGCGAGGCTAGAGGTGAGGGCGGGGGACTCCATACCAAATAACTGAATTAGTCCCTGTACGCCGTGATCTCGATAGTCCTGAATCACGTAGTCAGCCGCTGGCTCGCCGGGGGCCGCTAACTTGGGTCTGATTCCAGAATAGGCTGGCTTGAGATCATCCGGCTCTATGGGCGAAAAATAGGAGGCAATTCTGGCCGCGAAGTAGCACGCTTTTCGCAGATCGACTTCGTAATTAATGTGGTCGATATAGTCTGCATCGGGGCCAAACTTGAGTTGGCCTGAAAGATCCATGGTCGCATGTATACCCAGCCCCGCTGTGTTCGCCTCTGGCATAGGATAAATCAAATGCCTGAACGGATTACGACCGCGATAGTCGAAATAATCACCCTTGCAATAATAGAGCTTTGGAATCGATTGCCTTGGAACCGCCTCTATAGCGCTCGCCAGCAGCTGAGCATTCAGGCCCGCTGCATTGATTAGCAATCGGCAGTCAAACTGATAAGGCTCTGGCTTCCTTTTTTCATCTAGCTGACAGCATACGGTGAAGCCACCTGGGCTATCGAGCACTCTCTCGACTCGTGTATAGGGCGAGAATTGCACGCCGCGAATTTCTGCCTGATGCAGCAGGCTCTGCATATAGGAATGGCTATCGATGATGCCTGTTGAGGGCGACAATAGTGCTGCTTGGGCATGCACAGAAGGTTCGATTTTTTTTAATCGGGCTCGCTCGATAAAACGCAAATCGAACACGCCGTTGTCAAGCGCCGCTTTATTCAATTGTTCCAGTGCGCCGACCTCTTCGGCCTTGGCGACTATTAACTTGCCCAGCTTTTGATGCGGAACGTCGAACTGCCGGCAATAGCTATACAGCAGCTCTTTGCCTTGTACGCACAGAGTTGCCTTCAGGCTATGGGGTGGGTAGTAGATTCCCGCGTGAATAACTTCGCTGTTGCGACTGCTGATGTGTTGGCCGAAGCTGGCCTCTTGTTCCAGAACAACGATGCTGACGTCGCGCCCCTGGTATTTCTTTCCCAGTTCATAGGCTATTGCAAGACCGACTACGCCTGCGCCAACGATGCATATATCAAAGCAATCCCTGTTAGCCATTACAGCTGGCCCTGGTTCTGCATGCTTCCTTTCGTTTCTTGTGCGTCATGTGTCGACAATGTTTCTAAAAGTAAGATTGACGCGCGCAGCGGTTAATCCTTTGACCTTGGGCAATTGGTGCAGCCAATGTTGTTGCATGGTCTCGCTCATGATCAGAAGGCTGCCATGGCGCAGAGCAAGTTGATACTTCTGCGGCGGCGAGACGTTCTTCTGTTTTAGCTGAAAGCGCCTTTCGGCGCCGAGGCTAACAGAGGCGATTACGGCCCTCTCTCCCAGCTCGGTCTCATCGTCTGCATGCCAGGCTACACTGTCCTGTCCATCACGGTAGTAGTTAATCAATACAGAATTAAATTTAAGGCCACTGAACGTGGAAACACGGTCGCGAATAGACCTAACCGTGTTATTCCATGGGCAAGGAGCAAGCCTCATTCCGGAATAGCCGTACCGGCTGGACCGATCGCCCATCCAGCACTGCAGTCGCGGCACTGCTCGAAGCACGCCGGCTATACGTAGATGCTGCTGGCGCCATGGGATATCTGTTATTAGTTCTGTCAGTAATCGGTCGGCCTCAGTACGGGGAAATAGCCGCGGATATTCGAGTAACTCGGCATCGGTAAGGGCATGCCGTATCGGGGCATTGTTTAGTTCGTTATCGAATAGACTGGACTGCATGCTGGGTCGTATGTTCTCGCCGGACTTGCTGAGGCATAATGCCGCTGGGTAAGTGCTTTAAAATCCAGTGACGGACTTATGAAATAAAAGGATACAGGACTTGGAAACATTTGATTACGATTTGTTTGTCATCGGTGCCGGTTCCGGTGGCGTTCGTGCCAGTCGAATTGCGGCAAGTTTGGGGGCGAGGGTGGCTGTCGCCGAGGAGCGTTACTTCGGCGGTACCTGTGTCAATGTCGGCTGCGTGCCGAAGAAGCTCTATAGCTATGGTGCACACTACGCCGATGATTTCGAAGACAGCAGGGGGTTCGGCTGGGACTTCGACAATCTGCGCTTCGACTGGAGCGTGTTAAAGAAAAACAAAGACACTGAAATCAAACGATTAAACGGTATATATAAGTCTCTACTCGATATCAACAACGTCGACATCTTCGAGGCCAGGGCAAGGATATCCGGTCCGCATAAAGTTGTGGTTGATGGCAAGACGGTTAGCGCCAAGCATATCCTCATCGCTGTCGGCGGTTGGCCTCGAGCCCCACAATTCCCGGGCAGCGAGTTTACAGTGAATTCCAACGATGTCTTCGAGCTAAATCAATTGCCTGGTGAAATTGCGGTTATTGGTGGCGGCTATATTGCCGTTGAGTTTGCCAGCATTTTCAGCCGCCTTGGCTGCAAAACCAGCCTGATCTATCGCGGTGACCAGCTGTTAAGGGGTTTCGATGCGGACGTCCGGCGTTTCATAAGCACCGAGATGGGCAAGGCAATGGACCTTTATCTAGAACAAGACGTAGAAAATATAGTCAAATTAAACAATAAGTTAGACATTACATTTAAATCAGGTTCTAAGCTATCTTGTGATATGGTCATGGCGGCCACCGGGCGTAGTCCGTTGACTGAGGACCTGGGGCTGGAGAACGTGTCGGTGGAGCTTACCGAAAATGGCGCGATCAAGGTGGATGAGCGATTTCAGACGAAACAGCCCAGTATCTACGCTGTGGGTGACGTTATCGACCGTATTGCGCTAACGCCGGTGGCGCTTGCCGAAGGTCAATTAGTTGCCCGTGCGCTGTTTGCTGATGATGTCATCGAAATGGACTACAAAAACATCGCCACAGCCGTTTTTTGCCATCCAAATATCGCCACAGTCGGTCTGTCCGAGGCCGCTGCCATCGCCGAAGGCTACCAGGTAGACATCTACCAGAGCTCATTCAGGCCGCTGAAACACACGCTCAGCGGTAGCGATGAGCAGTCCATGATCAAGCTGGTAGTGGATCGTGAGAGCGATCGGGTTCTGGGGCTGCATCTGGTGGCGGCAGATGCCGGAGAAATTGTTCAGGGGTTCTCGGTGGCGATCAACTGCGGTGCGACGAAGGCGGATTTCGATCGAACAATCGGAATTCATCCAACCTTGGCAGAAGAACTCGTTACGATGCGAACCACGCGCGATAGCCGAGAAGCATAATTCACCTTGGAGCGACGGAATTGCTGGCTTAGGGCGCTCAGCTACTCAATAAGGGCTATTCTACTATTTCCGGTAATAAAGATTACCGGAAATAGTATAGATGCTAGCACAGTGGTTAAATGTTTTAGGAGTTTCTATTTTAACATCATGATAATAATAAAAATTACTAGAAATTAACGGAGTTCATTGCTTGAAACTTTGGGGTCAATAACAGCCATAGCCTCGTTTTTATTCTCCTCGTCAATATCGGTAATTGAAAGCAAGCTTGACGCAGTGATCAAGCCTATATATCGATCATTTTCAGCAACGATCAGAAAGTTTTGCTGGCTCTTGTGAATTAATTCGACTGAGTCACTAACTGAATCATCTGGATGTGCCACTGGAAACTCTCTAATACAAACTTCCCAAGCGCATGCAGCTGTTTTATTACTTTCATCAATTATTGCATTAGCAAGGACTGTACTAGTAATTACACCGAATATATTGCCTTCATTATCGATCACCGGAACGCAATGTATTGAATCATCAAATAAACCCTTTGCGATCTTATCAAGTGAATCATCCACATGTAATGTCGGATGAGATACGGTAATTATATCTATGATTTTCATACTCAATCTCCGCAATATCTAAGCAATCTACACAAGTAACTTACATAAATCAATGAACTTGGTGGGGCATGTATTTGTCAGAATAAAGATTACCGGAAATCGTAAAGCTGACCAGTCTAGACCTGCCTATCCTTCTTCATGCGCTTTATCAGGTGCGCCCTTGCCTCGCCGTCGAGCCGCTCGACTATATCCATAGTAGAAACTATGCCGACGGGGTCTTTAGCGTTTCCGAGAACAAGATGATGAACCCTGTTCTCGTGCATAACCTGACAGGCCTGGGCTGTTGTTATATTCGGTTCGACATAGATGATCGCATGGGAACAAATCTCCCAAGCCTTAATAGCGTCGATGTTGCCACCGTCTGCCATGAGCGAGAGAATATCCAGCGCGCTAACGATGCCGAAACAGTTGCCATTACTATCCAGTACCGGCACAGCGGTAAGCTTGACTTTAGCGAGTGTTCCGACTAACTCAGCGACCGTGGCCTCCATGTCCACACAGACTAAATCTCTGGTAGCGAACGTGTTGATTCTCGTATCCATAGCTGCCCCTCTTATCTCCCACAGAACTTGGTAGAAAGATTGTTATCGCCAACAATAAGTTCAGGAAGCACAAGTGCGCAAGGAATATTTTGAGGCGGAGAAACGCAACCTATAAAAGTAACTATATCTAAATAAAATAATAGATTAAGGAACTTCTTTCATCCCCGTTAGCTTAATTGTGCAAGGTGTCGACTGCTCAGATCTGGTCATGGCTAGAAAGGCCATATTTAGTGCCATAAGCGGCCACAAGTGCTGTTTAGTACACGCGTGACGCGCTACGAACGTTTATGGCGCTCTGAGACCGCTCAAGCTGGCTATAGATATCCAGCAGTGTACTGCAATGACGGCGGCGAATATGACTGCCCGAGCGTATTTCGTCGACGCAGTGCACCTGATCCCAAAGTTTTACGCTGCGGTTGTAAGCCATCAGCTCGGCGGCGTCCATACGCGCAAAGTCGATTGGCATGCTGGTACAGGCAGACAGGCCCAGTGCCGCCGCTAGAAAAAGTGAATGGGTACCAGGCAGCTGCATGATCTCCTCCTAATTAATTACATGAGAGCTATCTTCTAACTATTTGTATTAAAATGGTATATAAATTAAATATTTCTCTGTGACGACGCTGTTTCTGCTGCTCATGTCGTCTGGCGCCTGCCAAAATACCCGGCAAAGCGTAGTTCTCTTCAGGCGCCGTGCTTGTTCGGCCTAGAGCGTTCTGACTTCTGCAAACTGCTGGGGCCGGCCAGGGGTGTCAGTGTCTTGTTGGTCCAGACGCCCTGTAGATCGAGCTTACCGTTAGCCGTGCGCGGCGGTTCGTATTGCTGGGCCGTGGCGTGTTGTGTCGTCAGAAGCGTTAGCACTGCGGTGAAGATTAGCTGACGCCTTTCAGTTTTCTACACGAAATCGCTAAATTTTAGAGGCTTGAGGCCTATACTTAATGTTAAAGATAATTTGTTGAGATCCCGCATACAGCCTACTAAATCTAACTCATCGAGCAGCCGCTGCACAAGCTGCTAGCGCTGCAGCGCCAGAGTTTCGGCTGTGACTTGGCTAGCTCAGCTTATCAGGCATAATGCGGTGTACTACTGGCGCTAAGGAACAATGCATGGCGAATCTTGAGGGGCAAATCTGGCTAACCGAAGCCACGTCGAAGCGTTTGATGCTGGATCAGATCGACCTGTTGCAGGCGATTGCCGACACCGGCTCAATTACGGCGGCGGCCAAGAGCGCCGGCATAAGCTACAAAACCGCGTGGGATAGACTGGAGCGCATCAACAATCTGTCGCCGCAGCAAGTGGTAGAGAGAAGTGCGGGCGGCAGCAAGGGCGGCGGCTCTGTGCTAACTAGCTACGGCATCAAAATGCTCAACGGTTTTAAACAGTTAAAGGAACAACATAAGCTATTTTTGGAGGGCTTAAACCTGCAACTTAGCTCACTGGACGATGTCTCGAATTTCATGCAGAGCACCCTGCTTCAAACCAGCGCCCGCAATCAGTTTCTGGGTACCGTAACAGCGATCGACACCGGTGCGGTCAATACCGAGGTGCAGATCGCCATCTCCGAACAACAGCAGATCGTGGCAATGGTCACCGAGCAGAGCCGGCTGGAGATGAAGCTGGAGCTTGGGATGACCTTGATAGCGATGATAAAGGCGTCCTCAGTCATGCTCGCCCTGGGAGAGGATCTGTTAGTTAGTGCGCGCAATGTACTCAGCGGGAAAGTTATCCAACTGGAACGCGGGGCGGTGAACACCGACGTCAGTATAGAGTTGGCGGGCGGCAAGACGCTAAGCGCCATGATCACTAACCGCAGCGCTGAGTATCTGGCGTTGACGCTGGGAATGCAGCTGACGGCCCTGTTCAAGGCCTCGAGCGTCATTCTGCTGAGAGCCTAGTCATGACTTCAATAGATACTTTGCGCTGTGCGGCTAATTATCTGAATCTAAAGACTATTAAAGCAGTGCCGCCGATTTGATTTGGGCGAATACAGCTTGCCCTTCGCGCAAGCCCAGGTGCTGAACGGAGTATTCCGAGATCTTCGAGAGCAGCGCCCTGCCATCGATATCCAGCTTTACGATACGGCTTCCGTTGTCAGCGGTTGCGCCTACCTCTGTGATGATCGCGGGAAGTATATTAAGAATGCTGCTGCGTTGTGGCTGTTCCAGGCAGACGCTGACATCCCGCGCACGAATGCGTAGCCTCACGCGAGCGCCACTTTCATAGCCGCCGTCTGAGCGTGGCACCTGCAGCTCGATGCCGGCTCCGCATTCGACACAGATCAAGCCCGGCAGCTGTTTTTCGGATACCTGCCCTTCGATTACGCTAAAGGCGCTATCGCTGCGACTCAGGTCGCTATCAAGAGCGCCAAGCACCTGCCCAATAGTGCCGCTGTGAGTTACTGAACCGCCTGCAAGCAGCACTAAATTATTTGCCAGGCGCGCTACTTCTTCACTGGAGTGAGTAACGTAGAGTACTGGAATATCAAGCTGTTGAAGAAATTTCTCGAGAAGTGACATTAGCTTTGTCCGGCTGTTCTGCTCGAGTGCCGATAGCGGTTCATCCATAAGCAGTAATTTTGGTTCGGCTAACAGCGCCCGCCCGAGTGCGACGCGCTGAGTTTCCCCGCCAGAGAGGCCATCGGGATAGCGAGTTAATAGTGCCTCGATATCCAGAGAATGAATTAATTCATTTATTTCAATAGGATTAATCGCTTTCTTCAAGCGTTTTCTGCCATAGAGTAAATTCTCTTGCACCGTGAGTTGGCGAAAAAGGCTGGGGTGCTGAAATATCAAGCCGACTCCCCTCTTTTCAACCGCCAGGCGCGTGTCCGGCGTCAACCAGGATTCCCCATTCACCGATAACCGGCCCTCGGTGTTGGGCTCCAGGCCGGCTATTGCCCTCAGTAGTGTCGTTTTACCGCAACCAGAGGGGCCATAGATGGCAGTCACGCCCCTGCCTGGCGCACTAAATTCCGCCTGTAACAGGAACTCAGGCTTCTGTAATCGAACTGCGGCCTCTATCATGCTGATCTCATCAGGTGAACTCGGCGATTCGCGCCGTAAATCATTAATAAGACAAGGAAAGAGCTTATCAGAAGCCCTGCTGCCAGCCAGTGTGCACGGCTGTATTCCAGAGCCTCGACATGATCATAGATGGCGATTGAAAGCACCTGGGTTTGACCGGGTATATTGCCGCCAATCATCAGCACGACACCAAATTCCCCCAGAGTGTGGGCGAAACCCAGCACGGCGGCAGTCAGATACCCCATCTTGGACAAGGGCAACACCACGCTGATAAAACGGTCAAGGGGGCCGGCTCCCAAAGTAGCCGCCACTTCCAAAGGCCCAGTCCCCAGACCCGCGAAACTGTTCTGCAATGGTTGCAGCACGAAGGGCATTGAATAGATAACCGAGCCCAGCACCAGGCCCCAGAACGAGAAGGCCATGGAGGGTAATCCCAGCGCAGCGGTGGTAGCACCTATGGGGCCATCTGGCGAGAAAGCCAGAAGCAGGTAGAAGCCGAGAACCGTAGGAGGCAGCACCAGGGGCAAGGCGATAATGGCCTCGATAACGCTGCGCCCGCGCGCACGGGTAGTAGCCAGCCACCAGGCCAGAGGTGTTCCCAGCACAAGGAGAATTAGAGTCGTTGTGGCCGCTAACCTCAGGGTTATAAATAAGGCGGTTAAATCAGCTGCAGGCATTATCAGCGCTTCACTCGGGGTAGTAGGTAGCCATGTTGCAAGAGAATCTGCGCAACGACAGCGCTGTCCATAAAGGCGACAAACTCCCGGGCAGCCGTGGAATCTTTCAGCAGTACCAGATCTTGCCGTATCGGTTGGTGGAGGTGGGTGGGGACAAGCCAGGTGGAGCCTTGAGCGCGAATATTCGCCGACAAGGTCTGTGAATACGCAACCAGCCCAAGATCGGCGTTACCGCTGTAGGCAAATTGAAAGGTTTGCGCGATATTTTCACCCAGAACTCGTTTCTGGCCAACCAGTTCAGTAATGCCAAGGTATTCGAGCAGTTCCGCCGCTGCCTGACCGTAGGGGGCCACGCGCGGATTCGCCATTGCGATTGTGGTGTAATTAGCTGAATTGGCGAGATATTCTTCGCCCAGGGCTATCCCGGGCTCCCTGCTCCACAGAGCCAGCTGTCCCAGTGCATAAGTGTTCAGGCTATCGGCAACAGCGACCCCCTCTTCCAGCAAGCGCTGCGGCCTCGACGCATCGGCGGAGAGGAACACGTCAAACGGGGCTCCGCTGCGTATCTGGGCGTAGTGCTTACCGCTAGAGCCGCGAATTATTCGAATCGTGTGCTCAGACTCCGCCTCAAATTCTATCTGAATGGCTTCCAATGCGGCGACGAAGTTGGCTGCAACCGCGACATTCAATGTCTCGCCGTAGGCCGGCACAGTGGCCGCTAACAGCACAGCGGATATCGCGTTAACAAGGCTGTATTTGAGTTTGCCGTACAAAATACCGTACCGTTATATAGTGGTTTATATAACGGATTCTACTAGCAGATTGCGAGATTGCCAATTACATCCTCGCAATTGGACAAGAGAAGAGATTGCGTAAGGCTATAAAGTATCGCAGCAATTCACCGACTAACTGTATAGGCTTGGGAAACATTCGATAATTCAGCAGCTAAGCGTTGAAAAACCGTGCATGTTCCGGTGATGTTTTATACGCTAAACTACAATTGAAACATATCATTAAAGCAGCTACTTAATGTCAACTGTCAGCCCTCCTCCGGCCTTCTTCGATACCCTCGATGAAATGCCAAATCCCTTCAAGCAGCCGGTGACTTCATTGCTCCATCTCTCGCTAGATGCGCCCGCGGAGGTCATTAGCGACTACCAGTACGCCGCTGAGTTCATCTTCAGTTACCGCGGCAGCCCTGACACCTTTAGTACCTATCGACGCGAGATAGAGCACTTCCTGCATTGGTGCTTGGTGATCTCAAAAAAATCTTTAAAACAGGTGGTTAGAGAAGATATCGAATCTTATGTAGAGTTTGCCAAACAGCCTCCGAAGAATTGGATTGGCAAGAAAAACGTGCCGCGCTTCCTGCTACGTCAGGGTGAGCGGGTCCCGAACGTAGATTGGCGCCCCTATGTGCAAGCAAAGGGCGAGTTTGTGGTGTCGCAGGCGGCATTGCAGTCGCTTTTCAGCGTGCTCAGCAGCTTCTTCAATTTTCTTATACAGGAAAGCTACATCGCCGCGAATCCGGTCGCACAGATTCGTCAGAAGAGTAAATTCCTGCGCAAGCAACAGAGCCAAGGGAAAATACGGCGGCTTTCCCCGCTACAGTGGGATTTCGTCATCGAGACCGCCGAGTCGATGGCGGCAGAGCAACCGCTGGTGCACGAACGCACACTGTTCGTTATGAACGCCCTGTTTGCCATGTATCTGAGAATCTCCGAACTCGTGGATACCAGTCGCTGGCAGCCACAGATGGGTCATTTTCAAGCTGATCAGGAAGGAAATTGGTGGTTCCTGACGGTTGGTAAGGGCAACAAGGAACGTGAAATATCCGTCAGCGACGCCATGCTCGAGGCGCTCAAGCGCTATCGACTCTCCCGTGGTTTGCCTGGCTTGCCGGCGCCCGGCGAGGCGACTCCGCTGATTCACAAGACACGGGGGAAAGGCGGGATTGGCAGTACACGGCAGATACGCGGCATCGTACAGCAGTGTTTCGATGCGGCGGCCGCGAAGATGCGCGCTGACGGCTTTGTTGAAGAGGCGGAGCGCCTGGGCGCGGCAACGGTGCACTGGCTGCGCCATACGGGAATCTCAGAGGACGTAAAGCATAGGCCGAGGGAGCATGTCAGAGACGATGCCGGACACGGATCCAGTGCCATCACTGACCGCTATATTGATGTTGAACGCGCCGAACGACACGCTTCGGCGCGGCAGAAACTCATTAAATAGTCCGAATTCGTGTCGGCACTGAATCTGGATGTTTTCTAGACCCAGATTAGCTGTCAAAGTCCTTCTCAGACGCCGCAATTTCGCTTAGTCTCTAGTTTCATAAAAGGGCCAGGAACCTAAGCGCCAGTTGAACTACGTTCGCTCGTGACCATCTTGTTATTAGGCATTTATACTAAGGAACTAAGTGGAGACTTATGAATATCAGCTCACCAAGAATTAACAAAAAAGGTTTCATGATAAAAGCGGCTGTCACGGCATGCTCGATCCTCATGACATCGGCTCTGATTGCCCAGATCGAGCCTACTCAGCTGAATACCGTGCTCGATATCGATTCCCTCTATACTCCGCTGGAGAGTCAAGCAATTCACGGTGATACCGCGATCAAGCTGTTGAGTGAACTGCAAACCAAGCATTACGCTACGGTGAGCATTGATGACAACTTCTCCTCCGTCGTTTTCGACAGCTACATCGATGCCTTGGACGCGTCTAAGTTGTATTTTCTGAAAGACGATATCGATGACCTTAGTCGCTACCGTTACACCCTGGATGACAGCCTCGAAAATGGCAACGTCGAACCTGGTTTCGAGATCTACAACGTCTATTACAAGCGCATACTCGAGCGCATGATTTATGCCGTCGACCGTGTCGAGAATCATATCAGTGAGATGGATTTTACACTCGATGAGGTTATAGCAATCGATAGAGAGGATGCCCCGTATGCTGAATCTGCCGAAGATCTGGATGAGCTATGGAGACGCCGCATCAAGAACAGCGTTCTCAGTCTGAAACTGACTGGCGATGACAATGAAGAAATCAAAGAAAAGCTTAGCAAGCGTTACCGTAACCAGCTAAGCCAAATATCCAAGACCAACGATAAAGACGTGTTCCAGACCTATTTGGCAACAGTGGCGACAGCTGTCGACCCGCACACCTCCTACTTTTCGCCACGCGATTCTGAAAATTTCAATATGGGCCTGTCACTCTCGCTACAGGGAATTGGCGCACAACTGACCACCGAGGAAGAATATACAAAAGTAGCAGAACTGATTAAAGGCGGGCCAGCCGAGCGCGGTAATGAATTGCAGGCTGGTGACCGCATTATCTCTATCGGTCAGGGTGTAGACGGCGAATTACAGGATGTCGTGGGTATGCGGCTGGACGATGTCGTGGCACAGATTCGTGGCGAGAAAGGCACCGTGGTTCGTCTCAATGTTATTCCGGTTGACGCCGTAGGCGAGGCAGCGGCCACCGTGGTCAGCATCACGCGAGACACGGTTAAGTTAGAAGATCAGTCGGCAAAGAAGGAGGTGATCGAGCTTAGCTACAATGGCGAGATGTACAAGATAGGCATCATCGATCTCCCTACGTTTTATTTCGATTTCGAAGCGGCGTCTCGCGGCGATTCAGATTACAAGAGTTCAACGCGTGATGTGCATGTGTTACTCGACGAGTTAAAAGAAGAAGATGTCGATGCTGTCGTGGTCGATCTGCGTAACAATGGTGGTGGTAGTTTGAGTGAAGCGAATCAATTGGTCGGCCTGTTTATCGAAACCGGTGCGACAGTGCAAATTCGCTATTCCGGTTTACGTAACGGGTTCACACGATCCTTCGGGGACAACGACCCTGAAGTTGCATACAGCGGCCCATTAGCGGTTCTGGTCAATAGAACCAGCGCCTCGGCATCTGAGATTTTTGCCGGTGCTATTCAAGACTATCAGCGTGGTATCGTTCTCGGCGGACAGACTTTTGGCAAGGGAACGGTTCAAGAAATAATCCCAATGGACTACGGTCAGGTCAAATTGACACGCTCCAAGTTCTATCGCATTTCCGGAGAGAGCACACAGCACCGTGGCGTTATTCCCGATATCACTTTCCCGGACTTCTATGACGCCTACGATGACATCGGCGAGAGTAGTCTCGATGGCGCCCTGCCCTGGGATACAGTACGTCCGGTAGAGTATCGTCCCTACCATGCCATTCAAGCCTTGCTGCCAGAATTACAACAGCGCTATGAGGAGCGTGCCGAAAATTCCCCGGATTTTATCTATCTTCGTGATCAGATCGAGCGCACTCGCATCCTTAGGCAAAGGGAGCAGTTGTCTCTTAATGAGGATAAGGTAAAAGCGGAGCGTCAACAGGCCCGTCGCGTGGAATTCGATGCAGAGAATATGCGTCGCCTCCTGAAAGGTCTGCCTCTAAACGAATGGGTCGAAGACGAGAGCGAAGAAGAGGAAGTCGTAGAGCTAGCAAACAACGACACGCTTGCTTCCGACGAATCGGAGGAAGAAGAGGCGCAAGAAGAAGGTGACCCTCTGCTTCTGGAGAGCGGGCGCATCCTGGCGGACTTCATTGCGCTCAACGCGACTCGCGTTAGTTCAGTGAGCCAACCCAGCTCGCGTCAGAACCGTTAATCACGCCATAAGACCCAGTGTGGCTATCCCGCGAAAAAAAAGGCCCTCGTGATGAGGGCCTTCAAGCGGGGTCAAGCTCTAGGAGTATTCAATCAATTTGTAGTTGATTGAGGCTTTATTAAAACAAGTAAATCTAACACTGACGTGCTGGAAATCGGGCTATGTCAGGGTTAATTGTGGCGGGAATATGGCAGCTGTTTGCCTGGATCCGTTCCTTTCCATTCCCTTCCCTTCCCTTCCCGCTTGAGACCGCTAGATCTAGCCAGGGATCGGATTGCTTATTCCCACTGTTCTCGATGCGGTTAGACTGGTGGGGAGAGATTGATTCGAATCAGCTTTGGCTGATTCTCACCATTACATGATGTAGCGTTTTGCTGTGTTGCTGGTGGTTGAGTGTAATTCTTAAACTCTGATGGCTCGCTGCGCGAGTCTTGATTGCTGACGCAATCGATCGAACTGGAGAGTTCTCATCTTCCTCCTGAGCCTGGCCATTGTCACCGATAGTGACGACGCCCCCGTTGTTCTGGATCTGGGTAGACTGGTGGGGAGAGATTGATTCGAATCAGCTTTGGCTGATTCTCACCATTACATGATGTAGCG
>JBBDIR010000059.1:0-12656 GCA_040880325.1 Pseudohongiellaceae bacterium
CAGTTTGGCGCATTACGACGCCGTTAACACTTGGGAGCGTCCATCTCATCACTCATAAAATAATAAAATAAAGTGAAGCTAATGCAGATAGAGCGCAATGGAGTTAGTCTGATTGAAACTGAATATTTGATAGCAAACACCTACTAAACTTTTGCTAAAATATGCGCTAAAACATGGACACTCAAGAACCCAAAACCTATTTGCTGTTTAGCTATGCCTTTCGCTCACTGTTTCTTCTTGCGGTGCTGCAAGCGCTGATCGGTATTTCACTCTGGCTGGTCTGGTGGACGGGTGCGGTGTCTATTGAGTGGCGCATCAATCCCGTGTTCTGGCATGGCCATGAAATGGCAGTGGGCTTCGCCGGGGCCGCGATTGGCGGTTTTTTACTGACCGCCGTGGCCACCTGGACCGGCCGGCCAGCAGTTCGGGGCTGGCCCCTGGCACTGCTGTGTGCCCTGTGGCTAGTGGCCAGACTCGGCCCGGTATTCCCCTTACTCGCCGCCGCAGGCGGGGTCCTCTACTGGTTATGGCTGTTGTTGCTGATGGCTAGAGAAGTCGTGACGGTGAGGAATCAACGCAACTACAAGGTGTTACTTCTGCTGTTTATTTTCATGGCCCTGGAGGCTTTGTATCACTATGCAGAAATGGCGCAAGCCCCCTGGCAACGTCAGGCTCTGTGGTCGCAGATTTGGCTGGTCTTGATGATGATCAATCTTATTGGCGGGCGTATCATCCCGGCATTTACGCGCAATTGGTTGCTCAAGCAGCATCCCGAATATATCCCCGCGCAATTGCCCGGGGCCTTCAATGCGCTTGATGTGGCGGCAGGAATCGCACTGGCACTGTTTGCAGTGGCAAGCTTGTTGCCATTGCCGACCGAGCTGTTTCTTCTGCTGGCAGTGGCCGCAGCTGTGCTGCAAGCGTGGCGACTCTGGCGTTGGCAGGGATTCCGAACCCTCGCAGAACCTCTGGTATGGATGCTCCATCTGTCCTATGCGTGGATTCCCCTGGGCGTGTTGTTGTTCGGCTTAGGCCTGGCGGGTTATATATCCGGTTCTGCCGGCATTCACACCCTAACCATCGGTACCGTCGCTGGCATGATCGTCAGTGTGTCTGCTCGCGCAGCACTCGGGCATACAGGCCGTCCGCTAGCTTCGCATCCCTTGCTTAACTCAACAATCGTGTTGCTTGCGCTGGCCACCCTGACCCGCGTTGGCGCTGCGTTGTTCAATAGCGACTTTATGATGACTATTGCCGCCGTTTTCTGGCTGTGCGGGTTTTTTTGTTTTGCCCTGAGGTATGTTCCGGTGTTGGTGAGGCCTGGGGTGGTGCCACCCACAACTTAATTCAACTAATTCTGGCGATTGGGGATCAAAGAGGCCAGCGCAGTTTAATGCCAGAATTTCGATGGATTGATTTCGCCACCGGCGATTCAGGCAGTGTCGGCCACTAATCGGTAACAGGGCTGGTAATCGCCGCTGGAAATTTTCATGCGGCCATTGGCGACGAATTCCTGCAGCATGGTATCGAGCGCGCCCATCAGGGTGGGGTCGCCATGCAATTGAAACGGGCCGTGTTCGGCAATGCGCCTGATACCTTTGGCCTTGACGTTTCCGGCAACGATGCCGGAGAACGCGCAGCGTAGCTGTGCGATCAATTCCCCGCTTGGCAAGGTTCGGTCCAGGTTCAGTTTGGCCATGGCTTCGTGGGTGGGGTCGAAGGGGTTCTGCATGGACTCAGGGATAGTCAGGTTCCAGTTAAAAGCATAGGACTCGTCTACCCGGCGGCGATAGCTGAGCGTTTTGTTGAGATTGCGCAGGCTCAGTTGCGCCACCTGGTCGGGGCGGTCGATGATGATCTCGTAATAGTTGGTGGCTTCAGTGCCCAGAGTGTTCCGGATGAAGACATCCAGCGTCTCGAAGTAGTGGCTACTGGCAGCCGGCGCCGCGAAGATCAACGGCATAGGAATCTCCCGGTTCTCCTCATGCATCGCCAGCCCCAGCAAATAAAGAATCTCCTCCATGGTGCCCGCCCCGCCGGGAAACACGACAAAGCTGTGCCCCAGCCGCACGAAGGCCTCCAGGCGCTTCTCGATGTCCGGCAGAATCACCAGTTCGTTTACCGTCGGGTTGGGGGATTCCGAGGCGATGATGCCCGGCTCGCTGATGCCCACGTAGCGGCCATTGCGATTCTTCTGTTTTGCGTGGCCGATCATAGCGCCCTTCATGGGGCCCTTCATGGCACCGATGCCGCAGCCGGTGACGATATCCAGACCTCGTAGCCCCATCTGGTAGCCGACTTCCTTGGAGTAGTCGTATTCCTCACGGCTAATGGAATGCCCGCCCCAACACACCACCAGATTGGGTGGCGTGTTGGCTCGCACGACGCCGGCGTTGCGCAGGATACGGAACATGGCATCGGTGATGCCGGGTCCGGAACTCACATCGAATCCGCCGGTCCGATCGATCTTGTCCTGGGTAAAGATGATGTCTCTGAGTGCAGAGAACAGGTGCTCCTGGATACCGCGGATCATCTTGCCGTCGACAAAGGCTGAGCCAGGCGCATTGTTTATCTGCAGCTTGATGCCGCGAGACTCCGGCAGAATGCGTATCGAAAAATCCTCGTAGGCCTTGAACAGGGCATCGGCATCGTCGGTGTCGTTGCCGGTATTGAGAACGGCCAACGCACAGTCCCGAAATACCTTGAACACTTCATCGTTGGAGTGCGATACCGCCTGAATCTCTTTGTGCGACAACAAATCCAGACTCGCCGAGGGCCGCACAAAACATTCCTTGATTTTACTCATAATACTCACTTCACTAATAAGAACGGGGAAAGACCAGTTATCCCGTGAGGCGCAAGCCTTGCCGAGGGCCAGAATAGCTATTCAACGTTTGAACGAGCCTATCATATCGTAGTTTTTTTGGAGGCATACCAAGACTGTCCATGATCAATTGGCGGTGCACTATTTTATGGGGTGTTTACATAATCGACTCGCAAAAGCTAAATCGCTGATCTGTTACTGGGGCACCGAAGAACTCGGACTGGCTTTGCGTGAGTGCAGCAAGATTGCGATATCTAGTTTAAAGCGCCATCAACCGTTCCAGATAAGGCAGGATAACCGCAGCTATAACGATGGCCTGGGTCCAGAGGAAAAAGCGGAAATTGGTGTCGACCTTGGCTTCCAGTTGGGCGAAGCGAGTGCCCATAGCAGCGTTCTGCTCCGAGAAGCGGGCAGCCAGAAACTCCTTGGTGACTAACGATTCCAGATTCACATTGAATGCCTCGGTCAGCACTTCCGCCTGAATTTCAGCTTGTTTTAGTGGTACGCCAGCTTCCTCCAATCGGCGGACGAACTTAAGTGTGTCGAAAGTTGTGATAGCCACTCTACGTTCCTTGTATCCACTAAGCCCCTACCTCGGTACGTTCTCATCCCAATTCAACACCTGATGCTTCTCCAAAATCTCCAACAATTGATCCAGCGGTACCTCGCGCAACTCACCGCGCGAACTCGTCACCGTCGTGGCCTTAAAGATCGCATTGTATACCGCCTCTTCGGTGGCCTCAGCCACTGCGGCAAACAGCGGCGACATGGAGGCATTGACCAATTCCTGCGTCTGAACGGGCGTGTCGCTGACCCGTGGCTTGCGTACGGAGGGATGGGTGGAGAAGGCGATGACATAATCACCCGAGCCATTGCTGGCGAAGGAACCGGTGCGGCCGAGCGCCATGATGGCGCGCACGCCGAGGCGGTCCAGGCTGCGGGCATTCAGTGGCGCATCGGTGGCAACCACCACCATGATGGAGCCGTCATCCCTGTCGCCGTCATCGCTGCTTTGCACCTGATTGCGAAATGAATAGGTGCCAAGCTCGCGGCCAACCGGGGCGCCGTTGATGCTCATAATACCGCCGTAGTTGGTCTGCACGAGCACGCCGAGGGTGTAGCCGCCCAGTGAGTCGGGCAGCACCCGCGAGCTGGTGCCGATGCCGCCTTTCCAGCCAAAGGCCTGGGTTCCGGTGCCGGCGCCGACACTGCCTTCGGCGACCGGGCCGTCGCTGGCATTGTTAAGCGCGGCGTACACCTCGTCGTGCCGAATAGGGTCCGCCCACATATTGTTAACCTGGCTGTCGTTGGTTTCGCCGACGATGGGGTTGACGGTGTGTTCGCCCATGCCGGGTTGTTCATACAGCCAATCCTTCAAGGCATTGGCTGCACTCCACACACACAGGGTGCAGGTGAGGAGAATGGGTGTCTCGAGTTCGCCGAACTCGCGTACCTGCGTTTCGCCGATCAGCTTGCCGTAGCCATTGCCGACATGAATCCACGCCGGCATGGTGCTGGTGTAGAGATTTCCGGGGCCGGGGATGATGGCGGTGACGCCGGTACGAATGTCGTCGCCGCGAATGACGGTGGTATGGCCAACCTTAACCCCGGCAACGTCAGTGATGGCGTTGTACTGGCCCGGTTCAAAAATGCCAACGATGAGCCCGGCTTCGCGGGCGCGCGGACGTTCGCTTTGGGCCAGTACGGGATTGATCAGCGCCACACTGCATAGTGCACAGAGCAGAGCGGCGATTGTCTTGTGTGGTTCTCCGTGCAGGCGTGATTGTTTGACGTGCATAGATCCTCCAGAGCTTTATTTTTCCATCATGGAATTGCGGGGACAGATCACGTTTCCCAGCCTCAGGAAAACGCGTATTTTGTTGCCGAGACGGCTAAACCCTGTCCTTCCCTTTATTACAAACCTGCCCCAACTCTAGCGCGAGAACCTGGCAGAGTAAACGCACGGGGCAAGCTCGCAGTATCTGCGCTGCCAGATCAACTAAATTTGACGGCGCTAAAACTCCTGTCCAGTTTCGCGATCAATTCGTCAATGTGCTGATCTTCAATAATAAACGGTGGCGCCAGCAAGATATGATCACCCAGTTGCCCATCCACCGTGCCACCCATGGGATAGCAGATCAGGCCATTGTCCAGCGTGAGTTGCTTGAGTTGCTTATGAATGGCGAGTGTCGGGGGGAACGTTTGCTTCGAGACTTTGTCACTGACCAGTTCGATGCCGATGAACAGGCCGCGTCCGCGTATGTCGCCGATATAGGCCCGATCAGCGAAGGCGGCCGTCAGTGCCGCGCGAATCTTCTCGCCCTGCGCTTGCACCTGCGGCAACAGGCCACGACGCAGAATCGCATTGACCACCGCATTGCCCGCCGCGCAGGCAACCGGATGGCCAAGATAGGTGTGGCCGTGTTGAAAGAACCCGGTACCGCCCGCTATGGCATCATAGATAGTTGAAGTGCATAGCATGGCTCCTATGGGTTGATAACCGGCGGCGAGGCCCTTGGCGACAGTGACGATGTCTGCCTCAATGTCCTCCTGCTCAAACGCAAACAGGCTGCCGGTGCGACCCATGCCGCACATGACTTCGTCGAGTATCAGCAGCACCCCGTACTCATCACAGATTTCGCGAATGCGCTTGAAGTAGCCTTGCACGGCTGGCACCGCGCCTAGTGTGGCGCCCACCACCGGCTCGGCAACAAAGGCCATAACCTGGTCAGCACCCAGCCGTTCGATCTCGGTTTGCAGCTCGTTGGCGACGCGTTGCCCGTAGGCGAACGCCGACTCGCCTGACTCTCTGCCGCGATACTCGTAACAGGGGGCGATGTGGGTCGTTTCAATCAATAGTGGCGCGAACGGTTGCCGGCGCCAGGCATTGCCGCCGGTGGCGAGCGCGCCCAGAGTATTGCCATGATAACTCTGCCGGCGACCGATGATGCGATGCCGGGCGGGTTGGCCGATCTCGAGAAAATACTGGCGCGCCAGTTTTAGAGCGGCTTCGATGGCTTCGGAGCCCCCGGAGACAAAATACACCCGGTCCAGCTTGCCTGGTGCGTTGGCGATCAGGGTTTGCGCCAGTGCCTCGGCAGGCTCGCTAGTGAAGAAGCCGGTGTGGGCGAACTCCAGTTTATCCAGCTGCGCCTTGATAGCCGCGATGATCTCGGCATCGCCATGCCCCAGACTCGACACGGCCGCGCCACCGGAGGCGTCCAGATAGCGTTTGCCCTGGGCATCGATCAAATAGACCCCCTCGCCCGCAACGGCGACAGGGAGATGGGATTTGCTATGGCGGGGGAAGACGTGGCTCATGGTCGGGCAGAAACCTCGATAGCAATTTCTAGGAGCGCTGATGAAAGAGTAAATCTCGGCTGAGCCACAGCAGAGAGCGCGCGATGGATGATGTCCACATATGCAAGTTATTATCGGTGTTACCAGCGATGTTACTACGATTCCCTATTTGGAAAACGTCTGAATCGCCGCCCAGCTAAAGTTTTTAACGCCCCAATATTGAGCTTTGGAGAGGACTAATTCTGTTGATGGGTACTTACACAAACACAAACTCCTTGATTGAGCTAATTGCTAAGCCACTACACCGCGAGAATTTTGGTTTATTGGGCGGTGTCAATCTTAAAGTCTTCGCGCAGTTTGCCCCAATGTCTTCTTAACTGATTTTTATGGGCATCACCCATTGGCAGCGCTTTAAGGGCTTCAGGCCATAGCTCCTTTGCCTTGCTCAGCGTGTCATCCAAATGCGGCTTGACCGCCCGCCATGGGATGCCTGATTTTTCCGCCCACGACTGAAAGTGAGCCAGGGTTACTGAATACCACTCCTTCGTTTTGCCGAGGTTAAGCGCGAATTGTTTTTCGTTTTCGATATAGACGTTGGTTGTCACAATATCATAGGCAGGAGATAGCCGTGCTGTGATTTTGTCGGGGTATAGGAAGCTCCAGTTCTTGATATGTGCATCGCCATTCGCCAAGAGAATATTCACCAGTAATCGCCTTGCGAACTGTTGCGCGTCAGCCAGCCCGTCGCCAGAAAAGTCATAAATGACTTTGCCGATATTCTCATAATTGGCGGAGGTGTATTTTTCGTGTGGGTACTTCACCAAAATCTGCGCGAAGTCTTCCATGTGAACACGCTGATCATCCGTTCGGTCGAAGCGCTTGATGGCGAAGGCCTGCTTCTCATCTGGCAAGTTGATTTGTGGCAGATTGTCGAGCCTATCCAGCTCAACCAGTTTGATCTCGGGAATATCGATGCCAACCATGCCCGCGAGTGACATGGCCGTGTATTCGTTCAGGGCTAAAAATTTATGCCTGGTCGAGGGTGTTTTAATTATCCAGTCACCCAGTATATTACCCTTGGATAACTTATAGCGCCCGTTCCTTTCCTTCATAGAAAATTTCATTTGCACGCCAGCCAGGGAAAACTTGTTCTCGCGGCTGACTTTGTCGAATTTAACCGCCTTGGAATTTCCGTGAGTATTGAGTACGTAGTCAGGCACATCTTCGGGATCCATGAGTGTGGCTTCGATCGCCCCCGGCAAATCTTCACCCAGGTACGAGAGAAGATGGAATTCATTATCGACATGGACCTTCAAGCCTTGTGCTATCAGCTCACGTAATGAGCCTTCTGGCAGCAAGTTTGAAAGCACAGGATGCAGTCGATGATTTCCTGCCCAGGGCTCGGCCATGAGTTTGGCCGCATTCGGAAACTGGGGATGGGTAATCAAGCTGAATGTCGGGCGCTTAGGGTTGTTTTTAAACTCATCTGCGATACTCAATACATTGCGGCCATTCTTAAAGCCTGTGAGGTAGCCGATCAGTGCGCCGTGAATTGAGAGCCGCACTACATTCACTTCATCGCCTGCCTCATTTGTAGCATTTGTGCTCATTCGTTTTCCCCCAGCAATCCCTGCCATGGATCATCGGCTAATGACTTCTTGCCTTCCTTGCTCGACTGACTTGGCTCGCCAGGATTCGGGGTATCGTCTGTTAATACCGCCAGCACGGCATTTAACTTTTCTTGCGGTATCAGCAGCAGCTCGCTCCTCAGTCCCTTCGCGATTAGTTCAAGGGTATCAAGCCGTGGATTGCCTTTGGATTCCAGTCGCTGATATTGCTGGCGCGATATCCCTACTCGCAGCAGCATATCGTGCTGCTTCAGCGCGAGTGTGATTCGACGTTTTTTGATCTGTTCAAGTAGTGAATTCATGATGAAACTTGTCTATTGCTATTTACCTTAAAGAAGCATATTAGTTTCTTTATTATAAATTAGCAATATATAAGCTTCTTTATCACGGTATGGGTGCTTTCTACGAGGATAGCCATGCATAGCTTGCTATTTCACTGGCTGGGCTCGCGCTTCTTCGGCGCGCGCGCCTCGCAGTATGTTAAGCAGGCCGTAGTTCCCTTCGTGACAGGCATATTCATAGAGAAGCCCGTCTACTTTAGTCAGCGGAATTATTCCCGTTATCTTGTCGGTGTAGGCCTGAGGATCATCGACAGTAAACTGGTAGGAAATGGTGTCATTGTTTAAGCGTGTAAATCGCTCGATGAGGAACTTGTCGTCAGACTTTCCCCCTGCAGCAAATGACTGCGTCAGGCCGTTAAAATTTCGGGATTCAACCACCAGGGTGTCGCCCTCCCAGTAGCCACGAGAATCACCTGACCATAAGCCGATGCTTTCGTCGAGAGGGCTACCTCTATCCAATGGCACGATGCGAGCGTCGTGTACCATTTCTATCATGATGACTACATGATCGCGGTTCTGAACAATTTGTAGATTATTATTGTAAAGGCTAGGACTGATGGGTGGGCCAGCATTGAACCCGACGATGCAGCGCTCGCCCAGCCCTCTGTCTTCCGGGCCATCGCTACCGATACCCCCGCCGGTAAACCGCACAGGACGTTCGCCGTCGATATCGGGGTCGAGTCGCCCCTGAACAACGATTGCTCCTTCCGCGTAGGGAGGCAGCCGCCCATTGCTTGGGTAGACAATAATTGAGGTGCGCGCGACGTCTCCGATGCCTGCGGTTTCAACCCAGAAGTCGTTGTAGGCCTCGTTCACGCCTCCATTGGGAATTGCTGCGTCTGAACCGGCATCGCGGTCAGCTCTGCGCGACTGAATAGCGGCAATCTCTTGTTCAGTTAAAAACTCTCGCTCACCGTATTGTGAAGGTCTCTGCATGGGTATGTCAGAGGAGAAATTCCACACGCCTTGCAGATCCGGTTGATCCCACTCGGTTCTTGGCACTTGATAGTCTTCTGCTGAGAATGCGGTACTGCACAGCAATAAACTCGTAATCGTGGGTACTAGGAGCCGTAGGTTCATAACTGGATTCCCGAAAGTGGCTTTCATGGTAGCTAGAATTGATCTGATTCCTAAAAACTACTCCTTCTGCCGAGCGTTTGCCAGAGCAATTACATTTTGGATGAGCTACTCAGCTGGGCTAAGTAATTAGCCCTCCTTGCCAATTGTGCCCACGCTCATGATCACCGAAAAGTAACTGAGTTTATTTTTTGCAATGCGCCGAACAAGGCTGCTATAAAGAATGGGTGTTTCTGGCCCAAGCAGAAGAGATTACCAACGATGGTCTATAACAATGACAGCACGCTTGCCAGGCGCCTCAGAAAGGAGCTGCAGGGCGAGGTGATGTTCGATGATTTCAGTCGCGGACGTTACAGTACCGATGCCTCTATTTATCAGATACAGCCGCTTGGCGTTACGGTTCCCAAGACAGAGCAGGATGTACAGATTGCTCTACAGATAGCTGTTGAGGAAGGCATACCGGTACTACCCAGAGGCGCGGGTACCTCCCAAACCGGGCAGGCTATCGGTGAAGCGCTTGTCATGGATACCACCAAGCACCTCAAGCAAATTCTGCATTTTGATGTTGAGGCGCGCACCGTCTGTGTTCAGCCAGGCGTGGTGCTAGACCATCTCAACCGCTTCCTGAAACCCCATGGCCTGTTCTATCCAGTCGATGTCTCTACGGCCAATCGAGCCACCCTGGGCGGGATGACAGGCAATAACAGCTGCGGTTCGCGGTCAATTCGCTACGGTAATATGGTGCACAACGTGCAGGCTATCGATGGCCTGCTGGCGGATGGTAGCCAGGTGCATTTTAAGACGCTGCATGAGCGTCAACTGCCCAATGAAGATCCGGCGCAAACCGAACTACTCACAAAGATGTTGGCGCTTGGTGACAGGGAAGCGGCGGAAATCGCGCAGCGCTTTCCTGATCTGCTGCGCCGGGTCGGTGGCTACAACATCGACGTACTCACGCAGCAGAGCCCGAATATGTCTCACCTGCTGGTGGGTTCCGAGGGCACGCTGGCATTTTTCCAGCGCATCCACCTGAATTTGCAGCCCTTGCCAGAGCACAAGACTCTGGGAGTCTGTCACTTTCCCTCCTTCTATGAAGCCATGGAGGCAACCCAGCATATTGTCGAGCTGAACCCCAGCGCGGTTGAATTGGTTGACCGCACGATGATCGATCTGGCTAGAGATATTCCGATATTCGCAGCGACAGTCGATCGTTTTGTTCAAGGCGAACCTCAGGCTCTGTTGTTGGTCGAATTTTCCGGCGAAGAAGCGGCCGCGCAGCTGCACAGCCTGTCGCAGTTGGTCGAGTTAGTAGAATCCCTGGGTTCCGAAAATTCAGTTGTTGAAGCAACGGATAATGAATTTCAACAAGCTATATGGGAAGTGCGCAAATCAGGCCTCAATATTATGATGTCCATGAAGGGTGATGGAAAACCAGTCTCCTTCATCGAAGATTGCGCCGTGGACTTGAAACACCTTGCAGAATATACGCGTAGAGTAGACGAAATATTTCGTAAACACGGTACAACTGGCACCTTTTACGCGCATGCCTCGGTAGGTTGTCTGCACGTTCGCCCCATTCTCAATATGAAAGAAGAAAGTGGCGCGAAGAAGATGCGAGCGATAGTAGAGGAGACTCTGGAGATTGTTCGTGAGTACAAGGGCTCCCATTCCGGCGAGCACGGCGACGGCCTCTCTAGATCTGAATTTCACCTGCCCATGTTCGGGCAACGCATGGTGGACTCTTTCGAGGAAGTAAAAGACAGCTTCGACCCAGCGAACACATTCAACCCCGGCAAGATTGTGCGCCCTCCAAAAATGGACGACAGAAGCCTGTTTCGATTCGCTCCAGGCTATGCTATCCAAGCGATTGCCACCACCATGGACTGGTCGGACTTCGGCAGCTTCAACCAGGCGCTGGAGATGTGCAACAACAACGGCGCCTGCAGAAAGTCAGATGTCGCCGTCATGTGCCCGTCTTATAGAGTTACCGGGGATGAGCAGCATCTCACCCGGGGTCGCGCAAATACGCTAAGACTTGCGGTCAGCGGTCAGTTGGGGCCGGAGGCACTTGCCGCGGATGCCATGTTCGACACCATGAGTTTGTGTGTTTCCTGTAAGGGTTGTAAGCGCGAATGTCCAACCGGCATCGACATGGCGAAGATAAAAATTGAGTTTCTGCACCAGTACTACAAGAAAAATAGCCTGCCCCTGAAGGACCGTTTAGTCGCTTATCTTCCACGCTACGCCCATCGCGTGAGGCATTTGTCGTTTCTGCTAAACCTACGCGATCAGATTCCCGGCTTGAAGAGTCTGTCGGAACTGCTGCTGGGTTTTAGCGCCAGGCGCAGCCTGCCAAAGTGGCGAGGCGATCAATTTCGGCCGGAAATCGAAGTGCCGTCGCAGCCAGAGGTTTCTACTGAAGGCAAAGACGTCGTGCTGCTGGTGGACACATTCAATAGCTGCTTCGAGCCGGAAAATGCAAGAGCGGCGCTGGCGGTACTAACCGCAGCGGGTTATGCGGTGCACGGGGCCGAGCCCGCCGATAAGGACCGGCCTTTGTGCTGTGGCCGAACCTTCCTCAGCAGCGGCATGGTGGATGAGGCGCGAGTGGAGGCGCGGCGTGTGATTGCCAGCCTCAGGCCTTTTGTGGAGAAGGGTATACCCATAGTCGGGCTCGAGCCTTCTTGCCTGCTAACCCTAAGAGATGAATTTCCTTCTCTGCTTCCCGGTGACGAGACTAATGCCCTTTCTCGGCATGCTTTTCTGTTCGAGGAATTTCTAGCGGCAGAAGCAGCCAAGGGTCAGTTACAATTGAGCTTGAAAGCATTGCCTGCAAAACGAGCCCTGCTCCATGGTCACTGTCACCAGAAGGCGTTCGCGGTCATGTCGTCGGTACAGCAGGTGCTCGCAATGGTGCCTGATCTAATCGTAGAAGTAGTTCAGTCCAGCTGCTGCGGCATGGCCGGCTCATTCGGCTACGATGCCAAGCATTTCGATACTTCGATGAAGATGGGAGAGCTCAGTCTGCTGCCGGCAGTAAGAAAGGCGGAAGCCGATTGTTTGATCGTTGCCGATGGCACGAGTTGCAGGCACCAGATTCAGGATGGGGCAGGGCGCGAGGCGATACACGTAGCGCGAGTATTAGAGATGGCTCTGGCCGACTAACTGTTACCGGCCTAAATAAACCCTAAAACCCACATTACACACACAGCCGCAAAAGACGTAACTCCACCAACCAGGGTCGCACCGCCGTAACTAAACACGGCGTCAGCGACACTGAGTTTGGTTAACGAGGTACATACCCAGAAATAACTGCTGTTCACATACTTAATAATTACCGAACCACTGGCGCCTGCCAACATAGCAGCCTCCGGGGATAGGCCCAGCGTTCCCAACATGGGCGCGACCAGCGATGCGGCGGTGATAACCCCAACGGTGGTAGAGCCGGTAATCAGATTGCCTATTATGCCTATTACGAAGGGTAGC
>JBBDIR010000060.1:0-2478 GCA_040880325.1 Pseudohongiellaceae bacterium
TTTTGAATATGGAATGGAATATGGAATTCTGCCGCGTAGCGGCTTCGTTCAACAAGCGCTTGCAAAGTAACGCGCAAGCGCGCAATTGAAGCGAGCGTTAAATGGCGTGTCTCTACTATTCTTAAATGACCGATCAATTGCTTGTTATCTATATGCAGATTGCGTATAGAAATGCGGCAATGAAATCCGTTTTTGCAGTGCTCCCCGCGTTCGAGCGGTACCGGGTCGATTACCTAGATGATGAGGCCTATCGGGCCTTGAGGCTATGTTGATGAAAGAGCCTCTTGCTGGTGCTGTGATTCAGGGCACCGGTGGATTGCGCATGCTACGGTTTAAGGACCAACACCGTGGCAAAGGCAAACGCGGTGGAATTCGGGTTATTTATTATTGGTGGTTAGCCGGATCTCAATTTTGCTTGTTTACTCTGTATGACAAGGATGTAGCCGACGACTTAAACATGGATCAAAAAAATGCGTTAGCTCGCTTGTTGAAGTGGGAATTAATTGCGAGGCGGGAAGATGAAACGTAATTTATTTGATGAACTGAATGAAGGATTTGACGCGTTAAAGAACGAACGTCAGGGTAAAATTACCCTAAGAAAGCACGCCATCGAGATATCCGAGTTGCCAGCCCTTACCAGTGTTGAATTAGTACGGCTGCGTGAAGCTCTCCATTTATCGCAAGCAGTATTCGCGCGCTACTTGCGCACAAATAAACGCACCTTGGAAAACTGGGAACAAGGCCGGGCCAAACCCAACGCGCAGGCAACGATTTTGATTCGGATGGTTGAAAAATACCCTGATACTCTTCAGCGCTTGCAGGGTTTGGAGGGGACATCAATTTACTGAGCGGTTTATCGTGGACTCTAACTTATACCAACTAATAAGTGGTAGTGATTTGACATTATAAGCCAGGCGAAACATTGTGTTTCGCAGCGAGCAAGCGAGGAGCCGAAACGCGCTAGAAAAACCCAAATTACGGGCTCAAATTCGTGGGTGTCACTCTTTACTTCATAAACCCAAATTACGGGCTCAAATTCGTGGGTGTCACTCTTTACTGCTTGGTGTCACTCTTTACTGCTTTTGGGGAGTCACTAGGCTTTTAACCACTAAGGGCAATTCGTGGCTGTCCCAAACCCCGTCCTTCTACCCAACTCGTCAATGCTATCTGTTCGGCTGCTGTTTGATTTTTAATCCCCTCTACAGTTATTCAGAAACGCCGCGATGCCAACATGCGATCATGCAAAACTCGTATGATTTCGATGCCGTAACTTGCCTCGCGGTAGTACACCACATGGCGAATAACTGGATATTGGCGGTATCAGGCGCGGATATTCTCGCATTGTTTCCCCGCTTTCGGGCTGTCGGTCAAAAATTCAAAGGCAGCGGTTAGTTCGCTAATATAGCGGTCGGTCTGCTCTGCGCCCCACTCGGTCAGTGAGTACAACCACACGGCTTCCATGTCCTGCCTTGCCCTTGGCGCAAGTCTGTATTCACCGGATTTTATCGGCATGTTTAGCAGCCATTTCTTGTTTGAATTGGCGGCTATCGAACGATTGCGGCTCGCCGCTTTCCTCGCCCTCAATGAGCGCGGCACGGATCGCTGCAATATCGGCTTGGTTCGCTTGGTCGCGGCGGATTAAATCGCGGACATATTCGCTGTCATTGGTGAACTGTCCGGCGGCAATTTGCGCCTTAATCCACTTGTCTTGTTGGTCGGTAACGGTGATCTTTTTGCGTGTAGTGCCCATAAAAACGGCCTCCAAGGGGCTGCTGGGTAATCATACTATTGATGCAAATTAGCACATTTAAGATTTTCTCCAAAGCCCCTTTTGATCAACCGTTTTCATCCCCATTCTTTTGAGAGCCTGTTAGCTTGAGGCCAAAAGCGCTGTCACTGCATTGCCATTGCCAGTTACGAATAACAGGATGTGGCTGATCCTCAGAGAGGCACGTCTGATAGCAATTAATTCTTAGCCCAGAGATGGCTAACGGTAGAGCGCCCTAGCTTGCCCGACCCCTACCAGCCACTTCTGATTAACAGTGCTGGCTAACGCCTTTATTTGCGCTATGGGGCCCAATACACGACCAAACCGATTGCCGAAATATTGAGTGTTCTGAACCCATCTGTCTTGTTTAGCTCCCAGCTTTTGCAGTATGGGCTGGACAGTAGCTGGGATGGCGCCCCGTTTATCAGATCTCACGGCGCGTCCGGTCCAGTCTACCAGGGCAAAATAGTCTGTTTGTCTGATGGGGAGCACGCTCTTGCCATCATCAATGACATTCTCTGTTGCCATTGGCTGCAACCAATTCTGTTCAGCTTGTTTGGCTTTCTTGCCAAATTCTTTCAACCTCTCCTGGATTGACGTGAATTCCGATTCCTCCAATGTTTTACACAGCTTGGCTCGAATAGGGTTCAAATCCACGTAGACCATGCAAGCAACTAGGGCCGTTTCATCTAACAGCGCCTGGCTCAGAA
>JBBDIR010000060.1:2578-28004 GCA_040880325.1 Pseudohongiellaceae bacterium
GATTAGTTATAGCCGAAGATCTCGATAAACCCAAATTACGGGCTCAAAATCGTGGGTGTCACTCTTTACTGCGCGGGCTCAAAATCGTGGATGTCCTATTTATCTATTCGTGGATGTCCTATTTATCTCGATGTCCTATTTATCTTTGCTATTTAATCCTATAAACCCAAATTACGGGCTCAAAATCGTGGGTGTCAGGGTGGGTAATGAACCAAAAAAAACCCTCAGTTCTTGCGAACTGAGGGTTTTTCTATTTCGTATCTTAATCAGATACTGAGTTTACTGACTTGGTCCATAAAACCAAGCGTTCTCCTCAGTCAGTGCCTTACGCTAAGGAAACAACACCATCAGCGCTTAGTACTACGTCTGCTACAGCTACACCAGTCAGAGTAATCTGGAAAGTTTCGGGCACTGCTGCAGCTTCTGAACCGAACACTGTCTCTTCGATAGTGATTATCGTATTGGAACCCGAGGCAGTAACCCATACTTCGAGCACTGCGTTGTCACCTTCGTCACCAGCAGTAGTATCTGAGTTTAGCGTCAGACCACCACCGATAAAGAGAACGTCGTCGCCAGAAGCGCCGAAGCTGATGATCTGCGAGTTAATGCCGTCTTCGATGAAGACATCATCCGCTACAGTCGCCGCTTTAACCGCAGAGTCAAGCAGGACTGGAACCGCGAATCCGGCGCCGGCGAATGCAGCTTCTGCATCGTCAATAACATCCTGAAGGTCTGCCAAGGCATCGACGTTTGCTTCTGCCTCTGCCTTGTCATCTACCAAGCCAGCCAAAGTTGCAATCGCAAGATTCGCGGCTGCGACTGCGGCGGCGGCAGTGTCTGCAGCAAGAGCAAGCAGGGTCTCAGCTAGTGCAGCTGAAACGTCATCAGCATCGATTAGTGGGTGACCTACGCCCTCATAAACAGTAACGAGCGCCTCAAAATCTATGACACCATTGTCAGCAGCAAGCACGGCGTTTGAAGCAACTGCAGATGCGTCAACATCAGCTTGATCACCATTTGCACCTGCATCGAATGCGGCATCCATGTCCGTTTTAGCACCGGCACTAATAAAGCCGGCTGCTACAGCGGCGGTAGTCAGGGCAGCGTGAGCCAATTCTGTTGTTGCCTCGTCTGTATCGAATGACAATGCAGTAACATCGGCGTCCAACTGGGCAACTCCAGCTTCCAGAGCAGCGCGTTCAGCCGCCATTTCCGCAAGAGTAGGAGCACCTGCTGTGGCTGGAGTAACAAAAGTCATACCAGCTTCGACGTTTAATAGCTCGGCATCACGAGCGACATTTGGATCGAGATTTTCTACTTGGGCCAAAGCATCTTCGGCGGCTGTTCGTGCAGCAGTCGCTGCAGCGATAGCGCCCTGGTTAGCAATTGCCGCTGCCAAGAGAGCAGTAACACCTGGGTCAGTTACTTCGGTTACTCCAGCAGCCAGGGCTAAAGTAGTACCCGATGCAACGATAAGTCCTGCCAGAGTACCACCTGCTCCGAGGACGGTCGTGCCCACAGCGTCACCATTTAATACATCGTACGCGCCTTCGGCTTCAGTCTGATCAACGTCTGCCAGAGCGGCAGCTTCAATTGCGGCATCTCTTGCAGTGATAGTCGCTTCAAAAGTAGATATCGCTGACACCAAGCCAGTGACACTTGCTGTGCCGGCTGTAGCACCTACCGCTCCAGCTAATGCTGTATTAGCACCAGCGAGAGTAGTCGCATTTGCTGTTTGGGCGTCAGCAAGCAATGCAGCCTTTACGTTATCAGTGGCAGCATCATACCCTGCAACAACACCATCGATAGCCAGATCGGCAGCAGCAACGGCAGTACCAATTGCCACTTCAGTAGTCGCTTCCGCCGTTAAGAATGCTGTCTTTGCAGCTTCTGCGGCGTCAAGATTGGCAATAAGATCAGCAAGGTCAGCATTCGCAGCGATTTCTGTGTCGATAGCCGCATTAGCTGTGGTTACAGAGGCTGCTGTGCTGTCTACTCCAGCGAGCACCGCTACCAGATCAGCAACAGTCGCACCTGACTGCGCAACAGTTACAGAGTAGTACTCAGCAACTTCGGTCTTGTTAAGAAGAGCGGCTGCTGCTGCACCGAAATCTGGATCAGTAGTAGCAACGCCAGCAACAGCATTAATCGCTGCAAACATAACCGCGCCGCGAGTTTCGCCGGCATTCAATAGACCAGTTACGGCATCGATGGCGAGTGTCAGATTCGCTGCAGACACTTCATCACCGATCAAGTCAGTAACGAAGTTAGTAGCGAAGATTGCATTCGGTAGGAATGCCGGGTAAAGACCCGAGTCGCCGTTGAAGGCTGGGTTGTTGGCAATTGCTTCGGCCATTTCCGCCAGGGAAACGCCTGAATCAAAGATTGCTTCTAACTCGGCAAGAATAGTTGCGCCTGGAGCGGCACCGACCATACCTACTACGAGTCCGATGATACTAGTTCTTTCAGCTGCTGTAGCCATTTATGACTCCTTGTTTATTTCTAAATTGTTAGTTCCGATCCAGACATGCCAAAAATAGCATATGACCGCATATCGGTAGTGCAAGCATACTTAAGGCGGTCCCCTTCCCTTGTGATTCGAGTCACACCAAAAAGAAATTACCCAATCTGCCATCTTTCAGCATCGTAGCTGCGCCTTAATGTGTCGGCAGCAGTACAATTAACTCGCGGATTTTACCTATGAAATGTCCCTATGACAACCAATTAGCCCCGTTTTTATGCAAACCAGCTCACGCTAAGCGTTTATTTTTGAAGGAATTTCTCGATTCGGCGCTGGAAACGACGATTTAAGCCTATAAAGACAGGCTAAAGCCGATTTCGAAGGTAGTGTCGGTACTTTTAAACAGCTGCAGATTGCTGTTCTGATCCTGATGATAGAAATTGACCAGCAGCGTCAGATCTTCCCGCAGCACCCGCCGATACTGCAGCAACAGGTAGCTACGCCGTAGCCAGCGTTTGGCGTTGTTTTGCAAAAGTGCCGTGTAGCCGTCCGAGTCTTGCAGCTGGGTGTGGCTTAGTTGGCTGCGCAGCTCCCCTATGGGCAGGGAAATCTGCCAGTCCAGGTTTAGTTGCCAGCCATCGCGGTCGCCCCCGAGGCGCCCCGAATCGAGGGCGGTATTCGCCAGCAGGCTGAACTCGGTAGTCAGCAATTGATTGCCACGGCTGCCCGCTATCGGGCAGTTGATGCCAGCGCTGGCCTTGCTCTCCAGCGCGTCGAGCTGGCGTTGGCCGGTAAACAGCTGTTGCTGTACGGCTACGCCATAGTAGGGCTTGCATCTGTAGTTATTGGCTGGCTGGTAGCGCGCGCGCATATCGGTGGCGGTGTAGAGGGAGTTACCGCCGAATTGCAGGTGGTTTAGACCGGCATCCAGCTGCCAGCTGTGGGAACGACTGGGTCTGATAAAGGAATAGCGCCCCCCGAGTTGCAGGAGGTCGGAGTCTGTGTCCTCGCTGATTCGGCCTCTCAGGTCGGCCTGCCAGTTATGCTGGTGCTGCGGTGCCAGCTTGCGATAGCGCCCGCCCAGGCGAAAGTTGGCATAAGGTCCATTCTGGGGACGGAACTCCTCGTTAAGATCGAGCAATATAGGCAGGCCAGACAGGGTGAGGGTAATTTGACTGGCGTCGGGCGCACCATTGAGATTGGTATCGTAGCCGGCGAGCAGGTCGAGCTGAACACTACGCTCGCTGGTCAATGCCCGCCATGCCTGTTGGCGCGCTAGCATGACAGCCTCAATATCGGCGGGCAGATTCTCGCGCTGCAAAACCGCCTCGTTCAGCTGAAGCGCCGAGAATAATTGCCCCTGCAGATACAGCGCCTGGGCATAGTCGATCAGGGCGGCGCCATTGTCCGGCTCCAGTAACAGGGCGCGCTCGAGAGACTCCGAGGCCTCGGCGACATTACCACTATTAAGCTGGGCGGCCCCGTACAGCGCAAAGAATTCGGAGCTCTGCAGACATTCCTCCAGCAGCGGCGCGAGGCGTTGACTCAATGCCGGCCAGTTGACGTCGGCAGCCGGGTAATACGCGCGCAGGTCTGGGCAGGCGGCCATGGCGAGACGCGGGCCGAGCAGGATTCCAAGGATGAAAACTACAGAATAAAAACAGAAAGGTTGTTGTAATCGCTGCATACACCCTGGCTACCCCGAGGACGTTGAGTTTGCCAAGTACAAACCGTTACTAAACACGGCGGGATTATCTTGGATACGCACAGAGTATGCAATACGGGATGCCCACCGACGCCACTGCTCATGGCCTCTTGCAGAATAGGGTTTGAGGCTTTCGAAGCCCCCGTGCAACAAACTCATTATGCCTTGTCGTGAGCGCCGACGACCTTGAGCTGCGGAGGCTTCCGCGGGCTATATTGCTTCGGTGATTCTTTGAAGGCCGGTGAGAACAAGGTATGTGGAATGCGCAGGCCTTTTAACAGATAACTGCCCTGAGACTCGAGATTGAGATCGCTCAGTTGCCGCGCAGCGCATTCACCGACGAGTATCGGCTGCGCCAGCTCCTCGGTCAGCTCCTGAATGCGCAGGGTTATTGTAACTGTGTCACCTAACAAGGAGTGACTGCGCCGGTGAGCCGGGCCAATAGAGCCGATGAGGGCCGGCCCCTGTTCGATACCGATGCCCAGGGCAAGGGGTTCAAGCCCAATCGATGCCTCAGGGCTTAACATGTTCTGGTCGATCGCGCCCTGCATCTGCTCGGCTGCCGCT
This sequence comes from Pseudohongiellaceae bacterium, assembly GCA_040880325.1. Classification (GTDB taxonomy): domain Bacteria; phylum Pseudomonadota; class Gammaproteobacteria; order Pseudomonadales; family Pseudohongiellaceae; genus UBA9145. Next base: position 7,312 of record JBBDIR010000060.1, read on the forward strand.
AGCGCTTGTTCCGCTGCATGGCGATCGTAGCCGTCCCATACCGCCAGCAGAGAGTCGCCCTTAAACTCGTGGACACGGCCGCCATGCTGTTCGATTATTTCCGTCGCCCGCACGAAGAAGAAATGCAGTACCGCCGCAGACTCTTCCGGCGGGCGTGCCTCGCCGAAGGCGGCGAAGTTACGCAGGTCCGCACTGAGCAGAGTGACGTCGCAGCGCTTGGCATTGATAGCGGAGTTCGGCAGCTTATAGGCGATTTCCCTGGCGACTTCGATGGGCAGGTAGCTGCTCAGATTCTCGTAGACTCGGCCGCGTTCGACGCGGCCGCGGCTCTGCTCGAGCAGCAACAACAGACCACCCGCCAAGACACTATAAAGAGCTGGGTACAGCCAGCCTAGCCAGATTTCACTGCTGCTGAGCAGCTGAATATGCAGGCTGAGCGCGGCAATGGGCAGAACCACGGCAGCCACGGGCAAACCATAGGCCGAGACGCGGCCAGAGGCGGAAGCCAATTTCCACAGCAGCGCGGCAAACAACAAACTGATCAGGCCCAGAGCCCAGTTAGCCGACCTTGGGGTATAGGGCATCTGCGCATCCAGCAGGCTGGCTAATATGCGCATCTGTAATTCGACACCCGGCGTCGCGCCGCTGTAAGGCGTGGGCACGATGTCGCCCATGCTCAGGGCGGTGGCGCCGACTAATACCCAGGTATTTTCCAGCATGCCCGGTTCGATATTCCCCGCCATCACATCGGCAGCGGAGATCGCCTGAAAGTTATCCGGCGACTGTTTATAGGAGATACGCAAATTGCCCTGTGCATCCAGCGGGATCTGCAGGCCCGGATAGGCATCGAGCTGCAGGCGCAACGCCGGACCAAAGAGCGTTGTGTCGGCGCTTAGGCTAGCACCCGAATTCTCATTATTGGTGGCCTGCAACAAGCCGCTGATGGATAGCGCCGGGTAGGCCGCACCATCGACACAGATCAGTGCAGGAAACTCGCGCACCGCGCCATCACTGGCCACATTGGTGAGGATATGGCCCGCAGCAACGCTGGCAAAGCCGGCATGGTTCGCTATATAGCCTTGAGCGCTAGGGAGCCCGGCTCCGGCATTGCAGTTAACCCCGGTCAGTGCATGTGACAGCGTGCCCACGCGCAGCGTCTGCTCGGGTTGCAACACGGGCACCTGTGCCAGTACAGCGCCGCGAGAGGCTTGCAGAGCCGCAAGCAGTTCGGCATCCCCCGGCTTGGCTTCGGAATAGTAGACATCGTGAATCTGTAGCTGAGCGCCGGCGGCATCGATGGCATTGACCAGCCGTGCCATGTCTTGCCGCGCCCACGGCCAGGGGCCTATCTGTTCCAGGCTTCTTTCATCGATGGCGACCAGCGTAATACGCTGCTCGATATTGTCATCGCTGGCGAGAGTCCAGCCTAGCGCGCCAAGGCTTTCTTCGAGTGTTTTCAAGGGACCGCTAAACAGCTTAATTAGCAGGATGCTCACTAGCGCCGCCGCCAGCAAGACCACCAACCGCCCGCGGCCGGGCACCAGGTGCAGCAGCATATGTAGCGGGTTCAGTGAGGCTGTGGTGGAGCTGGCGCGGGACATTACTGACTATCCCAGAGAGTGAGTCCGCTGATGTTGCCGTGCTCTAGCTGTTGCTGGAAAAAGTAACCCGCCTCGGTACCGTCTTGACTCACTGCACCGGCGAGGCGCTGAGTCGGTGATTGCGCATTGAAATAGCCGCGTTCGGAAATACTGCCACTGGCATTAAAATCGACGAAGCCGGTGCTGATGTGATTGAGGTTCAGCTGCGTCGAGAACAGGCTGCGGTCGAAATCGATGTCGAGACTGCCGCGGTTGACCTGCATAGCCACTATGCCGCTGCTTGAATCGTAAAATGCCTGAGCACTGTCCAGAGCGAAGCTCACCGGGCCCAGGCCTTTGTCGATCTGCGGGCTAAGTGACTCGGTGCGAAACAGCGCATTCTCAGTCGTTACAATGGTTACCCGACGATTCGCGCTGGCCTCGGCATAGCTCAGGGTAATCCGCTCCTGTACCTTTGGATTATCAGTCCAGCGGCCCCAGACCAGCTGGCGGTTGGTCAGGCTGGCAGCGGCAAGGGGCTGATCGGGGGTAAATTCCGGTATCGCGCTGGTAACCTGCGCTGCCGCTTCGCGAGAGGAGACATTCTCCAGATAAATATCCGAGGCGGTGGTCTTACCGTCTGTGTCTGTTGCCGGTTCGGCCAGGGCGAGCTGCACATCGTCGCGCATCGATCCGGGCTCGCGCTCATGGGGCGCCGGTATCAAACGGGGGGTCAGTGCGTTGCCTTCGAATTCCATTATCTGCAGGGAGTTGCCGCTAAGCTCCACGGCGTTTTCTGCACAGGGACCGATAGCGGCGACAGTACACTCGGCGGAGTAGGGTGCCATTATGATAGCCCCCTGGTTAACCAGGGCACGGGTTGTCTGCCTTGTGGCACTCACCACGAAATCGGTGCCGCGCACGCCGATGGCGGCGATGGGCGTGTTGAGGCGAAAGCGGGAGCGCGCGGCCTTGGCACCCTCGCCGGAAATCGCTCGCGTTACACCCTCGAGTAAATTGAATTTAATCAGGGACTGCTCCGGGCTAGCGGCATCGTACTGGTAGCTGAGGATTTCGAGCTCGCTGTCGGGGCGCACGGATAGCAAGGCTTCGTCCACAAAATGCACGTGAACATGCCCATTCGACTGGGTCAGGATCTTTTCGCCGACGTGAATTTCACTGCCAAGCTCGACTAAGCGACGTGGCTGGCCCGCGCTGATCAGGTAGGCCTTACCTAGCACCAGGCTGACTGTGCCCGCCGCGGGAGTGCTCTGTGCCTGAACCGAGATACTGAAGACGAGCGCGGCCAGCAGTATCCAAACTTGGTTAAAGCTTGCCCGATATCTGACGAAAGGTTTGTTACCCGTCTTGGCTGTAGTGATCGTGACTGTCTTGATAGAGACTGTCTTGATAGAGACTGTGTTCATCGCTGCTCGCTCCGGGAGAGACTGCCGAAATAGAAAAGGGTATCTCGCCCATTCAAAGTTACATGAGAAAATAACCCATACCGCGTTGCTGCCAAGTGATACCAATCACATGAAGTCAAAATACTCGTGTTTGCTATTAAGTTTCAAGTACTTATAATGCCTCAGATCAGCGAAATTAGATGCTGGCCCAGCGCTTATGGGATCAAAAGTTCATGGCTGTAACCCCCGAACTACTCAGCAGATTTCCTCTGTTAAAACCCCTGCCGACCGACCTTCTGAATCAACTTGCTCAGCAGTCGATCATGCGCAAGTTTGCGCGCCGGGCTATCGTGCTGAATGCGGGAGTTGCAGAGGACTCTGTCTGCTTTCTGTTTGAGGGCCGTCTGCAAGGCGTGGATTTTACCATAGATGGGCGCGAAGTAGGGCTGTACTTCGTCGAACCGGGCGACTTCTGCGGCGAACTTGGGCTTTTCGACGAGGGCAAGCAGGCGGAATACATCATGGCCCTGACGCCCGTCGTAGTGGTCAATATACCCATAGAGAGCCTGCGAGAAGTGATGCTGCGCCATGCCGGGGTGGTTAACCAACTCGGACGCAAACTCGCGGCGCGAGTGCGGCAGATGACCGAACAGCGCACGCTGCTCGGCCTGCCTAATGTCTCCCAGCGTGTCTGCTGCCAGCTGTGGTCACTGGTCAACAGTGGCGCCGCATCAAGTGAAATGCCCATGAGCCTTGCGGCGATCAGCAATCCGCCTACTCACCAGGAGATCGCCATCATGTTAAACGTCAGCCGCGAGACTGTTACGCGCGTATTCCAGAAGCTGCAAAATCAAAAGATAGTGCAGCGCGCCGGCCCCGGCAGTTTATTGATCAACGACCTTAGTGCACTGCAACAACTTGCCGAGGGCAGCCGGGAGCTCTGAAGACAGCTGCAGTCAAAGCCGCTGCCAGGGCTTCCTCGCAGTGCCCGGTGCAGTGCCCGGTAAGGCAGAAATAATCCCAACTGGCAGTGGGGGTTGAAAAACTGCAGCCGATACCCAATTAATAGAACTCGCTCGGGCAACTCTGTGAGGATGCTGTGTTGCCTTCGCCTTAATGTTTTTGAGCCAGCCTGATCAGTGTCGACCGGTTTGTTCACGCGAAGCCCTGCCATGAAAAATAAAAATGACTAAAAACACACACGCCAAGAAACATGAAGAGCTCGCCAATGCCTTTCGCGCGGTGCGGCGCTACTTCATCTATGCCGGCGTGTTCAGCGCCGCCGTTAACTTGTTAATGCTGGCGCCAATCATCTATATGCTGCAGGTCTATGATCGGGTAATCGGCAGTGGCAGCATGTCGACACTCGCCGTATTGACGATATTGCTGCTGTGTCTTTTGAGTGCCGCCGGTGGCTTCGAGTGGGTTCGGTCCCGAATTCTTATCGGGGCCAGTAATCGGCTCGAGATGGATCTGCGTTCCCGTGTATTCGATGCCACGTTTAAACGGGCGCTGCAGGCAGGCGGTCAAGGCCATGCCCAGCCGAACGCCGACTTGACTGGTCTGCGTCAGTTTCTTACCGGCAACGGCCTGTTTGCCTTCTTCGATGCACCCTGGTTTCCCATCTACGTGGCTATCATGTTTATGTTTCATCCCTGGTTCGGGGTGGCCGCCATCTTCGCCGGCATCGTTATGGTGATACTCGCCTTCATCAATGAGAAGGTGACGAATAGTAAACTGAAGGATGCCAACGCGCAGGCAAACTCGGTTGGCAATCAGATCGGCCGTAGCCTGCAGAACGCCGAGGTGATTGCCGCTATGGGAATGACCGCGGACATTCGCCGCATTCAGGAACAACGTTCCGATGAGGTGCTGAAGCTGCAGACCAGTGCCAGCAAGCAGTCCGCTGTGCTTACCAGCATTACCAAGACCTTTCGTATGATCATGCAGTCCATGCTGCTGGGCCTCGGTGCGCTGTTGGCGCTGCAACAGGAAATCTCTCCGGGCATGATGATTGCCGGCTCGCTGCTATTAGGTCGCGCGCTGGCGCCGATTGATTTATTAGTCGGCAGCTGGAAGGGCTTCTCGGTGGCGCGGGTGCAATACGCACGCCTGGGCGAACTGCTCGAACAAATACCGGCGACTGAAGAAACCATGGACCTGCCCGCGCCCAAGGGAAATTTGTTGGCCGATAAGATCACTGTTATACCTCCCGGCGCCAAGGTGCCCTCGGTAAGATCGGTCTCATTGGCGCTGATGGCCGGCGAATCGATGGCCATTGTCGGCCCGAGCGCATCGGGCAAATCCAGCCTCGCGCGGGCACTGCTTGGAATCTGGCCCGCCGCGGCCGGTCAGGTGCGACTGGACAACGCGGATGTCGCCGCCTGGGATCGAGCAAAGCTCGGCCCGCACATCGGTTATCTGCCGCAAGACATTGAACTATTCGATGGCACGATCTCGGAGAATATCTGTCGCTTCGGCACTGTCGATTCGCAGAAGATTGTTGAGGCGGCGCAGCTAGCCGGTGTGCACGAGATGATTCTGCATCTGCCACAGGGCTACGACACCGAAATCGGCGGCAGCGGCGGGGTGCTCTCAGGCGGGCAACGGCAGCGCATCGGTCTGGCCAGGGCGGTGTACGGAAATCCCAAGCTGTTGATTCTGGATGAGCCTAATTCAAATCTCGATGAGCAGGGCGAGCGACAACTCGCGGCAAGCATCGAGCGTATCAAAGCCTACCGGTGCACCGTGGTCGTCATTACCCATCGCACTCTATTACTCGGCAGTGTTGACAAGATTCTGGTTATGCAAGAGGGGATGGCCGCCCTGTTTGGGCCGCGCGATGAAGTACTGGCCAAGCTCCGGGAACAGGCCCAGCCGGTGAAGCCGCCGAGTGAGCCAGCTGCTGCGCAAAAGCCGGCGGTGCACCCGGCGGCGCTGAAATCGAATTAACATCGAATTAACAAAGCACGAGCCTGGAGATTTAGAAGGCAAGAACTACGACTTAGAACTACAGACTGCCGCCCAATTGGACAATTAATAGAAATGAACAACGATCAACTCTCAACCCAAGCAAGTAACAGTCCTCTAAGCGAGGAGCTCTCCAGCATGGAGTCTCCCAAGCGCTTCGGCCTTGTGCTGTTCTTCCTCGTCTTCGGTGTGTTTGGTCTTTGGTCTGCGCTTGCACCTATCGAGGGGGCCGCACATGCGCCCGGGCAGGTTACGGTTAAGACTTACAAGCAGATCGTGCAACATTTAGAGGGTGGCATCGTTAGCGAAATCAGAGTGCGTGATGGCGATCTGGTGAATGCGGGCGACCCGTTACTGATACTGGATAACACTCAGTCTTTGGCACAATTGGAAATCGTGAACGCGCAATTCGCTGCTGACAAAGCCCTCGAGGCGCGTTTGATTGCAGAACGCGACGGACTGGATTCTGTCTCCTACGCTTCGATTCTATCGACCAGCGAATTTGATGCCTCTGAAGAAATCAGCGCACAGAATCAGATCTTTGAATCTCGGCGAGTCGCTCTGCAGGGCAGCCGCGAGGTATTGGAGCAACGTATACAACAGTTGCAATCAAGCCTGGTCGGTCTGAGAGCGCTAAAGGCCAGCAAGGAAGAATTGGCCCGCTCCTTCAATGAAGAGCTGGCAGACGTGCGTGCGCTGTTGGTAGATGGCTTCTCCAATAGAACACGGCTGCGTGAACTGGAAAGAGCCCACGCCAGCTTGCAAGGCGAGGCCGCCGAGTTAACCGCCACCATCGCCTCCACCGAGATTCAGATCGGCGAAACGCGGCTACAGATTCTGCAACAGGAAAAGGAGTTCCGCAACGATGTCATCGGTCAGCTGGCCGAGGCGCAGACGCGACTGAAAGACAGTACGGAGAGAATTAACGCGCTGCAGGACGTCGTCAGTCGAATGGTGGTACGCGCTCCCGTTTCCGGAAGAGTTAACGGCATGCAGGCGCATACCGAGGGCGGGGTGATTACAGCGGCATCGGAGATTGCACAGATCGTGCCGCAGAGTGAGGAGCTAATTATCGAGGCGCGATTGTCGCCGCTGGATATCGACCGTGTCAGCGAAGGGCAGGAAGCCATGATTCGCTTCTCAACGTTCAGCCGCAATGCGGTGCCGACCATATTTGGCAACGTGATTAATATTTCCGCCGACAGTTTTATCGATGAATACACCGGCGCGTCCTACTACATTGCACGCATCGAGGTGAACCCGGAAGGCATGGAGGACCTTGGCGATCTGGCTTTGATTCCAGGCATGCCAGCGGAGGCATTTATCTCCAGTGGCTCGCGCACCCTGCTGCAATATTTGTTTAAGCCGCTTTCCAATTCTCTAGCGCGCAGTTTGAACGAAGACTAGTTAATGAAAAACACAAGCCCACTTCTTGGCATGGCCTTCGCGCTTTTCTATGCTTACGCCTCCTCAGTTGCCGCCGCGGAATTTATGCCATCGGGGCCAATTGGCACGACGCTGGAAGATTTTTTCAATGCGGCGCTGGACTATAGCCCGCGCCTGAAGATTGCCGAAGAAAGCATGAAGATTGGCTCGGCGCGTAAGCGTATCGCCGACGGTCGCCTGCTGCCGCAGTTGAATGCCACCGCAAACGTATCGGACAATCGACGCACTACATCAGGAATAGGCCAGCGGCAGGAATTTAATGGTGAGCGTTATACTCTGCAATTGAGTCAAGTGCTCTTCCACTGGCAGACATTTTCCCAGCGCAGTCAGGCGAAGCTGGTCGAAGATCAGTTGGAGGCCGAGTATTTCGGTGAGCTGGCCTTCCTGTTTTCCGATGTCGCTGAGAAATATTTCAACGTCTTGCAGGCCGAAGATGCTATCGAGTCCATAGAATCGGAGTTAGATGCGGTTAACAACCAACTGAATCAGATTCAGAGCATGTATGACCGGCAACTCGCGCAGATAACAGACTTGTATCAGGCGCAGGCGAGCGTGGCGGCAGTTGAGTCTGAGAAGCTACAGTTGCAGAGTGAGCTACAGCTGCGCCAGGAGGCGCTGCGTTCCGTTACCGGAATTGCCGCCGGGCCGCTCTATCGATTGAGCGACGATGCCGAGATTCCGGCGCTGGAAAATAGCATTAACTATTGGGTGCAACAGGCGCGAACTGGCAACTATCAGGTCAAGGCCGCCGAGTATCAGTTGCAGGTTGCTACCGAACGCATCTCCGAGAGCCGTGGTGCCTATATGCCAAGAGTCTCTCTTATCTTGCAGAAGCAAGACTCGAACGTCGGCTTCGAGAACGCCCCTGTAGCACAGAATACTAATACCTACCTCGGCCTGGACGTCACCATCCCGCTGTACGCCGGTGGTAGTAACCGCGCCGCAGTGAGCGAGGCTCATAGCCAGGAGTTGATAGCCGAGTATCAGCTGCAGCAGCAAGAATTGGAAACCTCGGAGCGCGTCCGCAATGCCTACCTGCAAGTACAGTCAAGCGAACTGCGAACCGAAGCGGCGCAGAAGCTGTTGGATTCTACGACCTTGTCGGCGACAGCAGCGCAACGGGGCTTCGAGTTAGGTGCCGTAACCAATGTCGATGTACTGAACGCGCTACGAGATCAGTTCCGCGCCGAGAGAGATTTACAGAGAACGCGCTACGAGCACGTAATCTACAATCTGATTCTGAAACGTGAAGCGGGGCTTTTAACTGCTGAAGATATGTTAGAGGTCGGGGGTTGGCTGGAGGCGCCTTAGGTTTTAAGAATTAGGTTTTACAGATTCGGGTTTTACCGATTCGGGTTTTACCGATTTAGGTGTTACAGATAGAGATCGATGATCTCGTGTGTCACTTGCTTCAAGGAGCGCATGCGCTGTTCAGGAGAGTACAGATAAAAGCCCTCCGCGTGGCTGACTTCGGCTGGCAGGGTGAAGGTGCGCCCTTTGTCCAGGGACAGCACTAGCTCTTCATAGTTATTTTCATCGTTCTGACTCGCATAGATTGCCATGGCTTGCTCCTTGCGTAGCCTCTGCTGAGTAATGTCGATAAAAATATTGACAGGGTTCTGTACGCCGATCTCATAGGAATAGGCATTCAGGCCCGTTGCCTTGGTTCCGAGTTTTTCCAGCGCCTGCCAAACCAATAAAGCGGTGATGCGATGATCTGGATGCAGTTCTAACGGGCCGGGAAAGAAGACACTAGCGGCGCCGACGGCCTTTATTTTCTGCACAATTTTAGCAACCAGCGCTGCATTGACAGTGAGGCCGCGGTCTGGCTCGTGCCAGCTATCGACACTGTCTATCCCGAGAATTTTTGCCGCCGCCTGCACTTCCTGGTCGCGCACTTTGACCAGATCAGCCGCACTGCCCCCCAGGGCGCCGTCGGTCATCACTACCAGATGGGTTTGAATTGCCGCCTCGCTGGCTTTCAAGAGACTGCCCGCCATGCCGTAGGTCTCGTCATCGGCGTGGGGCGCGAACACTAACCAAGGCCCCGGCGGCAACCCAGATGTCTCGAAGGGGATCAGTGTGTGCTCTGGGTTTAGCGCTGATGTAGACATAGCCGGGCCATATGAAGCAGCTTGAATGAGATTGCTGGAGCCGCGATTATACGGGCTTGGGGCGGTATTTTTTAGTTTTTTTAGGCGATTCATGGTTAAATTCGCAGCCTCACTGCTGAACTTACTGTTTAGCCGATCAACTGGCGACAAGACGCAATTTTTGGATCGGGAATGTTATTTACAATACTGCGTGAATGGATACTGACGCCACTCACGAATTACCGACTCTTTCATAATTTCACCAGACAGGATTTCCTTGCCCAGTTTACGGCGTCGATTGGGGGTTTTCTGTGGCTTATTCTCACCCCGGTCATTCACATCATCATCTATTCCTTCGTCTTTAGTTATATCTTTCAGATTCGATCGGTTGAGGGTTTTGGTGAAACAACGTTTGTGGTCTTTATGATGGTCGGCTATCTGCCCTGGTTTGCCTTCGCCGATGCCATCGGCAAATCGACTGGCTTGCTGCTCGAGAAAGCCCCGTTAATAACGAAAGTTAAATTCCCCGTACAGATTATTCCCTACGTGGGGACGGTCATTCCTTATTTAACTCACGCTATCGGTTTTGCTATCTTGCTACTGTATTTGGCGACGCAGGGATACCTGAATTGGCAATGGCTCTACCTGCCGTTTATTTTCTTCTTTCAATTTTTGTTCGCGCTCGGATTGGTCGCGCTGCTCTCGGCCCTCAGTGTCTTTCTGCGCGATCTGCAACAACTGGTTGCGCTCGGGGTGACCGTCTGGTTTTTTCTCACGCCGATCATCTATCCGATCACCATGATACAGAGCGAAACAGTGCGAAGCTTTTTTCTGCTTAATCCGATGCATAGTTTTGTAAGCCTCTATCGCGAGATCGTGCTGCAGGGTCAAATATCCTTTGTTCACTTGCAGATCATCATTCCAGTCTCGGTGATTAGTTATTTTTTCGGCGGTTGGCTATTCATGAAAATCAAACAGGCCTTCGGCGATGTACTCTAGATCATTGATGGAACGGGAGAGCTAGTCGTGCCACGCGTCTCGGTGCAGAACCTGAATAAAGATTTTAAAATCTATGACCGACCCCAGGATAGGTTGTTCGAGATTCTTCTGCGGCGGCAGAAGCATCAGCTTTACCATGTATTGAGCGATATATCCTTTGAAGTTCCCGATGGCAAGAGCCTCGGAATCATCGGCGACAACGGCGCTGGCAAGTCGACTCTGCTTAAACTCTTAGTTGGAACGCTACAGCCCACCAGTGGCGACATTGCCATCAATGGTCAGGTCGCCGCGCTGCTCGAACTCGGTGCCGGCTTTCATCCTGAATTTACCGGACGCAAGAACATCTATCTGAATGCGGCTCTATTGGGCGTGCCCGATGACAACATCGCCGAACTCGAGAAAGATATCATCGCCTTCTCAGAGCTCGACTATTTTATCGATAGGCCGGTCAAGACTTATTCCTCTGGCATGTATGTCCGGCTCGCCTTCTCCATCGCGACCATGGTGCGACCCGATATATTAGTTATCGATGAGGCTCTGTCGGTTGGTGACATGGCGTTTCAGAAGAAGTGTGTGCAACGCATGAACGAGTTTCGTGAACAACAGAAGACCATGGTGTTTTGTAGCCATTCCATGTTTCACGTGCAAGAACTGTGCGATATGGCCCTGTGGCTGGACAAGGGAAAGATTCAGGAGATCGGCGATAGCGACCAGGTCGTTGGACATTACGAGGACTTCTGCAACAACAAGAAGACCTACAACAATATACGCGAAGACATACCGTTCGAGCTACGCGCCTCGCAGCAAGCACAGGATGACGATCAGGGCGAGAGCGTGCAGGATTGTCGCATCAATTCTATCGCGGTCAAATCACTCGATGGTTCCGAGCTTACTACCATCAAACCGCTTAGCGATGTGCTGCTGGAGATGGAGGTCGAGGTACTGGTGGAGAATATGGAGGGGCATTTCGGCTTCGCCTTCATGAAGTCCTCCGAGGAACCGATCGCCTCGTTTCTGACAACCAATGCCGATGAGGTTGAACTTGGTTCGTTCGCAAAGGGCGATGTGTTAAAAGTTTCTCTTCTGGTCGAAAAGGTCGCCATGCGCGTAGGGGAGTTTTACGTGCTCGGAGGTCTGGCCGATAAGAGCGGCCTGCTCTGGTACGAGACCAAGTTCAGTAAACTGCTGGCGATGGAGGCAAACAAGGGCGTGGGGCCGATGATCATGAAATGCGCCTGGCAGTTGGACAAGCACGACTAGTCACAGCACTTGCAGTACCTAAAATTCTATCCCGTATTGTTCTGTTCTTGCCTTCGCCGTGTCCGGCAACATGCCATAGGGGTCGACCTTGTAAATCCTGGGCCGAGCATTGCCGCTGCGCACTTCCAGGATCTCCATATAAGCCTGACGCACCTTGTCCTCGACCTCTGGCGCCTGCTGTTCAGGCGCGCTGAAATCTGAAGGTCGACCGGTGATGGCAGCAGGGCCCGGTCGCGGTTTCGGATAGACAAAGATGGAATAGATATTGGTCGTGTTTGTAGTAATCCAGGGTGAGAGTTGCTGCAGGTATTCGAAGGGAACAATCTGAGCCAGCTCGGCCTGATTGTTAATATCCTGCAGCTCCCGATAGGCGATGATGGTCTCGATCAGTTCCTCGTCCAGCCCCGGCAGAAGACGCATCGCCTCCCGTGTGGCCACATTCAGATTTACCGAGCGCTCATTGCCATAGATGGTGAAGGCTGCTTCCAGATTGACCCCCTCAAACAGTTCCGCAAAGCCGCGCACATGGAGAATTTCCTCCACCGTGTCGAGCTCGGGATTATTGCGCGGGTTATATCCCTGCTCCAGTTGCAGGTAGTAGTCTTTCTCGGCGCCGCCGTTCAAGCTTTCCAGGTCATTGAGATCGGTCCAGTCCGTCCAGGCTGCGAGTAAGCCTTGCACCTGATCCGGGTCGGCATCCTCACCACCCAGTCGCTTCTCGATCAGCATCTGCATATTGCGGCGCGGTATTCGATTGAGGTTTATCTTGCCGGCGTGGTCATAGATGCGCACTACCATGTTCTCCGCCGCCGCATAGTTTAATTGCAAGGCCTCGCCATCGAATCGGTAGAGCGGTTGCAGCAGCTCGCCTTCCTCGGTTTCCTCCAATTGCTGGTCAATCGGTGGCGGCATGCGCTCCATCATCAGCTCGGCCTCGGCGAAATTGACGGCTGCCATGTGCTGCGCCCAGTCCCAGCTGGCGTCGCGATTGTGAGAAGCGGTTTGTGCCGACAGCCGCACCTTGCCTGCCATCGCGGTAACCAGCACCGTCAATAGGACAGCCGTCCATAAGACGATAATAATCACTGAACCGTTCTGCCTGAAAGCTCGCATGGTCACAAGCCGATATTCGTCGCGGGACGAATGCTGCGATGCTGATTGTTTTTTATCGGTGCGACTATCTCCAGCTCCTCATTAATATCCGCAAAGTCGCGCTCGGGGATAAAGCGCACATAGATAGCCAGAGGGAGACTCAGCTCCTCATCACCAAACCATTCATCGGCCCAGACTTTCTCTTCATTTAGTTCCTGATAGAGATAACTAAACTCGACACTATAATTTGGCAGTATGAGAGATGCGTCACTCTCAGCCAGTCGCTCGCTGGGGTTGTCGCTGAATGCCGGCACTAGGTTGAGATAGACGCCCTCGTCTGCGACTGAATACAGCTCCCATGCGGTCAAACCCGGATCACGCTGCGGTGACACTGTTGAGACGAAACTGAGGTAATCGTCTTCTCCGTGAAAATAGATCTCACGACCCAGTGTGTCGAAATTGGTATAACTGTGAGGGAAGGCGCCGGTAAGTGCGCGATCGATCTGCAGCACCACGAGCGCCTGATCGAGGCTCTCATCCAGCACATCGGAGTTGCGGTTCCAATCCTCGGCTACTATGTAGACCCCTGTGCTCAACAGGCCGAGCAATAGCGCGGTCAGTCCCAGAGACAGGATAATCTCGACCAGGGTAAAACCTTTCTGCTCGGGTTTTTTCATAACTGATCTACTGTGGCAGGCCCAACTGAACCCAACGACTCCCGCTTATTACTTCGTCGCGCTCGCGATTGACTACTTCATAGTTTTGAAAGCCGTGTACCGTAGCCTGTGTCTTACGCTCTGGATCTTCCATGAGATCCAGGGCGCGAATCTGATAACTGTCGTCTCTTAAGATCAGCTCGACATCGCTGTACTCATTTTCCAGCAGTGCGAAATTGATAGCGGCTCTGGCTCGCATTGCCTGTATCAGGCTTTCTTCGGATCGCCAGGAGAGTTGTTTGCTACCGCCAACCAGGGAGAATAATCCGCCCAGCACGAAGCCTGTTATCGTAAGTGCCACGATAACCTCCAAAAGAGTAAACCCTTTTTGCGAGCCTGGCGTTGTATTCATCACAGTTCTTCTTCGGGGTCGCGGGTGGAGACTCTGCCGCTAAAGGGATCGATCTCGATCACTCCCCTCTGGTCAGCCTGCGCGAAGAGTAATATGCCACCCGTACTGCCACCTTCCGGGTAGAAAGTTACCTCTGTCATTTCATCGACTTGAATCTCAGTATCGGTGCTGTCGCGAAAGCGTAACTCGATGCCGGCGCCATTCCACTGCGCTACGATATTGCCGAGGCTGGCCGAGATGTCCTCGCGATCGTCCGGATCGAATTCCTCCTGGGGCAGCACATTAAAACTGACGCTGCTGGCCTGGCCTGATACCACCGCCGTGCGCCGGGCATAATTTAACAGGGAGTGGGCCTGGCGCAGCTGAGCGCTGAAAGTGCGCGCTTCCAAGCCGCCGATGTTCGGCACGACGAAGATGCTGGCCATGGCGAGAATGGCGAGAACGAGAAGGACTTCGAGCAGCGTGAATCCACGCTGTGGCAAGTGCGCTGTGTGTTCGCTGTTGAATCCTGTGGCCGCGCTACAGCCCGATGTCGGCGTCATCATCTTCGCCACCACTCACGCCATCGGCTCCGAAGGAGACCAGCGTAAACTCGCGCCCATTGGACTGGTACTCATAGTCGTTGCCCCACGGGTCTTGCGGCACCTCGCGGCGCAGATAGGGGCCATTCCACGATGCCCGGTCGGTGTCATTCTCTACAAGGCCCTCCAGGCTGTCGGGATATTCGCCAACGTCCAGCCGATAGATATCCAGGGCGGCTTCAAGGGTCGAAATTTCCGACAGCGCAACGTCCCGCATCGCTCCCGCTCTCTGATTAAACAGATTGGGAGCAACCATCACCGCCAGCATCGCGATGATTCCCATCACCACCAGAATCTCGATCAGGGTGAAGCCTTTACTGTGCTGTAACTGTTGCTTTAATTGTTGCTTCAATTGCTGCTGCTTGCTGTGTCTCATGCTCTGTGCCTTTCATTCTCTATCTGTTAGCAGTGAATTAGATTCCGACGCCTTCGAGTAACTCGGAGGCCATCTCGAATCGGTCGAGGATGTCTTGATATTCTAAACCGATTTCGGAGTTCAGATTGATGATCTCGGGTCGCAATACGATAAAAAGTTCACGCCGCTCGGTGGTGTCTTGTTGGTAGGAGAATAACCTGCCCAAACCCGGTATACGGTTCAGGCCGGGGACACCGGAATTCAGGCTCTCGGTGTCGGACTGAATCAGGCCTCCGAGCACCACGTTCTCGCCGTCGCGTACGACGACTGTGGTATTGATCTCCTGATTATTGAAGACCGGATTATCGTTAACACCGGCTGCGGCACCGTCTACCGAAGACAATTCCTGACGTATTATCAGGTTTACAATACCGTCGTTGTTTATTTGCGGTGTAATGGACAACACGATACCGGTGTCACGGTATTGAATGTTTGTCGTAGCAAAACCGCCGGCGCCAATTGCCTCGCCCTGTTGAATAGGTACCTGCGAGCCTATTTGAATCTCACCTTCCTGATTATTGGTTACCGTCAATGAAGGCCTGGCTAACAGTTGCACGTCGTTGTTGATGGCGATGGCTTCCAGGGTAGCGTCTACCTGCGAGGCGCCATCGATGAATGACTTGGTAAACAATAAGCCCCCTAGCCCCGCCGCCGGCAGGAACGACGTGGATGTCTCTGTCGAGGTGGCATTCACTACGCTATCGGCTGCGATGCGCGACCAGTCCACACCAAACTTGGTGGCATCACTCAGGGTAATCTGTGCGATGACGGCATTGATCATTACCTGCAGTGGCACCGAATCGAGTTGATTGATCGTGGTGAGCAGTTGGCGATAGTCGCGCGCCGTGCTTCGAATCAGCAAGCTATTGGTTGCCTCGTCCGCGACGATCTTTACGCGCAGATTCGCCGATACGATTGTTGCAATGCTGCTAGTGAGGCCTGTCTCCCCGTCACCCACATCGACTGCCCGCGGTGAATTTGGCGAGGCTTCATCGAGGCGGTTCACGCTAGCCGGCACGCCATCGCCATCGTCATCGGCAAACACTTCGGACAGGGTTTCGGCCAGCTCGACCGCGCTGAGATTGTTGACCTGATAGTGGAACAATTGCTCCACCTGTTCCTGACCGACGGAATCCAGGATCTTTATCCAGCGCGATATCTCATCGAAGCCGCGCGATGCCGGGGCGGTGACCAGGATCGCGTTGATGCGTTCCACGCCCCGCACCTGATAGGCCGGAGTCGCTCCCTCGATAAGCAGCAGAATCTCGCCCAGTTCTGCGGCCACTTCGACCGCGTTGGCATTGGCGAGTTGGTACAGGTGTATGCCCTGATTCTGAAAGGGGTCCGCATCGATGAGAAACAGCAGTTCGTTGATGCGCAGCAGCTGCGACTCGCTGCCGGAGATAGCGAGTGTGCCGTTGCCGACCAGAGTTCTCACGGTGCCGTCCGGTTGTAGCAGTGGCTCGATAACCTGCACCGCCGCCGCCGCCGAGATATAGGTCAGCGGCGTTATCTGAAGAATTCTCGCCGCACTGCCCGCACCGAGGGTGTCCGGCGTCGCTATCTCCACAGGCATGCCGCTGGTGACCCTGCGGGCGTTGTAAACATTGCCGGCACGCTCCAACACCACACCAGCATCGCGGGCCAGCATTCTTATCAACGGCCAGATATCGGCCTGGCTCAACGGGCGTGCCGATGAGGTACGAATGCTGATCTTGTTATCGATGGTCGGGTCGATGACGATGCTGACATCGAGGGCATCGGCTAGCTCTTGCAACACTAAACGCAGATCCGCCTGCTCGTAGTTTAGCTCGACGACATTCTCGGCAAGGCTCTGAACGGGAGTGGGTGCCGTCTCGCGAAAACCATCGAACTGCGGCGTCGCACCGTCGCGGTTGATCTCATCGATGAGCGCTTGTCGCTCAGCCGATACGCCAGTCTCGGCCTGGGGTATTTCGGCCTCACGGCTACTGCTTGGCGCGCTGCGGGTAGTTGAGGCAGGAGCAGACTGCACGCTGCTGCCAGTGTTAGTTTGTCTGTCCAGTACGGCACAGGAGGAGAGGACAACAGCGACTAATAGCAGTGCTAGTGGTTTCTTTGCGTTGTGCTGGATGGCACTCTTTTTAGCACTCTTTTTGGCACTATTTTCTGCATACTTTTCTGCATGCTTTTTTGCACACTTTCTTGCGCACTTTTTAGCGTTTTGATTTTTAATAAACTTCACACTGTTCTCCGAGAATTAGAAATCCACCGCATTCATGCTAAACACAGCCGAAAGCATGGTGATGGTGATACCGCCAACCGCGATGGCGAGAATTATTATCAGGGCAGGCTGCAGAGCAGCTACCAGACTGGAAATTTGGTTGCGCACGGTGGAGTCGAACGTAGCCGCCGACTTGATCAGGATAGTGGCCGTACGTCCCGACTCCTCCCCAACTGCGACTAATTGATGCAGCAGCGTCGGAAACTGATTGGTCTTCTCCAGCGAGGCACCGAGACCTGCGCCGCCTCTTACGTCTTCTTCAACCTGAACCAGATGCTTAGCTAATACGGTATTGCCGACCACCTCTCGCGAAACCCGAAGCGCGCGAATTAATGGGATACCTGCCCCCAATAAGGCGCCGAGGGTTCTGGCAAATACCGCACATTCCTGGTAGAGAATGAGTGTGCCCATCATCGGCAACCCGAGCAGGAAACCATCTTTCTTGAGTCTTGACGCCGGCTCTCTGTCCAGACGTTTCCAGAAAAATACGAGCAGGGCGAAGAACACAATAATCAAGTAGCCGTAACTTTGTATGCCCGTACTGAGAGAGAGCAAGAAGGCAGCCGAGGCTGGTATCTCGGTGCCCGCATCTTCGAACATGGCGGCGAACTGCGGCACGACGAAAACCAGCAGCAAGACGACGGAGAGCACGCCGGTAATGAGCAGGACGATTGGGTAGATCATCGCGGAGATAATTGCCTGTCGTGTCCTGGCGCTGGTCTCAAGATAATCTGCAAGGTCGGGCAACAGCTGATCGAGAATACCGCCTTCTTCGCCGGCGCGGACGATGTTGACATACATCTTGTTAAAGACTCTGGGGTGGGCCTCCATCGCCTCGGCCAGGCTTCTGCCTTCCTTCACCTCGCGCAGCAGGCTGATTACCAGCTCGCGCATGGCGGCGGATTCGGTAATACCCTCTAACAGGCGCAGCGACCTGTCGATAGGCACGCGGGCCTCGACCAGCGTGCACAGGCCATTGGTGAAGTCCAACACATCGGACGCCGAGATGCGTTTACGCTGGCTCTTCTGTGCGGCTTCTCTGGTCTGAGCGATCTTGACCGGGGTCAGCTTCTTGCCCTTCAATATACGCACGGCCTCACGCTCGGTATCTGCACTTAGCTGACCGCTGCGAATATTGCCCTCGGCGTCGAAGGCCTGATATTTAAAATACAATGCACTCATATCGCTCGAGTCACTCGCACGACTTCCTCCGGGGTGGTCATGCCGCTCGCCAGTTTCTCGAGGGCATCCTGACGCAGTGTCTTCATGCCCTCTTTAATGGCCTCGCTCCGAATCACATTAGCATCGGCGCCTGACGCGATGTGATGTCGAATCGCATCGCTCATGATCAATAATTCATAGAGGCCGACGCGGCCTCTGTAGCCGGTTTGTCCACAGCGCTCGCAGCCACTGCCGCGTCGAATTTCGCCAATTGTATTCACCTCGATCTCCAGCGCCGCGGCTTCATCGATAGTGAAGGGATGCGTCTCGGCACAATCGGTGCAGACGCGTCTGACTAGTCTTTGCGCTTGAATCGCCAGCAGACTGGAGCTGATCAGGTAGCCTTGCACGCCCATGTCTTGTAGCCGCGTTACCGCACCTGCAGCATCGTTGGTATGCAGCGTGGAGAATACCAGGTGTCCGGTAAGTGCAGACTCGATCGCTATCTCCGCCGTCTCATGATCGCGAATCTCACCGATCATCAACACATCCGGGTCCTGTCTCACTATCGAGCGCAGGCCCTCGGCAAAGCTCAGACCGATACTGGCATTGGCCTGAATCTGAGTGATGCCTTCCAGCTGGTATTCGACCGGGTCTTCGACGGTGATAATTTTCTGCCTCTCGCTGTTAATTTTTTCCAGCGTGGCATACAGCGTGGTGGTCTTGCCGCTTCCGGTAGGGCCGGTGATCAAGACCATGCCATGGGGCTGACTAATGATGCCCTGATACTGAGTGAGAATTTTTTCCGGCATGCCCAGCTGCTTCAAACTCACTGCTGTATCGCTTCTATCCAGGATTCTCAATACGATAGATTCACCGTGCACGCCAGGCAGTGTGGACACCCGCATGTCGAGCTGCTTGCTGCCTATCTTATAATCTATGCGCCCATCCTGCGGCAGTCGCTTCTCGCCGATGTCGAGTCGCGCCATCAGTTTCAGTCGGGAGGCGACCGCCGTGTGTATCTTGATGGGCAGCCGCTCTATACGCGTCATGATGCCATCGACGCGACAGCGTATATCGAGGTGCGCTTCGTTCGGTTCGAAATGAATATCACTGGCATCGAGATCCAGGGCGCGAGCGAACAGATGATTTACCAAGCGAATAATTGGTGCCTCTGATGCGAGGTCTGCGAGTGACTCGTCGTCGGCAAACCCGGAGACGAAGAGCTCTTCATCGGTATTGTCAATCTGCGGTGACAGCTCGGCGCGCCAATGGCGCATTAGGCGACGGACTTCGTCGGCGGCACCGATATCGAATTTGATGTCTTCATCCAGGATAAAGCGGATCTTGGCACGCAGTTCAATACTCGGCACTTGCTCGCAGATAAGCCGGCCGCTGCTGGCAAAATCCTGGGCTGGAACTATGCCCTCGGGCTCTAACAATTGCCCGAAAACAGAGAGCGTCATCGCTGGCGCTTCCTGTTTTTCCAGTTCTTCCAGTTCTTCCAGTTCTGCTGCTTGACTCTCTATCTCGCTCATCTGTTGCTCACAATCTGCGTAACCAGCCCTTCACTTCGTGCAAATCCAACGACAGTGATTGAACCGCTGTATTGATTGCGACTGCGGCTCACATTGAAAGCAGTGACTCGAAGCCGTGGCGTTGAATTCTCCAGCCTATCCAGAAACCTCACTGTGTTCACTTGATCGCTGGTGCGAAAAGACATCTCCTGAGAGATGAGTAGCCAATCATCAGTGATCAAGCGGTCGGCGAGACGCGTAGAGCTTATCGCTATTCCCGATTCCCCCGCATGGCCGGAAAGTGCGCGCTGAATATTTGCCTCGACTATGGGTATGGTCGAGCCGGTAAATAGTTGATTGTGCAATTCTGCCAGCTGGGACTCGACCTCGACACGACGCTCACGCCAACTAGCCGTGTTTTCAATCAGACGTTGTTCACGCGCGATGTCGATCTCTACACTTTCTATGTTGCTCTGTCTCTCGGCATACACAGACTTTATCGCCGGCCAGCCACTGCTGATCACGAAGATTACAGCGACTGCAGCAGCCAGCATTATGATATTTTTTTCGCGCTTGGATATTTGCATGGTTTTCAGTCGTAACGTTTATTCATCGGGAAAGTATTTAACCATTACTCTTTAGGACCTTATCTTGGGTTAGCAATTTTTCGCTGACGCAATTTCTATTTACTATTCCTTCTCTATCGCCTTCTTGTTGTAACGGCTACTCATCCGGAAAGTATCTAACCATTACTCTTTAGGACTTATCTTGGGTTAGCAATTTCTCTCTGACGCAATTTCTATTTACTATTCCTTCTCTATCGCCTTCTTGTTGTAACGGCT